>NASX01000023.1 GCA_002085155.1 Sorangiineae bacterium NIC37A_2
CAGCCGAGCCTTCACCTTCGCTCACCTTCCCCCATGGTCCAGAAGAGAAGCTCGACCGGGCCTCCAAGCTGCCCCCCTGTGAGCGCGAACATGCCCGCCCCACCTCCCGCTTCAATGGAATCTCTTCACATTGGCGGAATCACTCGATCTTTTTTCTCATTTTCTTTTGACCCGATTTCGGGCCTCACTGCCCGAGATCGCGTCGCCGTTTCCAGACAGTTTCGAACCTAAAATCCGTCCCCGCTGTCCCGCCGCTCGAAGAGATCAATAACCGTATTGACAGATTTTTCTACATAGGGCAGACTGAAATCGTGAAATTTGGCGTTCCTGTACGAAAACAGACAACGCAGGACGAAAAATCTGGCATACACGCTCGTAGTCCAAGGGGGGCTGCGACGGTCTCTCACCCGGTCGCTAAATACCTACATAGTGGGTAGGCGATTGGAAATACCCGTGAGATTAAAAGAATTTACAGGAGGGCGGCGCTGGACCGCCCCTACCTCGGCCGGAGGCGTGGTGAGATGCTGACCGCGTGGACAAGCCTGCCTCGAACTTGGGTCTCCCCCCCCGGCCCAGGAAACTCCGAACTTGGTTTCGAGCAAGTGCACCCGTTGCGCTGCTCTCTCTGATCGCTGCCTGTAACGCGAACCTCGGTGCGTTCGACGACTCGGATTCATCCGTGTCGCCCGACGGCGCTGGTGCTGGCGTCGGCGGCCCCGGCGCAGGGGGAAGCGGAGCGACGGGTAGCGGTAGCGGAGGCAACAACCAGTCCGGTTCTGGTTCGTCGTCCAGCCAAGGTGGCGGCGCAACCATCCCGCCGGCCGAAGTTGGTGGAATCACCATCGAAGGCTCCCCGAAACATTTCCGCGTTGTCCGCCTGACCCATGAGCAATGGGAAAAGAGCGTTCGCGACCTTCTCAAGCTCCCCCAGGAGCCCGGTCTCGCGTCTACGTTCTTCCCCGATCCGAAGGGTGGCGCTCTCTTCTCGAACAACGAAGAAGGCCTCTACGTGACGGACACGCTCGCGAGCGACTACGAGCGCGCAGCGCAGACCGTCGCGGACAACGTCACCAAAGACTCCACTGCTTTGGCCCGACTTGGCAACGCTAACAATCCCGACGCGCTCATCCAAGAGCTCGGAACCAAAGCTCATAAGCGTCCGCTGACGACTGAGGAAGTCGCCGAGTATCGCGCGCTCTGGAATCTCGCTCCCGAGCTCTTGCCCGATATGAGTCCGTTCGCCGGCGGGGCTCGGATTTTCCTCGAGGCGCTCCTGCAGTCGCCCTACTTCGTGCACCGCGTGGTGCTCGCGGACGACGGCGCACGCCTCTCGGGTCCCGAGCTCGCTGCCAAGGTCTCCTACCTCCTCTTCGACTCGCTGCCGAGCGACGAGCTCCTCGCCGCCGCGCAAACCGGAGCCCTCGACACCAATGCAGGCCTCGCTGCCAAGGTCGAAGAACTGCTCGACAGCGATGAAGCCATGGCGAGCATTCGCCGCTTCTTCAATGAGTATTACGGCCTCGACCGTGAAGCGAACGTCGTGAAGGACGAGACTGCGTTCCCGAACTTCACCGAGGCCACCGCGATCGCTCTGCGGGACGCTGATGTTCGCTTCTTCGACTTCATCTACAACTCAGATGGCGGCGTGAGGGACATCTTCCTTTCGACGGTCGGCTTCGCGAACCAGCAGATCGCCTCGATCTACGGCGTGAACGTGAACGGTAACCAGCTGCAGCAGGTCGACCTCGGCGCAGACCGCCCCGGCTTCCTGACGCGCGCTGGCTTCTTGGCCGTCAACGGTACGCTCAAGCAGCCCGACCCGATCCACCGCGGCGTCGACATCAACCGCAAGATGCTCTGCGCCATCCTGGATCCGCCTCCCGGCGTCATCCCGCCGATCCCGGCGCCCAAGGCAGGTCAGACGAACCGTGAAGCGATCACCGAGCTGACCGGCGAAGGCGTCTGCGGTGAGTGCCACAACGGCACCATCAACCCGCCGGGCTTCGCCCTCGAGTCCTTCGACGCGATCGGTAAGGCCCGCACGATGGACAACGGCAAGCCCATCGACACCACCGGCACCTTCGCAAAGATCCCGGGCAATCCTGCCTTCGAAGGCCCCAAGGACATGGCCAAGATCATCGCGGACAGCGAAACCGCTCACGCATGCTTCTCCGCTCGTCTCGCCGAGTACGCGCTCATGCGCGGCGTGAGCGGAAACGACAAGGATCTCGTCGAGTCCCTGATGAAACAAAGTCACGATTCAGACGCTTCGATCAAGGAGCTGATCCTCGCACTCGTTCAGTCCCCCGCGTTCACGAATGCCAAGACAGGAAACTAATAGTCCCATGATTCATCGCATCAATCGTCGAGCATTCCTGGCGGCCGCTGGCACGACCGGCGTGGCCCTGCCCTTCCTCGAGGGGCTTCCGGAGAAGTCTGCGTTCGCGCAGACCGGTGGCAACAAGCCCGTCTTCGGCTTCTTCATCAGCGCAGCGAACGGCGTCGCCCAGCAGTATGGACAAGAGCCCGAGCGCTTCTGGCCGACGCAGCTCGGCGCGCTCACCAAGTCCGGCATGGAGGCGTTCAAGAACGATCGCGCCACCGGCATCTTGTCGGACTACGCCGAGCACCTTCTCATCATTCGTGGTGTGAAGCTGCCCCTCGCTGGACCGACCGGGTGCGGCCATGCGCAGGGTCTCGCTCAGTGCTTGACCGCCAAGCCCCCTACGGGCAACGGCAACGGCGCGACCTCCACGGGTCCGTCTGTCGACACCGTGATCGCAAACGCCGTGAACTCCCAAGGGACTTCACCGCTCACCCTCTACTCCGGCGCCAAGGGCGGCTTCATTGATGACAGGCTCTCCTTCTCCGACGCCGGCAAGGTACGCGCAGGCGAGGGCAACCCCTACAACGTCTATAACCGCATGGTCGGGCTCATCGACTCGGGTACGGGTCAGCCCTCCCCGACGGCGAACCTGCTCCTCAAGCGTCGCAAGAGCGTCAACGATCTGATCCACGATCAGATCCAGCGCCTCCAGAGCAATCCCAAGCTCAGCAAGGCTGACAAGGAGCGTCTCCAGCTCCACTTCGATAGCATTCGCGACATCGAAGACACGATGGCGGAGATGGGCGGAGAGATGACGGGATGCTCCGGAAGCCTGCTCGACATGGACGCTCTCGAGTCGGTCAACGACGGCAACGCCTTCAAGCAGAACGACAACTTCGAGAAGGTCATTCGCCTCCACGGCGAGCTCGTCGGCCTCACCTTCGCCTGTAACCTGAACCGCGTCGCGGTGATGCAGGTCGGCGACGGAACCGACGGTACCCAGTACGTGATCGACGGGCAGAAGCGCGAACGCTTCCATCACATCAGCCACCGCATCAACAGCGACGGCAACAGTGGTACCCCGATCGCCGGCGCAGCTGAGCTCCACGCGAAGATCGACCGCATCCGTATCACAACGGTCAAGGAGATCCTCGACAAGTGGGCGCAGTACTCGACCCCCGATGGTCCTCTCCTCGACAACGGCTTCCTCTATTGGACGACCCACGTCGCAGTTGGTCCTTCGCACTCGATGTCGAACATGCCGCTCATCATCGCTGGCAAGGCGGGCGGAGCGTTCAAGACCGGCCAATACATCGACGGCAAGAACGCGGAGATCGGCCAGGTGCTCACGGGCGTCCTGCGCGCCTACGGCATCCAGTCAAACTTCAACGCCAACGGCCCGCTCGCCGGAATGCTCAACGGCTAACTCGGAGAGGCGAGCTCCCCAGCGGGCGAGATGGACTGACCTTCGGGTCCTCCGTCTCGCCCGTTTCTCTTTTTCCGCGGGGACGTGCGGCTTTTCCGATCGATCGCGGGCTGGTGTGCATGTACCGGCACTCACCACCCGGGGCGCATCCCGCGGTCCGGTGTCCCCCTTGTCGGAGAAAAATCTTGTCCTCGCCCCGCTTCCTCTTCGCCCTCTCGTCTGTCGTCGCTCTCTCCCTCGCAGCTTGTGGAGGAGGTTCAGCGGGAGATGGGGTTACGGGAGGTGCATCGAGCGCCGGTGGGGCGCCTGACGGAGGCTCGGACGCCGTCGGCACGGGCGGTACCAACGGCGGTACCAACGGGCCTGAGTCAGGAGGCACCTCGAGCGGGACCGGGGGTGCCGAGGGGCCTTCCGGGGGCACGGGCGCTGGCGGGACCGAGACCGGCGCAGGAGGTGTTCCGGGAGGCGGCGGAGATCCTCAGGGGACCGGCGGAGCCGCGGATCCGGGTTCCTTCCCGAACGCCCCCGACATGGTGAAGAGCTTCAAGCTCGGATGGAACCTCGGCAATAGCCTCGACGCTCCCGAGAGCGAAACCGCCTGGGGCAATCCGACGATCACCCCCGCTCTCCTGCAAGCGGTCAAAAATGCCGGGTTCGGTGCCGTGCGCATTCCGGTGACCTGGTCCCTCCACATGGGGCCGGGGCCTGACTTCAAGATTGAGCCTGCCTTTTTGGCCCGTGTCGCTGAGGTCGTCGGTTATGCGAAAGCGGCGGGCCTGCCCTCCATCATCAATCTCCATCATGACGGGGCCGACGGGCTCGATGGCGTCGAATGGCTCACGTTGAACGACGCCCAGGGCAACGTCACCGAGCAGAACAACACCGCCGTTCGGGAGCGCTTCATCAAAGTCTGGACGCAGATCGCCGACTACTTCAAGGACCACGATGCGAGCTTGCTCTTCGAGTCCATGAACGAAATCCACGACGGCTACGATGCGCCCGATCCGCGCTACTACGACATCATCACCGACCTGAATCAGGTGTTCGTCGACTTGGTGCGCAGCTCTGGCGGCAACAACGACAAACGCTGCCTCGTCGTCCCCGGCTACAACACGAACATCGACTATACCCTCGCCGGCTTCGAAAAACCCGCCGATCCAAGCTCGGATCGCCTCATTCTCTCGGTCCACTTCTACGATCCTTGGCCTTACGCGGGCGAAGGAAGTACTCACACCTGGGGCTCCGCCTCGCCGGGCTCGGACAACTGGGGTCAAGAGAGCCACGTCGTCTCCCAGTACGACAAGCTCAAAGCGGCCTACGTCGACAAGGATCTACCGATGATTGTTGGAGAGTACGGCGCCGTGCACCAAGAGGGCTACGAGAACTACCGCCGCTACTACATGGAGTATGTGACCAAGGTCATCATCGACCGCGGCATGGTGCCCTTTTATTGGGACAACGGCGGGAAGAATAGCGGCGCCGATGGCTTTGCGCTCTTCGATCGGAAAGACGCCACTGTCGTTCAGCCGACGATCCTCGCCGCGATGCTGAAGGCTGCGACCGAAGACTACTCCTTGGATCAGGTGCCGCTCCCCTGAGCCGAAAGCGCGGAGTCCCGGGGGGGGGCGCGCTCGGTTACGGGCGCGGGCGACGGCTGAATACCTTGGACAGGTAGGCGAACCCGCTGGTCATAGCGGCCCCTGGGCCACGCTCGCTTCTTGGTGGCGGGACCGGCTTCGTTTCGGGGCGGGGCGCGGTCAAGACGCGGGCGATATAGGAGAGGTCGGTCTGCGCGGTGGTCTCGTCGAAGTCGAGCGCGAGATCGATATCCATGAGCTCCTCCGGGCGGGGCGTGCGCTCAGTGCTCCGAGCCAAAAAGGCCCGCGCGTCAGAGCTCGAGCCCGGAAAGGTGATCTTGATCCATCCTTCCAGCGTCACGGCCTCGGCGCCCGTCCCAAACGCCTCAATGTACGCTCCGAGAGCAGCCGCAAACTTCAACGCATCCGGGTAGCGGCGTCCAGGATTCGGATGGAGAGCGCGCCGAAGGCACGAGAAGAATGCGTCATCGTCCCCTCCGAACCCGCTCGGAGCCCCTGCACCACCGGCCACCCTCGCCTGTTCGCTGCGGTTCGCGAGGTGGTAGCCGGCTGCCTCCCACAAGATCGCTCCGACCGAGTAGATATCGACTCGCTCGTCGAGGCGCCCCACCGCTTTCCTCTCCGGCGCGGCCCATAGAAAACAGTGAGTATCGAGTGGCAGCGCTCCCGCCGCGAAGGCTCGCCCAAAGCCTGCCACACGCACCTGCCCTTGCATCGAGAGGACGATGCTGAGGGGTGTCAAGTGGCCATGGGGGCCGGCGGGTAACCCTACGCGGGCACACTCTTTCTGGATTTCATCGAGAGCGACAAGCGCTTCCCTTCCCACGTACGCCAAGGTCGACAAGGGATGGTCGCTCAAGTGCGCGAGGGGTAACCCCGGCACCCACTCACTGACCAGAAATAGGCGCTCGTCGACGAGCGTCGACCCCAAGGTTCTCACAAGCCGCGCGGACTCGAGCCCCGCGAGGCGCTCCGCCCACAGCTCGAGTTCATCAATGACCTCCGGCGCCGCGCCCGACTCTGTCAGCTCCTGCAGCAGGACCAAAGTCTCGGTCCCAAGGACACGCCCCAGAAACGTTCCCCCCGATACATCGCTGCCAAAGGGGATCATGAACTCGAGCGCGATCCTCCTCATGAGTAGCTCCCTCTCGCCATGCGCACGTGTCCATGCACAGACGCCCCCCGGGGGATCACAAAAAACGCCCCGAGCCTACCGAAAACCAAAAGTGTGCCGTCAGGGAAAGAGGCAAAATTGCACCCCCCTTCCCTGTCCCTCTCGACTCTGAGTACAAGTCGGCACACGACACGACATCGGGCACCGGTTTTTCGGTCCGCGGGCTTGAAAAGTCGCGGGCCCCGTGCACGCTCAGAATCTCACCCCCGGATTCAATGAGCCCCCAAATCCTGATCGACGCCATCGTGCGTCAAACCACCGTGTTGATCGCGCGCCTGTCCACCCTGGAGGGAACGCGGTCACCGCTCGCCCACGTGGCGAATGAGGTGTTCGTTGGGCTCGTCCGAGAACTGGAAGCCCAGGGACTCGGCAAGAAGGTGATCGCCGACATGTTCGGCCTCGCCCTTCGCTCCTATCGGCAGAAGGTCCAGCGCCTCGGCGAATCGGCGACATCACGCGGAGTTACCCTTTGGTCCGCCATTCATAGCTACTTGGCGAGTCGCGAGACGACGACGCGGACCGAGCTCTTGGCTCGCTTTCGCTATGATGATGAGACCTCCGTACGCGGGATCTTGAACGACCTCGTCGAGAGCGGTCTCGTCATTCGCAGCGGCCGCGGTGAAGAAACGAACTACCGGGTCGCCAGCGCCGAAGAGCTTGAGGATCTCGGCGCGAACCCGAGCGAAAATTCAAAAGAATCCCTTTCGGCCCTCGTGTGGCTCCACGTCTACCGGGAAGGGCCCATCACCGAACAGGCACTGGCCGGACTCTCCTCGCTCTCGAGCAGTGAGCTCGAGGAAGCGCTCGCCAGCCTTGTCGCAGACGGACGCATCCGGATGGACGAGCGCGACGGGACGCGGACCTACTCGGCCGACGAGTGCCTGATCCCCGTCGGTCAGGCGGCCGGCTGGGAAGCGGCGGTCATCGACCACTACCGAGCGGTGCTGAACGCTCTCGCGGCCAAGATCGTGAGCGGAAATCGAACCTCGACCAAGGGTGACGAGGTGGGCGGAACAACCCTCTCTTTCGACCTCTGGCCCGGTCACCCCTACGAGGCGGAAGTCCGGAGCCTCCTTGCGAGCACACGATCACAAACGATCCCGCTCTGGGAGAAGGTCACGGAGTATAATAAGGCGCACCGCGCCGAGGGCTCGTACCAGGTTCACTTCTACTGCGGCCAGTATCTCGTCGAGGACGAAATTCCCTGAGGGTCCCCTCCTCAGAATGAAAAGCTAACATGCGTCGACCATTTCTCTCCCTCTTCTGGGCAGCGGCTCTCCTTTCGGGCTCTCTCCTTTCCAGCTCCTGCATGGCGCCGGGAGAGCCGCAAACGAACAGTCAAACGAACTGGTATCGCACGTGCAAATCAAAGCTCGAGTGTGGTGACCTCGACTGCATTTGCGGAGCGTGTACTTCGCTCTGCTCGGACCTCACGGACTGCCGCGAGGGCGCCTCGATGTGCCTCGCGATCACCGATGAGCGCGCCGACTCCTTCTGTGAAGGGGCCGCGCTCCAGAGGCCCGTCTGCGTCCAGACCTGTGATGATAGCTCGTGCCCGAGCGGCACGACCTGTAAGGACGGCGTCTGTTTGATCGAGCCGCCGCCGGACGAGGTGGTCAAAGTGGATCTCTCCGAGCGCTACCAGAAGCTGGTGGGCTTTGGTGCGTCGCTCGCGTTCGCCGAGCGCGACATCATCGGGCACGATGATCAGGAGAAGCTCTACGAGCTGTTGTTCCGAGATCTCAACATCAACGTCATCCGCCTCGGGAATCACTACGAGGCTGGTCGCGAGACGAACCTCGAACTGACCGTGGAGCTCCTCGAAGCCCTCATCGAGCGTGTCGGCAGCGAGCCGACCCTGCTCATGACCGAGGGCAGTCCGCCCGCCGCCCTCAAGAAGAACGGCGCCAAGGCCTGTGACGGTGACGAAGGTTCCTGCACCCTCGCGACGCTCGACGACGACAGCTTCGACTACGCGGGCCTCGCGGAGCACTGGCGCGAGTCGCTCGAGGCCTACGCCGAAGTTGGGATCAAGCCCGACTACCTCAGCATCCAGAACAACCCGAACTGGAGCCCCCCAGAGGGCCACTCGGGCGACGCATGCCGTCTCCTCCCCACAGAAGGCACAACGGAGCTCAACGGGAAAGAAATCCGCCTGGCAGGGTATCTCGAGGCGGCGCAAGCCGTACTCGATGAGATCAAGGATCTCCCGGACCCTCCGCGCCTGTACGGCCCAGAGACGACCACGCTCAACGCCGTGCCCCGTTACGAACCGGTGCTCGCGGAGGGCTTGCTCGCCGCCGTCGCCATCCACATGTACGGCGCAAACGTCGAGAATCCGCGCCGCGACGAGATGAATGTCGTACGGGCGCTCGCGGCCGAATACGATCTCCCGGTGTTCCAGTCGGAGGCCATGAACGAAGGCCTCGAGACCGCGACCCTGATTCACACGGCGATGGTCGAAGGGAACGCGACCGTCTATCTCCAGAACGATTTCGTCAGCCCCGTGGGCGCGCTCGATCCGAATCAGAACGCCTTCATCCAGCTCGAGGAAGAAGGCTACACGATCCAGGGCCCCTACTACGCCATGCAACATTTCTCCGCGCACACCGGCCCCGGCTGGACGCGGGTCTTTGCGGCGGCCGAAAAGGGAGGCCTACTCACCTCCGCTTGGATCGCTCCCGATGAGGAAGCGCTCACGGTTGTGCTCGTGAACACGGGCACGGAACCGCTCGTGACCGACCTCGATCTCGACGAGGAGCGCAAGACCCTGACCAGTAGCTCCGTCACCCAAACGGTCTACACGCCCAGCCTCGAGCACAAGAACCTCGGCGCCTTGCCCAAGGACGGGCGCATCGAGATCCCCGCGCAGTCGACGGTCACCGTAGCCCTCACCAAGGGCAGTTAACCGCTGCTGCAATCTTTCAAGCGCGAGGGAGAATTGGCTCGTCTGCCTTCCCAGACATAGGGGTGGCATGGATGGAGTCGTGGTTCTCCGGCGTCACTCTCTCCGCTCTCCTCTCCTCGTTCCGCTCTTGTCGAGCGCCTTGGTCGCCCTGATTACGGGCTGCTCAGGGACACCCGTCGACGATGATTCGTCCTCGGGCGGCGCGCCGACGCAAACGGGAGGGAGTGGCCCTGGGGCTGGTGGCACGGCCGCCGGCAGTGGGGGTACGGCGACGGGGGCTGGCGGCAGCGCAAATCCGGGCGCGGGAGGGAGTGAATCCTCCGGTGGGGCCCAGAATCCCGGAGCCGGCGGCGCAGGAGGGAGCGGAGCGACATCGAGCGGCGGTAGCGAGGCCTCCGGCGGAAGCGAGTCGTCTGACGGCGGAAGCGCTGGCTCGGGGGGCGCAGGCGGGAACATGGGAGAGCCTCCTGTCGTCGACTGCCCGGCCACCTATCAGAACCCGATCCTGTGGGAGGACTTGCCGGACGTAGAGGTCATCCGCGTCGGCGAGGTCTTCTACTACACGGCCTCGACCTTCCATCAGTCGCCCGGCGCGCCGGTGCTTCGTTCTTACGACTTAGTGAACTGGGAGTACGTGGGACATTCGGTCCCCGTGCTCGATTTCGATCCTTCCTACGATCTCAGCGGCGGCCGCGCTTACGTGAGCGGGATTTGGGCTTCAACGATCCAATACCGGGAGAGCAACGAGACCTTCTATTGGATGGGCTGCATGCGGAAGGGCGGAGGTTACGCCTTTACGGCGAAGTCTCCGGCCGGCCCCTGGGAGAAACACAAGACGCAGGGCTGCTACTACGACATGGGCCTCTTGGTCGACGACGATGACAAGATGTACGTCGCCTCAGGCAACAACATCATCAGCGTCGCCGAGCTGAGCGCAGACGGATTCACCCAGGTCCGCTCTCAACAAGTCTACGAGACGCCCCCGAGCGTCGGCGGTCCTCTCGAAGGGGCACGCTTCAAGAAGTACAAAGGTGAGTACTATATTTTCCTGACGCAGTACGCGAACGGTGAATACGTGCTCCGTTCGAAGAACGTGTTTGGTCCCTATGAGATGCGTCCTTTGGCTGTCCGGCTCCCCTATGGTGGAAAAGCGGGCTCCGGTGGGCAGCCTCACCAAGGTGGCCTGATCGAGACCGCCAAGGACCAGTGGTACTACATGGGCTTCAACGACTCGTACCCCGCGGGACGTATCCCGGTGATGGCGCCGGTGACCTGGGAAAATGGCTGGCCCTCGGTAACGCTCGTGAACGGCCAGTGGGGCGGGACCTATCCCTTCCCGGATGTGACCTGCCGCGAACTCCCCAAGCCCCAAACCACGGACACCTTCTCATCGCCCACGCTCAGTCACGAGTGGGAGTGGAATCATAACCCCGACAATACAAAGTGGTCGGCGGGGGATGGGCTCACGCTCCAGACCGTGACGGTAACGAACGACCTGTATTCCGCGCGCAACACGCTCACCCGCAGGATCCGCGGTCCCGTCTCGATCGGAACGATTGAGCTCGACTACAGCGACATGAAAGACGGTGACGTCGCCGGTCTCGCAGCGTTCCGCGATCGCACAGCTTGGATTGGCGTCAAGCGCACGGCAGGCGCCCATCGAGTCGTCATGACCGATGGGGNGAACCTGGCGGCCGGTCAATGGACCACGAACGGACTCGGCAATGAGGTCGCGGGCGCGAACATTTCCGGCGGGAAAATTTGGCTGCGCGTCGAGGCCAATGTCCGAAGCGACAACGGTGGCGCCAATGCTCGCTTCTCGTACAGCACGGACGGGCAGACGTTCACGCCCCTTGGGAACACCTACAACATGACGAAGGATTGGCAGTACTTCCTCGGCTACCGCTTCGCCATCTTCAACTACGCCACCTCTGCTCTCGGCGGCGCGATCAAGGTCAACTCCTTCACGGTCACGACTCCGTGAGCCGCGAGCTCGAAGCTCCGAGCTCCGTCGCCAGCCGTTCCACCTGAAAAGGCGGGACGGCTGAGCCCAGGGCGCGAGCGAGACGTCGGCGCGAAAAGACGAGCGCCCGAGAAAAAGCGTCGCCGGTCGAGCTCAAGAGGAGCTCAGGGGAGATTCGCGGAGGAGACGATCCAGGTGTTGTCGGTGCAATAGGGGCAGCTCCCGCCCACAAGCATTCCCTTGCCTGTAGCGGTCATGTCGCCTTTGAGCCACCAGTTCAGCCAGGCCAGGCTGATGCGCGTGAAGTGCCCGCCGTTCTGAGCCCAGAGATCGCCACCGTGATCGGCGCCGATCTTCGCGAACATCATGATCGGGATCTCACTCCGCTTTGAGATGTTGTCGTAGTCGCGCTGACCGTTCTCATTGGCTCCGAGGCTGTCAGCGGTTCCCGTGATGATGAGCACCGGCGTGTGGATGGAGTTGTAGAAGTTCTGGTCGACGGAGAAGGAGCCACTGCTCGTGTGCCCCCAGGTCGTCATGCGTGGATCCGCCGCCGTTCCTGCCGCCATCAAGCCGCCACAAGAGAACCCATTCGCCGCAACCTTCTCAGTGTCGATCGCTTGGTAATAGGCGCTACAGGGCTTGTCGTTCTCTTCCTGGATCCAGTCGACGTAGCGCAGAAGCACATCACCGCCGCCGCCGAGCTGGCGATTTGGCTGATTCCCCTGCGGATCACCGTCCGCAATCACGAAGTAACCATGGGACGCGATCTGAGCCATGGCGGCTTCTGCAGCGAAACCGTCTCGCGAACATCCGCCCTGCCCCCAGACGAAGATGGGGTAACGCTCGCCTTCGCCGAGATCGGCAGGACGGAAAATCGTTCCTTCGCGGATACCCGGATCAGAATTCGTCTCGACGATCACTTGGTGAGGCCCCGTACCGGAGACGTTGCGATTCACGCGCGTCGAGGCCGTGCAGGTTCCGGTGAATCCGCCGCTTCCCGCGCCACCACTGGCTGCCCCTCCGCTCGCGGCGCCGCCGGACGCTTGACCACCCGTCTCCGATTGTCCGCCGCTTCCTGCGTCCGGAGTTCCGCCACTTGCTGTGTCAGGTGCCCCGCCGCTCGCATTCTGGGGAAGACCGCCGGAGCTCGTCTCGCCCCCCGCACTCGCGACGGCTCCGCCCGCGCCTGCCGCAGTTCCCCCTGCCGCGGCTCCTCCCGCGGCCGCCGCCGTTCCACCGCTCCCTGACGATCCCCCATCGCTATCGGATGAGCTGCAGGCCACCGAGAGCGTACCGAGCACCGAAAAGGCGACCAACGAACGAAGAACACGCGGGGCGGGCACGTATGTTCTGTACCCGTTGGGCCCCCACCCGAGGGGATGCGCCGAGCCGCCCCCGCGAGATTCAAACTTTCATTCGGGCTGCGTCACCGCTCGCCGAGCCATTCAGTGGCATTTTGCTCACATGTCCTAAACTAGAGGGACAATGAAGGAAATCGATCGGCGCGTAGCCCTCAAGTCTGTCGCGGGGACCGTCGCCCTCGGAAGTGTCCTCGCCTGCTCGCGGCGCGTCCCAGAGCCCGGCGTGCGGGACTCGACGCCCGCACCGCTCGCGCTCGATGAGGCGCGAGTCAAGACGACCTTTCGCCTCCAAAAGAACACCCCCTTTCCGACGTTCGATCCTTTCCTTTTCTGCGTTCACCATCAGGACGCGTTCCCCGCCGGGAACGGCCGCTTCGGACCCAGTGTGTCCCTCGACGGTCGAAACCTCGGCCAAGACTTCTCCGCGAAAGACGGCTTCAGCATGTACCACGGGCGGGAAGTCCCGGGATTTCCTCGTCATCCACACCGCGGTTTCGAGACCATCACCGTCGTCCGCAAAGGCCGCCTCGATCATGCAGATTCGCTAGGCGCGCGGGCCAGATACGGCGACGGCGATGTGCAATGGCTCACAGCCGGCGCTGGCATCGAACACGCCGAGATGTTCCCCTTGCTCAGTGAGCGTTCAGAGAACCCTCTCGATCTCTTTCAGATCTGGCTCAACTTGCCCAAGCGCAGCAAGTTCGCTGACCCAGCCTTCAGCATGATCTGGGCGAACATGACGCGCGAGAGCTCGCTTACCGACGACGAAGGCCGTCCGATTCGGCTCACCGTGCGCGCTGGGGCCCTCGGCGATCTCCGCGTCCCGGGCACCCCCGCCCAATCCTGGGCAGCCGACCCGAAAAATGACGTGGCCGTGGCGACCATCGAGCTCGCTCCTGGCGCGACCTTCCGCCTGCCCGCCGCTCTGCCCGGAACCGACCGCGCCCTCTATCTGATCTCCGGCTCCCAGGTTGCCCTCGGTGGCGCCCAGCTTCTCCCCGGTCACGGCGCCCGGCTGGACTCCCATCTCCCGCTCACGCTCCAGGCGGGAAACGATTCAGTCGAGCTCCTGCTGCTCCAGGGCCGTCCCATTGGTGAGCCGGTCGCGAAACGCGGGCCCTTCGTCATGAACACCGAAGACGAGCTGCGCCAAGCGTACCTCGACTACCGAAAGACCCAGTTTGGAGGCTGGCCCTGGGACGACGCCGCGCCCGTCCACGGACCTTCGCCGGACCGCTTTGCGGTTCACCCGAGCGGGAAAACAGAGAAACCCGTGTAGGTTCGAACGTTGTGTTCTGAGCCAGCTCCCCTTGGCCCGTTCCCTCAGGAGCGTGGCAAGTGCTTCCTTTCAAATTTGAAATTTCCTGTAGCCAAAGATGCGCGTTCGGTGTTAGAGGTGGGATAGCCCCTTTGGATCCCCTTCCGACATGTGCAAGTCGCCAGGGGTGGGGCGAGAGACGCTTCTCTTCCGAGCATGGCCTTTCCTCTCCTTCCCGCCGCCGGGACGCTCCACCCAAAATGGGCTGTTGACCTCCTGGTCAGCGCCCAGCGGCGGCGTTTCAGCGGCAGCCTCGTGGTGCGCAAGAGCGGAGGCTCTGAGCTCAGGCTCGGGCTCGCGGAAGGGCTCGTGACCGGGTGGGCGAAAGGCTCCTCGCCCTTGCCCGGCGGAGACGCAGGAGCCGCGGGTCCCGGGAGTCTCGAGGAGATCCTCGCGGAGCTCTTGCCCCCAGAACAGATCGCCTTCTGCCAGACCCACGCCGAGCGCCGCGAAATAGACCTACTCGGCGCAGCCGCCGAGCTCCGATTCCTCGACGCGGAGGCTCTCGCTCGCCTGCGCAAGGAGGGGCTGCTTCGGGAGCTCCGTTCGCTCCTCCGGACTTGTCACGAGCTCGACTACGAGTTCCAGGCCCACGAGGACAAGGTGGTCGGCTTCAGTCCTCCCCTCGAACCCGCCGTCCTGATCGCCGATCTTCTCGAACACTCACCAGCGCTCGAAGCCTGTCGCACGCGCATTCAAGGGCTCGGCGACAAAGTGCTCGCTGTCCCCGACGTCTTCAAAGCGAGCGCCACTGAGCTCCGCCGCGGGCCGCGCCAAGTCCTTCAAAGCCTCGCGCGGTCGCCCGAGAGCTTCGAGACCTTGCGCACGAGAAACCTCGTCCCCGAGCCCACTCTCGTCGCGACAGTCTACGCCTTGCTCGCCTGCACCCCGGACAATGTCCCAAGCGGCGCGTCGAAAGCAGCGGCTGCCCTTTCTACCGGTCCGGGCCTCATCAGCGACTTCCCTCGAAGTGATAGCGAGATCCAGGAGCTGCGCCAGAAGGATACCGTACGCATCCCGCACGCCTCACAACCGCCGCCCACCCATCCTCGAGCCACGCCCTTGGGCGGAAGTGAAAGGCGGGAGACCAACCGCAGCGGAAGCTACCGCATCGCTCATACATCGGGCGATGCTCCTCGCGAATCCGTTGGGCCCGAGAGCGCCGCATTCGGCCCAAGGCCCACGCCGCCCGCGCCCCATCGCCCGTACGTGAAATCGCCCCAAGAGAGGGAGGTCGAGAGCCGCGTGCTCGACGCGTGGCTTCGCGCGGTGGACGATAAGAGCTACGCGCCGAAGGCGCTGCGCTGGGCCGAGAAGGCGGCCGACTATTTCCCGAAGAACTCGAGCATTTTGTTCTATTTGGCCTGTTTGCTCGCCATGAATGATCATCCCCTCGAAGCCGAGGCGGTTTCGGTCCATCTCCTGAAGCTCGACCCGGAGCACCTCGAGGCACAAAGCGAGCTCAAGCAACTCCAGAAGCTGAACCGCCTTCAGTCACGGCCGCGCCCGAAGACGATGCTGAATCGCTGGGGGATCCGGAAGAGCCTCTGAGCGGCTCAGAGGTTCGTCCCGCCACGGCGAGCGCTGATCGCGTCGATCGCTTCCCAATAGGCCTTCGACTGATCTTTGCAGGGAGCGGGACAGGGTTTCGTCTTCCCCTTTCCGCACCCTGTTTTGGTCCCCTTCGCGAGAGAAGCGAGGAGGGCCGCGCTGCGATCGTCTCCCAGGCTCTTGGCTCGATCGAGCAAAGGCAACCGATCTTCACAGGATTTTGCGCCTTCGAGCTCCAGCAAGATGCGGAGCGCGGGAGAGGCTGCCTCCAGCACCTCCTTCGAACGAAGCAGCTCCTTGGCCTTCGGCGCTACTTTCGCTCCGCTCTTCTCGAGCTGATACAGAAGATCAGCTCCAGCGCTCCCGAGGCCGCTCCTCATGAGCTCAAGGGCGAGGTCCGACGCATTGCCGCCGGTCTTTGCAGCCCTGAGCACGATCAGTCCCAGAGCTTCACTATCCCGTTTTTCAGGAGCGACCCGCAGCAGCTTCTTTGCCGTCACCATCGCATCCGCGAGCCCCGTCGCGCGACTCGCGAAGGCGAGGAGCAGCGGCTCAAGCACCCGCGGATCTTCGGGATACTGCTCGGAGAGCGGGAGGAGCCCTTCGACGCCTAGCCGCAAAGCGTCCGCGAGCTCAACGTCTGTCGCGAGCGCAGGCTCAGAAATCTCAAGAGGTGCGGGCTCCTCGCGCGCCGGCGCCGGCTCATCTGGGACCGGCACGGGAGCCTCGCTTGCGAGCTTCTCTGCTTCCGCGCGAGCCTTTGTGACCTCGCTCGCGCGCCACTTGAGTCCGAGGAAGAGCAGCGCCCCCGAGACACAGAAGAGCAAAATGAGCAGAGGCGCTCCCAGCCACCGGCGAAGGCGAGCCGCGTGAGGCCCCTCCAGCGCCCTGCGCTTGAAGTAAGCGGCGCTGCCCCCGAGGAGAGCGACGATCGGAACGATCCAGGTGAACCCGGCAAAGCCGACGCCGGGCTGTTGGGTGAGAAGCGGACTATCCCAGAGGCGACTCAGAAAGTCGTCGGCAAAACGGAGCAAGAGGTAACTCGCTCCGTACGCGATGAGCCCAGCGAGAAGCGCGCTCCGAAGGCGCCCTAATACAGCGACCACTCGGGCGCTGTTCGCCCAGATCGCAGAACGAAAACGTTTGATGCCGAGAGCCGCGGGCATAGCTAGCGTGCCCGAGATGCCCGCGGCGACCAAGATGAACTCGGTCTTGCTCAGTCGAATCGGTCCCACAAAAAGCTCAAGTCCACTCAGCGCGCTCGCGAGCAAAGCGAAACAAGAGAGACCCGCCGCGAATCCGTAGAACAAAAGCCTCGGCCTCGTCGTGCTGAGATCTTCAATCTCCTCAGCGCCGAAAAGTGCCGATTCCATGGGGGGGCGCGGCGGCGGGCGGGTCTCTCCGAGAGCCACACGCACCTCGGAGAGCACCGCTTCGAGAGCGGCGCGCGCGTCACCGATCGTCTGGTAACGGTGGTCCGGCTCCTTCGCCATCGAGCGCTGGATGAAGAGCTCGAGGGACTCCGGGATCTCGGGCACGATCTTGCGCGGCCGCGGCGCCTCTTCCGTCATCACCGCGACCAGCATCGCCATCAGGTTGTCCGCGACGAAGGGAGCTTGCCCCGTCACCGCAGCGAACAAGATCACTCCGAGCCCGTAGACATCGACCCGATGATCCCCGCGATTGCCCATGGCCTGTTCGGGAGCCATGAAGGCGGGTGTTCCGACCAAAGAGCCCGTCTTGGTGAGCTGCGTGTCCGAGTGATCGAGGAAGCGGGATAGCCCAAAGTCGAGCAGCTTGACCTCAGGGTGTCTCGGCACGTTTCCGTCCGGTCCCGCCAACAGAAAGACATTCTGAGGCTTGAGGTCGCGATGAATGATGTTTTGGGCGTGAGCTGCCTCGAGAGCCTCACAAATCTGAAGGCCCACCTCGATCGCTGTGACCACGTCGAGGCGGCCGCGTTCTTCGATGTACTGATCCAGGTCGAGCCCCGAAAGAAGCTCACAAGCCAGGTAGCTGTAGCCGTCCTCGGTGCGGCCGATGTCGAAGACGCCCACCACCTTCGGGTGGGACAGAGAGGCTGCGGCCTCCGCCTCTTGCTGGAACCGTGCCAGTTGTTCTGCGTCCCGGGCGTGCTCAGGGTGGAGCACCTTGAGAGCGAAGAGCTTCGTGCGGATGCGGGCGTGCCGAGCTCGATAAACACAGCCGACGCCCCCCTGACCGATCAGCCCCTCGATCAAATAAGTGTCGTTCAGGGTGCGGCCGATCAGCGGATCGATCTCCTGACTGACCTCCGGCAGTGGTCCTTGTGCTTCCACCGATGTCGTCGCGCCGCTTGTCGCCACGTTAGCCTCAGCAAGGTACCTGAAGCCCACTGGTTCCGCATGTGCCTGCGGCAGAGCGACTTTCAAGGGCGAATTCATGAGGACGGGAGCGGGCGGGGCTCTCTCGGCAGCCACGTAGGGCGATTCCCTACGTCGGAACGATGGAGTCCACGGGGACCTCTCCCCAAAACGGCGCGAAGCGCCCCCCGAGTTAGAGATCTCCCTTCAAAAAGTCCGCTCAGACTTCCCGTCCGCGCCTTGTGAGCCAGTTTCGGCCCATGTTAGGGACATTTTAATGTCCAGTGCCAGCCCCGGTCGCCTCCCTGGTCTCGACGGCCTGCGGGCCCTCGCGGTGCTCCTCGTCGTCTTCTTCCACCAAGAGCTCCTCGGCATCGGCTGGATCGGAGTCCAGATCTTCTTTGTTCTCTCCGGGTTCCTCATCACCCGGATTCTCGTGCAGTCGAAAGAACTCCCGTTACGAGCATACCTCGTCGAGTTCTACGGCCGGCGCTCGCTCCGTATCTTTCCCCTCTATTTCGGGGTGCTCGGGGCCTTCGCCCTCCTTGCGGCCCTAGGCATGGAAGCCCAAGGCGTACGCGAAGGACTGCCTTTCGCAGCGACGTACACCTACAACTTCTGGCACGCGTCGGATGCCTTCGTTCACTCGAAGCTCATCTCCCATTTTTGGTCGCTGTGCGTCGAAGAGCAGTTCTACCTGATCTGGCCTTTTTTCATCTTCTTCTGCCGCCCGAGCGCCCTGCGGGCGGCCCTGCTCTCGATCGTCTTTCTCGGGCCTTTGGTTCGGCTCGGTCTCCACGCCCTCATCGAGACCCCTTCGCTCGGCGCGTTCGAAGACACGGAGGTTGCCCTCTACGTCCTCACACCGTCCCACGTGGATGCTTTTGCGCTCGGCGCGCTCTTCTCGCTCTATCCGCTCGGAGGAAAGCCCGGCGCGCTTCTCGGGTGCTTCGCCATCCTAGCGGCTTCAGGAGCCCTGCTTGCCCCGAGGGTGCCCGATGGTCCCCTCTCTTTCGGGAGTCTTGGCTTCCCGCTCGGGCTCGCTCCCGGCTACGGCTATATCTGGGCCTATTCGCTCCTGAATCTGTGCGCAGCTCTCACGATCGACTGCGTTGTCCACCGTCGTCTTCTCCCCGGACTCTTTGAGTCACGGGTCATGAGCTACATCGGGAAGATCTCGTACGGCGTCTACGTATTCCATTATCCGCTCCAGTCTTTCATCAGGAAGGCACTCCCCAACGCTCCCGTCGCGCTCGGTCTCGTGGTTCAGGTCACGTTGACGCTCCTCGTCGCGAGCCTCTCGTTTTACCTCTGGGAGACCCCCTTCCTCCGAAAGAAGGACGTCTGGTTCAAGCCTGGGCCCGAAAAAGGACCGCCCGCGCGAGCCGCTGCGTAGAGTCTCGGTCCGGAGAGCTCTGTCCTCTCACCCTTTCACAATCAACATCGCGCCTCGAAATATTTTAGATCGGAGAGCCCGCCCTCTGCGTAATGGTTTTCGACGCTCAGATTCCTCTATACCCTGCCCTTGATCTTTATGCGCAAAGCAGCCCCCGCCCGCTCCGGTCTCCCAAGAAGCGTCCGTCCCCTCGCGGCGCTCCTCCTCGTTGGCTCGAGCCTCCTCGCCTGCGGAAAGAGAGCTCCGGAGGTCCCCGCCGGCCCGGCGACGCCCCGCTCCTCGACCAAGGCGGACCGCGAGAGCGTCTCTGTCACCATCTACAACTCGAACTTCGGTCTCGTGCGCGAGACCCGGCGCGTGAAGCTCGACGAAGGCAAGGTCGCCCTCGCCTTCGCTGACGTCTCCGCCCACATTCAGCCGGAGACCGTTCACCTGAAGAGCCTCGACGGGAACAATCTTCTCACAGTTCTTGAACAGAACTATCGCTACGACCTGCTCACTCCCGATAAGCTCCTCGAAAAGTACGTCGGGAAGAAGATCAAGGTCGCTCGTTACCACGAGAAGCTCGGCACCGAAGAGATCGTCGAAGCCGACGTGCTCGCTGTTGAAGGTGGACCTGTGTTCCGTATCAATGGCGAGATCGTGACGGGGCAGCCCGGTCGCCTGATTTTCCCGGAGATTCCGAGCAATCTGCTCTCGCGTCCGACCCTTGTTTGGCTCCTCGCGAGCGCGAGGCCGGAGCAGCGCCTCGAGGTCAGCTACCTGACCGGACAAATGCGCTGGCGCGCCGACTACGTGCTCGTCCTCGCAGAGGACGACAAGCGCGCAGACCTGAGCGGCTGGGTCACTCTCGAGAATCGCTCAGGCACCAGCTACGACGGCGCCGAGCTGAAGCTCGTCGCGGGCGACGTCCAGCGTGTCGTCCCGCCTGCCCCCGCGCCCGTTCCGGAAGAAGAGGGATACGCCTACGAGTACGCCGAAGCCGCTGCCCCCCCTCCCTTCGCAGAGGAGCAGCTCTTCGAGTACCACCTTTACACTCTCTCCCGAAAGACCGACCTCAAGGACAACGAGCAAAAGCAGGTCAACCTCCTCGAAGCCAGCTCGATTCCGGTCGAGAAAAAGCTCATCGTCCGCGGACAGAACTACTGGTACACGACGCGCGCTGGGACTGTCCTCGAGAAGCAAAAAGTCTCCGCGTACCTCGAGTTCGAGAACACCGAGAAGAACCAGCTCGGCATGCCGCTGCCGAAGGGTACAATCCGCGTCTACAAGGCGAACCGCGGCGGTTCCCAAGAGTTCGTCGGAGAAGATTCGATCGACCACACGCCGCGTGACGAAAGGGTCTTGATCAAGCTGGGTGAGTCCTTCGACGTCGTCGTCGATCAGAAGCAGGTCGAATACCTGGCTCTCAGCTCCTGCTCCAGCGAAAGCGCCTGGGAAATCGCGCTCCGGAATCACAAAGATCAAGCCGAGGTCGTCGAGGTCGAACAGCCTGTCAGCGGAGACTACGAAGTCGTCAGCTCCAGTCACAAAGCGACCAAGAAGGACGTTCACACCTTCAGCTTCCAGGTCAAGGTCGATGCCCGCGGCGAAGCCAAGATCACCTACCGCGTCCGAAACACGTATTGCTAACGAGAAGAGAAGTTCCCTCGCCTCAGAGAAGGTAGAAACTCCATGCCCCATTCATCGCGCTTCATCCACCGTCTGCTCGCTCTCCTCGCCCCTCTCTCGTGCCTCGCGCCCGCCGCCGCACAAACCGCACCGGCGAAGAATCAGGTCAAGGTCTCCGACGAGAGCCAGCGCAAAGAGGTCAGCCTGACCGTCTACAACTCGAACTTCGCCCTGGTGCGCGAGGTCCGAAAGCTCGACGGGCTCAGCAAAGGCCAGTTCGAACTCGAGTTCCGCGACGTCGCCGCCACGATCCAGCCGGAAACCGTCGCGGTGAAGCCAGACACCAAGGGGCTCAAGGTGCTCGAGCAGAACTACCGGTTCGATCTGCTCACCCCCGACAAACTTCTCGAAAAATACGTGGGGCGCGACGTGCGGGCCTACCGGTATCACCCCGCGACCGGGCGCGAAGACGCCGTTGACGCGAAGCTGCTCTCTGTCACCGGCGGTCAAATTCTCCAAATTGGCAACGAGATCACCTTCGACTACCCGGCCCGCCTCGCGTTCCCCGAGCTTCCGCCGAACTTGATCGCTAAGCCGACTCTCATGTGGCTCGTCGACAACAGCGCCGCAGCGGCTCAGAACGTCGAGGTCTCTTATCTCGCCCAGGGGCTCTCGTGGAACGCCGACTATGTGCTGGTCGTAAACGACAAAGACACCCAAGGCGACCTGGTCGGCTGGGTCACGCTGTCGAACAACTCGGGCACGAGCTACCGCGCAGCGGAGCTGAAGCTCGTCGCCGGTGACGTGAACCGAGTTCGCCAAGAAATGGCCGGACCGACCATGGCGAAGTCGGCGCGCGCCAGTGTCGTAGCGGACGCAGGCTTCCGCGAAGAAGGCCTCCTCGAGTACCACCTGTACACGCTCGGCCGTCCCGCAGACGTGCTCGATCGCGAGCAGAAACAAGTCACCCTGCTCGAGGCAGCCGGTCTCGGCATCCAGAAGAAGCTCGTCTTCTCCGGTCAGCAATATTACTACCAGAGCCAGTTCGGCGAGCTGCAAAAGAACCAGAAGGTCTCGGTCTATCTCGACTTCGAGAACTCGGAGAAAAATCGCATGGGCATGCCGCTGCCGCGGGGCACCATCCGCGTCTACAAGGCGGACGGCGCAGGCAAAAAGCAGTTCGTGGGCGAGGATGCCATCGATCACACCCCGCGGGACGAAAAGCTCCACATCAAGGTCGGAGAGGCCTTCGACGTTGTCGCCGATCGGAAGCAGACCGAATGGCGTTCGCTCGGAACTTGTAGCTCCGAGTCCGCTTGGGAAATCGAACTCCGTAACCACAAGGACGAAAACGTCACCGTCGAGGTCCGTGAGCCGGCAAGTGGTGACTTTACCATCGTCGAGTCAAGCCATCCCGCAAAGAAGGAGAGCTCTTCACTTCACACCTTCGACGTGAGTGTCCCCAAACGAGGCAAGACGAAGCTCACGTACCGCGCCCGCGTCCGCTGGTGCTGAGCCCGTCACCCGAAGCCCGCTTGGTCCCATACGAGCGGGCTCCCCATCCGTCAGAACTCGCCCGCGCCCCGCTCCCGAGAGAGTGTACCCGCGCTCCCCCTGCGCCCTCGGAAAGGCCGACCGGAGCTCAGCCCCCATCTGGGCAGCTAACTCGCCCCTGATGGCGCCTCTTTTTGACCGAGGGCGAGCACTGCGCGCAGGGAGTCCAGGTCGATCGGTTTGACGAGATGCGCGAGGAAGGACTCACGCTGGGAGCGTTCGTGATCTTGAGGGCGACCGTACCCGGTGACAGCAACGATGCGAATGTCTTCGAGGCCCGGGAGACTCCGGAGGCGTTGACCGAGCTCGTAGCCGCTCATCCCTGGCAGCCCCACGTCGAGCAGCGCTACTTCCGGCTTCTCGCGATCGGCGACAGAAAGAGCACTCGGGCCGTCAAATGCCGTCGAGACCGCGTGTCCCTCGAGCTCGAGGAGGGCAGCGAGCAGCTCACAGGCGTCTCGATTGTCGTCGACGATCAGGATGCGCGCGGGAGTCACGGTCTTCTTCGCGCGCTCCATCTGCGGCGGGATCGAGATGCGCCCGAGGGGGAGCTCGACAGTGACCTCGGTTCCCTGACCGAGCCCGTCGCTTCGCGCGGACACTCGCCCGCCGTGGGCCGAGACGATACCTTGTACGATCGAGAGCCCAAGCCCTAGGCCTCCCTGCGCTCGGTCGAGCGCCTGAGGCGCCTGGACGAAACGCTGGAACACCTGGTCAAGCGTCGCCGGATCAATGCCCATGCCGTCGTCGCGCACCGTGATCGTAGCGTGCTTGTTGTCGCTCTTGGCCAAAATCCAGATGTTCCCGCCTCGCGAAGTGTACTTGATCGAGTTGTGAACGAGGTTCGCGACGACCTGGGATAGTCGCACGAAGTCACACTCGATCGAAAAGTCGACGGGGATCTCGACGTGGAGTTGATGCGTCGCGTGAGCGCCCGGCGGCCAGGTCACTTCGAGGGCGCGCTCGATGATTTCGGAGATGGCAGCAGGGCGACGTTCGAGCTCAAGGCGACCGTGGGTGATGCGCGCGACGTCGAGCAGATCGTCGACCAAACGAACGAGGTGGTCCGTCTGTCGTTGAATGATGGCAACCTCTCGGTCGTGACCGTCCCCGGGGAGCGAGCTCATCAGTTCGAGCGCTGAACGGATCGGCGCGAGGGGATTTCGGAGCTCGTGACCGAGCATCGCGAGGAACTCATCTTTGGTCCGGCTCGCAGCTTCGGCGATCTCGCGCGCGCCCATCGCGTCGCGATAAAGCCTCGCGTTCTCGACGGCCAAGGAAGCGCGATCCGCGAGGGTCTGCGCCACAGCCAGGTCTTTTTCGCCGTAGCGCCGCTTCGACTCGGCCATGACCAGGGTGATCACGCCGAACGGCTCGCCGAGCCTCTTCAGCGGAACGCCAATATAGGAGCCGAGGCCGAGCTCAAGGATGGCCCCCTTGTGCTCCTCGTCGCGCGCCTGAGCTTCGAGCACCTCACGAGGGATTTCCTCGATCATCTCGGACTCTCCCGTCCGAAGAATGTGATGCACTCCGTTCGGCGCCTCGGGGTCCGCCGGATAACGGCGCTCAAGTTCGCGCAGACGTTCGACTTTCTCGGGGTCGACGTGAGCTACTGCGAGGCGCGTCAGCGTTCCGTCTTCCTGAATATCAACGGCGCACCAGTCAGCCATCGCGGGCACCGCCAAGCGCGCCACGGTGGCGAGAGTCTCTCGGTAGTCGAGGCTCGAGTTCAGCTCCTCGGTCGCGCGAGCCAAGAACGCCGCGCGAGCTTCGTCCGCCCGCTTCGGCGAGACGTCACGGAAAACCAAGATGACCCCTGCAAGCTCGTCATTCGAGGCTCGGATCGGCGAAGCGCTGTCGTCGATGGCAATCTCGCTGCCGTCCGGACGCAGCAGCAACGTATGGTTCGCGAGGCCCACGATCGAGCCACTCCGGAGCACCTGCCTTACCGGGCTCTCCACGGTCTCCCGGGATCCCTCTCGAATGATCTTGAACACGTCCTCGAGAGGCCTTCCGAGAGCATCTTCTGCTTTCCAACCCGTAAGCTGTTCAGCGATCGGGTTGAGCAGATTGATGTTGCCCTCGGGGTCAGTCGCGATAACAGCGTCCCCGATACTTCTGAGCGCAATCTGAAACCACTCGCGCGCGAGGCTGAGCTCCGCTTCGTGCTCCCTGGCCTCAGTCACGTCACGGAACAGGTTCACGACATACTGAACGCGGCCCTGTTCGTCGCGAAGAGCGTTCGCGCGAACGATCCCCCAGCGCTCCTTATCATCGCCGTGCCTGTGGAAACGTACGGAGAGCTCGGGGGCGGAGAGCCCCTGGATGAGACGCCTGCCCGGTAGCTCCTCGAGCGGCAACGGCCGCCCCTCCGCATCCTGGAATTTCAGCCTGCGGACCACCTCGACGGGCTCGAGGGCGAGGAACTCCTCCACTGACGAACAACCCGCGGTTTCTGCCGCCAAACGGTTCGCATAGAGGATGTTCCCCTGCGGATCTTGCAGGGCGATCCCTTCTCCGACGCCTGACAGAACAAGATCTCGTTGGGCAGTCGCGAGCTCCGCCTCGTGCACGGCGCGCCGCGCCGCGGTGCGCTGGACGATGAACCCGCCCATGACCGAGGCGATGCAGAGCCCCTCAAAGAGAAACACCGAAACAGCTGCCAGCTCCCGCTGGCGCTCCTCTTCGCCGCTCGGCATGAAAAGGACCTTCGCGACCAGCGCGGAAAGGATCGTCGTCGCCAGGCCCGCGAGCACCCCTCCGCGATAGGCCGCTCCCATGATAGCAGCGAAGTAGAGCAAGAAGGGCGTCGGCGAGCCGATCGACTCCGCGAAGGCGAGCTTGACGACCGTCGTGCCGAAAACCAGAGCGGCTCCGAAGAGAGTCCCAGAGAGCCAACTATGATCACCGCGCCGTACGCTGCGGATTTGTTCGGGCAAAACTGAAAGAAGGGTCCGCATCGCTCTTGGGTCGTTCCTGGGGACCGAAGGACTTTCTACGAGAGGACCCTAGCTGATGCACAAACCTCCACCAAACTTCGCCCCTGCGGAGCGTCCCAGGTCCACACTTCTGGGAGAGATCGGCCCCGTTTCCCCAAGATGCGCTCGATACTCACGAGCCGACTCCCGCTCGGGCACCGCGCTCCCTATCGGCTCGAACGGCCAGTCCTAGTTGTTTATTCAGAGGTGAGCAGGCCCCCGCGCGCCCCCGTTGTCTCCCTCGAAGCGCACCAGCGGGAGCCCGAGCTCTCCGCCCCCGCTCTCTTCAGAAGACGCGACGAAGAAGCTCCACGCCGTACACCAAGACGAGCGCGATGAGAGTCGCGTTGATGACACGATCGAGCTTCTTTCGAAGCTGCGCGAAACGCGGCAGGACGAGCAAGCGCGCGAGCGCGAGCACGACGATCGCAATCGCCAAGACCTTTCGAATCACAATCTCACCCTCTCACCCTGCGCCCGCGCCGTCCGTGATTCCATCAATGGACCAGCGCCTCTCCAAACTTGCGCGGATCGGAGGCAGCGCGGACCACCCCGTCGCGCCTCGAGAGGACCTGGACCGCGTGGGACCTAAACCTCGCCTCCGCGACTCGCTCTCCGCGAAACGCGAGGTCCTCCTTGTGCTGCTCGGGGGTGCCCGGATCGACCATGATCGTGTCCGGACCTAGGGGGATCAGGATGCGCGGCGCGCGCACGGCTTGGTCAGGGGTTTGACCGAAGACGAGGCAACCGAGCAAGACTTGGGACACGTTGGTCGGGATCGTCATGCCGCCGGAGCCGCCCAGAGCGAGCACGGCCTGCCCCCCTTCGATCACGATGGTCGGGGTCATGCTCGAGACGGGACGCGCCAGAGGCCGGGGCCTGTTCGGACTCTCCTTCATGCCGAAGGGCAGGACGTCGGCCTGCTTCGTGAAGTCGTCGAGCTGATCGTTGAGGACAACGCCGCCGCTCGCGGTCACCAGAGTCGACCCGAAGAGTCGATTTACGGTGGTCGTGAGAGAGACGACGTTCCCCGAACGGTCGCTTGTGACCAGGTGGTGGGTGCCGTGTTCTTCCTGGCCAAACAAGGGGAGGGCATGGGTGCGGTCTAGGGCAATTTTCGCCTTGCGGGCGGCCAGCCGGCGCTCGTCCATGAGCGCCTGGAGATCGACCTTCTCAATATCCGGATCGCCGATGTACCTCATGCGATCGGCGATGGCCCCGCGCATGCCCTCTGCGAGGAGATGTTGATAGGCGGGCGTCCCGAAGCCGAGCGTACGGAGCTCATCGGGAGAAAACATCATCAAGAGCTCAGCGACCATCAGGCCTCCGGCCGACGGCGGGGGCATCGTGTAGACGTCCTTGCCGTCGTAACGAATCCTGAGCGGCTCCCGCTCGACGACTCGATACTCAGCGAGATCCTCGAGGGTCAGAGCGCCCGCCGCGGCCTGCGTCGCTTCGACCATTTGAAGGGCGAGCGGCCCCTCTGTCATGACCGAACCTCCCTCGCGCGCGATGCGCGCCAGCGTCTCAGCGAGCTCAGTATTGACGACCCGTTGTCCGACGACGGCGGCCTTGCCCTTCGGGAAAAAGAGGGATTTCAGCTGAGGGCTGCGCGCGAGCTTCTTCTCGCCGTAGCCGAGCATGGCCGCGAGGTGCTGCGAGACGACAAAGCCATTTCTCGCGCGCGCCTCGGCCTTCTTCACGAGCGCCGAAAATGGGAGCTTTCCAGCGCGACGGTGCAGCTCGATGAGCCCGGCGAGTTCACTCGGCGTCCCCACGAGTCGCCCTTCCTCGCCGGGAGGCAATGGCCTGTTTTCAAACTCGGCGGGACTGATGGCCCGGGGAGCGCGCTCGCGGAAGTCGAGCACACTCATCTTCTGAGCCTTCTCATCCCAGAACATCGCAAATCCTCCGCCCCCGAGCCCGCTCGAAGTCGGAGCCGTCACCCCCGCGACGAGCGCCGCCACGATAGCCGCGTCCGCCGCCGAACCACCTGCGTCCAAGATGGCCAGGGCGTCTCGAGTCGCCGTCGCATTCTCCGTCGCTACCGCGGCCCCCGGGACCCCCGCTTGAAGCCGGGGCGCTCGCGCGAGCATGAGCGCGCAAAGGACGAGCACAAAAGGGACGGTGCTCCGGACTCGCAAGGCCATCTCTTTCACTTATCCGACCCGGCGCCCGCCGTCACGAGAGGAGCCCAAGGGACCGCCGGAAAAAACGACCGTCACGGGGCAGCCCCGTCTCGAGGAGCACGAAGCCACGCCTCGTCAGCGACCGGCTCGGAGCGCCCTTTTGGGTGAGGCTCCGTTTGGTACTACCTTCCGAAGGTCATGCGCTTTCTCTTCGTGATGGATCCCGCGCACTCCATGCTCCCGGACAAAGACACCTCGTTCGCCTTTATGGAGGCGGCGAAGGAGCGCGGTCATCAATGTTACCACTGCCTCCCGGCTCAGGTGGGCCTGCGCGGCAAACACGTGACCACTGTCTCCGCTCACGTCGAGGTCCAGCGCATGGCGCCCGCCGTCAAGCTCGGCGTGTACGAGGAGCACCCCGCCGCTGACTTCGACGCGATCTTCATTCGCAAGGATCCGCCCTTCGACGCAGCTTACTTGGCTCTCACTCAGGTGCTCGATCTGGCCGAAGCGGAGACCTTCGTCCTGAATCATCCGCGCGCCCTGCGCGACGCCAACGAGAAGCTTCTCGCTCTCCACTACCTCGACTTCATGCCCGAAACGATCGTGACGTCCCAGCCGAGCGACGTATTCACATTTGTCGATCGCGTCGGTGAGGCGGTCATGAAACCCCTCGACGGGGCCGGCGGGAGCGGCGTCGTCCGCCTCTCAAAGGGCGACAAAAACGTCCGAGCTCTCACCGATCTCCTCACGGGCGAAGGCAAACGCTTGGCGATGGTGCAGCGCTTCGAACCCGCCATCAAAGAGGGCGACAAACGTGTTCTGTTGCTCGACGGGGAGCTGCTCGGCGTGATTCGCCGCGTTCCTCAGGAGGAGGACTTCCGAGCCAACATCCACGTCGGAGGCCGCGTCGAAGCGACAGATCTGACGCCCCGAGAGAAAGAGCTCGTCCAGGCGATCGGACCGTCGCTCCGCGAGCGAGGTCTTTGGTTCGTCGGCCTCGACCTCATCGCCGAGAAGCTCATCGAGATCAACGTCACGAGCCCGACCGGCATCCAAGAGCTGGCCCGCCTCACCGCCTCGCGCCCCGCTCACAAAGTCATCGAGTTCGTCGAGCGTCAGGCAAAACGTCGGGGCGACCGCGGACAAGACGCATGAACGACTTCCTGAAGAAGCTTGCCGTCGCGCTCGGCCTCGCGCTTCTCATCGTGGTCGGACTCTTGGCCGCTCGCTCGAGCGGTTCAGGCGCGCCCATAGCGCCGCCCCCGGCCCGAGCCCCGCTTCCCCCGCAGCCGAACACGAGGACGGCTCGCGCGCTCATCCCGACGGGCGCCTGGCTGATCGTCGACTTCCACACGAGCCTCTCAGAAACAGCCCCCTTCGCTGGCAGCCCCGATCCCTCCTGCGGCGATGTTGCTCCGCCCGAGCGCGCCGCTGTGGGCATCTTGCCGCCACGGGCGACAGACGACGCGCCGGAAATCGTGCTCGGCGCGGCAGGAGTATCACGGCGTTTTTTCGAGTGCGCCCGTGAGCAGATTTTGGCGAGCGGCGGACAGGAGTCCCCTGTGAATCCCGCCATCGACTTCCTCAAGTCGAAGACCGGAATCTTGCTCCATGAAAAGCGGGGCGCCGTCGGGAACTTGGTCTTCGCTACGGGCAGCCCCGACCTCGACGGGCTCGTGCGCGCGTTGCTCCTCGATGACAAAGATCTCCCCCCCTCTCCTCATCGAGCGTTTCCCCCGCCGGCCGAAGGCGCTCTCGCCCACGCGACCCTCGTCTTGCCCCCCGATTGGCTCGAAGCGGCGGGCCCTGAAGGGGCCCGCTCTCCTCTCCGCCACGCCCGCGGGGGGTTCGCGACCTTATTGCCCAGCGGAACGGTGAAGGCGCGGATCGACTGCGCTGACGAGGGGCGACCCGAGCTCCGCAAGTTCGTCGAACGAGCTCTCGCGGACCTAGGCCAGAAGGTCCCGGGAGGTCTCGGCACCCCGACGTTCCGAGAAGAGCCAGGGGCCATCGAAGTCGAGCTCGCGGGGAAGGTCTCCGGCCTCTCCCGCTGGCTCGGGCGCTGGGGGCAGCTCCAGGGTCCCTGAAGACGGGTCTCCGGCCCGATCGGGCCGCCCCAGCCTCGAACCCGGGCCTCGCGCGGGGTCGGCTCCTCGGGAGAGTCGGCGGCCGGTCTTTGGACACCCGGGACATAACCTGCTAAATTTATAAAAGAATCTTCGATCTCCTGAACGGGCGTATCCGAGATCGCCCTGAAAGAAAAGAGGAATGCTGCAGAATTCCTGCCGAGAGATCGGCGATTGATCCTTGCGCCCGGGGGTTATCGCGTTTAGCTTTCGCGGCCCTTCCCCATGGCAAACGCAGTCATTCGCACCGGCGGAAAACAGTACCGGGTCTCGCCCGGCGACGTTCTTCGCATTGAAAAATTGGATGGTTCCCCCGGAGATCGGGTGACGTTCGAAGAGGTCCTCTTCCTCGGCGGAGACAGCCCGAAGTTCGGCGCTCCGCTCGTGTCGGGTGCCAAGGTCGAAGGTGAGATCGTCGCACAAGGTCGCGGCGAGAAACTCGTCATCTTCAAGTTCAAGCGCCGGAAGAAGCACCGCCGCAAGAACGGTCATCGTCAATCCTTCACCGCAGTGAAGATCACGGAGGTCCTCGGCTAATGGCACATAAAAAGGGCGGCGGCTCCACACGCAACGGTCGCGATTCAAATGCGCAACACCGCGGAGTGAAGGTCTTCGGAGGCCAGACCATCAGCGCAGGCGGCATCATCATCCGCCAGGTTGGCCAGAGCGTTGACCCCGGCAACAATGTCGGTCGCGCCAAAGACTTCACTCTCTATTCGCTCATCGACGGCGTCGTGAAGTTCGAGTGGGCTTCGCGCACGAAGAAGAAGGTCTCGGTCTACCCGATCGAGGCTTGAGGGAAGTTCTTCGATCCGGTATTGCGCCGCCTCCCGCCGAGGCGGCGTTTTTCTTTTTGCGCAGGAGAACCTGCGCGCTCTCCCCTCACAAGGCGTAGGTTCTGCGGTAGGTTTCGGGGGTGAGCCCCGTCTCGGTCGAACAGACCCCGTAGGTCGTTCGTCCTCCCTCGATGTCCAGCCTCTCGAAAATCAGTGTCTTGCCCGCCGATCTGGCGAACCAGATCGCCGCGGGTGAGGTCGTCGAGAGACCAGCCAGCGTCGCCAAGGAGCTCCTCGAGAATGCCCTCGACGCCGGAGCATCGCGCATCGAGCTCAGCTTGACCGGTGGCGGCCTCAAGGAGCTCACGGTCATCGACGACGGCTTCGGCATGAGCCCCGGGGACGCCCGGCTGGCCCTCCAGCGGCACGCCACGAGCAAGCTACGCGCCTTCACAGATCTCGACTCCCTCTGCTCATTCGGCTTCCGCGGGGAGGCGCTGCCGAGCATCGCCTCCGTCAGCCGCTTCGAGCTCACGACCCGCGAAGCGACCCGTGACGAGGCCACCGTCGTCACAGTGCTCGGCGGCAAAGACCCGCAGCACAGGAGCGCAGGAGGCCCCGTAGGAACGAAGGTCAGCGTCCGAGACCTCTTCTTCAACGTTCCGGCCCGCCTGAAGTTCCTGCGCTCGACGAGCACCGAGAGCGGTCATGTGAGTGACGTGTTCGTGGCACTGGCGCTCGGTCGACCGGAGGTGACCTTCGTGCTGTCGCGAGATGGGCGCACCGTACGCAAGCTCCCCAAGGTAAAGACCCGGAGAGAGCGCGCCATTCAGGTCCTCGAACGAGACGACCTCAGGCACGTGCGCGGTGAGCGGGGCCCCCTCCACATCGAAGCCTTCCTCGCTGGGCCCGAGTCTGCGCGAAACGGCGCATCGGGACTCCGCTTCTTGGTCAATGGGCGCCCGGTGCGCGATCGCGCCCTCGCCCAAGCTGTGGCCCAAACCTACGGCTCCACTCTCGAACGAGGGCGCTACCCGGTCGGCGTCGTCTTCCTCGACTTGCCGCCGCACCTCGTCGACATCAACGTCCACCCCCAGAAACTCGAAGTGCGCTTCGCAGAGGCCCGCGCCGTCTTCGACGCTCTCTTCCAGGTCCTCTCGAAGGAGCTCGGGTACGCGACCGAGGAGACCTTGACCAAGGCCAGCGCCCCGAACGTGCGCCCCTTTTCGCGGGACCGAGCGCCCTCTCCCCGCGCCGAAGCTCCGCTGAGTCCTCCCGAAGAGCGCCAGACGCTCCGCGTGCGCGCGAGTGTGGCCGAGGAGGTTCCGTCGATTCGTCCGGAGACCTTGCGCGCCTTCGAGCTCAAAGATTCGGCTCAGCCGGGACGCAGTCGTCTCCGTTTCATCGCTCAGCTCCGTCGCAGCTATCTCATCTGCGAAGGGCGCGAGGGACTCGTCATCCTCGATCAGGCGCGCCTGGCAGAACGTGTCCTCTGCTCAAGACTCTGGAATGATTTTCTCGAAGGGCGCACGCGGGCTCAGTCCCTGCTCTTCCCGATTCAAGTCGTCGTGCCCGAAGGGCTCGAGCACGTCCTCAGCCTCGCTGAACCCCTCACTCAGCTCGGCATCGAGGTGCGCGCAAAGAGCGATACCGTCGCCACCATTCACTCCGTCCCCGACGCCCTTTCGCACGCTCCGCCAGAGGCGGTCCTCGCCATCGTCAGCCAAACTCTCCGCGAGAGTGCTGACCTCTCTCCGCACGAGCGGCTCCGAAAGCTCACCGCATGCCTCGGCGATGCCTTCTGTCTGAAGCGGGGCCAGACCCTCGGCCCCGGCGAAGCCTCGAGTTTGCTCTCGAACTTCGACGAGCTCGGCGCCACGTTCGAAGGCCCTTCTCCGATCGTCCACCGCGTTTCCTTCGAGGAGCTCGACGGCGGCAGAGCGGAGCCCGTGCCCAGCTCCGAGCGCCCCGAAAGGAGCAGCGAACCCTCCGCTCCCGAAGCGTCCATCTTCACCCAAGAGCCCCAAGACTCGGGCGAAACTCAGCGCCCCACAAAAGCCAAACTCTCCGCGGAGGAGCCCGAGGCGCCGAGGCCCCGCGAGTCCGGTGAGCGACGCACCACGGACCAAGAACAGAGTGCTGTCCCCGCACCGGGTGCAAAACGTAGGAGCCGGGGAGGATGAGCCTTCTGTCGGTCCTCGTCTTGGTCGGGCCGACCGCTTCGGGGAAGACAGATCTCGCCCTCAGTCTCGCCCCGCGCCTGAACGCCGAGATCGTCAGCGTCGACAGCGTCCAGGTCTATCGCCATTTCGATGTCGGGTCCGGAAAGCCGACCCCCGAGGAGCTCGCCCGCGTCCCTCATCATCTCATCTCCAGCCAGGATCCGACCGATCCTCTTGAAGCGAGCCAATTCCAGGCACAAGCAGATCGAGTCATCTCCGACATCGCCGCTCGCGGCAAGCGGGTCATCCTGTGCGGAGGAACGTTCCTCTGGCACCGAGCGCTCCTCTACGGGCTCGCTGATGCCCCCGAGGCCCAGCCGGAGCTCCGCCGGGCCCACGCAGAACTCGTCATGCGCGAAGGGAGAAGAGCGCTGCATGAGCGTCTCAGGGCGGTCGATCCTGAGAGCGCCGCGCGCCTTCATCCGAACGATTTCGTGCGCGTAAGCCGCGCCCTCGAGGTCTTCGAAGCGAGCGGCCAAAAGATGAGCGCCTTACAAGAGGCACACGGCTTCCGCTCCGAGCGCTACCGCCCTCTCTTCGTCGGAATCGACTGGCCCCGGGAGGATTACGACGCGCGCCTGCTCCGGCGCACCCGCGGCCTCTTTGAGCGAGGATTCGTCGAAGAGGTGCGCTCGCTCCTCGAGCGGGGTTACGGCGAAACGCGCGCCATGAGCTCGGTCGGTTATCTTCAGGTGCGCGACGCTGTCCGCTCCGGAAATTTCGACCTCGAAGAGCTCATCACACTCGTCTACCAAAAGACCCGCGTCTTCGCCCGCCGCCAGCGCACCTGGCTTCGCGACCGCGAAATCCATTGGCTGCCCCCGAGCGTCCTCGATCCTCGCGACGATTCCGCTTCTGCCGAGCTCACCCGCCTCCTCGAGAGCTGGGAAACTCACGCCGGCTAACCCAACGCGCCTCCCCGTTCGTTGGCCCCGGTCCATCAAATCCACGAGGGCCCAGCCGAGCCTTCGCCTGAGCCCAGCGCCTACCGCTTCGCTGCCCTGTCACAGAGTGCCATCGGACACTTCGCGCGCTCACCGGCCCTGCGAGCGACGCTCTCCCGCTCCCTCATCCGTCGCTCCAGGTGCTTGAACTCGGGTCACCTCGATAGTGGAAGACTCGGCGTCCTCCGAGCCGAACATGCCCGACCATGGCGGGACGAAAACAGGCGAGACAGGTCCCCTCCGGGCGACGAACACTCGGGTACACGACCCCAAGCGACCCGAGTTCGAGCAATCGCTCGGCGAGAGCCTGCGACGCTACGTAACTGTCCGGATCGAGATAGACCTCGAAGCAGGAGTCACCCCGAAGGTCGTGAAACTCACCGGAGAAGTCCGCGAGCAGCTCTCGGTAGACCACCTCCTCTTCGGGCCAATTCGTTTCGACGAACTCGAGGACCTTGTGGAACATGACCTCACTCTCGGACGTCTCGCGCTCGAAGGCCGCATACCAAGCGCCGCGCTCGGGCCCATTAAAACGACTCCCGAGCGGATGCGCATGGCAGAAGGCGGCGTTGACGATCCGATAGTTCGGGACGCCAAAGACGAGCTCCTGGATCCCGATCCCGGGCAAACGCTCATTTTCGGCCCAAAGGCGCTCGTTGGTGGCGTGATCGAGGTCGAAAATCTCGTTCAAATGTTCGTCGCTGTCGGCGATGCGGCGCAGGACACTCTCCCCGCCGTCGATGAAACGCTCAGGGATCAGCCGGTAGGTGTCGAAGCGCCGCACCAGGCTCAAAGGCGGAAGCTCCGGCGCTCGGGCTCGCTTGCGCTTCAATGTTGTCCTCCTCGCCGCGCGTCGAGCAGACGCCGCACGATAGCGAGCGAAGGCAAGCCGCCGCGCACCATAAACTCGAGAGGCGAGAGCCCCGCGAAGATTCGATTCGTGTTCGGTCGCGTCACCCAAGCGTCCGCGAGAGCTTCCGAATAAAGAATGTGGAGCGCCTTGAAGATCCCGACGAGATAGGAGATGCGCTGCAAACGATCCGCATCGAGCACCCGCTCGGGATTCTTCTTCAGCTCGTAGTAGGGACCGTTCGAGATCCCTCCGAGCAGGGCCCGCGCATCTTCGTCGCGCACCTTCCAGCGCTCCATGATGTTAAAAAAGGCGCGGAGCGCGCCCGCGCTGAGCCGCTCTCGGACCGCTTTGTCGGTCAGGTCCACGAGCGGCGAGGGCTCGTAGCGGGTACGCGGGTAGGTCTTCGGGAGAGGCATCAAAGTCTCCTATTCCGGAGAACTATGACTCCGGAATAGGAGGACGCAAGCTCCGGCGCGCTTCCCCGGCTAAAAAACCTGGACGATGGCGGTCTCCCCTGAGGTCAGCCAGCCCGGCTGGGCTGCGTCGAGGGCCGCTGCGCGGCCGGGCTCGAGCCCGACCAGAACCTCCGACTTGAGGACTCGGAGCGCCACGAGAGGCGGAAAGCCGGCGGGTCCCGCCGACGCCGCGGGAGTGTCAAAGGGGTACAGGCGATCTTCGATGATGCGCCGGTAGTTGAGATCGCCTTTGAGGAGGACGACGTCAGCTCGCCCGATGTCGGTCCGCAGCTCATCAGGCATCCCGGTGAGGTGGAGCGGACGACACCAAAACGCGTCCGTCCGGAGCTCGAGCTGGCCTCCCTCGAGCGCCCGCTCGAGCCGCTCCCCTACCAGGCGGAGCGGACCCACTGCCCGCTTCCGAAGCTCAGCGATCGTCCATCGCACGTCTCTCGCCGTTGCATCGGAGATGAAGAAGGGACGAGGCTTGTGGTGCAGTCTTACCTTTTTTCCGCCGCGCAGGAGCACGTCACTCGCGAGCAGATCGCACGTCAGCTCACTACCTGCATTGTCGAGGATGATGTCGACCATACTTGCAGCATCGAGGAGCCCGAGGGCTCTTGCGCGCTCGTCGACGATGAGCTCGCGGCTGTCGCCGCGCCTTTGAAAGCTCAGATCGTGGAGATTCCCCCAAAGAGAGAGCTCCAGCGCCGCGCTCCGCTCCTCGCTCCGAGAGGTCCACTCTAACTCTGCCCACCTTTGCGCCGCCGGGAGCCCTGCCTCGAACCCTTCTCGCTTCGCCTCCGCGAATGGATCCCGGGACGCCTCTCCCTGATACCCTGTCGCATGCAGCAGCGCGAAGTGAAAGACGGTCTCCGCCTCAAAGAACGGCAGCGCATCCCAGGTCAAGCCTTCATGACAGAGACCTGCGCTCTGCCAAAACGCTGGATCTAACTCGCTCTCGATCAGCTGCGTTGGCACTGGCCCACGAGGGAGCGACGCCAAGAGCAGCTCGAGCCACGAGACAACCTCAGCCGACCATCCGCCCCGCGAGAGGACATCGTGAATCATGAGCGGCATGCGCTCTTCGAAGGTCCGCCCCGCAAAATTGTCCTTTCGGATCGGCATAGGTGGGGGAAGCTCTCGGCTCGGGGCGCTCATGTCCCGGAGAGTTCCACAAAATTCTCCAAGGGGCATCGGCTCGCCGTCGGCTCGACCGAGCCCACTCGCCGATCGAGGTTCATCGAGCAGGCACTCGGGCGCCCGGGCGCCCTAGTTCAGCGTGCCGGAAAAAGCTCCTTCCTTGGCCTCAACCGCGCCCGAGCCATCGGCTGCCACGAGCGTCCCTTCGAAGATTCCCTGTACCCGCGCGCCTGGCTCATAGCCCACCGCTATCACATGAATCTCACAGCCTCCGCCGGGCCCGGCGGTGCTGACGGAGTTCGCTGTCCAACTGATCGATGAAGCTCCTTCGCTGCCACAGCGAAGCACCACGCCCGGCGCGAGAGCTTCGCCACCCTGAGGGATGAGCGTGAGCTCAAAGCTTCCCTCTGCGGTATTCACCGCCGAAATCCTGAGCGCAGGCGCACGCGATGCGTCGACCTGGGCTCCCCGGCCGAAGGAGATGTACTCGTCGTCCAGGCGCGCCGAGATGGGTGGTGGGGCCTTCGTCGACGTTCCCCCGCTTCCCGCTGCGCTCAAAGCCCCCCATCGCTTGTCCCACCTGCGGCCTCGAGACCACCCGCGCTAGCTCCGCCAGAGCCGCGACCCGTGCCGCCATCACTCGAGGCACCTCCTCCACTGCCCAGATCACCCTCGCCGGTAGACGAGCACGAAACGAGTCCCGCGAGACACCCGCCCGCGACCGCACCCCAAAGCCCCACCCTCGCCATGCTCTCGAGCGTGCCTAGGCACCGCCCCGAGGGCAAGGCTTAGCCTCTTCGATACACGCCCGGCGTGATGCCCGTGCGCTGCTTGAAGACCGTCGTGAAATGGCCCTGGTTTGAGAAACCGCAGGCGGAGGCGATTTCGGCGATCGGGATTCGAACATCCCGCAGCATCGCCCGTGCCCGCTCGATCCTGCGTGAGAGCACGTATTGGTGAGGGGATTGTTCAAAGGCCTGCTTGAAGAGGCGCGAGAAGTGGTCCGGAGAATATCCGACCACACTCGCGAGGTCGAGGAGGCCAAAGTTCTTGTCGAGCTTCTGCTCGATGAAGTTCTTGACCTGCTCGCTCTGGGCCGGGGTCAAGCTCGGCGTCTTCGGGGGCGCGGGCGCCTCTGCCCTCGGGCCGTACCGCGCCGAAATGTACGAAGCGAGCGCGAGGGAGAGCGATTGTGTGTAGAGAGCGCCGAGAGGGGTGCGCCCCTCGGCCTGTCCTTGGAGCCTTTGGACCAGGTCGAGGACGTGCGCGTCGATGATGCCGAACTGAGGACCGCGATCTCGATCCAAGCCAGGCAGCTCCTCCGAGCTGAGGGCTTCGAGGCAGCTTCTCGGAAGATTCACAGAAACGCAGGTCGACGAGGCTCCCTGATAACGAACGCTCTTCATGAACGTACCGGCTGGGAGCAGGTCGATCATGCCGGAGCGGCGCTGGAAGCTATATTCGCGATCCTCTCCGGTGAGTGGTTCACGATACACGACGGTCACCTCCGACGGTCCACCGGTCCAGACGAGAATCGCGTCCGTGTCGGTCGAGAGCTCTTCCACGCTCCCGCTCTCGGGAAGGTGCCCAATGCGCAGCGGCAGTCCAGGCCAATCTGATCCGGTCAGCGCGGCGCCGTACTTCGAAGGACGTTCAATCTCCATGAGCATGAGTAACGAGACCATGGATGTCCCCGCGGGCCCGGGTCCCGTCAAACCTCGAGCGGAGCCCCGTCATTCAGCGTTCGGCGTCAAACGCAAAAATGGGGTCAAAAATTTCTCGCCCCCCGGGAAACTCTGGAATTTTTCACCGCCCAACCCCGAGTTCCCGAAAAACTTGGGCGAAAACGAGAAAGCCACGCCCCGGCGTCGACTTTAGGCTCCCTCGCGGCGCTCCAAAGCTCGAAGGCGCGTAGCTCCTTCCAAGTCTGCTCCAGAAGGTCATCGCGTTATGCAGTCTCTCTCCTCCATCAAGATGCGAGGCTTTTCTCTCGGCTCCCTCGTTGTGCTCTCCCTCACGCTTCTCTCGTTTCCTGCTTGCTCGAGCGGGCCGAGTTCGCCGACCGACGATGATGCATCAGGTAGCGGCGGCCTCTCTCAAGCAGGAGGTGCTGCGGCGGGCGGCGCTCCTGCGAGCTCCGGCGGGAGCCCGAACGCCGGTGGTGCACCGAGCGCAGGCGGAGCTTTTGCCGGAGGCGCAGCGAGCGGCGGTTCACCAGCAGATACTGGTGGCTCGATGAGCGGCGGAGCCCCGACCACTGGGGGCACGAACTCGGGAGGCGCGGCCGCAGGAGGCTCAGGCGACGGAGGCTCCAGCAGCGGCGGCAGCGATGGCTCAGGGGGAAGCGCAGGATTTCAGCCTTGTCCCGCGACGGGCCCTTGCAAGATTTTGCCCCTCGGCGACTCCATCACCTTCGGCCTCGGCTTTGACGGCGGCTATCGCGTCGAGCTCTTCCGCCTCGCGACGGAAGACGGCCACGACATCACCTTCACCGGCACTCAGAGCCCGAACGGGCCCAGCATGGTCGCTGGCAAGCCATTCCCGAAGAACCACGAAGGCATCAGCGGCCAGACGATTCAGCAGATCGCAGGTCGCGTTCCCCAGCCGGCCTTCCGCGAGGACATGCCGCACATCATCCTGGTCCACGCCGGAACCAACGACATGTATCAGATGCCCAGCGGCGCCGTCGATCGGCTCGGCATGCTCATGGACAAGCTGATCGACGAGGCTCCCGATGCTTTGATCGTCGTCTCGAACATCATCCCCTTCCCCCAGTCCGCCTCGAACGTGACCGCCTTCAACATGCCGATCCAAGGTATGGTCGAGGAGCGCGCAGCTGAGGGCGCTCATATCCTGTTTGTCGATCAGTTCGCAGGCTTCCCCACAAACGAGCTCGGCGACGGCGTCCACCCGAACCAAGCCGGCTATGGTCGCATGGCCGCCAAGTGGTACACCGCAATCGAGCCGTACCTACCTTAAAGGCGACGTTCCCCAAGGCGCCTCCGAGCCGCTTCGTTCACCCAGAGCAACGCCGCAGGCGTCTCCATCCTGGACGCGCCTCCATCCTGGACGCGCCTCCATCCTGGACGCGCCTCCATGCGCACTTCCTCGCTGGCCTCTTGTCGTTCCTGCAAGCCTGCCCGCGAATGCTCTGCAGGCACGCCCGAGGCGCTCCATGCGTCCCGCGGACGCGTCAGAACCCCGAGAGCATTCTTCCTCCGTCGCCAGCCCCCCACCACACACCTCTGGTGAGCGCACACCGCTCCAAAGCGCACACCCTCCAAAGCGCACACCCTCCAAAGCGCACACCCTCCAAAGCGCACCCCCTCCAAAGCGCACACCGCTCCAAAGCGCACACCGCTCCAAAGCGCGGACGAGTCGCCGATCTACCTACCTTCACTCATCGTAGACTCATTCGATGTTGATTTTTTCATCCTGAACCAGGTCCAAGCGCTATCCAAAATTTTCTTCACCTCGCGATCGCTTTTTTGGGGCGACCGCTATTTCGGGCGACCGTTATTTGGGTTTCGGCTTAGCCTCTTTCTTTCCACCTAAAGACCCAGAAAAGCGAGGTCTTTTGCCGCGTTGCTGCGCCGACCTGCCCGTCAGCACCCGGTTTCCCGCCGCGCCTCCATGCGCGTTCCGAACGCGCATTCCGCGAGACATCGCGACGTTTTCTCCGTTCGTCGCGGGTATCCTTCGGCCCATGAGACCTCTGAACCTCCTCGAGGACGCCGCTCACCTCTTCAGCGCGCGCTCCGCCATCAGCCCTATTTTCGAGTTTGCGCACGGCTACGAAAAGTACGTCCGGGAATTTTGCACCGAACAAGATCCGGGAAGGCTCATCTGTATCCACGAGAGCAAGGTCGATTGGCCCTCTTGGGAGTCCCATCCCGCCGGCGACGAGCTCGTCGTCGTGCTCTCGGGCAAGGCCGAGTTCATTCAAGAACAAGACGGCAAAGAAACCCGCGTCATCCTCGGCCCCCACGAAGCCATCATCAATCCGCCGGGCGTCTGGCATATCGCCAATGTGATCGAGCCGTTCATCGCCCTCTACATCACACCCGGCCCAGGCACCACGCATCGGCCCCGCTAGAAGGGGGACGAGCAGGTCCGGGAGAAGCGGCACGAGGGACGGGGGAGCGAAGCCCGTTTAGACGCCGTTCAGGTCTCGTTTGCCCTACTTTGAGTTCCGCGCGACGAAGCTCAAAGCATGAGCCCCCTCACGAACCACGCTCGCGCGGCGGGCCTCATCCTGATCCTCTCGTCGACCTCACGCGTGCTCGCCGCCCCGGGCGAGCCCCCTCCTGCCGTCCCGGGCGTCGCGCTCTCCCATCACCATTCCTCTGCTCCGCCCCTCCTCCCTGGCTTGCCAACGTCGGATCCGAACGGTGATCCCGTCGCGCTCCCCACAGAAGGCGAGGACCGCATCGACGCTACATTCGGCCGCGGTGTGAGGTTTCTTTCAGCCGAACGAGATTTCCAGCTTCAGTTCCGCGGCCGTCTTCAGCCACGTTTCCTCACCGAGCTCGCCGCGAGCGGGGACCGCTCAGTGAGCGAGTTCGTGATCAGGCGAGCACGGCTCGCATTCCTTGGACGCTTCCAAGATTCTTGGGAACTCTACTTGCAGCTCGGCTTCTCCCACGAAGACAATGAGCCCGATTATTATAACCCCATCCGCGACGCGACGCTCACTTACGGCGTCCTGCGCGACGCGATGATTCGAGTTGGTCAGGGTAAGGTACCCTTCGACAGGCAACGCACAAACTCATCCTCTGCTCTCCAGTTCGCCGATCGCTCGATCGTGATGACAGAGCTCACCCTCGACAGGGACGTGGGCGTCCAGGTCTTCTCCGAGAATCTCGGCGGTTGGGGCGGAATTCTCGGCTACAATGTCGGGCTCTTCTCCGGGGATGGGAGGAACCGCCTGGCGACGAACTCGGGTCTGCTCGTCGCTTTGCGCATATGGACGAGCCCCTTCGGGGAGTTTGACGCCAACGTCGAATCCGATCTCTCCCGCGGTCGGACGCTGCGACTTGCCTGGGGGTTCGCTGCAGCCAAAAACTTTGACACGGTGCGACCGAAGAGCACGACCGGCGAGACGTACGAGGCGTCGAGCTTCGACTACACCCATTTAACCACCGATCTTCACCTCAAATGGCGCGGTTTCTCTTGGCTCAGCGAGGCTCTCTATCGCCGCGCCGATACGGACTCGGAGACACACCTTGTGGACGGGGCGCCGCTCACAGAGTTCTCACGCTCGGCGTGGGGCTTCTTCACTCAGGCTGGCTATCTCTGGACCGAACACTTCGAGACCGCGGCCCGCTACGGGGAGCTCTTTCCGATCGGGCAGACTGACCCCGCGCTCTTGCACGAGCGCGAGCTGGGCAGCGCGATCAACTATTACTTGTCGGGACACAACCTGAAGATCACAGTGGACTACTTCTTCGTCACCCGCGGCGACGACTGGGACGGAACGCACCAAGCGCGAGTCCAAACTCAGCTCTACTTCTGACCTTGCCAAGGCATGCATTCGTTGATGCGAGACAACAGCTGCTCTCGGCGCGCTTCTCCGAGCGGAAAAGCGGTGATAGGGTGCCGCGCGCGATGACTCAGAGCGGGCCGACCTCACGACCATCCTTCGCGCTCGCGCTCACGGGCGGCCTCATCGCATTGATCGCAGGCGCCGGACTCTACGCACATGGACAAAAGGGGGCGGAAGTCGAGCGGGACGAGCTTGAGCAAGCTCCTCTCGCGAAACCCTCAAGAGCCCCGACCCCAAAGGGGACTCAATCTTTCGAAGCAGTCGTTCCTGCCGAAGATTGGGTTGATTTTTCTCCCGGGCCGAGTCCTCTGCCGCGCTCACCCAAGGCTCATGAGGAAAACATCACCGTACAAGTCGCCGCCGCTCGTACTTGTTCGACCTCGAGTGTGGACGGACTGAGCCAGCAACTCATCGCCGAAATGCGCTCCCTAGCGCCACAAGACCTCACCCAAATTCCCGATCGCCCCAATCTCACCGTCGATCGCAGCGCGTTTCTCTTCCTGGAGGCAAACGCTCGCACGGCGCTCGTGGCGGCGCTCGACTCGAATCGAAGTCGAACCATGCGCCTCAACAGCGCATTCCGAACCCTCGCCCAACAATATCTGGTGAGCGAATGGGCAGCCGCTAAGCGCTGCGGCGTGACGCTGGCGGCGTCCCCCGGAACCAGTAACCACGAAACGGGCCTGGCCATCGACTTGGCTGAGCCGCAAACCTGGCGCAAGACGCTCGAGGCTCACGGTTTCCGCTGGATGGGCAAGGCTGACCCGGTCCATTTCGACTACGTCGGTCGAACATCGCGCCGAAAAAATCTCGACGTTCTCGCGTTTCAACGGTTGTGGAACCGCCATCACGGCGACGACATGATTGCTGAGGACGGCCAGTTCGGCGCGTCGACGCGAGAGCGCCTGCGCAAAGCTCCCGCCAGGGGGTTCCGCTCGAAAACGCCCGCCCTTCCCTCCGGCGGATAGCTTCGGACGGTAGAGAGACGGGTGACCTCGATGAAGACTTCGCGAAGGTGGGGAACGAGCTCGCCTTCGGGGTTTGTCGATACTAGAAGGGCCCCCCGAAGGGAGCCCCTCCTCGTCACTCATCGAACAAGAGAGCCGGACGCCAGGCGCTGTCCTCTTTCGAAGGAGCGCTCATGGTGCGCTCACCCACAGGAAGCCGGAGCCGGCACGCCGAGATTGTCCAGCAAGCAGGCTTCGACCTCCGAGCATTCTTCGGCGGCTTCGATGCAGTCCTCGAGGTCCTTCGCCGTCTTCTTGCCGCCCATCGCCGCAAAGACCTCTACCATGAGAGGTTCATGGTCCTTCGAAGAGCAGAGATCGTCCGCGGCGGCACGAACCGCCGCCGATTCGGAGGTGCCATGCGCTGACAGAGCTTCAGCCAAACAGCTCCGTACAGCCGAGCTTCCGGGGTCAGCCGCCGTATGACAGCCACCGGCGAGCCGGAAACAGGCGGTCAGAGCAGCAGTTGCGGCCGCGTCTCCGTCATCACAATAAGCAGCGGCGATCTCATAGTTGCACTTTCGGGTCGAGTCGCACTCATCCGACAGGGCCAAGTCCACCACGTCGGCGCATGAGCTTCCGGGGGGCTCACCGTTGTCTCCGCCCTCTCCTCCTGCCCCGCCGCCTGCGCGCCCACCAGAGCCGTCCGACTTGCTGCCCCCGGAGGACTTTCCTCCGCTCGCGCTCCCTCCGGAGGACTTTCCTCCGCTGGCGTTCTCGTCGCCTCCGATCCCCTCGTCTTCCGTCGCGTCGTTTTCACAGCCGACGCTCAAGAGCAGCAGGAGTCATCAGCATCGAGGTCAACGCTGGATCCACTCCCCAGACGAACCACCCTTCCGAGTGATCCAAGCACTAGCAAGGACCGTTCCCATCCCGGAAATCCGCCATCTAATCAAAAGGATCGCGGGCACCGCGACATTTGTGTCGCAATCTCACGTTCTCGTGAGCATCCTTCCCACAAGGAGCTGCTCATCAACATCAAGCTCCCTTGAGCCTCTCACCCCGCGCGCCCCCATTTCGCTCACGGTCACTTGTATCACTTTCCGACGCAGCCCCTGAGATTTCCTCTTCGTGACCCCTGTCTTTCGTGCTCCCCCGCCCGCGCCTCAGCATGACCTAGGACCGGTATCGTCGGCGCGCCCGCTGAGCCGAGCTCCTCGCGAGCAACGGAGCCTTCTGATGGCGCACTTGTGCTCTCGAAAGGTCAGAGGAGGCCCCGCTCACGGAAGCGGGGCTCGTACTCTCGCTCGAGGGTTGTCTCGAGGATCTCACGATAGGACGCGGGAGCCATCAGGCCCCAGGCCCGCTCCTCGGGTAATACCAAGGCGCTCGTGCTGCTGCCGTAGCGCTTGGTGAGTCCGGTCAAGAGCAGCGGCAAGATGCGACGTCCAGTCTCGCGGAGCGCGGGACGTGTCTCGAGGAGATAGTCGAGCAGGTCCCAGCCAAACTGGCGGTGCCGAACTTCGTCGCGCAGGATCCGATCGAGAGCGCGGCGCGCGACCGGCACCGAGCAAGCGCGGCGGAGCTCCGTGAAGAGCGGAACGGCCACGGTCTCGCCCAGACAGAAAACCTCGAGCGTCGCAAAGAGGGTCCGCTCCTCCAGGGGCCCTGCCGGCGCCTTCAAGAGAAGGTCTTCTTGGACAATCGCGGGCGCGACCTCAGCGCCCGCCTCGCGCGCCACCTCCGCTGACAGCTCCGCGTGATCCAGCTCATCCTGGACAATACGCAGGCCGTCGTCGATGAGTTCCCTCGGGGCGCCTAGCTGGATCAACCAGAGGGTGAGGTGCTGAGTGTGGGCGCTCGAACGGTATTCGGCCTCGATACGCCGGGCCCACTCGACGCGCACCGCCTCCGTCGGCCCAGGATTGTTGGAAAGTTCGCTCAATCGCCGCCTGCTCCTCCGGCCGCGCACGCTCCGTCGCTCACCCAGCTGCCGGGACCAAAAGGAGGATCTGCGCTCGCGACACAGCCCGTCACCGTCCACGCATCTCCGCAGGGATACCCACAAGCGTCGCGGTCTGCGCCAAAACCCGCTCCAGCGTTGCAGTCGGCGCCCTCATCAGGAAGCTCGAGAGGACAGGGCGCCGGGGGATTCCCCCCTTGACCCTGATAGAGCCAGGTTTCGTCGACGCAGAGCGTGTTCCCGATACCCTCGCAGTACTCGTATGGGTTTTCACAGCTCCCTGGCGACAGGAACGTGAACGAGCTGCCCATGTCGTTGCACTTGAACTCGAAAGAGCGCTCTTCCCCCGAAGTACAATCCGTGACCATGACGCAGCGCACATCCGGAACGCAGGACACGTATGGGAAAAAGTAGTCCTCCGGACAGCTCGGGAGCGCCCCTGTGCCACCGCTCGACGTATCCCCGCCAAGACCACCGGTCGCGGCTCCACCGCTCCCTTTACCGCCCGTCGAGGTACCACCGCTGCCGCCGCTACTCCTACCGCCTGAGCTCGCCCGTCCTCCTGAGGCGTCACCGCCCGACCCCGGATCATCGGAATCATCGCTTGTGGTCGAGCCACAGGCGGGAATGAGGGCCGCGGCCAGGGTGACGACGATCGGTGCGCGATAGGTGCGGGGTGCTCGTGCCATGGCTCAGCCTCAAGCAAATCCTATACCCACTTCTCTCATCAGCGGATCACTGAGCCTCGAGCCGCACAAACTCGTGGTGGCCGCTCTGGGCATAGGCAAGACGAACCCGAGCAAGCGCCGGCCGGGGCAGGTCTGTCAGGACACCTGGCACAGTGTGTCACCGGGGACACAGCCCATGGTCAGGACCCATCGAAGCTCATGACCAAGGATCGACAGAGCCACCTCGGACCGAGCCACACGTCGCCCCCATTTTTTCAGAGCAGCACAGGCAACTCGCGCACCAAGAGCTCCACGTTCGTCGAGCCGAGGAAGTGGTTCTCGCGGAGCTCACAGGTGAGCCGGACGCGCCCGCTGAGCTCATCTGCCTTCGCGCCAAGACCAGGCCCAAAAGCGGTCACGCGGGAACCGCTCGGGAGCCTGAGCTCAAGCTTCAGGTGTCCACCTTTTACAGAGCGAGCCGACAGAATTTCACCTTCCACACCGAGCGTCGGGCGCGGGTTCGCTTCACCGCAGGGTTCGAGCAGGCACAGATCTTCGAAGACGTCCGCGAGCCGATCTTCTGGCGCGACCAAAAAAGGCTCTTCGGCGGCCGGCTTCTCATAGTCGGTGTAGCTCTCACAAACCGCGATGAATTTTCTTCGGAAGGCCTCGAGGTTTTCCTTGCGCACCTCGAGCCCGAGCGCTGCTTGGTGTCCGCCGAAGCGCTCGAGGTGTCCTTGGCAGGCAGACACGACATCAAAGAGCGGGAAACCCGCGGGGCCGCGCACCGAACCGCGCCCGACCTCTCCTTCGAAACCCACCACCACCGTCGGTAGGCCCTTCTGGTCCGCCAGCCGTCCCGCCACGATGCCCACGATGCCGTGATTCCAGCCCTCTTTGCCGAGAACGAGGGCGCTCTGTTGCCCCGCCTGCGCGATCATTTCCTCCGCTTCGTTCAAGATCTTGTCCTGCTCGAGGCGGCGCGCCTGACATTGGGACTCAATGGCCGAAGCCAGCTCTCGGGCCCGAGCGATGTCCGTCTCGAGCAACAGGTCGAGCACAATCTCAGGAGAGCCAAGACGACCGGGAGCGTTCAACCTGGGCGCGACGCGGAACGAGACATCACTCGCCGCAAGGCGCTTCCCCGCTTCGATCCCGATCAGATCGAAGAGAGCGCGCAGACCGACTCGTTTCCCTTCGGCGAGCAAGCTGAGGCCGGCCCGGGTCAAGACTCGATTGTCCCCTGTGAGAGGCGCGACATCCGCGATGGTCCCGATCGCGACGAGATCGAGCCAATCGCGCACATCGAGGGCTCGCTCGAGCTTCGTGCGCACTCCGGCGAGAACGCTCAGAGCGAGCCCGCAGGAGGCGAGCCCCTTGTACGGAAAGCCGCACTCGGGGCGGTGGGGGTTCAGGAACGCGAAGGCCGGCAGCGTCTCCTCGGGAACGAGGTGGTGATCGATGACGATCGCATCGAGTCCACGCGCCTGAATTTGGCGCAGGGTGACGTGATCCGAAGAGCCACAGTCACAGGTGATGACGAGGCCCGGGTCTGCCGCGAGGACGCGCTCGAGAGCCGCGCCACTGAGCCCGTAGCCGCCGCTGAACCGACTGGCCAGAATGGGCACAACGAGGCGCGCCCCGAGCTTCCGCAGACCGTCTGCGAGGATGGCGGTCGCGGTCATGCCGTCGCAGTCGTAGTCGCCGAACACGACGATGGTCTCGCCCTGCGTCAGCGCCCGACCGATGCGCGTGACCGCCCGCTCTCGGTCCGCCATCGCGTCCGGCCTGGTCAGATGAGCCAGGCGCGGCGCGATGTATCGTTCCCATTCGGCTCCTTCTTGCCGAACTCCGCGGGCCTCGAGCCAGAGGCCGATCGTCCTCGAGCGGAGTCTGGGCGGAGGGCTGCCCGAAGCCACTTAAGCGGCCGCCGGCCCCTTCTTCGAGCCGCCTTTGCCTTGGGCAAAGAACTTCTTGTCGAGGATCTCAGTGAGCGGGAGCGCGACGTAAATTGACGAGTAAACACCCGCGAGCATGCCGATGATCAAGGTCAGCGCGAACTCCTTCAGGACACCGGTTCCCCAGATGAAGAAGCAGAGCAGCGCCAGGATGGCCGTGCCGGAGGTGATGATGGTTCGGCTCATCGTCTCCGATAGGCTCACGTTGATCAGGTGGTACATGGACGAGCCGCGCAGCTTGCTCATGTTCTCACGCACGCGGTCATAGACGACCACGGTGTCGTTGATGGAGAAGCCGATGATGGTGAGGATGGCCGCGACCGTCGTCAGGTTCAGCTCGTAGCCGAACAACGTCAGAACGCCGAGCGTCACGATCGCGTCATGGGCCAGGGCGAACACACCACCCGGCGCAAACCGAAGGTCGAAGCGGATCGCCACGTAGGCCGTGATGAAGACGAGGGCGAGCACGATGCTCTTGAGGGCCGAGTCGCGCAGCTGCTTTCCGGCCTTGGGACCGATCCATTCAGTGCGGAGCGCTTCGCTCGGGACGCTGCCCTCGGGCAGGCCCTTGCGGAGCGCGGCCATCAGCTGATCGCCGCGGCTCTCGAGCGCGATCTCAACGCGGAAGTCCCGGGCGTTCTGGACGCTGGGGTTCGAGTCACCACTCTTGAGCACGATGCCCGAGATGCCAGTGAGGCGCTCTCGGACCCATTTCAGGTCCGGGAGGGCTTCGAAGCGAGCGGTGATCTTTTCTCCGCCCGGGCTCACCTTCACCTCCGTCGCGCCGACGGGACAGTCGTTGCCGGAATCGCCGAGGCAGAGCTTCTTCTCGATCAGTTCGACGGTCTCCGGAGGAACCTCAGAGACATCCTGCACGCGGATCAGATAACGGTGCGGGTTCTTCGGGTCTTCGACGCGGATCACGTCCGGCGACGACAGACCGCCTGCCGTGACAGCTGCGCGAATCTGGGATGGCGTGACCTCTTTTTCAAAGGCGAGCTCGACCTCGGTTCCACCCACAAAATCGGTGCCGAGACGCGGACCGGGATAAATGAGAACAACCACCGAACCGATCATCGCGAGGATGCTGATCCCCATGAAGAGGTTGCGGTTCTTCATGAAGTCCCAAACTTTACCTACGGGAAAGATATTCATCGCTTTTCCTCCGAGCGCGCTCAGCCGAGTGAGAGCTTCCCCTTCTTGCCCAAGTTTCGAACCCACCAGTCGAAGATCACGTGGGTCACAAAGACGCCCGTGAAGATGCTGCAAAGCACGCCGACCATGAGGGTCACAGCGAAGCCTTTGACGGGACCTGTTCCGTACTGGGCCAGGACCGCGCCAGCGATGACCGTCGTGAGCTGACCGTCGATGATGGCGCTGAAGGCCTTGTCGTAGGCGACTTCGACGATCGCCCGTGGGCTTCGCCCCTCGCGCGCTTCTTCACGCATACGCTCCGTAATGAGCACGTTGGCGTCGACGCTCATACCGATCGTGAGCGCGAGACCGGCGATGCCGGGCAGCGTCATCGATGCGCCGAAGGAGGCCAGGATCGCGAGCTGGAGGAAGAGGTTCAGACCGACCGCTAAGTTCGCGATCACCCCAGCCCAGCCGTAGTAGATGGCCATGAAGATGACAACCAAGAGGCCGCCGCCTGCGGCGCCTTGGAGGCCGAGGGTGATCGAGTCGCGACCGAGCGAGGGACCGATGCGCTGCTCGTTGGTCGGAGAGATCGGCGCGGGAAGAGCGCCGGAGCGGAGCACCAGCTCGAGTTTCCGCGAGTCGCGGAGCTGAACCTCCGGGTCCTGGGAGCCCATGGTGATGACGCCGGAGCCGCCCGAAATGCGCGACTGGATCGTCGGAGCGCTCTCAATCTTTCCGTCGAGGATGATCGCGAAGCGGCGACCGATGTTGGCGCCGGTGATGCGATCGAAGATCTTGCCGCCCTGATCGGTGAAGCTGAGCTGGACGAGCCAGCCGGCGCCGATGCGGTTCGAACCTTGGTCAGGTGTCGCGACGGCGTCGCGGATCATGTCGCCGGTGATGTCGGCGCGGCTCATGAGCAACATGGTCCGGCAGCCGACCTCGGACTCTTGCAGCGTGCTCTCGTTGAGCTCACGCTCGAGCTCCACGCCGACCTCGCGCTCCTCCGGCAGGTTCAGGGTGCTGGCCCAGGCCTTCAAGGTCTGGAAACACTCCTCTTTCTTCTGGCCGGCCTTGATCGGCAGGTACGCGTAAGTCGACACGCCCGTCAGACGCTCGCCATTTGCGTCCTGGCCGAGGGACACTCGCTCCTGCCGGAACTCGAGGCCCTCCGGCAGGCTGTCGTCCGTCACGGTCCGACTCAAGTCCTGAAAGAAACGCGACGCGTCATCGACCATCTTGAACTCGAGGCGAGCCGTCTGGCTGATGAGCTCACGAATCTCGGCGAAGGCCTTTTCGTCCTCGCCGGGCACCTCGACGATGATGTCCTCGGCGCGGGTCGAAACCGAGGCCTCTCGAAGGCCCATAGCGTCGACGCGGCGCAGGATGATGTCCTTGGCCTGAGCCACGGCGCGCTCACGGATGGCGGTTTCGGCCGCCTCGCGGATCGTGAACTCGAAGGTCGAATCAGCGGGCTTGTGGACCTCAACGTCCGGCTGGAAGAGAGAACGGAAGCGGGCGTCGATCTTTCCCTCGTCAGCTCCCGGCTTCAGCCGAACAACGATCGTGTTCGTCCGATCGCGGGGTTTCTCGAGCTCGACCTTCTCGCGCAGCTTGGCGAGCGTCTCCTCGGACGGAGACTCGTCGCCGCTGTGATCGGCGTAGAGGCGCGCGAGCTCTTTGCGCATGTCCTCGTAGTAGACGTTGCGCTTGTCCTTGATCGCTTCGGCGACGTCGACCGTATAGACGAGCCGAAGGCCGCCTCGGATGTCCAGACCCGCGACCAGCCGCGGACCCACACGTTCGAGGATATAAGGATGGACCGGGATCTTGCCGTCCGTGAGATTGTGGATGCTCGGCAGAAGTACGATCAGCGCTAGCAGCGTCACAACCTGCACGACGCCAAAGCGAGCGCGCCAGCGGACGTCCCCCGAGGGGATCACCAGGATCAGAAAGAACAGCGTGATGAGCCCGAAGCTCACCATCGTCCAGAACGAGTCACTGCGCGCGCCGAGCGCCGCACAGACCGAGGCGATTGCGCCGGTCCAGAGGCGCCCGCGTAGTGGTCGCGATGCTAGGCCGCCGACCACCATCAACAGGGCCAGCGCACCGAAGATCGACATCAGAATCGTATTCATCGTCGCTCACTTCTTCTCGAGCTGGGCGCCCGTCTCGGCCGTGTCCTTGCCGAGGACGGCCGACTTGAGCACGTCGATCTTCATTCCAGGGGCGACCTCGATCTTTGCGAAGCGATCTCCCATTTCGACGAGCTTGCCGCGGATGCCCGACTGGGTCAGGACGAAGTCGCCCTTCTTCAGCTCAGCGAGGACCTTCTGTTGCTTCTTCTGCTGTGACCTGGATGACCAGAACATCATCAAGATCAGCGGAAGGAACATCAGGATCGGCAACAGCATGCCAAGACCGCTGGGCGGTTCCTGCGGGGAGGCGGGGCCGGGGGCGCTCGGCGCAGTGGTAGTGGTCGCTTGGCCCGGCGACGGCGCGAGAGTTTGCAGAGCGAAAGACACGGGGAATCTCCGGAAGATGGGCTCGGAATCGTGAGCTGACGTTAGGGCCCGGGCTTCTAGCGGCAAAGCCCCCCATCAGCAAACAGATGGCGACTTTGTGGGCGTGACCGGTGGAGGTGCGGGTGCTAGATCGAACCCATCATGGGCGCCATGAGCTTGAGCCACTGGTTGATCGTTGGATTTGTCGTCGTCTTACTGTTCGGCGGGAACAAACTCGCCGCGGTCGGAAAGGGACTCGGGGAGGGCATCCGCGAGTTCAAGAAGGGGCTCGCCGGGGACGGAAGCCCCGAGGAGGGCGGCCCCCGCCTGAGCGCCTCGGACCGGGAGCGAGACGAGGCCTGAGCGTCCGGTCCGATTTCGAACGGATTTCGGCGGCGCCTCTCGAGGCTCCGCTTGACAGGAAGCGAGGGAGGGGGTACTCCCGGGGCCCTTCGAGTCCCGAAAACCTTCGGGCTCTTAGACCGATTCCTAGGCGCGTAGCTCAGCGGTAGAGCACTACCTTGACACGGTAGGGGTCGGCAGTTCAATCCTGCCCGCGCCTACAGTCTCCGCACCAGCCCCTCCTATGAACCTTCCGCTCTCGAAGTCTTGATGTCGGCCCTCTGGCAGATGTCCATGGGAGCGCAAGGGAGGGCGCTTCGAGGCGAACCGAACGGCAGAGCCCGTCCGGAGGTCGTTCTATTTCTCTTGTGCAGAAATGCAGGTTTCCGTCAGGACAGCGCCTGAGCGCCGTCCTGTTTTTGTATTTGTAATTTTGACCTCGAACCGATCGTTGAAAGGACCCCAATAACTTCAGATGGCAATGCGTCGCCGCTTTCGTCCCGAACCCCGTGGCCCCCAAATCCGGGTGAACCACCGTATCCGCGTCCCGGAGGTTTTGGTCGTCGCTGAAGACGGAACGAACCTTGGCGTCATCCCGACTCAGGACGCGCTACGACGCGCGAAAGAAGTCGGCCTCGATCTCGTCGAGATCAATCCCAAGGGGAACCCGCCAGTCTGCAAGATCCTCGACTTCGGCAAGTTCAAGTACGAGGAATCGAAGAAGAAACGCGAGACGAAGCGAAAGCAGTCGAACGTCGAGGTCAAGGAGATCAAGCTCCGCCCGAAGACGGACGAGCATGACATGGAGGTCAAGCTCCGGGCCATGCGCCGCTTCATCGAGTCCGGGAACAAGGTCAAGGTTGTCTGCCGTTTCCGCGGCCGCGAGATCGCTCACCCCGAGATGGCCCGCGGTCAACTCGAAGAGCTCATCAAAGGCACCGAGGACCTGGCGAACGTCGAGCTTGCTCCCACGATGGAAGGCCGCGCCATGGCCATCCTCGTCGTACCCAAGCCCGCCATCTTGCACCGCGTGGCTCAAGAGCGCGCGAAGCGCGAGGCCGAGCGCGCCAAGGAGCGTGCGGCGGAGCGCGAGCGCGAGCTCCAAGAGAAGGCCGAGCGTCGTCGTCGCCAAGCGCAGGCCGAGGCTGAGCGCGCTGCGCAGACCAAGAGTGTCGACGAGCTCCTCCACGAGATGGAGCAACGGGACGCCGAAGAAGACGATTACGACGACGACGGTTACGACGACGACTACGACGACGAGGATGAGGACTTCGACGGCGACGATGAGGACTTCGACGATGACGACGAGGACTTCGACGACGAAGATGAGGACGACGAGGAAGACGAGTCGTCCGAAAAAGGGTCCAAGAAGTAATCCCGCCCCTCTGTGAGCGATACGCCCGGTGCGCCCCCTCAGGTGCCCGGGCGTTCTTCTTTTGTGAGGCCAACCCGAGCGCGAAACTCACCTGCCCGCAGCGAGAGAAGCGTCCCGCCGACGCGTGACGGGGGCCGTCAGGCCGCACGTACCCGCCGGCGCGACGCCGCGCCTCGGGGGAGCACCCGAGCGAAAGATGCGGGGAAGAATCGAGCTCCCGAGGGCGCGCTCTCGTCAGTGCGGGATCAGGCCAGCGAGGTAGGCGGCACCAAGTCCCAAAGCGAGCGCAGCCACTGCCGCGAGAGCAACAGTGGTAGCGGTCTTTCGTCCCCCGGTTTCGGCGGCGTGATGAGAATGATGTTTTTCGTCTTCGAGAGCCGAAAGATTCCCCAGCTCCGCGCTCAGCGGGAGCCGCGCCGCCTCCGGCTCGGGCTTGGGGAGGCTAAGACTGCTGCCCCAGTCGACCTGCTCCGGCGCCGAAGGCACCTTACCGACGATGGAGTTCGAGGTGAGCGAGACGCTTCCGCCTGGACCGCTCGGTGAAGCGCCGCCAGCGTCAAGAGACGTAAACTCGATGAGCGCTTCGTCGATCATGGTTCCGATGATCGACTGACGCATCGCCTTGCGATTCTTTGCGAAGGTGATCTCGGTCTGGGCCGCCGTGACGATCTTCGCGATATCGAAAGAAGAAACCGCGCGAGACAACGAGAAGAGGACGCGATTCAGATCTTCGCCCAGGGCGCGGGCTGTCTGATAGCGGGTCTCGGGATGGAGCGTCAGCGTCCGCGCCAACACGGCCGCCAGATTCGGGGGCACGTTCGGGTTGATGGTGCGAATGTCAGGGACCTCGGAGCGCTGAACGAGGCGCACCGTCTCGAGATCGGTCGCGCCATAGAAGAGGCGCTGTCCCGCGAGCATCTCCCAGAGCATGATGCCGACCGCGTAGATATCGGTGCGCGAATCGACGTCGCGCCCCTGAGCCGCTTCCGGCGAGAGGTAGCCGAACTTCCCCTTGATGATCCCCGGCTGGCTCTCCTCCAGCTGAGAGTTTGCTTTGGCGAGGCCGAAGTCAGCGATCTTCACCTCACCGTAACGCGTGATGAGGATGTTCGGCGGGGACATGTCCCGATGAACGATGTTGAGCGGGCGCCCCTTGTCGTCCTTCAATTCGTGCGCGTAAGCGAGGCCCTCACACATGCGCACCGCGATGAGACACGCCTCCTCGACGGGCATGATCTGACCGCGCGACTTCAGCGACTCCATGATCGCTTTGAGATCCGCGCCGTCCACGTACTCCATCACGATGAAGTACGCGTTGTCGCCTTTACCGATGTCGAAGACCTGAACGCAGTTCGAGTGGCCGAGGTGGGCGGAGAGCCGCGCCTCGTCCAAGAACATATTGATGAACTGCTTCTTCTCGCTGAGACTCGGCAGAACGCGCTTGATGGCGACGGTCTTCTTGAAGCCCTCGAGGCCCGCGCTCTCTGCGCGGAAGACCTCCGCCATGCCACCTGCCGCGATCCGTTCGATGACTCGGTAGCGCTGTTGTTGATGCTGTGTCGCCATCGCCGTTGTTCTTCGGGCAAAAGGCGGCCGAAGCGGCTGCTTCATACCCTATCTTGGGGTCGAGCCTACGCCAGGCTCAAAAATAGCGTCAAGGTTCGGGCCTTGACCGATCCCTGGTTCCCCCGATACGGAAGGAGCTCCTCCACATGGCTCACGCTCACGACGCGACTCCGCCCCAGGCCGAACCCCAAACACCGCTCGGCTTTACCTTCCTCGGCATCGCCCTTTTGCTGCTCGGCGCGATTTATTGGGTCGCGCGGAGCTCAGACGACGAAGCCACCTCCGCCGAGACCGCCGAAGCCGCCCTGTAGCCGCGCCGGGGGCCGAAATCGGCCCCGAGGAGGCGAAACGGGCCCTGACCGACCGAGTCAGAGCAATTTTCCTCTCGCCAACTCGAAAAAGTCATGGCAGTGTCCGCGGCCCCTGAACCCGCAGGGGATTCGGCTCGAACGCATCAAGCCGAGAAATTTTATCCGGGGTCGTAGCTCAGCTGGGAGAGCGCCGCACTGGCAGTGCGGAGGTCAGGGGTTCGATCCCCCTCGACTCCACCACCACCTTTCGAGACGAAGACCGGGCACTGCTCGCGCCGTCTCCTGCCACTAGCGAAACTGTCGCCCGGGACCTCGAGCCGGCGCGCGACCTCTCTCGGCGCCTTCGCCACGGCGCTGCTGGTGGCGACCGGCGCGGGGTACTTCCCTCGAACGCTCACGGGCACCTGCCCCGCGCTGAGCGTCCCCGTGGGCCCGCGGGCTTCCCTCCCTCGTCCCGGGCAACGGACGCACGCCTCCTCGGCTCCCGCCGTGCGTCGGCTTCGAGCGTCGCCTGAGGAAGTCCTCCCGGTGGTCCGCCCAGAAGGCCATACCGATCGCTGAATGGACAGCCCACGAGCCCCACCTGTAGGGCCCCGATCCCCAAGGCGCGAGGTACCAGGACCACCCGTAGAGGGGCGTATAGAGGTAGACGTAGCTTTCGCTTCCCGATGAGCTAACGGTGAGGTCCTTCGGGATCCAGATCCAACCGTAGTCGACTGCGCGCACCCACTCGCCCGTCTCGTACACGAAACGCGGAGGCTCTTCGGGCTTCGTTTCGGAGGAGACAGGGCGCGCATCAGACACGACAGTGGTCCGAATCCGGGGAGTTTTCGCCTCCGCTGGGGCTGGGGCTGCGCTCGCAGAAGACTCGCTCCCGGCGGGGTCCTCTCGTCTTGGCGACGCAGCTTCCCTTCCCGCATCCTGTGATGTCCGCTCCTCGGCGACCGCTTGACTCACCTGCACGTCTCGAGTGCGCGAAGGGGCATTGGGCGCGGCGGAGTTCGGCCCCGATGCGTGAGCTTCCGGAGCGGCGGCCTGGATCGCCCGAGGAGTGCTCTCCGAACGCGCGATCTTCGGCAGCGGAGGACGAACCGCAGGAGGGGGCGCTGGTAGGGGCGGAGGCAATTCGCCCTCCTCCAGACTCTCCTCGGGCGCCGCAGGGACCGCAGAGGTACTCGAGGCGCCGCCCTCCGAGCCTGCCGGCCCCGCCGCGCTCGGTTGGCTGCTCGAGGGCGCGGCCTTTGCTGCGCCCTTTGCGCTGCCGGAGGAGCTGGGTCGAGTCGCCTGCGCCGCGGATATCTGTCGTTCCTTCACCCGGAGCTCGCGCCCCTCTTCAGCGCTCACGGAGCCGCTCGCGCTCACAAGGATCAAGGCGAGCGCGGCTCGCACCGAGATAGAGGGAGCTCGGACGCTGGGCACAAGACTATCAATGTGTCACGCAGCGCGAGCTCCCGCAAACTGGAGCCAGGATGGGCGAAGCTCCCCGAAAGGCCCCCAAAAAAGACAAAGGCATGCCCAGAGCTCTTGAAAAGCCCCGAGCGCTCTCGGATGTCCTCCGGGGGTTTTCGCCTTTTCCTAGAGCCCCTCGATGGGGCTTCCCGCCGGGTCGCCGTAGCTCGAGACGTCAAGCCCAAAGCGGCGAATGATGGATGCGTGAAGGGATCCGGTGTTCTTGCCTTTTGCATCGACGCTGCGACCCGTGACAAATCCCCCGGCGTGTCCCGCGATCATGACGGGCATGCGCGTTCTGGCGTGACTGTCGCCGTCCCCATTTTCTGAGGCGTAGAGCGCGAGCGTCTCGTCGAGCAGCGTGCCATTTTCGGTCGTGACGCTGCCGAGAGCGTTCACGAGATACGCGAAGCGACGCACCTTGAAGCGCGAGGTCGCGATCACTCGAGCATTTGCGATGCGCATCGCTTCGCTGCGATTCAGCCCGTCGAGATCCGTCGCGCGATCGGTGTCATCGAGCTTGTGCGAGATGAAGTGATCGGACCAATCCCCCACCCCTTCGATCCCCTCGCCGAGGCTGTAGCCCGAGTAGGTCACGCCCCAGCTGTCACTGTACTGAAGAGAAACCACCCGCGTCAGATCGCAGGACAAAGCGAGCACGGCGAGATCGATGAACAGCTTGGACTTCTGGTGCCAATCTCCGCCCATTTCTGGCTCATTTGGAACCTGACAGGCACCCGAGCCGCTGCCAAGCTGAGCCTCGAGCTCCGTCACCGACTGAAAGTATTGATCGAGACGCGCCTGATCCGCTCGGCCCAGCTTCAGCTTCAAGCGCTCCGCGTCCGCCTTGACGAGATCGAGCACGGAAGCGCGACGGCGAGCGTGCGTGCCCCCCGCTGCATCTACCGCTTTCATACCGAACAGGTTCGAAAAGAGTTGCCTCGGGTTTCGAATCACCGTCTCGACTTGACCGTTCGCTTTGAACGAGATGTTCCCTTGGGCGATGTCCGTGCTCGGAGTCGCCGAGAGGGCGAGGTTCCGAAACGGGGTCTCCCCTCGCAGAGAATCTGCGAGATATTGATCGAGAGTCGGAGCGGATGGCGTGTAGTTGTTCTTGATTCCCTTGTGCGCCGAGAGCGCCATCGACGGGATATGGATATCGGTCGAGACGCCCGAGTGGTCCGTCCCCGTCACCACCGTCACCTCCGAGAGGACGCTTCCCTGAGCCGGCCAGATCCGCTCAGCCGCAAATCCCTCCAGATCCACAAGACAGGGAGGAAGCTGGCCGGGGACAAGGGGACCCGCTTTCGGCTCAAACTGCCCGGGGTCCGTCCCGTTGGGATAGAAAAAAGCGACAAAGCGCTGGGGCTTCGTCGTCTGAGCCACCGCCTTCTTCGGCGTCATGATCTCGAGGAAAGGCAGCGCCATCAGCGCGCCAGCGCCTCGCAGCAGAGTTCTTCGGGGCAGGTGATGAATCATCATGACCTCATGGGGAAACGGCCGGCGCCCGGCGCAGTCGGAATTCGGGACCTTTGACGACTGCGCCAATGAGCGAGCGGAATGCGTGGCCAGTCGTCTTGAACTCACTCGCGATCCTCTGCACCGCACACACATCGCTCGCGTTCGGCTCGCGTCCGTGCACATAGAGGAACGCTCGATCGGCGATGCAGCTCGGGACCTCGGGCATCTTCGCCAAAGAGGCGCTGAGCTCTGCGATCCGCTCGAAGGAGTTCGGCGCGGGCGCGTCCGGGAAGGCTGGCTTCATCTCGTAAGGAGTCAGATCCACCGTCGGATCGAAGACCCCGCGCCGATCGAAGACGAACAAACCGAGGCCAATCGGGTCGATCTTCGCGTGGCACCCCGCACAATCGCCGAGCGTATTTCTGGCCTGGAAAATCGCGATGCGGTCGAGCCCGACCAAGATCTCGCCGATCGTATCCTGAAGGTCCGGTGGAAGCTCGAGGGACTCACAAAGGAAGGTCTTCCGCAGCCAGTTGCCGCGGATGCTGATCAGATCGCCGTCGCCCTTGGCGCTGAGGAGACTCGCGTGCGTGAGAAGGCCCGAACGCGCACGGGGACTCTCCTCCGGAAACTCGAGACGGCCGTCCGACGAGGGAGCAGGAAGCCCGTAGAAGGTCGCAAGGCGCGGCGTCAGAAACGTGTGATTCGCGGTGAGGACATTCAGAAAATCTTGATTGCCGAAGGCGTACTCTTCAATCAATCGATCGGTTTCGAGCTGCATGTCCCGGTAGACCGGTTCATCCGCCGGCGTCATCGGCTTCAAGGTTTGGTACCCGAGCCACTGCCGGAAGAAGGACGCAAAAAACGTCTGTGCGCGCGGATCGGCGAGCATGTCTTCGGCGACGCGCGCGAGCCCCTCCTCGGTATCAAGAGCGCCAGACTCGGCCAAATCGAGGAGCTCGGCCGAGGGACCCCGCCCATGGAGAGCGAAGGACAACTTCGACGCGAGCTCGGTCGGACTCAGGGTCGAAAGGCCTTCCTTTTCGCTCCCGACCTCGACCCGATAGAGAAAACTCGGCGAGGTCAAGAAGACCTCGATGACCAGCTTGAAAGCATCAGCTTCATCGAGTGCTGCAGCCCTCGCGGCCTGGACCAACGAAGAGACCTCTGCGGCCTCGAGAGACCGTCGATACGCTCTCCGTCCAAAAGAGCGGACGAAGCTCTCCAGGCATCCAGTCTCCGAGACATCACATCCGACGACCTTCGCGCGACGGGCTGGGTCTTCGAAGAGCGCCGCGGCCAGGCTCTCCGCCGAGCTCAAGTAGCCGCGCAGGTTCTCGGCCGACATCGTCTGAAGATCGGCGTAGGTGCGAAATCCGAGCCTCTCCGTGTCGAGGGGGAGCCCTTCGGCGCTCGCAGGTTCGCCCAGCGCCAAGAGGTCTTGCACCGTGAGCTGGTATTCGAGAGCCGAGAGCCGCCGGAGAACTCCCGCCCCGGTGTCGATGTCGAGCCCACAGGACACGGATCCCGTCCCGCCGCCCGGCGAGCCCGAGCCGGCCCCACCTGAGCTAGCGCCTAGATCCTCTCCGGCGGGACCACCGCCTGACGAGAGCGTTTCATTCCCTCCCGCGCCCGACGCGTCCCCGCCGCCCTCGCTGCCGCAGGCAATCACAAACGCTAAGAGCGATCCGAGAACAAGAGCTGTACTTCGGCCAGCCTGGGCTCGATATCGAGTTCGAACAGAATCCACCATCTCCGTCGATCGCCGCCCAATCAGGGACGGGCACCTCTCGGGTCAGGTTCTCATGGGAGCGAGAGCTGAAAAGCCAGAAAAATGCCCATCAAGTAGGAATCGATGGCGAGACACCACCAGGGCTAGATTTTTCTGCCGAGGGGCAGCTCAGCTGGCGCAGCGGCCCCGCGGGTCGACGCCGGGATTACAAATGTTCTCGTAGGTTTTTCCATAGTGAGCGTTCACAAAGTCCGCCACCGCCGCTTCGTCGAAGCACTCGCCTTCCAGGTAATGACCCCAAGCGGTCGCCGCAAAGGGCACTTCGAGTCCGGGATCGGGCGCAACGATCAAGCGATGAGGGAAGCTGGAACATAAGGAATCGCTCGGCCACTCGTCGTAGAAGCGCGACAGCTGTTCCACAAAATCGTCGCAAGAGTCACCCCGCTCCTCGATGAGCTCACAGTTATAGAGGAGCGCAACAGCGCTGTGCTCGAGAGAATGGAGCAGATGGCCCGGGTTGAGCGGCTCCTCGTACACGCCGAAGTTCGCCCAATAGGGGTAGTGCGCGCCGATCGACGGCGGGTTCGTCGAAGGCGAAAGCTCGCTGCACTCCGAGACATGCAGCGCAGGCTGAGAGATGGCCACGCAGGTGCGCGTCTCACAAGAACCTGCGCGTGCTGAACAACTCTCAACCCCCGGCGGGAGCTCGGAACCAGCCCCTCCGAGTCCCCCCAGGCCTCCTCCAAGTCCGCCCGAGGCGTCCGTTCCGCCCGCTGCGCTCCGCCCGCCTGACGCACTCCCGCCGCCCTGGCCGCCGCTCGCAGCACCACCCGTAGTGTCAGGTTCCTCTCCGGAACTGCAGGCGCCGAAGAAAAGAAGCGTCGCGCCCGCGAGGAGCACAGAGAGAGAGGAGGCCGGTCGAAGCATCATGGAAGCCCCCTCTACCGCACTCTCCGGACGCTGTCCCGGGGCCGAGCGGCCCTTCGGGCCGGGGAGCGCCCGCACGCGGGCCCAAAGGAGCCTCGTCCCGAAGCAGATTTTCCCGGGTCCTCTTTGGGGAGAGACTCGGCGCCCGCCTATGCCGGCTTTGCCCGTCCTGCTGCTCATCGTCTCCAACGTGTTCATGACCTTCGCCTGGTACGGACACCTCAAAGATCAGAAGAGCTCCCTGCTCTGGATCGTGATCCTCGTGAGCTGGGGCATCGCCTTCTTTGAGTACTGTTTCCAGGTTCCGGCGAACCGCCTCGGCCACCAAGCGGGTCTCAGCGCCGCAGAGCTCAAGACGATTCAGGAAGTCATCACACTCTTGGTCTTCCTGCTCTTCGCGCGCTTCTACCTCGGTGAGGCAATTCGCTGGAATCACATCGTTGGCTTCGGCCTCGTCCTGGTCGGCGCCTGTTTTGTCTTCAAGCCCTGGTCCTGACCGCCTGAGCTGCCCGCGAGCTCAAGCGCTGAGCGGCGGGTAGTCGTTGTAGCCCTTGGCTCCCGGCGTGTAGAGCAGTGAGAAGTCCGGCGTCGCGAGCGGGGCCTTCTTGCGGAATCTCTCGACGAGGTCGGGGTTTGCCAAGAACGGTCGCCCAAAGGAGATCAGATCGGCTTCGCCTCTGGACAAGGCCTGCTCCGCTGTCTCTGCGTCGTAACCACTGTTTTTGATGATCGCGCCCGAGAAGAGGCGACGCAGCTCCTTCGAGAACTCTCGCGCTCGAGGATCAGCGGTGAGCACGATGTGAACGTAGGCGATCTTGAGAGCGTTCAGCTGTGAGACGACGTATCGATACTGAGCCTCGACCTCGTCATAAAGCTTCATGTCATTGAAGGTATTGAAGGGAGACAGGCGAACCCCGACTCGGTCCGGACCGATCGCAGAGGCGACCTCTTTTGTGGTCTCGAGCACGAACCGCGCCCGGTTTTCGACGCTCCCGCCGTACTCGTTGTCTCGACGATTGGTGTGGGGCGAGAGGAACTGTTCGAGCAGGTAGCCATTGGCGGAGTGGAGCTCGATCCCGTCGAAGCCGGCGCGCCGCGCGTTCTCCGCAGCACTGACGAACTCACCCCGAGTCTCGATCAGTTCCTGCGCGCTCATGGCGCGGGGCTCGGACATGGGAACGCTCCCCTCTTGATCTGTGTGCATCATTTCCTCAGCGCGCACCGCGCTCGGTGCGAGAGGCGAGTGACCACCGGGGAAGTTGAGCTCGTGGCCGATGCGACCGGTGTGCATGACCTGGGCGAAGATGTGCCCGCCGCGCTCATGGACCGCGTCCGTGACAGCCCGGAAGCCTTCGACCTGCTCCTCCGAGTAGAGCCCGGGGATGCGCGCGTAACCGAGCCCCCGGGGAGACGGTGCAATTCCCTCCGTGATGAGGAGACCGGCGCTGGCCCGCGCCGCGTAATGATCGCGGATCAGCTCGTTCGGAACGTTGCCGAGCGCCCGGCTGCGCGTCATCGGCGCCATCACGACGCGGTTTTTGAGTGCCAAAGAGCCCAAGTGGTAGGGAGAGAACAGGGTGTTCATGGGGTGACCTTTCACGCCTTGAGTTAAAGTAGGGCTGCGCGAGGAACAATCCGTCATTCGGGAACAGATTGTTCAGGTCCCGGAACAATCGCGCCTACCAGTATTTCTCGAAGTTGAAGTGGCCCGGCTCACGCCTGCGGTGCTTGCGCAGGCCGCGAGCTCTGAGCGCCGCGACCATTTCCTCGATCATCTGGGGGTTGCCGCAAATCAGAGCGTGACTCTGTTCTCCGAGTTCTTCGCCCACGCGGCCTTCGAGCTCACCAGAAGCGAGGACCGTTGTGACGCGGCCGGAAAGACCCGACTCGTTCAGCTCTCGACTCGTCACCTGAACGTAAGAAAATCGCGGGTCGCGCGCACAGAGGGCGTTGAGCTCTTCCGAATAGGCGTGCTCACTCTTCGTGCGCGCCCCATGCACAACGATCACTCGTTCGAAGCGGCGCAGCTCATTTTCCTCACGGAGCATTGAGATGTAGGGGCCGAGACCGGTCCCCGTCGACACAAGCCAAAGGGTCCGGCACTCTGGGACTTCGCCCAGGGTGAAGAAGCCGAGCGCCGCCTCGTCGAATCCGAGCTCATCACCGACGCCGAGCTTGAACAGGTTCGGGGTGAGTTCACCGCCCGGGACCAAACTCAAGAAGAACTCAGCAGGTGCCCCCGGCGCAGACGCCGCGGAGTAGGATCGCCTGATCCACTTCTCCCCCACCGAAAATCCTAACTGAAAAAATTGGCCCGGAACGAAACGAGCCGGCTCGACGTCGAGCACCACGGAACGCAGGCTCTCCGTCCAAACCGTGGTCCGGACGATGCGGGCGGGCCGAAAAGGAGGGGGAAAGGTCATCGGGCCCAGGGAGTCTAGAGCGCCTTTGCTTCCTTCGACCATCCTTCGCTGCTCGGGCGGGCAAACTCCCTCCTCCTCAAAAAAGGGGGAAGGAAAGCGGAGGCATACGGCACCTCCTCGGCTACACTCGCCCCCCATGAGTTCGGACGCTTTTCTTTCTCTCGAGCCGGCCCCCCCGTCGGAACGGTCCAAGGTCCCGTCGTCCCGGCCGATTCGCATCGATGGCCCGCCTCCGTTGCGAGCTCGCCCGAATCCGTTCCTGGCGGAGCCTCCCGGTGACGAAGCTCCGCCTCCGCCTTCCCAAGCCATCACCCCACTGACTCCGGAAGCGGGTGAGCCTAAGCTTGCCGCTCGGGAGGAAACGATGGGGGATTCAAGCAACGGACAAGCAAGGCGTCAGCCACCAAGCCCGCCGCGAAGAGAGGCAGCTGCGCCTGCGCCCTTCGCGCAGAACGGAGTCGCATCAGCGCCGATCGCATCAGCGCCGATCGCATCAGCGCCGATCGCATCAGCGCCGATCGCATCAGCGCCCGTCGCGTCGGCGCCCGCCTTCGAAGCGCCGAAGTCTCAGGACGCGGCTCGTTCAGCGAAGCGCGATCCCGATCTGGTCCCGCTGACCCGTGAGGCGCATCGCGAGTTCCGCAAGGGAACCTGGACGAAGCCCCTCTTGCTCGGCGCACTTGCCGCGGGACTCCTCGCCGCTCTGTCGCTCCTCAGCGGAGAAAAGGCCAAGGAACAACCCAAAACAGCGGCGCGCCCGCTCACGGCCCAGCCGGAGCCCGAGTTCACGATCGGCTCATCTCAGGCGCCCGACCGAATTCCGGATGTGCCCGTAAACCAGACGTCCGTTCGCTCGCGCAAGAAGACTGAAGAGCCCCCAGAGCGGCCCAGCGGCATCGTGCCCGAGAAACAGTTCGCGAGCGAGTTCAAACAGCGAGCCCGTCAGTCTGAACAGTGAGCATCGAGAGCGTCCTCCGGGACGCTCTCTTTCTTTGACGACCCTGGGCGCGACAAGTACTCACATGGAGCGCTGGTCCGCGCCGCGCGGCGACCTTCGAGCGCGCTCAGGTGTTGTCAGAGGGCATAAGCGAGCCTTCGAGTGCGCTCAGGCTTCTCAGCGCCCGAAGCGGACGTTCACAATCGCGACGCCCTCCGTTGCCTGGCCGTTCTTGTCGAGCCCCGGTTGCCACTTCTTACGCAGCGCGCAGCGCCGCGCTTCGCGCCCGAACCCAAACCCCGGATCGCGCGTCACCTCCACTGCCTCCACAGTTCCGCTCTTCCCCACGCGCACCCGCAGGGAAACAACAGCGCTATGGATGTCCTCGACGTCCGCCTCCGAAGGGAAGGGACAATCCCATCGTCCGCCGCCCGCGAGCATCGGCGGACGCGACAGATTCTTCGGAGCGGGCGGGGCAAGAGCGCGCAGGCCGGTCCCCCCGGGCACGCCGCTCGCGCGCGCATTCCCATCACGAACCGCTACCTTCGAAATTCCACCACTCTCGGTCGTTCCGCCGCGGTAGCTCCCCTCGCCGCTCACAATCGTATTCGCGATATCGACGACCTCCGCCGGAGCCTCGAGGACCTTCCCTGCCTCAGCCGCCGCAGGCGGCGGCTCCGAGGGCCGAGGCTCTTCTACGACTGGCTCAGCAGGAGCCGGCGCGCTCTTGAGAGCGGGGCGCGGGACCTCGGGCGCGATCGGCCGAGGAGGTGGCTCCGGCTCGGCGGGAACCACAGTCGGCTCATGCGCTTCAGGCGGAGCAGGGAGCACCACCTCCATCCACTCGGGTTGCAGATGCGTCGCGCGAGAGAGCACCCGGACGCTCAAAGTCGTCACGCCGACTACGATGCCCCCGTGGAGCAGGATCGCGAGCGTGACAGCGCTCGCCCGTCGCCGAGTATTCGCCGGAGCGGGAGCATCGAGGACGTGCGCGCTTCGCGCTCCGGCACGCCCACCTTCTCTCACGGCGCAGCCTCCAGAGGCTCAATGGGAGGCCCTTGTTCGACGCCAAATGCTACGCGGGAAAGTCCAGCTTGGCGCAAGACATCGAGGATGCGGAGGACGCGGCTGTGGGGAACGTCTCCGTCCGCCTGGACCACAGCGCGGAGCTCCGGGTGCGCTGCGAGGGCCGCCTTCGCTTTCGCATGAACCTCACGCTCGTCTCCAACCTTCACGCCATCGACGCGCAGTGTTCCGTCAGCGCTCACCGCGACACTAAAGATCTGTTGAACTTCCGCGCCCGTGGCTGCTTTCGGCAAGTCCATCGGGACCGCTCTCGAGACCACGAGCTTTGCGGTCACCATGAAGATGATCAAAAGGACGAGGGTAATATCCACGAGGGGCGTCACGTTGATGCCCGTGATCGGAGCGCTCGCACCTCGAGGAGAAAAGCCCGCCATGTTCTAGGCTCCGACCGTGCTCTCGGCGGCCAGCGTCGAACTCGCCGCTACGGGTCGCTCGCTCGTCCGGACATTCTCTCGTCCGGCGCGCCGCCTACGCTCGCGTTTCGCCTCGAGATCGGGATCGTGCTCCGCGACAAGATGCGCAAGGAGAACGTGACCGAGCGTCTCAGCGTCGGCGATGGCCTGGTTCACCCGGCCTTGGAAGTAGTTGAACGCGGCGACCACCGGGATTGCGACGACGAGACCCACAGCCGTCGCGACCAGAGCCTCGGCGATCGTTCCCATGACCCGCTCCGGCGCGAGACCTGCTCCCTGAACCAGAGCGCTGGTCATCGCCTCAGGTTTCCCGAGCTCGTCGAAGGCCCCGACCACCCCAATTACGGTCCCGAGCAGTCCGACGAAAGGAGCGTTATTGCCAATCGTACCAAGGATCAAAAGGCCCCGTTCGAGGCGCTTCCGCTCGAGACCTTGAGCGGCAGCCATCGCTTCTTCAGCTGCCTCCGAGCCCAAATCGGACTCCGCAAGTCCCGCCAGGACAACATTGCCCGGAACACTCTTGGCTTCGCTGAGCAGTCGCTCGGCGCCCTCGTGGTCGTCGTTCCGAAGGGCCTTTCGAAGTGCAGGGACGAGCCGCTCCACCCGACCGAGCGCCTTGCGTAGGACGATCCATTTGTCGATCGACACAGACAGCGACAAGAAGCTCAGACCGAACAGGAGCCAGAGCACCCACTCCGCGCCCGAGCGGACCATCAAGTTCGTTAACTTCTCAATCACAGTGGTCCCTGGACCCGCTTATAAATGCGACCGGGTCGCGCTTTCTCTTTAGGCCCGGGAGGGAGCCTCGTCAAATTCCGAGGGCCAACGGAGCCGCGCCCTGCCGCGCCGCTCCACCCTGTCAGTCCGTCTAGCGCTACCCCGCAGAGGCTCCGTCTGCCCGGCTGCAGCTCGAGCAGGTTCCGCGGAGCTCATGCAAGTGGCTCTCGAGGCAAAACCCGTAGTTCTTTGCGATCTCCTCCTGGAGCAATTCGAGGGTCGGCGAATGAAATTCCACGAGCTGACCGCAACGAGTGCAGACGAGGTGATCGTGGTGGTCGCGGCCAAAGGCGCGCTCATAGCGCTGAGTCTCTCCTGGCCCCGCCGGCGCAGGTTGGATCAATCCGGCCTCCATGAGGAGCGGAATCGATCGATAGACCGTCGCAGGATGCGCGTTGCGCAGTCCCCCCGCGCGAAGGACACGCGCCAAGTCTTCGACGGTGAAATGACCCTCGTACCCCAGAGCGCAGCGCGCGATGCGCTCACGCACTTGAGAGTTCTTGAGCTCCTTCTTTCGAACGAGCTCACGGAGTCGCGAAAGCGCCCGCTCGTCGTCGTCGGAGTTCTGCTCGGCTCGGACCATTTACGGGGCTGAGCTTTGAGGCTTGTCGCCACGCGGTCAAGCTCGAACCGACGATAAAGGCGCGCCTCGCAAGCGAGACGCGCCTCCATGAGACAATGGCAACCGAGACCGATGCAGCCAAATCCGTGGGCAGCGTGGGCCGCGCCTCAGAGACGCATCGCGTAATGCTCGATGATGAGCTTCATCTGAACAGGGAACAGAGTCTGCTGACCGTCGGGCAGATCGCGAACCACGATCGTGTTCGAGTCACGATTCACTTCGAGCCACTCAGGGATCGGGAAGCGCGCTTCCGGGAGACCAGCAGGAAGGGGGCGAAGCGTGAGAGTGTCGCCACGTTGCACGCGGTAAGAAGCGATGTCCGTCTTCTTTCCGTTCACCGTGACGCGTCCGTGGGTCACGAGCTGGCGTGCAGCGGGAATGGTGCGAGCGAAGCCCGCGCGGAAGATGACGTTATCGAGACGACGCTCGATGATCTCGAGCAGCGCGGTCGTCGATGAAGGGCGCGTACGAGCCTCGACGACAAGGCGGCGAAGCTGGGACTCTGTGAGTCCATAGTTCATACGAACCTTGCGCGTCTCGATGACGCGGATCGCATACTCGCTCAGCTTGTGGCGAGCGTGTCCGTGCTGGCCCGGGGGATAGGGGCGTTTCTCAATGGTGCGCGTCGTAAGTCCAGGAAGATCTACGCCCACGGCGCGCGAGATTTTCAGGTGGGGTCCGGTATATCGGCTCATGGTCGGCGACTCATTGGCACAGGAAAGGCCCGAAGGAAAGGTAAAATAGGGCCGGGCCCCGGCCCCTCACGCATGGTCAAAGTTGCAACACCCGCGGACAGAGAGGTGGGCCGGGGCCCGGATGGGCGAAGCTAGCGATGCGGGCTTTCCCGCAGACACCAGGGTTTTCGGCCTCGTTTGAGCGAGACATACCCTACATATCCCGCGCTCCCCCGAATGTCAATGCGAAGCATTTGCATTATCCGCCTGAACGTCCGTTGCCCCCCCGCGGCGCCCGGGCCCCCTCGGCCACCTCCGCTCGTCGGGACTCGGGCGCCCGGCGCCTCGACCGGCACCTGCTCTGCCCACCCGGACGAGCACTCGCGTTCCGCCCCACAAGCCGCTGCCCTCAGGAGCTCGAACGCGCGCCGGAAGGAACGAGCCACTGCGGCGCCGATAGCAGGACTCGCTCGAGCTCGGAGGGGACTTCGCCGCAGGGCCGCCTGAGCATGCCTTGCTACCGCCATCAGATGGCTCATCTCTCCCCACAAACATCCCACTGACAAACAGACACCGTCGGGTGGCTCACTCCTGTGTCGTCGTCTTCCCTACGAATCAGAACGAACCCGCGCGCATTCGCATTCTGCAGAGCGGATCGAAATTCGCTCGCTCGAGCCTTCGCTTTCCCCGGCGGTGTCACGGTCGCGACCGACTCCGTGAAAGCCCTTCACCCATCGTCCCATGTCCCCAACGCCCCGGAGGGCAAGCCCCCCGTCGTCACAGGAGCTATGCCCTCACCCGACGACTCAACGGCCAGCGAACATGGGCCTCCAAGGACTCGAGCGATTCGGAGCCCGGAGCGTGAACTCGCTGGAACTCCAAGCGAATCCTCCGGAGCCCATCTCAGTGAGTACGGAGCCCACACTTCACAAATTCCTCGCCCGGGCCCTTTCCCAACTCTCGCGCCTCTCTTAGCCTTCGAACATGCTCTTGGTTCGGACCTATCTCGAGAAAAGCCCCATCCACGGTTTCGGCGTGTTCGCGAAGGAGTTCGTCCAGAAAGGCGCCACCGTCTGGAAGTTTCACGAAAAGCTCGACATTCGCTTCACGCCGGAAGAGTTCGATGCGCTCCCGGACAACGTGAAGGAAGAGCTCGAGTGGCACATGTACGAGCCGGAGGAAGGCGGGCCCTATTATTACGAGGCCACCATGGGCAAGTACATGAATCACTCCCGTGAGCCCAATGTGGACTTCTCCACGATTGGCGTCGGCACAGCCCGGAGGGACATCCGGCCCGGCGAAGAGCTCACCTGCGACTATCGCCACTTCATGGCGAATTTCGATCATATCCCTTACATTTGACGGCGAGCTCCTTCGACCGGGACTGCGGACTCGATCGTGGCTCGAGCGGCGCCGCTTTCCCTCGGAGGAGGGAGATTTTCCACCCCCGCCGTTCCCTCCCATGGTTACCCCGCCAGCGAGGAGCGAAAAAGCCCCGACGCTTGCCACCGACCAGGCCAAATTTGGTGGGTCTAGAGTATAGTCCCAGATCATGTTTGCGCTCCTCACCCGTCCGACGGCGCGTGCGTCCCTGTTCGTTTCTCTCCTCGTTTTGAGCGGGGGGCCCGCCCTCGCTGAGGCGACCGCGGAGACGGACGCGATCGCCGTATCCGACGAGGCTCTCCAACAGGCCAGGCTTCATTTCTCGAACGGCGTCGAGCTCCTGCAGGCCGATCCTCCGAACTACCAAGACGCCTATCGCCAGTTCGCCCTCGCTTACGCGAAGTCCGGTCGGTCCTGGAAGGTCGCCGGAAACCTCGGACTCTGTGCGCTCAAGCTCGAGCGAGACGGTGAAGCTCTCGCTCTCTACGAACAGTATCTGCGCGAAGGCGGCTCCGAGGTCGACGAATCGGAGCGAAGCGCCATCGAACGAGAGCTTCTCCTCGTGCGCGGCAACATGACAACCGTCGAGCTGAGCTCACCGCTGGAGAAGACGACGGTGAAGGTATCGCGAAAGGGCTCCTCCGTCCCGGCTCAGATTTACGAGCTCGAGCGCGGGGGCACTACGCTCGGCCTTCGCTCCGGGGAGCTCACCCTCACCGCCGAAGCTGACGGAAAGACGGAGGTCTGGACCGTCATCGCTGGGCCCGAAGAGCGCCGCACGCATGCGTTCAGCTTCGCCCCCGCACAAGCCCCGGCGCCGCCCGCCCCGGTTCCGTCGAGTGACTCCAAGTCGGGTTCAGGTCTCCGAACCACTGGCTATATCGTCGGAGGCGTCGGCCTGGCCGCCCTCGTCGGCGGTGTGGTGAGCGGTGTGCTCGCTAAGGACGCCGAAGGCAAAGCGAGCGACCGCTGCATCGGGACTGTCTGCCCCGAGGATGCCGAAGGCGATTTTCAGTCGGCCTCAGACACAGCGACGCTCGCGAATGTTCTTCTGATCTCTGGCGGCGTGCTCACGGCGACCGGGGTCACTTTCGTCATCCTGGGAAGCAAGAAGAGCTCCCCTGAAGCAGCCCGCATCGAGCTCACACCTCGACTCGGTGCCGGCTCCTACGGTCTGTTCGCTCACGGACAGTTTTGACAGTTTGCCGCACGTCGCTCGCCCCTCCCCCTCGTTCCGGAAACCTTTGTTATGCGTCACGCTCGCCTTTTTGCCTTCTCAGCTCTCTTCGCCCTCAGCGCTTTGGCCGTCTCCGCCTGTGTTGTCGACCGCTCCAAGTACGAGTTCGATGACGACAAGTTCGACGCCCTGAGGAGCGGCGGGACGAAGGCCACAGGCGGAAAAAAGAACGGAGGAGGGGAAGGTGGCGAACCCTCCACTTCATCGGGCGGCCGCAAGAACAATGGGAGCGGCGGTGTGGCAGGTGAAACCGGCGACGACTCAGGAGCAGGCGGGGCGCCCCAGACAGTGCAGACCTGTTTGACAGGGGACCTCGAGTGTAACGGCAAGCAGCTCGAGATCTGCACGGGCGAAAGCTACATCGCTGTCGGAAAGCCTTGTGAGTTCGTTTGCGCAAACGATCAGTGTACCGGCGTCTGTGCCCCTGGCGCTCATGAGTGCGTGAACGAAACAGCGCAGCGGGTCTGCGACGAAAATGGTCAATGGGTGACGGAGCCCTGTGACTTTGCGTGCGTCGGGGATCAGTGCGGCGGCGTGTGCGCTCCGGGCGATCGCCAGTGTGGGAACCCGGACGGTGGCCTGATCCCGGTGGAGGTCTGTGACGCGACCGGAACCTGGAAGGGAACGACCACGATCTGTGAGGCTTGTGAGGACGGCCAATGTACAGGCGGATGCAGCCAAGGAGACACCCAGTGCGGGACCACCGAGCAAGGCGATCCAGCAGTTCTGACCTGTCCCGAAAATGGGGCCGACTGGAGCGAAGCGACAATCACGGCCTGCGAGAATCAGGCCTGCGTGGACGGAGCTTGTGTCGGTGAATGCCGACCGACGGACACGACGTGCAACGGGAAGATTTACCGAACTTGTTCGGCGACCGGAACTTGGTCAGACACCACCTGTCCTTTCGTCTGCACGGAGGGCGTCGGCTGCACCGGCGTGTGCGTGCCCGGCACAGAGATGTGCGACGGGAACGTTGTCCTCCGCTGCACCGCTCAGGGCACCTGGGAAAAGCATGAAGTCTGCGGGCGCGACACGCCTCTCTGTGTCCACCTGAGTGATATCGACAAGGCGTGTGGCCAGTGCAATCCCCCGAAGAAAGGTGAAGCGAACAACTTCTGCTACATGGACAATGTCGTCACCTGTACTTCAAAGGGGATGCTCTCAACCCTCCAGGATTGTAGCGCGACGGTCATCAACGGCCTCTGCTACGCGGGCGCGTGCTTCAATGGGAAATCGTGCCCCGCGAGCGGCGTCAACGGCTGCGTAGACAAGGCTACGGGCTGGGTCTGCCCCATCAAGGGCAAGGCCCGCGCCGTTTGTGAGTGTGATTGTAGCAATGGGTTGAGCTGCGCAGAGGGCTGCTAAGGTCTTGTTCGGATCGAAATCCCATGGCGCTACTGCCTGACGACGTCCTCGATAACAAATATCGCATCATCCGCCTTCTCGGAGAAGGCGGTATGGGTGCGGTGTATGAAGGACTCAATACTCGCATCCAGAGGCGCGTCGCGATCAAGGTCCTCCACGGCAACGTCGCCTCGAACCAAGACGCGGTCCAGCGTTTCGAACGGGAGGCCCAGGCGGCCGGGCGCATCGGCTCGAAACACATCGTCCAAGTCCTCGACCTCGGCGATCTCCCGGGCGGCGAGCGCTACATGGTCATGGAGTTCTTAGACGGGATCGATCTCACCCGGCGCATCCGGGCCCACGGCCAAATGTCACCGAGGGAGCTCTATCCGATCGCCGTTCAGGTCCTCGAAGGGCTCATCGCCGCCCACGAAGCTGGCATCATCCACCGCGACCTAAAGCCCGACAACGTCTTCATCGTCCCGGAAGGCGAAGCCGCTGATTTCGTGAAGATCCTCGACTTTGGAATCTCGAAGTTCAACGTCCAAGGCGGCGAATTCAGCATGACCCAAACGGGCATCGTGATGGGCACTCCCTATTACATGTCCCCCGAGCAGGCGCGGGGCTCTCGCGACCTCGATCACCGAACCGACATTTACTCCCTGGGGGTCATCCTCTACGAGGCTCTCTCGGGCCGTGTGCCCCACAGCGCGGAGACCTTCAACGAGCTCATCATCAAGATCGTGCTCGAGGACGCCCCGCCTCTCAAGCCCCCCAAAAACGACGAGGAGGCGGCTTTTCATCGCATCGTCGAGCGGGCCATCGCCCGCGATCCGAAGGATCGCTATCAGAGCGCCGCCGAGTTCCAAGGCGACCTCCACGACTGGGCCACCACATTTCGCATCCCGCTCAGCACAGTCGTCAAACACCGCTCGAACTTCCCCCCTGGACACACCCGGGCCATCGGGACCCAAAGAGCCTGGGTTTCGAACACCGAGTTTGGAGCCCCCGCGACAGGTGTTGCCGGGGCGACGCGCCCTTCCCCCTCTCGCAAGCTCCTGGCGATATCAGGGCTTTTTGCGGTGCTCGTGGTCGGCGCCGCGCTCGCCATCGCGCTCTCACGCCCGAGCTCCGAGCCATCTCCCGGCCTGACTCCATCCACTCCATCGGAGACAACCGATGCTCCCCGTCCCCTCGAACCATCCGAGGAGGTCAAAAAGGAACCCCCTCAGACAGCCGAGCCCAAGGAGCCCGAGGACTCAAAAGCCCAGCCTGAAGCCGCTCAAGCGGAGCCTGCGCAAGATCCGAAGCCGAACGCCGAAGAGCCGAAACCGAGCTCAGAGCCTCGCAAGGCGGCGACGACCAAGGCGGTCAACAAAGCGCCCGCGCAGACTCCCGCAAAGACAACGGCAACGGAGGCGCAACCGTCACCAGCGGAGCCAGCCCCCACAAAATCCTCATCGGAGCCGCCCAAACCCTCCACGACGAGCACGGGTCGCGCGATCCGCTCGACGCTCTAAGCTCCTCAAAGCACCGCTGGCAACGTTCTCGCGCCATGCGAATCTTCGGCGCTATGGCACCTCGTACACCTCGAACTGTTTGCTCGAGTAGAGGCGTTTTGCTTCGATACGCTTCTTGCGCTTCCCCTTGCGGGTAACGATGTATTCAGCTTTGTAACGGCGCGCCACCTTCCGCAACTGCTCGTTGTCCAGAGAGTAAAAGCGCTTCACGTCGGGCGGACCCTTGAGCGGAGAACGGCCAGTGACATCCTCCATGCGACGGATCCACGCCATGAAATCCTTCGGCAACAATGGATCCCCCTTCCAGTCGACAACAATGGCCCTCCGGCAGTGAAAGCGAAACTCGGGAAAGTCGGGAGGGATGAGGAAAATGGCGTCCTTCGGAGTTTCTCGTTGGACCCACTGGCACAGGGCACCGAGTCCTCGGGGACTTTCGCGCAACAGGTTCGACCTTTGCTCGATGTCCGACAGTGGGCGAGCGGCGAAGCTCGCGAATAGGATGATACGGCGTCACGCTTGAAGTCGTCGTTGTAGTTCTTTCTCTTCTTCGCCATGGTCCATTCTCCCGGAGCATTGTTGCTCCATTTTGTCTCCGGGAAATCGGA
>NASX01000024.1 GCA_002085155.1 Sorangiineae bacterium NIC37A_2
ACGCGGGAGAGGAGCTCGAGGGCTTCGGCGCTCTTGACGAGAACTCCGGCTTGGGCGCCGCGGCCCGTACCCACAAGGATCGACATCGGCGTCGCGAGGCCGAGCGCACAGGGACACGCGATGATCAGGACCGCCACGGCGTTGATGACGGCGTGAGCGAGCCGCGGCTCGGGGCCAAGAAGTCCCCAGGAAATTGCGCTCAGCGCCGCGACGATCAGGACGGTCGGCACGAACCAGGCTGAGACTGTGTCCGCGAGCCTCTGGATGGGAGCGCGGGTGCGTTGAGCTTCGCTGACGAGCGTAACAATCTGGGATAGGAGTGTGTCTTTTCCCACGCGCTCCGCGCGAAACACAAAGGTCCCAGGTCCATTGAAGGTGCCCGCTCGCACCATAGAACCGACGCCTTTTTCCACGGGGACGGGTTCGCCGGTGAGGGAGGACTCGTTGACGGAGCTCGACCCTTCCGTGACGGTGCCGTCGACAGCGATCTTTTCACTCGGTCGGACGCGCACGCGATCGCCGACCTGGATCAGCTCGATGGGAACGTCGCGCTCTGTCCCGTCGGCATCGACGATGCGCGCTTGCTTCGGACTGAGCTCGAGGAGCGCACGGATGGCGCTGGCCGTGCTCTGGCGCGCCCGGAGCTCGAGGACCTGCCCGAGCAGCACGAGGCTCGTGATCATGGCGGCCGCTTCGAAGTAGACCGGCGGACCATGCTCTCCTGCCGCGCCATGGGGGACGAGATGGGGCGCGAGGGTGACGACCACGCTGAAACCGAACGCGGCGAGGACACCGAGCGCGATCAGCGTGAACATGTTCAAATGCCCGAGGACGATCGAGCGATAGCCGCGGAAGAGCAGAGGCCATCCGCAATAAAAGACCACGGGTGCGGAGAGGAGCAGCTGTACCCAAGCGCCCGTCTCGGCAGAGAGCACGCCTCCGAGCGGTCGCCCCGGGATCATGTCCGACATGGCGAGCGCGAAAGTCGGGACCGTGAAGACAAGGCTGAGCCAGAAGCGCCGGCTCATGTCCGTGAGCTCTGGATTCTCCTCGGGCTCAGCGGTCACCGTGCGAGGCTCGAGGGCCATGCCGCATTTCGGGCAGCTGCCTGGCGTGTCCGAGATGACCTCAGGATGCATCGGGCAGGTGTACTCGATCCGGGTCTGCTGGTGGGGCAGCTCCGGCTCGAGGGCCATGCCGCATTTCGGACAGCTTCCGGGACTCGAGGCGCGCACCTCCGGATCCATCGGGCAAATGTAGCTCTGGGCTCGCGCGGAAGCGGAGGGGGCGGCATGAGCGTGTTGTGATTCTGCGCCGGCGCGAGCGGCACGCTGCGCGAGGTATTCCTCGGGAGCGCTCTGGAATTTGTCGCGGCAGCGAGGATTGCAGAAGGAGTAGGTGACGCCTTTGTACTCCCAGGAGCCGCCCTTGGGATGGGTCGGGTCGACCTTCATGCCGCAGACAGGATCGATGGCGCGGGCGGGGGCGCCACTGGGGGCCGGCGTGCCTTCTGCTGCGGCGTGGTGGGCGCAAGAGGACTTCTGCGGATCGGCGGGGGACGACATGGGAGCTCCTTCAGGGGCAAGTTCTCGCACGCTCGAGGGCGCGTCTCGCGTTCATTCGCGAGGACGCCGGTTCGCTCCTCTTCTAACAGGAGAACGAGCTTTCTCCGAAGGGCCAGAGGGCTGGAAAACCCCCCGCTTTGCACTCTGACTCGAGACGCTGGTGCAGGTTTTTCGCCCCCGAGCGCGCCGTATCAGGACGGGCGATATTCTAAGGTGCGCAGCCGGTCGGCTGTACCAAAGAGAACAAAGGCGGCGAAGGGCGGAGCGAGGCAGGCGACAAGGATGATCAGGAGCTCGATGGGGCTGCGCGGCGCTCGGAGGTTCCATAGGGCGGCCTCGAGCGGCGTCAGGAGAGCATCGAGGCTCACCGCATAGGCGAGCGCTCTTGCGAGCCGGAGTCGGGGTGCTCGAGCGAGGCGGAACAGCGCTACGAGGATCAGAGTATCAAAAGCCACCCAAGCCCATTTGACCGAGACGTGTCCATGGAACCACGTCTCAGCAGAAGCGCTCGCGAGCAGTAGGGTCCAAGGCACGAGCAGGAGCGCGAGCGCTCTCAACATGAGTGGATGGCCGCGGCTGAGCAGTCGGGCGAAAAAGCTCAGGAAGCTCCCCGCCGCGAAGGCTCGGAGCGCGTCGATGACGGAGACGACGGGACCTTGGGTTCGGGGAAAAGCCAGGTAGAGGGGCGCCCAATGATCGGGGCGCAGCTTGGCCTTGAAGTAAGCGAGGCCCTCGAAATCGTAGAGCCAGCGGAGGCGCTGACGGGCGAGAGCGAGGGGCTTGGGCACGGGGCCGACAAGAGGCGCGAGGCCGAGCGTGACCCAGGCGAGCTCATGCTGTCGGGCCCAGCTGAAGATGGTGTCGATGAGGAGCTCAATGGTTCCGTTCGGCGCATCGACGTCGCGGATCAGGTGCTCAACGAAGAGCCCTTTCCGCCCGGGCACGGGAATCGCGGCTCCCATCCCGACGATCCGCTCCGCGCGAAAGGCCACGAAGTGGACTGCTTCGGGAGACTCAAGAAGGTCGTCCACGGCCACCAAAAAGCCCATCTTGGGCATGGAACGCGTCGCAAGCCAGCGCTCGACCAAGGTTCGGATTTGGCTCGAATAGGGGGCGAGGTCCGTCTCCTGCGCGATCGTGACTCCTTTGGCCCGTGCTCTCCTCAGCTGCTCACGGAGGCTTCGGTGGGCCTTGAGGGTGAGAGGCCAGGTGCTCGGGTCCCAGATGGGCTGCTTCCCGATCGGAAAGGAGCTGAGGAGCTCCGCATTTTCTTCGAGCAGGCGTGGCTCGACCGCGAAGAAGACGACTCGCCGTCCCGCGCTGCGGGCTGCGCTCACAAACGCCTCCGTGGTTTGCTGGAGGGCGTCCGGCGAGCAAATCGGCGCCCCCGCGGCCACCCAGGCGCGACCGGTATCGAAGTAGGCCACGTAGCCGCCGCTGTGGAAGAAATAGGAAAACCCCTCCCGCAACGTCTGAAATGAGGTCGCGTTCCAGCCATGCTTTCGCGCGAGTGCAAGCGCATGCTCGCGCGCAGACGAGGTGAGGGAAGGGGAGATCATCACGGGAGGCGCGCGGCAAATGCCGCCGCCTCCTCAAGAGTAGGTCCAGTCCGCGGGAGGAGGGAGCGAGAACGCGCCGGTCCGAAATCGCAGCTCACTGACCAGCTCATTGTGTTCGAACTGGATCTCCTGCTCGGTCCTGAGACCGAGTCGTCGAAACAAGGGAAGCACGGGGCACCAGCCCTGCACACAGTGTTGTACGTAGAAGAGCTGGGCGAGCGTGGGGATGATCAACCAGGGCAGCGCTACGAAATACCCGAGCAAGATCCCAACGAGTGTGAGGACAGAGAAAGAGGTCGAGAGCGCCCGCTCCACGTCCCACTCCCTATCGAGCTCTAGGAGGCGCCCAGGGATCGCCGCCGGGCGAGCGCAGTGCCAGGCGATGCTTTCGAGGGTCCGTCGTCGGATCCATTCGTTCACCATCGGCTCCGTGTTCGCCTGGACACGGGTCGCGGTGGGTGCAAACGCAAATAGGCTCACTTTGGTCATGGCTTCTGCCCTTCGACTTGTTCGAGTGGCTTGGGAAAGTGGCGGAGGCGCTCATTGAGCCACTCCGCCCCTTCCGAAAGCTTCGAAACCTGTGTGGTCTCCGTGTTTGTCGATCCCGAGCGAAACTGTTTTTCCTCCGATCAAGAGAGCAACGCGGCTATCTTTCGGCCCCTGGAAAATCCTCCCGCTGAAATCGACGAGGTCACTTTCGACCGTATCGAGCATAACGTCGAGAGCCTTCTGCTTCTTTCGGAGCTTGGCGATGACTTTGAGGTTTCTCAGTTTCACTATATCGGCAACGATCGACGGGATCTTTCCGTCCGCGGCGAAACCGCGAATGACGGGCTCGGCGTCTCGTGCAGAAATGGAGAGGTCTCCGCTCACGAAGTCCGCCGGGAGGCCCCCGAAACGCACCCGATCGCTGTGGAGATTGAGCCAATAACCCTCCACCTGCTCCGAGCCGACCTGGAACCTTCCGCCGCGGAGCGTGCTCTTCAGGCCAGCAATTTCCGCACGATCCCGCGGCAGGTCGACCGTCAGATTGAAATCCAGCTGCCCGTTCAGCCGAGCACGCATCTTTTGAACGTCCATGGTGACCCCCTCCCATTTCGCGCTCACTGGACCCCGCATCCGTTTTTGCTCATCGAGTGTGAGCGTGAGACTGCCGGTGGCGCGTCCTTCGATGGTTTTTACGGACTGCGTCGCGGAAGCGAGCCGCCCGAGATCGTCGATGTCGACTGTGACGATTTGAGGCCATTCAATGCGAGCAGCCTCGAGCTCCGCGCGTCCCAAGCGCGCTGAGTCCAGTATACCAGTTTCTTTTCGACCGTGCACTTGAACCGTAAAAGGGTTCTCTCCCGGTACAGAGAAGGAGACGTAGGTGGACTCGGAAGTCGACTGGACGTGGGGGCGGGGCTTGGCTTCTTGTTCAGGCTCGTCCCCCATATCGATGAGGAGCTTCCAGTCCATATGGATCCCGTAGCCGTACCCCTTCAAACCAAGCTCAGAAGTCTCGTAAGAGACGCGGGTATCCTGCGCCAGAACTCCGCGATTCATCCGAGCCTGAAAAGACAGCGGTCCCGCACCCCCATGCACCGCGGGATGACCGGGGATGTACGCGCTCAAGTGAGAAAGATCATCAATGTCGGCGCGCAGACGCATCGCTCCTTCCACGAACTCGAAGAAGCTCGTGTCCGCGTGACCTCGCGGGTCCAGCTCGGGAATTTCGACCTCGATCTGACCTTGAAAGTTCTTGGAGATGATCTGGTCTGCCCCGAAACGCAGGTCGCCGGGGCCGAGGTCTTGCACCGAGGTGTCCACCCGCATCATCTCCGGACTCCGCTCGAATCCTCCTTTCAGGTGCCCAGGGCCTAGATAGCGGTACTCAAAGAACCAGAGCTCCCGCACTTCGGCGTCGATGCCTTCGATCCGGACGCTCCAGCTCGGGTCTCGCTCTTCCGTTTGTTCAGCCTTTTGTTTCGATTTTGTGGGGTCTCCCGGCAGATCAGGAAGGGGAGGAAAGGCGCGCGTGCGCGGCGAGTCGACCTCGGGATCGTCGACCTGAACTCGCATGTGATAGATGACATTGTTCGCCTCGAGAGAGGCGACCTCAAATCTCCGGCGAAATAGGGGGAGGAGCCGGACCTGAGCGGTGACATTGTCCGCGCTTAGAATGAACTGCGTGTCGCCGTTCATGAAGACTTTCACCTTCCCAAGGTGCATATCTCCCGGGAGTAGGCTCCAGGCGGGGGCCTCGATTTCTACCCTAAGGTCTTCGGAGGCGACGAGCTTCTCGATGAGCCCCGTGGCGAGCGCGAGCGTGACCGTGAGCGGGTAAATCATGTAGAGCCCGATCGCGATCAGCGCGCGGCGGGACCATTTTCGAATCGCGGAGCGCTGGAGCGCAGTTCTGGGCCAAAGTCGCGGCACTTTCATGCGGCGACCTCTCTGCAGGTTCCAGACCAACCCGCGGGCCAGGATGTCGAGCGGAAAAGCCGCCGGTCTTCCCCCAAAACACGAGTTTTTGTCGCCTGGCGGACGGGGCGAACGGCGACAGGTGCCGCGAGAACGAGGCAATTTGCCCGGGTTCACTCGCGCTGTGCGGTCGGCCGGCGCCCAGAGGAGTCACAGGCTCGGCGGAGCGCACTACCTTCGGGAAGGCAGCGCGTCGAGCACCGAGATTTGCACATCACACAAGTCAGCATCGCTCACCGGCCTGCGCCCGTAGGGCTCGAGCTCGAAGCGATCATGGGCGTGGCCTGACACCGTCCGGATTTCACAAGAGATGATCCTGAAATTCCGCGCGTTCAGGACGCTGCTGATGGCGTGCAGGAGCCCGGGTGCGTCGGGGGCTTCTACGATGAGTGAATAATGTCCGTCGGCGGTGAGTTTGCGCTCGAAATAGACTCGCGTGGGCGGTTCAGCGTCGGGGTGCGGGCCGCTCGGGACGGTGCGGCGATAGCTCGTGTCCTCGAGGATGAGTTCATTGAGAGAACTGAGAAAGCTCCCGAGCTCAGCCTCGTCAAGTTCAGCGAGTCGGTTGCCTCGGCCAACTAGCCCCCGGAGCTCCAGGAAATCGACAGCTTCAGAGCGTCCTTTACCGATCTCTCGACAGAACACCCGGGCGCTCTCGATCGCGAGATCGTGGACAAGGAGCGCGTCGGTGATGAGCGCGAGGAGGCCGGGGCGGTCGTCGGCTACGACGCATAAGATCGGCCCTCGGGGAGAAGACCAAAACTCGGCATGGACGAGGCGATCCCCTCGGCGCGCAGCGATCGCTGCATGGTCTGCTATTTCCTTGGGGCCGTAGAGGCGGGCATAAGAAGCGGGCATGAACTCTAAGAAGCGCTGCGCGAGCACAGCCGAAGCCTAGTCGGCGCGGACCGGCCGGCTTATTTCTGGTTCGTTTCCGGAAAGAGCCGCAGCCAGGGAGGGTGAGGTGGTTCGAAGAACTTGGCTCGCGTGCATGCGGCAACGCGGCTTCCTGACGGCGCGGTCAGTGAAGATGAGCCGGAGCGGTTGAGCCTGTCGCGCTGAGCGGAAGGGCTTCCAGGATCTCTCGGTCAAGCGTCTGAAGACGTGCTCGGCAAGAGGATAAAATTCACGGGGGGCATTCGGAAAATTCGAATCGAGACGGATGCGCTGTCGACGCTCTTGGTTTGAATCCAGCTGTGTCGCGAAATTCTCCGCTCCTCGAGCTTCTCTCACGGAGAAGTAACAAAAACCGTGGCACTCCAGCGCTCGCTCGTGGATAACCGCTGGGAGGTTTCTATGATGTATCGCATTTCGAGCGCTCTCGCCTTGGCCGGCATTTCGATTCTCGGGTTCGTCGCCTGTTCGGATCCGGCCACGGGCGGAGGAGATGGTGGTGGCGTTGGCGGGGCGGGTGAGCCCGGAGCTGGTGGTGGTGTGAGCTCTGGAGGAGGTCCTGCCCAAGGAACGGGGGGCGGCGCGCCCGGTGCGGGAGGTACGATTTCGGGTGCGGGTGGGTCCGAGACTTCGGGAACGGGCGGCGAGGCAAGCCAAGGGAGCGGCGGGGAGAGCCCGAGCGGAGGGGCACAAGGTGCAGGCGGAGCTGACGGTGCTGGTGGCTCGGACGCTGGAACGGGCGGCTCCGATGGCACGGGCGGCGCGCCCCCCATCGTAGAGGTTTCCTATGTGACCTCGGGCCCCGGTGAATACTGGAAGGTGGGAACGCTGGAGGAAGCCAGCGGCGCCGCTCAAATCACCGTGAACGACGGTCAGGTGCTCGGCCCCTGGAGCGGGTTTGGCGGAACGTTCAACGAAAAGGGCTGGGACGCGATGAAGGCCTTGAGTCAGGCTGATCGAGACCGCGCGATCAGTTTGCTCTTCGATCGTGAAAATGGCGCAGCGTTTACCCACGGGCGCATTCCGATCGGTTCGAGCGACTACGGTTTGAGCCGGTACAGCTTGAACGAGACGGCTGGCGACTTTGAGATGAAGAACTTCAGCATCGCTCGCGATAAGCAGGATCTCATCCCGTATATCAAGGCGGCGCTTGCGGTGCGTCCCGACTTGCACTTCTGGGCCAGCCCCTGGTCCCCGCCGACCTGGATGAAGACGAACAACGCGTTCGATCGCGGCAACATGAAGGAAGATGCCCAGACCTTGGACGCCCACGCGCTCTACCTCGCGCGCTTCGTCGAGGAGTACGAGAAGGAGGGCATCATCGTCGAGGCGGTCCATCCGCAGAACGAGCCCGGTTACCTCCAGGACTATCCATCCTGCGGTTGGAGCGCGAACTTGATGACCAAGTACATTCGCGACCACCTCGGGCCGCTCTTCAAGCAGCGCCTCCCGAACACTCAGGTTTGGCTCGGGACCATGTCGAATCCGACCTCAAAGACCATTGTCGACACGGTCATGCAGAGCGAAGCCGCGCAGTTCGTCTCGGGTATCGGCGTGCAGTGGAACCAGGACCAGTACGTTGCTGGTTATATCTCCGCCTACAAGAAGCCGGTGATGCAGACCGAGCACCGCTGCGGAAACTTCCCGAACGGTAACAACACCACGCGCGCGCCGAACGACGACGCGTACGCACGAGAGAGCTGGGGTTATATCCGCGACTACATCAAGTACGGCGTGAGCTACTACATGGCGTGGAACATGGTGCTCGACACCGGCGGCCGGAACCTCGACACGGTCCGGCCCTGGGCGCAAAACGCGCTCCTCGCCGTTGACGTTCAGCAAAAGACGCTGCTTGTGACGCCGACCTATTACGTCTTCCGTCACCTGTCGCAGTACGTCGATCCGGGCGCGTCGCGGGTCCAGGTCCAGGGCGGGGACTCGCTCGCTTGGAAGAACCCCGACGGAGACATCGTGCTGGTCACCTACAACAACGGAAATAACGCGACCCAACAGATCGTCTCGATCGCTGGCAAGACCTACCGCATCTCTGTCCCCGGGCGCGGCTGGGCGACCGTGAACATCCAAGCGGGATAACGCAGCAGAAAAAGGGAGCGCGTTCTGCACGAGCCGCTCCCACGGATGCTTCTCCTCGAGGAGCTAGGGAGGAAGCAAAGGAAGGTGGCCCAGAAGAGCGAAGCTCAATCGCTCTCTGGGTCGCTGACTATTTGCCAACGGTTGCGGCGGGTGACGAGGGATTTTCGTCTCCAGAAGGGGGAGAACAATCGCGAGGTGCTGCTCACCATACCGCTCGGCCAATGGACGTCGGTGCGTACGGGCAGGCTCCCGCGCTCCAGAGTCATCAGATAGGTCTCGGGAGAGAGCGCTCCACGAAAGCACTCGAGGGCTTCGCTCGGCTCCTCGAAATGGCCGTACCAGGGGCCGACCTTGACGAGCCATCGCCCTTCGCTGAACGCGAGGGAGACGTCGAAGCCACTTTCGGACGCGCGCTCGACCAAGACTGCCTGGGCATCGACTTGAGCTTTGGCGTCCCCGGGGACGACAGCGAGCGCTTCTTGGATCACCTGGTGGAGGCGAGGCAGATCCGAGGAATTGTCTTCCACTCACTCGACCATAGCATCCCCAGGCCGATTCCGGGAGCAGCGACGATGAAAGGAGCGGCCCGAGGTCTCCCTGAAGCGCCGGGGCCTCCTTGAGGACCGCGGGAGGCATTCGGAAGCCGGGCTCCGCTCCTATTCGGTATCGCTCTCAGGGAGCCCGAGCGCCCAGAAGATGCCACCGCGCAGATGCTCGAGGAAAAGCGGCTCTTCGAAGCTCTCTTCGGTGTGCCCGAGCGCCGTGTAAAAAACGCGACTGCTCCCGATCTCGCGCGTCCAAGCGATCGGGTGGTCCTCACCCATGGTTCCGCCAGTGTAACTGTCTTCGTCAACTGTGAGCAGGATGTTGGCGATAGGGCGCGGACTATGATCGAAGTCGTACCACTCGTCCCGGCGCTGCCAGGTCTTGGGCAATGGGCGCGTCGCCGGGTGACTCGCTTGCGCTTCGTTTCTGAGCTCCGCCTGTTGAATGGCTGGATGGCTCTTGAAATGAGCTCCGAGCAGCGAACGGTAAAAAGGCCAGTCGGGCTCCGTATCCGCCGCAGCGTGGATTCCGATGAAAGCTCCGCCGCGTTCGATGAACCTTTCGAACGCGGCCTGCTCGGCGTCATTGAGGACATCGCCGGTCGTGCTCAGAAACACAACTCCCGCGAGCGAGCGCAGAGCTTCGTCCGTGAAGAGATCGGTGTGTTCGGTGGCCGTGACCGAGATCCCTCCCTCTTCGCAGAGCGCCGAGACAGCCGCGATCCCCTTGCCGATCGAGGCGTGTCGATATCCGGCGGTCTTCGAGAAGATCAGGAGCCCCGGAGCGCGACTCGGCGCTCCGCCGCTTGCTGGGCTCAGCGTCTCGACGCTCCTTTCTGGTGAGCACGCGAGCGAAAGCCCGAGCGCGAGAGGCCCGGCGAAGCGGCAGGGAGACGGGGGACGTTGCATCCGCCGGGGTCGACCTAACGGCCGCGGGCCTCGAGCTTCTCGACCAGCTTGATGTACGCGGCCTGGGCGGCTTCGGGAGAAAGCCCCTTCTTCTTTTCCCATGCGTCGAACTTTGCGCGTCCCTTGAGATCGAAGACGCCGGGCTTGGATCCGCTCACGTCTCCCACGGTCGCCTGCTTGAAGAGGGCATAGAGCTCAAGGAGCTCAGCGGGGCCCGGAGTGAACGGGAGAGCCTTCACGCGCGCTTGCGCGGATTCGAATTCGGGAGAGGTCGCCATATCTCAGCATGACATGGCAGGGGACTGCGTCGCAAAGCCGCGTCGGCGCAAGGCTCCGCTGAACCGGGCTCAGAAGGTGATCTTGACGCTCGAGGCTGAGCGCTGGGCCGGACCGTGGTAAACGATCTCGATGTTATTTCCGTCAGGATCGAGGAGGAACGCTGCGTAATAGCCGGGGTGATAGGGGCGAAGGCCGGGCTCGCCGTGATCGCGCCCGCCCGCCGCGAGCCCCGCGTGATAGGCCCTTTCAACGGTGGCGCGATCTGGAGCCTGGAAAGCGAAATGGGCGCGGCCGGTGAGCTCGCCAAGAGCGGCGGGACTGTCGACAGAAGAGACGACGAGCTCGTCCGCCCAGAAAAACCCAGGTCCTTCCCCGCCGATCGGAACACCGAGTACGTCGAAGAGCGCGCGGTAGAAACGCTTGCTCTGTTCGAGGTCCCTCACGACGAGCTGGAGATGATCGATGAGTCGGCCCCTGTGGAGTTCATTCGTTTCCATGGGTCAGAGGTTAATGCCCAAAGCTCGAAGGGGCGAGAGTCAGAAGCAAAGGCCAGGCGCTTGGGACTGCTCGAGATCGAAGGTAGGCTCAGAGCCCCCGATGGAACTCTACGGCTCCTATACATCCCCTTACGTTCGTCAGTGTCGCGTGGTGGTTATTGACACGGGCGTGCCCTGCAAGCTCGTCGAAACCGATGTCGCGAGCTCAGCGGGGAAGACCCCGACCATGCGTATCCCCTTCCTTCGGGACGGGGACCTGCAGTTGAACGACAGCGCGAGCATTTGCCGCTATCTGCGGGAGCGTGTGGGGCAGACCTTTCTCCCGACGGTGCGGGACCAGGAGCTCTTTTCTCTTGCGGGAACGGTGCTCGACTCCGCGATCAACATTTTCCTCTTCGAGAGGAACGATGGGCTCCTCCCGAGTCAGAGTAAGTACCTCAAAAAGCAGGCTGCGCGCGTGGACGCGGGACTTCGCGCGCTCAACGAACAGAAACTTCCCTTTGCGGGCCCTTTGAGCGACGCGGAGATCCGGATCGCTTGTCTGCTCGGATGGGGACGTTTTCGCAAGAGATTCTCAATCGAAGGGCTCGATAACCTGGCGCGCTTTCTGGAAGGCGCGGACGCCTGGCCGCCCTTTGCGGAGACGGAGCCGCCCGAGGGGGCGCCGCCGCCAGTGTGAGTTCACGATGAGTGACCCTTCAGCGGCGAGCTGAGCTCGCGAGCTCTTCAAGCTCAGCAAGGTAAACCTCGGCCTCCGGAGTTCCCTCGACGGGGGCCCAAGGCGCAAATGCCTTATCTGCCTCTTTGGTGTAAGGGCCGCTCTTCACCTCGTAGATGACAGTGTCCGGTTCGAGAGCAACGATGGTGTGGTAGCGCCCGGGCACGAGATCGACTCCAAAGTGCGCGCCTCCGGGCGCGAGGACGGCGGACTGGTCCACTCTACCGTCGTCCTCGAAGCCGACGAAAAGGAGCTTGCCTCGAAGGACGATCCAAGCCTCTGACTTCGGAGGAGAGAGGTGTCTGTGAGGATGGACGTAGCTCCCGGGCTGAATCGCATTGAGCATGCGATGGAGCGGATCGTCCAAAGTGCGATGAAAGGGCAAGATGATGCGCTTGCGGGGGGAGGTTCGACTCGCTGCGAGGGCTCGCTCGAGATCATCCGGGCCGAAGAGGGCCAATGGGCCCGTGGGAGGGTCCAGAGCCAATCGGAAGCTTTCCATCTCTGACCCGGTAGGGACTCGGTGCGGGAGCGTCAAGGCGCACTCCCGCTTCGGAAGGAGGCTTCGCCCCTTCTGAATCAGGGGAGGGGTTCCCTACATTCTAACACCCCCCCCCCTGCGCTCGCGCGATCCCTCAATGCTCGTGCAGGAAAGCTGAGGGAATGCTAAGCTTTTGGGAGCGTCTGCCGTTCCTGCTTAAGGCGGCGTCTCTCAGGCGGCGCTCCTCTATTTCGCCTCCAAGATGCTCTCGTCCCCGTCTCAGCCTCCCCGGATCGTTGTAGGGCTTTTGACCCCACACACAGGCGGCTTCTACTACGGGACCGTCATGAACGGCATTTTGAAGGCTGTTCGTAAGAATAACGCCGTCGCGATCGCCTTCGAGACGTCCCGCCTGCGGCTGCTCCGAGGCGCTGAAATTTTGTCGAGCGCCCGCGTGGACGGGTGGCTCGCGATCAACGAGTTCTCCGATTCGCCGCTTCTCGCGGAGCTTCGAGCGCGGGGGGCCATGATCGTCCATGTGCACTCCCGCCCCGAAGACGAGTCGGGCGCGACGGTTCTACCTGACAACGAAGGGGGCTGTCGGGCAGTCACCGCACACCTGATCTGGCACGGTCACAGGCGTCTCGCGTTCGCGGGAAACCTGATCCACATCGACGTCGCCGAACGTTACGGAGGATACCGAGCGGCTCTTGCGGCCGAGGGCATTCCTCTCGAGTCGCCCCTGGTCTTCGACACGGTCCATCACAAGGAGGCCGATGGGCGTGCGGTGGCAAACCAGCTCATCGAGATGCGGCGCGCTTTCGAGCATGGCCGTGCCCCGGGGCCGCCGGTGACTGCGCTGGTTGCCGCTACCGACCGCCTCGCTATGGGCGCGATCACGACCTTCACCGAAGCCGGCTACCGGGTGCCCGAGGACTTTGCGGTGGTCGGATTCGACGATTTCGATGCCGCCCAGTTCGTGGACCCCCCGCTCACTACAGTTCGCCAGAGCTTCGGCGAAGTGGCCTCCTGCGCCGTGACGGAGCTCCTCTCCGCGGTGCGCGACGGGCGTGCGCCGCGAGCGCTCTTGCGGGTTCCGACGCAGCCTGTGGTTCGACGATCCTGCGGCTGTCTCTTGTCACGCAGTGTGCCGCCGAGCCTCTCAGGGCTTCAAACAGAGCGGATCGAGGGGCTCACGCGAGAGCTCTTGGCCCAAGCCGGGCGCAATCGACTGGGCTCGATTTCGATCGACGAGTGGCCCGATGCGAGAAAGATCGCCGAGGTGGTGGAGCTGGCGGCCCGGGGCGAAGCGGGCAATGAAGTCGTGCGGGCCGATTGGTGGCGAGGGTTCCTCGCGTTCAAGCGGGACGCTGAGAGCGCCGTGCGCGTGATGGAGCTGCTCGAAGCGAGTCTGCGCGCCTGGAGCGGCGACACCGATGGCCAGAAGTCCTTCGCGATCCTCCGAGATCTGCGCGTCTCGCTCATGCACGAGTGGCAGCGGGCGGAGCGGAAGATGGTGTCTCACTATGAATCGGTGACCGAGGCTGCCTACCGACTCGCCAACGCGATTTCTCATTCGAAGGCCGATCCTTCGCAGGATCTGAGCTGGATCCGCTGGGGAAATGCACAACACGCTTGTTGTGCCCTCTGGCCCGAGCGCTCTTCGACCATGGATCCGCGCCGGAGCCTCCAGCCGGAGTCCGGGGTCTCGCTGCTCGGCGGAGCCAATCGCCTGCGAGTGACGGGCGAATACACAGCATCTCTCGGGGCGCTGCCCACCTCCCGCTCCGGCACCATCTCCGCGTCTCACTTCCCCCCGACCCAAATCATCGAGACGGCGGAGCGGGAAGGGGCCATCGTGAGCGTAGCGAGCATCCCCCGGGGCCGGGGCGGCGAATTCGGGCTCCTGGCGGTCGTAGCCCCGCTCGCCTTCGAACATCTCGAATACGTCGGGACGCCCGGGGACTGGGCTGTGCAGCTCGGGGCTGCTCTGGACCGGGCTCAGGCGGAGCGAGAGCTGCGGGCGAGCGCTGAGCTCGACTCGCTGACGGGCCTGTCGAACCGCGCCACTCTGCTCGCGCGCATCAACGCGCTCCGTCTCGCAAAGGACTCGCCGCTCTTCGCTCTTCTGTTCATTGACCTCGACGACTTCAAGAAGGTCAATGACAGCTTAGGCCACGACGCTGGAGACCAGCTCTTGATCCAGATCGCTGCCCGCTTGACCGATCAGCTCACCGGGCCTCGCGATCCGCTGGGTCAGAACGTGGTGGGTCGAGTTGGTGGAGATGAGTTTGTCGTCGTTCTGACTGGGATCGAGGGAGAAGCCGACACTGTTGAGATTGTGCGCGCTCTGCAGGATCGACTCCGTGAGCCCTACTCGCTGCTCGGACGTACCGTTTTTGTTTCGGCGAGCATTGGCGTGAACTTTGGACGAGGAACGGAGGCTGACGCTCAAGAGCTCCTGCGCGACGCCGATACAGCAATGTACCGCGCCAAGATGCAGGGACGGGCGCGGCACGAGATCTTTCATCGCGGCATGCACGCGCAGGCCGTCGAGAAGCTCCACCTCGACGCTCGACTGCGCCTCGCCATTGAGCAGAACGAACTTGAGCTCTGGTATCAGCCGATCATCAACCTCGCGACGGGGCGCGACGTCGGCGCAGAAGCGCTCATTCGCTGGCGTAATCCGGAGCAAGGACTCTTATCGCCTGCGCGCTTCCTCGCGGTCGCCGAAGACGTCGGGCTCGCGATTCCGATCAGCGAGTGGGTCATTCGTCGTGCTGTCGAGGAGCTCGCGCTCATTGAGCGGAGCTTCGGCCCCGGACTCTACGTGAACGTGAACGTGCCCGCCGCCCACATCAAGCAGGCGGACTTTGTCGAGTTCATCGAGAAGACCCTCTCCGGTGCCAAGGTGAGCGGTCGCTCGTTCGGAATTGAGCTCGTGGAGAGCGCGTTGCTCGATGAGCCTGCCAAATGTGCCCTAGCGCTCACGCGTCTCCGCTCGCTCGGGGTTCGCATCGCGATCGACGATTTTGGGACCGGCTACTCGAGCCTCGCGTACCTCCGAGATTTCCCGGTGAGCACTCTGAAGATCGATCGATCGTTTGTGACGAACGTACCGGGCGACGCGCGCGATAACGGCATCGCCCGCGCCATCGTGGCGATGGGGCAGGAGCTTGGTCTCGGGATCGTCGCAGAGGGGATCGAGACCGCTGACCAGATGCAGTTCTTGAAGCAGTCGGGCTGCGACTATGGCCAGGGCTATCTCATGTCGATGCCCCTTGAGTTCCCGGCGTACCTTGCGCGCCTGTCCTCCCTTCGATCTTTTGCGCCGCCTCCGAGCGTGCGGCGCATCGAACAAGGCTCGGAACATCCACGGACGGCGGCGCGCTAACGCTTTTTCGGGGGCGGCTCCCTTTTCCCGAGGGGCGCAGACCGGCTCAGGCGCGTCCCAGAGGGCGAGCGACCCGGCCAAGAGGGCGAGCGACTCGGCCAAGAGGGCGAGCGACTCAGGGGGCGGGACGGGGAGAAGCCGTAACGTCAGCAGCGCGGGCCGCACTGGGCCTGGGCCGGGTCCAGAGGGGATTGTGGGGGACCTGGTGCGGCAGACTCGTGCGCTCCCGGATCGCTACGCCGACAGGCTGGACCAGGAGGAAGAATGCGAAGAGGCCGAGAGCACCGAGCTTGCTTTCGAGGCCAAAAGGGACCCCTTGGAAGCAGAGGGCGGTCAGGGCGGCGAATACCGCCCAGATGCTGACAATCCCCGCGGTGATCAGCCGGATCTGGCGGGCGGCCCACGCACGGGGATCGAAGGCTGCGATGATGAGATGGGAAGTGCCGGCGGGATCGAGGCTGGTGGTTGCCGGGGTCACCGTCCCATTGGAAGCGCTACCGACGACGTACACCGGCGCGGTCGCATCGAGGTCGATGGAGACCGCTCGCTCGACGCCCTTGGCGCGCTCGGCCGCGGGAGCGAGCTCGTCGAAGGTTCGCTGATCGGGGCAGGCGAGGGCGCGCGTGAGGGAAGTTTCGTCGGGCCAAACCCAGGGCTCGGCTCCCGCCTCGAGCGAGAGCTCAGCGGCGCTGCCCTCGGGATAAATGCGGACGCCCTCGGGCACCTGGGCCACCGGGTCGCGTCCGTGGAAGAAGATCTTCCCGTTGCCTCGGCTGTGGGCCACAAGCACAAGGTCGACGCGTGGCGTGCCCTGCTCGCCGCGGAGAGCGCCGCGGGTGAGCCGCCCGCTGCCGGAGCGCGTTTCCCGGCGAAATCGCGAGAGGACTCGAGCCCATCCTCCGAGGTCGGCCGTAATGAGGACGGTGTTGACGGCGACGATGCTGAGGCCAAAAAGCCCCATGAATTCTTGCGACAGGATCATGGTTAGACCGGTTCGGCCCGACCTGCTTCGAGGGCCGCATCGAGGGATGCGAGCTCTCGGCGCTCAGCGCGGGAAGGCAGCAAATCTTGCGCGAGTCCACCCTCGCGAGCGCGTCCATCCACGGGGGCAGGACGTCGAAAGGAGAGAAGGTAGGTCCGGACCAGGTACCCGACCATGCTGCGCTCGTCGAGCCTCGGATCGATCCGCGGCAGAACCTCCCGCCGGTGGGCCTCGTCGAGCTCCGACCAGTGCAGACCCGCACGATTGTGGTGGATCGTGTGGTAGCCGTTGTTGCACATGATCCAATTGAACGCGCGCCCGACAAAATTGCGCGAATGGTTCCATTCGCTCGAGGTGTCGGCGGCGTCATGTTGGATCAGGTTGATGCGCAAAATGCAGCGGGCGCCGTAGAGCTGGGGAATGACCACGAAAAATAGGGTGGTCCAGAAGTCGACGAAGAAGAGCAGCGCTGTCAGCCCAAAGGCGAAGGCGAGCTCCGAGCGGTACTGCGTCTCAAACCCTGGCTGTTTCGTGTACTGCGCCCAACGGGAAACCCCGTTGAAGGTGCGCGGGCCCGCCACGTTCGGAAAATGAATGAGATTCAGGAGGTTCCAGCGGAAGCCGACGACCTTCGGTTCGGCCCAGTCTGGTTTCCCGTCATCCTCGAAATGGTGGTGCACAAGGTTGTGCGCAGGGATGTTCGCAGAGGCCGGGTAGAGGTTCCCAAAAGAAAGGATGCGCCTCCACCACAGGTTCAGGGCCTTACTGTGAAAAATGCCCCGGTGCAGATGGTTGTGAATGACGACGGCGTTGAGGAAGCTCAGCCCGCAGGCGAGCACAAAAAAGACGGGATTTCGGCACTCAGGCACGAAAAACATCAACGAAAGTACAACCCAGTACAGCGCCACGATACCGATCTGTCGCCATTCCGTTGGATGACGGACCAGCCAGGTTTCGGTGGTTGGCGCTGACTCCATGAGCAGCTCTCCCTGACCCATGTGACCCATGGGCCGTCGCCTAGCATTCCTCTCATGGCACGTCGAGTCTGCCTTTTCAGACAACGTGCCGTGGGGGGCGAGAGCCCTCGCCAGGCCCCCTTTTTCCTTGTATCCATCCGGCAAAGGTCAAATGGCTGGAATCGAGCTTACCCCCGTCAATGTCTTCACCCGCTCTCCCATGAGCCAGTTCACGAGGAGCCGATGGTTTTATCCTGTCTACGACGGCGTCTGGTTCGTCGGCCTCGGTGCTCTTTGGATCGCCCTCGAAGTCAGTGGCTTTCGGGGCCTGGTCCCCGAATGGGAAGACCTGAGCCTCGTTCACTTGGCGCTCTTCCCCCTGGTTCTCTACGGGCTGATCCTCTGCAACGTCTTCGCTCACAACGTCTCGCATCGAAACTTCCCGCGACCTATCAACCGTTTGGTCGGGGAGATCGTCGGAGCGTTCGTCCTCACGCGCTACGCGTCCTGGGAGATCATCCATCTCCGGCACCATAAGTACTCCGACGATCCCGAGAAAGATCCTCACGACTGCCGCCCCGGCTTCTGGCTGAACTTCCTGCCGCATTTCGTGACCAACGTAGAGCGGCAGCTCCAGCAGTCGTTTTATGAGATCCACGGAGGCCGCACCCCCGAGAACGTGCGCTTTCAGCGGGCCCGATCCGTATTCAGCTTCCTGACGGGCGTCCTGCTCATCATGACCTTCTACAAGGTCCTCGGCGCCCCCTTCTTCCTAGCGGTGTTCTTGCCCGCCGAAATCCTCACGATCATCCACCTCGCGCACTTCAACTGGGCAACCCACAACGGCGCGAGCCCCGATGGTGACTACCACCCGATCAACATCGACAGCGGGCTCTTCTGGCTCGGCAATCGCATCTTCTTCGGTATCTACTACCACCAGAATCACCACCATACGGTGACAGCGTTCAACCCGATGCATCTCCAGATCGCAGAGACGCGCCTTGTTAGCGAGGGGGGAGCCCTCTCCCCGATCGCCACGTTGAGCGAGCAGCGTCAGAGTTAGCCCACTTATGAGCGCCCGGCTTCTCGATTCCCTTACGGGCGAGAGGCCGGCGGGCTCTCCGTCTCCGCGGGCACAGGGGGGGATGTGCCCGCGCGCGCCGAGGAGGGAGCTGTGCTTCCGCCGAGCGTTTCCAGGTGAGCCCGGGTGGCCGCGGCGAGCTCGCGCACCGCCGAGAGTCGAGCGCTGAGCCGACTCGCGGTTTCCTCGGCGGCGAGTTTGTCCTTGCGTTCCTGCTCGACGGCCGCCTTGGTTCTGTCGAGCTCTCGCGCGAGTTCATCGCGACGGTCCCGGAGCGCGGCGACGGCAGCGGCGAGCTCTTCCTGTTCATGACGCGCTTTGCGCAGCTCTTCGAGGTCTCGGCGTTGCTTCGTCTGCTGTTCGGCGAGGCGGGTGTCGAGGAGCGTGAGCTCCCCCTCCACCCGCGCGAGCCTTTGCGCGAGCTCGTCGCGGGTCATCTTGCTGTTCTGGTAGCGGCTCTCGAGTCCCTCGACCTGCGCCTGGAGCTTTCGCCGGAGCGCTTCTTCGGCCGCGAGAGAAGCATGGATGTTGCGGGCTCGCTCCTGGGCCGAGAGCGCGCGATCGCGCTGCTCGCGCGCTTCCGTTCGGCCGAGGGCAGCTTCGCGGGACAGCACGTAAATGACCGAACCGAAGAAGGTGATCGTCGCCAGCGCTGTCGGGACGAACCAGCGGAGCGTGGCGAGCCGACGCCTCCTCTTCTCATCACGGCGCGTGAGGATCTTGAGCTCCTGGCGGAACTCCTCGGCCGTGGGGCGCTGATCGGGAGACAAATGGAGCCAGCGCTCGAAGGACGGACGCAGGTCTTTCAGGTCCTCACGGAAAGGGGGATGAGGGCTGCTCTTGGCTCGGAACGAAACAAAGGCGTCGACAGCTCCCGCTGCCACGAAATCACGCGGGGTAGGATCGAGAGCGTCCCGCAATGTCAGAGCCAGGGCGAAGACGTCAGCTTTGGGCCCGACCGCCGGGGGGTCTGGCATGCCGCTGAAACGGGCGGCGACCTCCGGAGCGAAGTAAGCGGGCGTGCCGGCGAGCACGAGCTCGACATCTTTGGCGGCGACGCCGAGATCGAGGAGCACAGGGAGGACCTGGGCGCCGTCCCTCGAGCCAATGTTCGCCAAGAAGACGTTCTCGGGCTTGATGTCCTGATGGCGCACTCCGACGCGGTGCATGGTGGCGAGGGCTTCGGCGAGCGGCTCGAAGATGTCGCGCGCTTCCTGTCGCGACAGGGGGCCTCGCTGGAGGCGCTGCGTCAGTGTTTCGCCTCGATAAAGTGGCATCACGAACCACAAATGGCCGTTGTGCCACCCGTGGTCCTTGAGCTGCACCACGGACGGGTGGAATACGCTGGCGATGAGCTGAAGCTCGCGCATCGCGACGCGGATCGCTTGGGGATCGCTGGCCGCACGCCTGAGGATCTTGAGCGCGACGACGTGGTCGGTGACCTCGCGATCGCGCGCCCGGTAGACGTCAGCGAAGGCGCCGCGCCCGAGCGGAGCTTCGATTTCATAGCGGTCGTGCACCACGGCACCGACGTTCAAGACCGGCTCGCGTCGTGGGCGGAGAGGGCCGCCGGCTCGCCTCGGATCCAGCGCAAACGCGACCAAGAGCAGCCTCTGACGAGCGCTCGGATCCTGGGCCCTCTGCGCGAGGACCGAGTCGACCTTGGAGAGGGCCTCGGCCAAGAGCTCTTCTGCCTTGGACTCTTCGATCCCGAGCACCACGGCTCCTTCCTCGGGAGAGAGACCTCGGCTCGTGCAGAGCTCGAGGACGTCCGCTTCTTCCGGCGAGAGGGCCTTTCGTAGGCGCAAGACGTCGTCGGCGAGGGGCTGCTCAGCCGGTACCCACCACTTGAAGGAGTCGGGCGCAATACGCCCGGGCTTTTCCTTGGCCAGGAGCGCCTGGGCCGAGCGGTAAAGAATCACCCGGGCGCGCCTTTGAACGGCCTTGGGTTCGGGGCTTTCCCCTTCGCTCACCTCCTTGGCGAAGGTGGCCGTATGCTCTGCTTCCAGCCGCTCGACGATGCTTGCTGCGCGATCGGCTCCAGCACGGATGGCGACGAACTGGTAGAGGCCGGCGAGGTGATGCCTGACGGCTCCGTCGGCGATCACACTGGCGACAGTGCCGCTCGCCAGCTGACTCTCAAAGAGCCATCGGGCAGCGCGATCGAGCGAGCGCTCGGGCCCTTGATGGAGTCCGTCGAGCAGCGCGATGGAGCGTGCGGAGCTGGAGGCGCGGGTGGATTCCATGGAGGGGAGAACCTCGTAGAAGGACGCTAGCACACAAATTTCTGGCTGAGACGCCCGTTCTCCCCAGGTTTCCCCCCGCGTTTTTCTGTGCGATGAGAGCGAAATGGGACACCCGGGGTGTGGCAAAATGCCTCTTTTGTGGCGCTTTTTCTCGCAAATGTACCGGTTTTTCTTGTCCTTTTTGTACTTTTGGGGGGAGCGCGAGCCGAGCAGGCGCGCTATCAGAGTGCCAAGGAAAATTTTTGGGCTGTCATGAGACGGACCCTCTCGGAGTCAAAAGTGGCAGGGCAAGAATTTGTGAGCGATTTGGAAGAAGGGGTGTCGGACCCTTCGCGAGCATCGGGGACGAAGTCTGACCTTGGGGTCGGGAGCGTTCGTCTCCGCACCGGTTCTGGTTTCTCCCAAAGCAGTCGCGTTCGACTGAGGGCTTCGGACCCGAAGGAGCGCGCTGCGCGCCGCGCCTTTGAGTATCTGAAGGTCGTCGGCCTGCCGGATTCGGAAGAGGTGTGGGAGCTGTCGCTGGGACTGGCGCACGAAAGCGGTGAGAGCGCCGACGAGCTTGCGGCAGTGGCGGTACGCCGTGCGCAGGCGAAGGTGGCCGAATGGCGCGCCGCGGTCTTTGAAGGCGAGGCGAGCCCTGATCCGCTCTGGCTCAGGGCGTTCCTCGAGGCAAAGCCCGAAGCGTTCTTCATCAGCACGGAAGAAGCTCGGAAACTTGCGAAGTCTTTCGGGGATCCGATGACGGGCGCTCCGCCGCGGGCGAACCGCTTTCGGCCGCAGAGCCTCGAGAAGATGCGGTTTCCGCGCTGGCTCGTGGGCCTTTTGCCTGCGCTCGCTCTGGCAGGGGCGGCGACCTATGTGATGGCGGGGAAAATCGGGACCGAGGCGCCGACGCCGCTGCGTCTGGTATTTCTGGGGCTGTTCTTCCCGCTTCTCTCTTTCGTGCTGATGGGGCTGTCGACCTCTTTATGGGGACTTTTCGCTTCCGCGCCCAAGCGGCTTTCGAACGTGCCCCCCGAGCTGCATCCCGAGGTCGGGGACCTGCGCACCGCGGTCATCATTCCGATTTATCACGAGAGCGCTGAGCATGTGTTCGCTGCGGTTCTTGCGATGCGCGAATCGCTCCTCGGCTGTCAGCGGCTCGGACAGTACGAGATCTTTGTCTTGAGTGACTCTCGGGATCCGCTGATCGCGGCGGACGAAGAGCGCGCTTTCCGTCGGGTAGCGGCGATCGGTGATGACAAGATCCCTGTCTATTACCGCCGCCGAAGCAAGAACACCCGCCAGAAAGCGGGGAACCTCGAGGAGTTCTTCGAGCGCTTCGGACACCGCTACCGCTACGCGGTTGTGCTCGACGCCGACAGCGTGATGGTCGGCCCGACCATCGTGGAGCTGGTGCGACGCATGGAGGCGGCGCCCGAGACAGCGCTCATGCAAGCCCCGATCGAGCCGATGGGGGGAGAGACCGTGCTCGCACGGAGCGTGCAATGGGCGTCGAGCGTGAGTGGACCGCTGTTGATGCGCGGGCTCTCCGCATGGGCTGGTGCCAGCTTCAACTACTATGGGCATAACGCGATCCTCCGGGTCCGTCCTTTCCTCGAATGCTGTGCGCTCCCCGCCCTTGCGGGGGAGCCGCCCCTCGGCGGGCACATCCTGAGCCACGATTTCGTGGAAGCCGCGTTGCTCCGGCGGAAGGGCTACGCTGTGCGCGCGGCGCCCGACCTCGGAGGGAGCTACGAGGGCTTGCCGCCGACGCTTCAGGAGTTCGTGGCGCGAGACCGCCGCTGGTGTCAGGGCAACCTGCAACATCTGCGCATCGCCGTTTCCGCTGGGCTCGCTCCGATGAGCCGCGTGCACATGGTGCTCGGAGCTTTCGCTTATTTGGCGGGGCCCGCCTGGCTTCTCTTCTTGGCGACCGGCCTCTCGCTTTCGATCACTGGAGCCATGCCCCTTGAGGTGATCCTTGAGTCCTGGCTTCTGACGAGCGCTCTGCTGCTTGGACCGCGAGTGCTCGGGATGATGCGTGTTCTTGCGAACAAAGAAGCGCGACGGGCTCATGGGGGCGCCTTGCGTCTCTTGGTCAGCGGGCTTGTTGAGCTCCTGTTCTCCGCCGCGCTGGCGCCGCTCATGATGCTCCACCACACCTCGATCGTGCTTTCGATCCTGCTCGGGCGAAGTGTTCGCTGGGGCGGGCAATCGCGGCGCGCCCGGGCTGGATTGTCTGCCGCGGTACGTTCTGAGTGGGCTGCGACTTTGCTCGGGGTGACGCTCGGCGCGGCGCTGATCGCTTTCGCGCAGACCATGGCCCTTTGGCTTGCGCCGGTTTGGGTGCCGCTCGCTTTGAGCATTCCGATCGCCGCGCTCGCCTCGAGCGCTCGCGTGGGCACCTTGCTCCGCCGCGCTGGAATCCTTGCGGTGCCAAGCGAGACGCATCCTGATCCTGTCGCGGAGCGCGTCGAGCACTTGCGCGCCGTCACGGTCAGCGACTCAGCGGGACGGTTCCGTGACCTGATTCTCGACCCGGTCCTCGTCGCGGCACATCTGTCGCGGCAGGGAGCCTCCCTCGAGGGAAACACTGAGCTCTCTCAGGAGGAACTAGAGCTCTGCCGTCGGGCGCTGCGTGTAGGTCCGGCCAGCCTCGAACAGTCGGAGCTGGAGCGTCTGCTCGAGAGCCCCGCTTGCGTCCGCTACTTGCACGCAGAGGCTTGGTGCGCGTGGCCCGTTGAGTCCTGGGAGGTGAGCCGGGAGAGGCCCCAGCTCCCGCCCGCCCTTCCGGTGGCGAGCTGAGTATGAGGCAGCCGGAGCCTTTGAGCCTCCGCGCTGCGCTTGTTTCCTGAATGGATATGTTCGCAAGAGCGATCCGTGAGCTCAAGGGGAAAGGGGGGGGCCAGCAGGGCTCGGCGCACCGAGCTAGGCGTGCAGAGCTGAGCGCGGAGAGCTAGGCGTGCAGAGGTAAGCGCGGAGAGCCAGGCGCCCATGGAATCGGTTCCTCATTGAGGCGCCGCTGCGACAGGGGATGCGGGCGGACGTCGAGGCTGGGTTTTCCCGAGGCCCGTCGAAGGGGGCATGACTCCTTGGGGCTTTGTCCTTGCGGACCTTCCGGGATTGCGGGAAACCCCGAAAACCAAAAACCATGGCAAACGCAGCGCCTCTTTTCATTGGCCTCGACGTCGGAACCCAGAGCACCAAAGGACTCCTTCTCGACACGAGCAAATCGGGACCCGATGCGATCTTGGGTCGCGCCAGTGTTCCTTACGACTTGATTCCCGGCTTGCCCCCGGGGGCTGCCGAGCAACATCCGCACACCTGGCGTGACGCGGTGCGCGCCGTGATCCGTGAGCTCTTGGCTCTGGCTCCTCGCGAGCGCATCGGAGGCATTGGCGTCTCGGGTCAACAGCACGGTCTTGTTGTGCTCGATGAGAAGGACGAGGTGATTCGCCCGGCGAAGCTCTGGTGCGACACGACGACCGCTGCCGAAGCCGAAGAGATCAGCCACAAGGGGCGATTTGTTGTCCCGACGGGCTACACGCTGCCGAAGCTGCTCTGGCTCAAGCGGAACGAGCCGGACAACTTCGCGCGCGTTCGGAGCGTTCTTTTGCCCCACGATTACATCAACTTCCTGCTCACCGGTGAGAAGTTCATGGAGGCGGGAGACGCCTCCGGTTCCGGCGCCTTTGACCCGGTCCGGCGCACCTACGACGAGGAAATCCTCGCATGGCTCGACCCGAAGGCCCGTTCGATGTTCCCGCGTCTGATCGCGGCGGACCAGCCGGGGGGCCGGGTGAGCAAGGCGGCGGCCGAGTTCTTCGGGCTTCCCGAGGGCATCGTGGTCGCGCCCGGCGGCGGGGATAACATGATGAGCGCGATCGGTAGCGGCGCGACCGAGAAGGGCGTCACGGTGATCAGCCTCGGCACCTCCGGGACCGTCTTTGCTTATTCGGAGACGCCCGTTGTCGACCCCTCAGGGCTCATCGCCGGCTTCTGTGACTCGACAGGCGCTTGGATGCCCCTGCTCTGCACGATGAACGTGACGGGTGTGACCGAAGAGGTGCGCACCGCCTTTGGTCTCAGCCACGAAGAGATCACTCGGCGCGCTGAGGCGATCCCGGCGGGATCCGGCGGGATCCTGTTCCTTCCCTATCTTCAGGGGGAGCGTGTCCCGAACTTGCCCCAGGCCACCGGTGCGGTCCTAGGCCTGCGTCTCGGCTCGTTTGATGCGGGGCGCCTCTATCGCGCAGCGATCGAGGGGACGACCTTAGGCCTCGTCTCAGGTGTCGAGCGCATGAAGAAGCTCGGCCTCGTCGTCGAGGCTGTTCGCGTCGTGGGAGGTGGTTCGAAGAACCCGCTCTGGCGCCAGATTCTCGCTGACGCGCTCGGCGTGAAGGTGACGGGACTCGTGGAGCCGGAGTCGGCTGCGCTCGGCGGCGCGATCCAGGCAGCTTGGGTGACGGGGCGTGCTTCGGGGAACCCCGAGACGATCAACGCCGTGGCGAGCCGTTATGTGGTGGTGACGGACGGGGTGACGACACCGAATGCCGACAACACTGCCGCCTATCAGGCGGTGCTCAAGGATTTCCAGAAGCAAACGGAGCTCTTGTTCGGGGCGTCCTGATGGCTGAAGTCGCCGTTGAACCTTTTGGGACGCTCGAAGGGCGCACCATCCAGCTGACACGTCTCCGGACCTCGAGCGGGTTTTCGCTCGAAGTGATCGACTACGGGGCGACCGTGCGGAGCCTCGTGGTGCGCGCGGGAGACATCCAGCGGGACATCGTGCTCGGCCTCGATGATCTCGACGCCTATCTGAAGAACACGGTGTTCCTTGGCGGGATCGTGGGGCGCTTTGCGAACCGCGTGGGAAATTCCTCCTTCGAGCTCGACGGAAGGACCTACAAACTCTTCCCGAGCGATCCTCCTCACCACCTCCACGGTGGGAAGAGAGGCTGGGACAAGGTGGTCTGGAGTTCGGAGGCGCACGCGACCGACACCGAAGCCACTGTTGTCCTCCGCTATCGTTCTGCGGACCAAGAAGAAGGGTATCCGGGCAACGTCTCGGCGGAGGTCATCTACGGGCTCACCGAGGCCGGCGAGTTCACGGTCACGATGCGAGCGACCACCGATCGTAAGACGTACGTGAGCATGGCCCAGCACAACTATTATAACCTGAAGGGGCCGGGCGCCGGCTCGACCCTCGATCATGAGATCACACTCTTCGCCGACGAATATACGCCGCCGTCAGCGTCGGGAGTTCCCGATGGACGGATCGCGAGTGTAGCTTTGGGCCCTCTCGACTTCCGGCAAAGGCGCGTCCACGGAAGTCGCCTCTCGGAGCTCGGGGGTGAAAAGCCCGGCTACGACCACAACTTCGTCGTGCGTGGAGCTCCCTCGGAGCTGCGCAAGGTGGCGGAGGTGCGGGAGCCTGCGTCGGGTCTCACGATGCTGCTCGAAGCGAACCAGCCGGGGGTGCAGTTCTACTCGGGCCAGTTCTTGGACGGCTCGCTGCGCGGCAAAGGGGGAGTGCTCGGACCGCACTCAGGGCTTTGCCTCGAGACGCAGGCGTTCCCCAATGCTGTGAACGTTCCGGCTTGGGCCGGTCAGGCCCTGCTCGAGCCGGGCCAGACTTACGAGCACCGCATGGTGCATCGTTTCTTTGTGAGCTGACTTCGCTCCCCGCGGGGAGGCCTCGCAGGGCGGGAGCGAGGTGCGCCCGCCGTCATTTTCAAGGGGCGGCGCCGGCCATGTTGATGGAGCCGGCCATACCGCCCGTCGGCTCCCCACCNCCTGNCCCGCCGGTTCCTCCGTCACCGTTCGTACCGCCGGTGCCGCTTGTGCCGCCGGTGGACGTCAGATCATCGCACTTGCCGTGGAAGGTCCAAGCTGAGCCGTCCTCCGGGTATTGTGTGATGCAATTGTCGACGTGGCTGTCGATGCACTCGAAGAGCGAGTCGACGCCGATCTCGAGGTTTTGACAGGTGGCTTGCTTCTTGGAGCACTGGTGGACCACCAGGTCGCCGGTCTTTTGGTTGCTCGAACTGCGCCACGCGGACATCGAAGGCTTCCCCTCGCACTCCCCCGTAAACGCGCCGCCGGACCTGGCGCCGCCTGAACTCGAGGCGCCGCCCGAAGCTCCAGCACCCGAGCCTCCCGCGCCGGAGCCAATAGCTCCCGCACCCCCACTTCCGAGGGCGCCACCAGATGCCCCGCTTCCCCCGCTCCCCGTGGAGCCGCCCCCTGACTTCCCCCCGGAGCCCGACTTACCTCCGGAACCGGGTTTTCCTCCGGTCCCGTCGTCGTCCTCAAAGGGCTCAACGGACGCGCAGGCTAAGGGGAGAAAGACCAAGCACCAAGAAAAGCGGCGATCGAATCGCATTACATAAGTACGATACCTGCGGACGCGGGAAATCGCCAAGGGGGCCCGGAGATAGGGAAATTCGGGGCCGCTGGCTCGGAGAAAAACTCGAAGAATCTCGCTGAGAGAGCCTCTTGGGCCCGGTCACTCTCGTCGTAACATTCTAGGCGTGCTTCGTGTGCTTGACCTTGCCAGCCTAGAGCGCAGCGTCCGACGGGATCGGGCGCTCGGGGCGGCGCTTGCGCTCGTAGCGGGGGCGACCAACGCCGGAGGGTTCATCGCTGTCGGCCAGTACACCTCCCACATGACCGGCATCGTCTCGGCCCTCGCGGAGGATCTCGCCTTCGCTCGGACGCGACTTGCCCTCGCTGCGCTCGGATCTGTTGCCGCGTTTGTTTGTGGCGCGATGACGACCGCCCTCGCCGTGAACTGGGCCCGGCGCCGCGAGATGCAGAGCCGCTACGCGCTCCCGCTGCTCATCGAGGCAGTGATGCTCTTGGCCTTCGGGCTCTTGGGAAAAATGTTAGCGATGTATACGGTCCTGGTTGCGCCTCTGACAGTGCTCACGCTCTGTTTCCTGATGGGGCTGCAGAACGCCGTCATCACGAAGGTCTCGGGAGCTGTGATCCGCACGACCCACGTGACGGGGCTGCTCACCGACATCGGCATCGAGCTCGGCCGCATGGCTTATCTGAACCGAGCTCCGCTCGGTGAACCTGTCCGCGGCAATCGAGAGCGGCTGTTCGTTCATTTGACCTTGCTCGGCGCCTTCGCCTTGGGCGGGGTCCTTGGGTCCTTCGGTTTCCGCGCCTTCGGCTACTTTGCGACGCTGCCTCTCGCCGGGTTGCTTGTGCTTCTCGGAACGAAGCCGCTGCTTCTGGATCTGCGTCACGCAGCAGCTTGAGGGGGAGCCTAAGGGCGCTACCGAGGGGGCAGGGGCGCGCTCTCCGCGCCTCCACGGAGCTCGAGGAGCGCTGCGATGACCCCGTTGGTCCAGCCGAACCCGTCCTGCAGTGGGTATTCGCCTCCTCCTCCGCTGCCCATCTCAGAGACTACGTCGTATTTTTCCACGAGCTTCCCGCTGTCCAGGTACTTTTTCCTGCTGAGGGCGAGGAAGCGGCCCTCGAGCTCCTCCGCGAGAGGCATAAACCCGTAGCGGCGGAGGCCCTGAGTCGCCATCCAGACGAGGGGCGCCCAGCCGTTGGGCGCGTCCCATTGCTCTCCGGTGGTCTTGAGGGTGGTCAAGAGCCCGTGAGGGGCCAAGAGGCGCCGTTCGATGGTCTCCGCGACGCGGTCGGCCTCTTGGGGATCGGCGAGGCCCACGAACAGTGGGACGACCGTCGCCGCCGTCAGCAATGGGGTTTTCTGGTTTTTCTTCCAATCGTAGTCGGTGAAAGCCCCGAGCTCCTCGTCATAGAGGTGCCTTTGAACCGCGGCCTTCCGCGCTTGTGCCAGCCTCATGAAGCGCTTTGCCTTGTCCGGATCGATTCCCGCGAACCTCCGCGCAAGGGTCAGCTCTGCGCCGTAAAGGAGAGCGTTCAGATCGACGGGCACGCGCTCCACGGTCACGATGGACGCGAGATCCCCCGAGGGTCCGAACCAGCGGGAACTAAAGTCCCAGCCGCTCTCCGCGGCCGCGCGGAGGTTTCGATAAACCTCGCTCGCAAGGCGTCCCGACTTGCGCGCCGTCTCGACGTCCTCGCGGTAGGACTCGTCTCGCGGCGTGTCCCGGTCATCCCAATAGCGATTCAGGAGCTCACCGCTGACAAGGCGCACCACGCGGCCCTCGGCGGAGCCAGCCGGGACGTTCTCCGCCCCCGCCATCCAAAAAGCATGCTCTCGCTCAAGAACCGGCAAGAACTCGTCCCAAACTCTGTGGCCGTCGCGCTTCGCGATGAGCTCCATCATCGCAAACAGAAAGGGTGGCTGGGATCGGCTCAGGTAATAGGTGCGATTGCCGTTCGGGATCCGACCGTAACGCTCCACCAGGTGCATGAAGTTCTTGCACAGCGAGCGCACTTCCCCGTGACGGCCGTCGGCCTCGAGACCGAGCATCGTGAAGTAGGAGTCCCAGTAATAAAGTTCATCAAAGCGGCCGCCGGGCACGACGTAAGAAAAGGGCAGGGGGAGCCTGCTCGAGAACCCCCTCTGAGTATCCGGGGCGCGCGTCAGAATGGGCCAAAGGGAGCGGATGTGATCGCGGAGAGGGGTGCCGACGGCGGTCTGAAAATCGCTCTCGGGCCGCTGCGGGAGCTCGAATTCTTCTTGAACGAAGCGGCGCAGGTCAAAGCTCTTGTGACTTCGCTCGACCTGATAGCGGTCCATGATGTCCGCGGGAGAGCGCCGCGCGATGGCGTCGACAAAGGTCTTGCTGTCCGGGAACAGCTGCCGCGTCTGGACCTCGATAAAAAGCTCACCGTAGAGCTCGGAAGGGCTCCTCGTGTCCTCCGCGGCGGGGGCCGCCGGGCTGTCGTGACGCCTATCGCTATCGCTGCCCTGGGGACCAGCCTGGAGGCGCTCGGGCGCTCGACAGCCGAGCGCGAGAAAGAGGAGCGTAAGCGCGATCCTCCGCGTCATGGGCAGACCCTAAGGGGGGCCTTTGGTCCCCGTCAAATTTGAGCTTTCGGCTTCGCGACGATAGACGAATCCGACGACGAGAACTGGTGCGAGCCGCCGATGGCCAAAGAAAATATCCCTACCACACCTGCGCTCCTGGCTCTTCGCGCCGCGAAGGTCGACTTTGAGATCCATACTTATCCCTATGTCGACAAAGGCGGCACCAAAGCGAGCTCGCTCGCGCTCGGGGTCGACGAGCACATGGTGGTGAAGACCATCGTCCTCGAGACCGGCGAAAAGAAGCCGCTCATCTGTCTCATGCATGGAGACAGGCAGATCTCGACCAAGAAACTCGCGCGAGTGCTCGGCGTAAAGACGGTGAGCCCCTGTGATCCGGCGGTTGCTGAGCGCCACACTGGTTACCAAGTCGGCGGGACGTCGCCCTTCGGAACGCGAAAGGCGCTCCCTGTCTATTTCGAGAAGAGCCTCCTCGACCTCGACGCCATCTATATCAACGGTGGCGCGCGCGGGGTTCTCGTCCGTATTGCCCCCGAGGTTCTCGAGCGGCTCCTCCGCGCGACCCCTGTGGAGGTCGCGACGGAGTAGCGAGCTAGGTGTTGCGCTTTTTCAGGCAGCCTTCCACTTGATGTTGCAGCCGATGCTCGGTTTTTGATTCGGATCGGGCTCGTTGCCGAGGAGGAGCGCGTCCACCGCCGCGCGCAGATCGCGCCCGGTGATGGGTACGCCATTGCCCGGCCGGCTATCGTCGAATTGTCCGCGGTAGGCGAGCTTCCCGTCCCGATCGAAGACGAAGAAGTCCGGCGTGCAGGCGGCGTCGAAGGCGCGGGCGACATCCTGCGTCTCGTCGTAGAGATAGGGGAACGGATACCCGACCTCGCGAGCGTGGCGCTCCATCTCGAGCGGTCCGTCCATCGGATGAGAGGCGACGTCGTTCGAGCTGATCGCGACCATGGCGACGCCCTTTTCCTCACAGAACCGTCCGAACGCCACCAGGTCCTGGTTCAGGTGGCGGACGAAGGGGCAGTGATTGCAGATGAAGGCGATGACCGAAATCTTTCCGGCGAGCTCGGCGGAGTCGAAAACCTTGTCCGTCTTGACGTCGACGAGCTGAAAAGCGGGAAGCGGACTTCCGAGCGCGCGCATCGTGGAGGGAGTTTGTGCCATGACGGAAAGGTTCCTCAGTAGGGGCAGCTCGTCAATCCACCAGAGCGCATCTGAAAGTTGAGCTCTGAGCAAAACACACGAGGGCCTTTGGGGCAGGCCCCCGTGAAGGGCGGCTTCACATTGCCTCGGCGCTGTCACGGGGGGCGAGGGGAGCGAAGCCGTCGGCGCTCTTGGGACGCGGGCTTTAGTAGCTCGAGCTTCCTCCCATGCCTTCGCCGTACTCGCTTTCGCGGAGATATTCGATTTCCTCACGGAGCTCGTCCGGACGAGTCGAGTAGAAATCGGCGAGAGAGTCGCAGACGTCTTCGTCGGCTGGACGCTTGAGGTTCGTATCCTCGAGAGTGTCGCAGCGCTCTTCGATGATGGCTTCGACGACATTGAGCTCCTCGAACTCGTCAATCATCTCTTCGCAGGTGTCGAGGGCGAGCTCGCGGCACTCGGGGTCCAGCGCGCAGAGAACGGCAGGGTTTTCGTCATAGTAGCCGTCGTAGGGGGTGTTCGGATACCAAGGATGTCCGCCGCTGATGTCGGTGCTGTAGGGCAGGTAGAAGATCTTCCCGTCGTTCCGGAGGGCGATCACCACGTTGTTCGAGTTGTGAATCCAATCGTCCCCGGTTCCCGTGAGCGCTGACAGGCATTGGTTCCGGTGGAGCATTGACCAATCGATCACGTCGGCGGTCGCTGCCATGAAGCCTGCCCCGCGAGGGGCGTCGTTCACCTTGTTCACGATAGCCTTGAGGACGCTGTCCTCGCAGTCTTTCCCTTTGGACCACTCACACTCGAGGTTTGACCAACCAGCGAACGGATTGCCTTCTCCTTCCCAAGCGCTCGTGACGTCGGGCAGCTCCTGGGAGAAGAAGGCCTTCTTGTATGGCTGCACCATGACGTGTGCGGCGAAGACGCCCGGTTCAAACTCGTAGTCCCAGACGTTGCTCTGGGTCTTGACGAAGCGAGTGCGCGGCGCCGGATATCCCATGGCTCGCCAGATCGCGAGAGCCGTCGCTTCGCGGACGATGGTGGAGTCCGCCTGGCCATTGTTCATGCGGATGGTCTTGTCGCCGCTCTTGAACTTCTGATCGATGAACTCGCCGACGTCGAGCTTGAAGTTCGGGATCTCGTTCCAGGGGCGCCAGCTACTTTGCCCGGGCAAATCGAGCTCGACCTTCCCCGTGTCGGCGCAGGCGCCGCCGCCCGCAGGGATCACGCGTACGTTGAAGGCCGATGGCGGGCAACTCTCGGAGCTCCCGCTGAGCTCATAGACCGGGCCCCCGCCGCCGTGGTCACACCGCTCCTCGTCGCTGAGGACGCGGGCCGCTGGCGTCACTTCGAAGTAAAAGGAGTGACCGTCCTCGCCAAAGAGGTTGATATCGAGTTCTTCGATGGACACCGGCGCTTCACACTCCGGGAGGTGTGAGGGGTAGCGCTCCGGTAAGGCGCCGGTGCCGCCGGTCCCGTCGCCATCTTTGCCATCTTTGCCATCTTTGCCGTCTTTGCCGTCCTTCCCATCCTTGCCATCTTTCCCGCTCGGGCCGTCTTTTCCATCTCTGCCGTCCTTGCCGTCACGGCCTGGAGCGCCGTCGTTGGAGGCGCCACCATACTGTTGATAGATCGTGTCGCCTTCATTGGTGGTGCATCCGGGGAGCGCCGCGAGCAGGGCAAAGGGCAAGGTCGACAGGAGTGAGCGAGAGATGAAATGGGTCATGGCAGCGCTCCGGTAAGCAGACGCCATGCCATCCGTGGTGATCCGTTCGCACATCTCACAGGAGAGTCACCGTTGAGATGGGTCGCTCAGAAAATGCGCACAAAGTTCGCAGCCCTTTGTTGGAACCTCACGCGGACGGGGGAGGGCAATCGAGTTGTCTAAGACAACCCTGTCCGACGTGCGCCAAGCTGTGCCAGTGGTTGGATTTCGAAGCTTCGGGTGGCTGTTTGAACGCGGGGATTGCGACAGGTTGTGTGGCTCCTGGAAGCGTGGAAAAGGAGAGCTGTGGCTGAACTGTTTCAGTTCTCCGTAACTTCCTTCGTGGCGTTGTTCTTCGTGGTCGACCCTTTTGCCGCGGTGCCGCTTTTGCTCTCGATGACGCGCGGCGATTCGCGGGAGCGCCGAGCCCTCACGGCGCGGCGCGCTGCGATCACGGTCGGGGTCGTGCTGCTTGGTTTCGCCGCCGTCGGTAGCCTCATCTTTCGCATCTTCGGGATCGACATGGCTTCTTTTCGGGTGGCTGGTGGGATCCTCCTTTTTCTGATGGCCCTCGACATGATGCGAGCGAGCACCTCGCGCACGCGCACGAGCGAAGAGGAGGTCAAGGAAGGCGTCGACATGGCTGAAGTGGGCATTGTCCCGCTCGGGGTGCCGATGCTGGCGGGACCCGGTGCGATGTCGACCGTGACCGTCCTCGTCCAATCAGCCAAGGGGTCGCACACGAAGCTTGCGGTGGTCGCGTGCGCGGTCCTCTTGACCTCCGTCTTGACCTACTTCGTGCTGCGAGCTGCNGAACCCCTCGGAAGACTGCTCAAGACGACGGGCCTTTCGATCTTGAGCCGNGTGATGGGGCTCATCTTGGCGGCTGTNGCGGTTCAGATCGTCATNACAGGCATCCATGAGGCGTTCCCGAACCTCAAATAGTNTTTTGGGCCCCGGCGAGTCACATCAGATTGAGCTCACCCGAGCCTTTGTCTCGGTCAGACTGGTCCGAGGCGCGGGNCCTCGGGGGCGATAGGGAGCGTGATGACAAACCGAGCGCCGGGGCTGTAGCTCTGATCGAGCACAATGTCCCCGTCCGACGCCTGCACGATGCGCCGCGCGATCGGCAGACCGAGACCGGTTCCCGGCCGGCCTTTCCCTTGGTCGGCGGCCGCGCGATAAAAAGGTTCGAAAATGCCAGAGATGTCCTGGGGAGCGACGCCAGGGCCCCGGTCTTCCACGCTGATCTGGAGGTTCTCGCCTCGCTTTTGTACGTCGATGCGGACCGTTCCTCCCGGGGGACTATGCTCAATTGCGTTGTCGACCAGGTTGCGGAGGGCACGGGCGAGATCGCCTTCGGCGCCACGGACCTTGACTCCCATAAGGTCGGGAGGAACCTGAGCTTCGACGATCACCTGGCCCAGCTCGGCGAGTCCGCGGGCGGCGTGGATCGCGCGACTCACTAGCACCTGAGTGTCGACTGTGCGCTCTGTGGCGGGCGCTTCGGCGCGTGCGAGCGCGAGGAGGTCCTCAGCGAGGCCGATCAGCGATTCGACGTCTTCGGTGATGCGCGCGATCGTCGTGCGGTACTCCTCGGACGTACGGGGTCGTCGGAGCGCGAGCTGGAGCTCGCCGCGCAAGCTGGTGAGTGGAGAACGCAGCTCGTGGGCCGCGTGGGACACAAAGACTCGTTGGATGTCGATGAGCTGACCGAGCTGTTCGATCATGGCGTCGAGGTCTCGCGCCAAAGCGGCCGTCTCTTCGCTTCCCTGGGCCGACGCGCCCACCCGGGCTCGCAGGTCTCCTGTCGCGACCTCTCGCGCGACGCTCGCGATCCTGTGCACGTCCCGCGCCAGGCGTCCCCCGAGCCAGCGTGAAAAGAGCCAGGTGATGAGCACCGCGGCGAAGAAGAGCAGCGCAAAGGTGCGCCGGAGAAACTCGGCGTCCTTGTCGATGGATCGGCTGGGCACGGCGTAGACGAGGGTCTCGGCGCGCTTCGGCAAACGCACGGCGACAGCGCGGAGCGCCACATCCCCAATCGTCATGTTGAAGGTCTCACCTTCTTCCGGCACAGGCAGGACGAGATCGAACGCCGCGGGGGAGGGGACAGCGTCGCCGAGGTTTCTGGTCGAGGCGATGACCTCGCCTTGCTCCGAGTAGATGGCGACGTAATAAGGGTATTGTTTGAGGCTCTCGGGAACGCTCGCGGTTCCGTCGATGACTCGAACACCTCCGCCGCCGAGGCTTTGCTCGGCGAGCCCCCGCGCCTGGACGAGCAGGGCCAAGTCGAGCTCCCGCCGCTCATCAAAATCCACGGAAAAATAGGCGGTGACGAAGCTCGCGAGCAGGACGACGGCGCTGACGCCGGTCACCACGAGGCTGAGACGGCTACTGAGCTTCATGGCTCACCTGAGGCGACAGCCGGTAGCCGACACCTCGCACCGTTTCGAGCATCGTCGCCTTCGGGCCGAGCTTCTCTCGGAGGTTTCTGATGTGCACGTCAATGACGTTCGAGCCGGGATCAAAATTCGCTTCCCAGATCTTGGAGAGCAGCTCGCTGCGCGGAACGATGCGTCCTGCCTCGCGCATCAGATAAAAGAGGAGCGAGAACTCACGGGGGGTCAAATCGAGGGGGTGGCCCTCGAGGCGCGCTGAGCGCTGGGATCTGTCGAGGACGAGGGGGCCGATGCGCAGTACGTTCTCTGATCCTCTGCGCCGCGTGCAAGCGCGGATGCGCGCGAGCAGTTCGCTCAAGTCGAAGGGCTTTGCGAGGTAGTCGTCCGCGCCCGCGTCGAGCCCAAGGACTTTCTCTTGGGTTTCTCCTCGCGCTGTCAAAAGCAGGATGGGCGTGGTGCAGCCGGCGCTCCGCAGCACGCGGCAGACGTGGATTCCGTCGAACTGAGGGAGCATCCAGTCGAGAACGATGGTGTCGTAGGCGATGGCTTGCGCCTGCTCGATCGCCGTCGCTCCGTCGGTGACCTGATCGACCTGGTAACCCTCTTCGGACAGCGCCCGGGTGAGGAAGCTGGCGAGCTTGGCGTTGTCTTCGACGACCAAGATCTTCATAGGCCCACTCTACAGCGCCTCTTGAAAAATGAGAGTGCGCTCCGACTGGAAAGGCTCCTGAAAAAACTCCCGTTGGGAGTGGACAAAAGGCGTCCGCGACAAGACGGAGCCCGCCCGTCAGCGCTCGGAGCAGGGGAGGCGGGGTCCGGATGCCTTTCGATGAAGAAAACTTCATGTGCTCTTCATGCAAGGGCACGAGGGGGCAGCTAGTCCTTCAGGATGACCCTGAAGGCACATCTTTGGCTAGCGCTCTCGCTCGCCTTCGCTGCCTTCACCGCTTTCACCGCTCAGGCCGAGCCGGCCGGAAGAAGCAGCGAAAGAGGTGGGGAGGGAGTTGTCCTCTCGGCCGCGCCGGAGCTCGATCTGGGGGCGCTCGAACGGTGGGTCCAAGAGCACGCCCCGGAGATCGAAGCGCGCACTCTCGACGTGAGCCTGGCAAGCGCGGAGGTCGACAAGAGCGGACGGTTGCCGAACCCGGAGCTCGAGCTCGAGTGGGGCACGATCCCTTTGGGGACGTCGAATCCTCCGGACCTCGAGGAGCCCTACGCGAACATTCCCTACTACGCCGTGAGCATCTCCTACACGCCGCCCATCGGGAAGCGGAAGGCGCGCATGAAACACGCTGAGGCGCGTCGCATCGCGTCGAGTCGAACCCTGAAGGCGGAAGTGCGTGAAAGAGCTCTCGACGTAGCGGAGCTGCTGGGGGAGCTGGCGACGACAGAGCTCCGTCTCACGGGGCTCGGGGAGCTTTGGAGCGCGGGCAAGGAGCTCGTTGAGGTGGCGAGAGTGCAAGTCAAAGCTCAGTCTTTGCCGGGGATTGAGCTCGACAGGCTGGAGCTCGATCTCGCGCGCCTCGAGCAACAGCTTTTGGCCGCTCGGGCGGCGAAGTCCGCGCTCCTCTCCGAATGTGCGGCGATTGTGGGAGTGCGCTGCGAGGCGTTTCGAGATGAAAACGCCGCACGGGCGTTCCTCAGTCGTTGGATCTCGAGCTCGCCTCTAGGGAGCGAGCCTGACGAACGCCCTGACCTTGCAGCGCTTGGCGCTGAGCTCAATGCGGCCCACGCAGAGTCTGAGTGGGCTCGGGCCCTCAAGATCCCCGATCCAACCATCCGCTTCGGCTACGTCCACGACCGCTTCCTCGTCTCCGGCAACCAGCAGAACAGCTTCAACCTGAGCGTCAGTTTCCCTCTGATGATTTCGGATTCTGGCCAAGCGGAGAGGAAGGCGGCTCTTGCTCGCGCTTCTCATCTCCGCGCGGAGCTCGGCAAGCGCCGAGCGCGAGCCGAGGCGCGGGCGCCCCGCCTGCGAGAGACGCTGATTCGAGAGAAAGCTCGCCAAGAGAAACTCCACAAGGAGATCCTACCCAAGGCGCGCGCCGTGCTCAGCGAGCTGTCTTCCGCTGCGGACAGGCGGCTCGTGCCCATGACCGACGTCATTTTGGCGCGCCGCGCCGTGAGCGAATCATTGTTCGATGAGGTGGAGAGCCTCGGCGTCGCCTACGGAGCGGCCCTCGAGCTGATCCGAGAGCTCGGCAAGCCGAAGTCCCTTTAGAGAAGATCCGATCAAAGAGATGCAACCGTCCCGATTGTTCCCTGTGATGCCCGCGTGGGCCTCTTGCTTCTTGGCGCTCTGCGCCTTGGGTTGTCAGGAGCCGTCTGGAAAGAGTGAGGCGGTCGCGCCTCAAATCGCCTCCGAAGAAACAGTGCGCTTGAGCTCGGCTCAGCTCGATGGACCCGTGAAGTTTCAGGTGGCCCCGGTCACCGTCCAGTCCGCGCTCCCTCTGCCGCCGGTGACCGGACGCGTGACCACCGTTGCGACCCTCACCTCGCCGACGTTTGCGCCGCTTTCTGGCCGTGTCGCGAGTGTGGCTGTGCGACTTGGCTCCAAGGTGGAGAAGGGGGAGTGCCTGGTCGAGATCCGCGCCGCGGAGCTCTCAACGCTCCGGCGCGACGTCGAGTCGGCGCGCCTCGCCGTGCAGACGAAACAAGCGCTCGTCGAGCGTCTCGAGCAACTCGTGGCCTCGCGCATCGCGGCCGAGAGCGATCTGCTCGTGGCCCGGAGCGAGCTCAAGGAAGCTCGCCTGGCGGCTACCACGGCGGCCGAGCGGCTTGCGGCGCTGGCCCTCGAGCCCTCAGGGCAAACGACCTACTGGCTGAAGGCCGCGCGGGCAGGGACGGTGGTCGCGCTCAGCGCGGTCCCGGGGCAGCACGTCGCGCCCGAAGATGCGGCGCCTCTCGTGGTGATCGCCGATCTGGACCAGGTGCTCGTGGAGGCGGACGTGGCGCCGCGAGACGCAGGCGAGATCGTGATCGGTCAAACGGCCCAGATTCTTGGGACCAGCGGCGCGAGCGTGAAGGTGGAAGGGCGCGTCGAGAGCGTCTCGGAGGTGGTGGATCCGGTTCGGCAGGTCGTGCCTGTCCGCATCGCCGTGCAGAACGAGGCGCGCGTGCTGCGTCCGAATGCCTTTGTCAACGTCGTATTCGAGGGAACGCGGAACCGTGAGGTGGTCATCGTGCCGAGCGCTGCGGTGGTGAGCGACGGGGCGCGTGCAGTGGTGTTCGTCGAGCGAGAGCCGGGAGTGTTCGAGAGACGGACTGTGGAGCTGGGGCGGAGGACGCGGGATGCCGTCGAGGTGATCTCGGGGCTCTTGCCGGTCGAGCGCGTGGTGACGAGCGGCGCGCTCCTGCTCCTCAACGCCCTCGACATGAATCACTGAGAGCCCCCGGGATGCTCGAACGCCTCGTTTCCTTCTCGCTCAATCACCGCGGCGCGATCTTGCTGGTCGCGTTCGTGACGCTTGTCTTTGGTGTCTTTTCCCTCTCGAAGCTGACCATCGAGGCCTTTCCGGATCCGACGGACACTCAGGTCAACATCATCACCCGCTTCCAGGGACAGCCTGCTGAAGAGGTGGAGCGCCAGGTTTCGATTCCGCTCGAACGCGCGGTGAACGGCATGCCGGGACTCGTGCGGGTTCGATCGGTGAACCTGTTCGGGTTGTCCTATGTCACGCTCACCTTTGCAGATGACATTGATGCGCTCTTCGCCCGGGCGCAGACCCTCGAGCGTCTCCGCACAGCGGAGCTTCCGGCGAGCGTGCTTCCAGAGCTCGGCAGCTTCTCGACGCCGATCGGTGAAATCTACCGGTATACCTTGCGAGCGCCGGACAGCGATCCGCTCAAGCTTCGCACCATCCAGGACTGGGAGGTGCGGCCCAGACTCATGCGGGTCCCGGGGGTCGCGGAGGTGGTCAGTTTCGGAGGCCTCGTCAAAGAGATCCAAATCCACCCCGACCCCAAGGCGCTCGCCGCGATCGGCCTGACCATGAGTGAGTTGGTCGATGCGCTCGAGGGTGCCTCGGAGAATGCCTCGGGGGGCATCGTGGAGCGAGGGGCCGAGGCGCTCATCGTCCGGAGCGAGGGCCTGTTCCGCGACGTGGAAGACATCGCGCGGGTGGTGGTGGCCTCTCGAGGAGGGACACCGATTCCGCTCTCGGAAGTGGCCAGCGTTCGGGAAGGCTGGACGCCTCGTCAGGGTGTTGTCGGACGCGGGGACGATCCGGATGTCGTCGAAGGCATCGTGCTGATGCGCCGGGGGGAGAATCCAAGCGAGGTGCTGGCCCGGCTCCGCGAGAAGGTGGACGAGATCAACAGCGGGGTGCTCGAAGGAGGCGCGAAGATTTGGCCCTTTTACGACCGGACGGAGCTCGTCGGTGAGACGCTCACGACGGTCGCGCGCAACTTGATCGAAGGGGCGATCTTAGTCTTCTTGGTCCTGCTTGTGGTCCTCTTGGACTTTCGCGCAGCCCTCATCGTCTGCGCGATTATCCCGCTCTCCCTTTGTTCGGCGTTCATTTATCTCCGCGCGCGGGGCATGGGCGCGAACCTGATTTCGATGGGCGCGGTGGACTTCGGGATCATCGTCGACGGAGCCGTGGTGATCGTCGAGGCCATCGTTCACCGCCTTTCGGGGGCCCCTCTAAGTCCCGCGGAGACCCCTGCGGAGCGGATTCGCCGCGCGATCCGGACCGTGGCCCGCCCGACCGTGTTCGCCTTGATGATCATCATCGCGGCTTATTTGCCGATTTTTTTGCTGGAGCGTGTCGAAGGCAGAATGTTCGCGCCGCTCGCCCACACGGTCGTCGCCGCGCTCATGGGCAGCCTCGTCTTCTCGGTGACGCTCGTCCCTGTGCTCGCCGCTTTCGCCTATCGAAGGCCCACCCAGCATCGTGACTCTCCTGTGCTCCGCGCGGCGAGCCGCCTGTACGCGCCGACCTTGCGCTTTGCGCTCAGGCGCCCGACGCTTGTCCTTTCGCTCGCCATTATGCTTCTGGTGGGCAGTGGGATGATCTTGGAGCGTCGAGGGAGCGAGTTCCTTCCTGAGCTCAACGAAGGCGCTCTCTACGTGTCGTTCACGCTGCCTTCGAATATTTCGATCAGCGAAGGGAGGCGTCTCGCGCCGCGTCTCGCCGCCATCATCGACGAGTTCCCGGAGGTCGAAGCGCGCATGAGCCAGCTCGGCCGTCCGGAAGATGGAACGGACCCGAAGCTCTCGAACAACCTCGAGATGTTCATCAAATTGAAGCCCGCTTCTGAGTGGGGCCCGGAGGTGCCGAACCTGAGCGCGCTCATCACGAAGATGTCGGAGGCGCTGTCGATTGTCCCCGGCCTCGACATCAACTTCTCCCAGCCGATCCGGGACAACGTGAGCGAGAACATCTCGGGCCAATCGGGGCAGGTGGCCCTCAAGATCTACGGGCACGACATGGCCGAGCTCCAGGCCGCGGCCGTCCGCGCCAAAGCTGCGCTCGAAGGGGTCATGGGCATCGCCGATCTCGGGATCGTCAAGAGCGGAAGTGTTCCTCAGCTCCGCTTCAGCCCGAGCCGAGAAGCGATGGGCCGCTTTGGGCTCAGCATGGACGCGGTGCAGGAGTTCCTCGCGACCGCGCTGGGGGGGAAGGCGGTGGGCGAGCTCTGGGAAGGGGAGCGCTCCTTTGACGTTGTGGTGCGCTTCCCTGAATCAGAGCGGGACTCGATGGAGGCCATCGAGCGGCTGCGGGTCCCCACCTCTTCGGGAGACTTGATTCCGCTGAGCTCGCTCGGTGACCTTTCGGTCGGTTACGGACGCTCCTCGATTCAGCGGGAAAATGGCCAAAGGTACGTCGGCGTCCGCATGAATGTGCGGGGGCGTGACCTTGGGTCATTTGTCGACGAGGCAAGAGCAGTTGTCGATGAGCGAGTCATGCTTGGTCCGGGGATGAGCCTCGAGTGGGGCGGGGAATTCGAGTCGAAGGAGCGAGCTATGCAGCGGCTCTTGCTTGTGCTCCCTGTCGCGCTGCTCTTGACCTTGGGACTCCTTTTTCACACGTTTGGCTCATTGGCCTTGGCGCTCTTGGTGCTGGGGAGCATCCCATTTGCCCTGGTAGGAGGTGCGCTAGGGCTCTGGGCCTTGGAAATGCCGATCTCGATCGCCGCGGCGGTCGGGTTCATCGCTCTGATCGGTCAAGCGGCCCTCAATGGGGTACTTGTGGTGTCAGCCATTGAGGAGCGGCGTTCGCTCGGAGCTTCCCTCGAAGACGCCGTCTATGCCGGCTCCCTTGAGCGGTTGCGTGCCGTGCTCATGACGGCGGCCCTGGCGGCCCTCGGTCTCCTGCCTGCGGCGCTGTCCCGGGCGATGGGCGCGGAGACGCAGAGGCCGATCGCTGTCGTGATTGTTGGGGGGACCGTCTCCGCTGCGCTCCTCTCCCTCATCGTCTTACCTGTCCTCTATCGTGTGAGCGCACAGCTTTTCCCTCGCCTTTTCCCGAACAGAACAGCTTCCATGCTTGGACCCACGACATCATAGAGACCCCGCGAAGGCCCCCCGAGAGAGGGAATCCCATCACGCTCACGAGCTTCAGTCGTTGTGAGACGAGGCGTGGCTTGTGTTGACGTGCCCTCTCTGCAATGATGAGCCTCATATGGTGGGAAATCAGAACTTAGGTGGACTTATCGCTGATTGGGGAAAAGCAGCAGGGCGCGGGACGGCGCTCACACTGGGACTCACATGGGCCCTTTTGGTCTCTTCGGTGACTGCGCACGCACAAGAGGCGTCTCGGCCTCAGGCCTCGTTTGACACGCAAGGTCAAGCCCCCGCTCCAGCACCAACATCAGCGACGGCCCCAGCGCCGGCCCCCGCTCCAGCACCAACATCAGCGACGGCCCCAGCGCCGGCCCCCGCTCCAGCACCAACATCAGCGACGGCACCGGCCCCAGCGCCGGCCCCCGCTCAAGGACCGGCCCCAGCGGGAGCACCGGCCCCCGAGCAGAGCGCAGTCCAGCCGGCAGCGGAGCCGGCGCCTGCCGCGACAACGCCTCCTCCAGCAGAGGAGCCGCCGCCTCCGTCTCCCTCCGTGCCCCCTCCGCCTCCGCCGTCGGGACCTGTCGGCGAACTCGCCAGAAATAGCGTGTTTGCGGAGCTAATGGGACCCGGTGTCGCTTACTCGCTGAACTATGAGAGGATCGTGGGCAACGCAGTCGGGCTTCGCGTGGGATTGAGTGGCTGGGGCGGAACGAATCAGACAAACTCGTCGATGGTGGTGACGGTTCCCGTGATGATTTCGTTCCTCGGGATTCGGGACACCAAGAATGTTTTCGAGGTGGGCGGCGGCGGCGTGTTCCTTTACAGCGGGACCCAAGACAATAGCGTGAACGTCGTCTCCTTCTCCGGTACGGGAGGGATCGCCGCGCTCTACGGTGGCTACCGGCTACATCCCGTGGACAAGGTTGGTTTCCAGTTCCGCGTGGGCTTCGGAATTCAGGCGATGTTCATCAACAACCAATCCATCATCTACCCCTGGCCCTACTTGAGCTTCGGCGCCGGGTTCTAGGCGCTGATGACGGTCCGGCTCTTCTCCTCCTTCGGCAAGAGGGGGCCGGATCCGGAGTTGTCCCACCGAGCAGCCGCCGACGAACCGCACCGCTGCAGCAAAAAATACCATTCGAACTAAAAGGACAGCGGCTCGACCGTCGCTTTTCCGCGGTTTCGAAATGAAGTCCGCCGCCGATTGCATCTTACGATGTGCAACGGATGACCTCGCTCTCTCCCCGGATTTTCCGCGGTCTCACGCTGACGTTCCTCGCCTATGGGTTTCAGGTCGCTTGTTCTCCGAGCGCCTCGGACAGCGGCGAGTCCTCCGGGGGCTCGCCGAGCTCGGGAGCGGGAGGGACTGCGGCGAGCAGTGATAACGGCGGCGCCTCGGGGGGCGCACTGCCCGGGGCCGGTGCGGCGCCTGCTGTGGGAGGAGCCACGCCGAGCGGGGGAGGGCCTGGAGTCGGGGGCGCCTCAGGCGGCGGTACTCCTGGTGGAGGATCGGGCGGCCTAGCCGCCGCGGGCGGGAGCGCAGGTGGAATCGGCACGGGAGGTTCAGGTCCCCTCGGGCCTGAGGACCCGAAAGGCTTCGCGCAAGTGGAGCGCTTGGATCGCGGCGTCGTCGCCGTCCCGACCCCAGGCGGCGGGAACCTCGTGACCTGGCGCCTATTTGGATACGAACCTCGTGACCTGCCCTTCGTCGTTTATCGCGATGGCCAAGAGGTGACCCCCGAACCCATCACCGACAGCACGAACTTCCTCGACCGGAGCGGCGGGATGGGCTCGAAATATTCGGTGGCCGCGGTCTACGGCGGGGTCGAAGACACCCCGAGCGAACCTGCCCCGGTTTGGACCTCCGGATACCGAGAGATCCCGACGCCGCCTCCGCCGGGCGGAAGCAACGCGGACGGCTCCTATACCTACACGAGCGGCGACGGAAGTGCGGGGGATCTGGATGGTGATGGGCGGTATGAGCTCATTGTGAAGTGGGATCCCTCGAACGCTCAAGATAACTCGAAAGCCGGCCGAACCGGCAACGTCTACATCGACGCTTATACGCTCGACGGCGAGCACCTTTGGCGCATCGACCTCGGCGTGAACATCCGCGCAGGCGCCCACTATACACAGTTTGTCGTCTATGACTTCGACGGTGATGGCCGGGCCGAGGTAGCGATGCGCACCGCGCCGGGAACCAAAGACGGGACCGGAAAATTCTTGAGCACCGGCCCTGCGGCGAACGACGATGATAGCGCTGACTATCGGAACGCGAGCGGATACATCCTCACGGGCCCCGAGTACCTTACGGTTTTCGAAGGGCTCACAGGCAAAGAGCTCGCGACGGTTCCCTTCCAGGTCGCCCGCGGCAATGTCAGCGATTGGGGGGACAACTACGGCAACCGTGTCGATCGTTTCCTCGCCAGCGTGGCCTTCGTCCACCCCTCGGGTCGACCGAGCATCATCATGGGCCGAGGCATGTACACCCGGACGACCTTCAGCTCCTGGTACTTCGATGGCTCAAAGCTCGAGCTCGAATGGATCAGCGACAATCCGTCGGACGGGCCTTACGCGGGTAAGGGCGCCCATAGCATCAGCATCGCAAATGTTGATGACGATCCGATGCAGGAGATTGTGAACGGCGGCGCGACCTTCGACCACGACGGCAAGCCCATCTGCGCCGTTCCCTTCTACGCCCACGGCGACGCACTCCACGTCACGGATCTGATCCCTTCGCGTCCAGGGCTCGAGGTGTTTATGCCTTATGAGGCCGACAAGGTTCCCGCCTACTCGATGCGCGACGCGCGCACCTGCGAGATCCTTTGGAAAGGTCCCGATACCCCGTCCGGCGGCGAAGGTCCTGGACGCGGAGTTGCTGCAGACGTCGATCCCCGCTCTCCGGGAGCCGAGGCCTGGGTCAGCGGGAGCAGCATGATGCGCGGTGACACCGGCGCAAACATTGGACAGAAGCCCCGCTTCGACAACTTCCTCGTGTGGTGGGACGGGGACCTGTCACGAGAGATCCTCGACTCGAACACTGTGCGTCAGGTGGATCCGGAGGGCGGCGAGCTGACGGCCCAGGGGTGCTCCTCGAACAACGGTACGAAATCGACTCCGACGTTGAGCGCCGACCTGATCGGGGACTTCCGGGAAGAGATCGTGTTTCGCTGCGGCAATACGATCCGCATCTACTCAACGCCGGAGCCCACGAGCCACCGCATCTACACGCTGATGCACGATCCCCAGTATCGCGCGGCCATCTCCTGGCAGAACACCGCGTACAATCAGCCTCCGCACCCGAGCTTCCATATCGGTGAGGGCATGGCTGAGCCCCCGGTTCCGGACATTCGGCTTCCCTGAAGGAGTCCCCTCCGCCGAAGGCCGTGGTAGACCCGAGGGGTCCTCATGTTCGTGCGCACTTTTCCGACCGGACCCCTCGGCTGCAACTGCTCGATCGTCGGTGATCTCGAGTCCAAACAGGCGATCGTCATCGATCCCGGGGGAGACTTGCCCCTCATCGAGCGGGAGCTCGAGGCGGCCGAACTCCAGGTTGTCGCCATCGTTCACACGCACACGCACATCGACCATGTGGGCGCGACGGCGCCGCTCCAGCGCAAGTCCGGGGCGGAGGCGATGATCCACGAAGCTGATCGCTTCCTCTACGACATGCTTCCGGTGCAGGCGGCGCTCCTCCGTATCGACTTGCCTGAAAAGTGCGAGATGGTTGGGAAACTGAACGACGGCTTCAGCATCTCGCTGGGCGGCTTCGAGCTCGGTGTGCTTCATACTCCGGGCCACACGCCGGGGAGCGTCTGTTTCCATTGTCGGGCGGGTTCCGACTCCATCGTGTTCTCCGGCGATACGCTGTTTCAACGCAGCATTGGCAGGACCGATCTTTGGGGGGGCGATAGCGCGCTCATCCTGCGCTCGATCCGCGAGCGCCTGCTCACCCTCGACGATGACGTGCCCGTCATTCCGGGGCACGGCGGAGCGACCTCGATCGGTGCTGAACGAGCCCACAATCCTTTCCTGCGTCGATGAGCGACGCTCTGCTCGCGAGAGCTCTGCGGCTGCGCCTCCGCGACGACCGGCGGGCGCCATCAGGTTGTGACCGAAGTGTGACGGGCGCCCTCGGTTCGCGCGCGTCATGCTGAGTTATGGTCGACGAATCTTTCGAGAGACTCGAGAGCAAGCTTCGACGTTTGCTTCCGAGTGAAGTGTTTCAACCCGCCGAGAGCCGCCTTTTGTGGCTCCCGTTCCATTACTCCGTCATTGCGCTCGGTGTCCTTGCGATTGTCTGGACCGACGCGCTCTGGGTGAAGTTCCTCATCTCGTTTTTCCTCGGGCTCTCCTTCGCGGGCCTCGCCTTTGTAGGACACGAAGCGCTCCACGGCGCGCTCACCAAACGGCGGCACTTGCGACGCATCGCCGGGGTGCTTGGCTTTCTCCCCTTCAGCCTGCCTCCGCGGCTCTGGATCGCTTGGCACAACCGCGTCCATCACGGAAACGCCAACATCGCCGGCCTTGACCCGGATGCGCTCGCGACCCTGGAGGAATACCAAGGAAGCAAAAAAGCCCGCGCTATCACGAACGTTCAGGCGAAAACCCGCGGGATCGTGACGCTTCTAATCGGGTTCACGGTCCAAAGTCTCCAGGTCCTCCTGAGCTCGGTGCGTTATGGCCTCTTGGACGCGAGGGGGCGTCGATTGGCCCTACTCGAGACCCTCGCCATGTTTGGATTCTGGGTTGGACTCGGCGCGCTGATTGGCTTTGGCAATTGGCTGTTCGCGTTCGTGGTTCCGCTCCTCATCGGCAACGGGATCGTGATGATGCACATCGTGACCAATCACGGCTTGTCCCGCCTCGTCGATCACAACGACACTCTCGCCTCGTCTCTCTCGGTGACGGTGCCTCGCTTCTTCAGCTTCTACACGCTCGACTTTGGCTACCACACCGAGCACCACCTGCTCCCCGGGGTCAGTCTGCGGCACGGACCAGCGATTCGCGAAAAAATCCTCGAGCTCGCTCCCGACCGCTACCAGAGCCTTCCCCTGAGCCACGCGCTCCTCCGCTTCTTCGAGCAACTCCGGGTCTACCGTGACCCCAAAACCCTGCTCGATCCGACCACCGGAAGAACGCGGAAAGCCCTCGGCGGACGTCGGGAAGGCCCGGCGCCTCCTTCCTCGAAGTCGCGCCCGAGGAGAGCTCCCGCTCCCCGGATCCGACCGGCGCTTCACCCGGTCCGCGGCTGAACTCCGGCGACCTTTTGGGGCTGTGCGCGCTACCTTGCGCGAGGGTCCTGAAGCGGGGATCGTTGCCCCCTGAACATGACCGAAGCGTTTCGAGTGTGCAGCACCTGCCGGACTCCCATCGCCTACGGAGCGAAGTACTTTCGCTGCAGCGTCTCTACCTGCAATCAGAAGCGGACGGCTCTCTACTTCTGTTCGGTGCCTTGCTGGGACGCGCACGTGCCCGACGCTCGTCATCGAGATGCTTGGGCGGAGGAGGTGGTCGCGCCGAGCGGTCCTTCGCCGGAGACTCCCGCTGTGAGAAAGATCGTAGGAGCGAAGCCCGCGGAGACTGCAGCTGCGGCCCCTTCGGCCGAAGACGACGCAGACATTCTCGTCGTGGTGAGCAGGTTCAAGAAATATGTGGCCGACCGCAGCGGCATGAACACTTCTGCAGGAGTGATGCCCCTCCTCTCGAAACACCTGCGCGCGCTTGCGGATCGGGCGATCCGGGAAGCGGAAGCGAATGGCCGAAAGACGGTGCTCGATCGAGATGTCGAAGAGGCTGTGCGTCGGTTCGGGCGCGCGCCCTGAGCCGCAGTCAGAAAAGAGAGAGCTGACGGCGCCGGTCGCGAGGCCGCTCAAAGGTCCCTGTTCGGGGCTCAGGGAACTCTTCGAAGCCGAGGCGCTCCTTTGTCTTGTCGAAGACGGTCGCGAGCGCGCGCGCGTAGGTCCCCTCGGCGCGAAAGCGGGAGAAAAAGCGCGGATCGTTCATCTTCCCGCTGCGCATCTCCCCGACGCGCCGGAGAATTTTCTCTGCTCGCTCGGGAAAATCGCGGAGAAGTCTCTCGACGAACACGTCGCGGCTCGCTCCCGGCAGACGCAGAGGAATGCTCAAAGCTGAGCGCGCGCCCGCAGCTCGGGCCGCTTCCAGGATCGGGATGATGTCGACGTCCGAAAGGCCGGGGATGAGCGGCGCGATGTGGACCATGACCGGGATGCCGCGCTCGGAGAGGCGTCGAATCGCCTCGATGCGCCTTTGGGGCGAGGGAGCATAGGGCTCGACCTTCCGCGCCGCGTTCGCGTCCCAGAAGGTCACACTGACGGACACCCCCACAAAAGCGACCTCGTTTAGCTTCTCGAGAAGATCGATGTCCCGCTCGATGAGGGCGGACTTGGTGATGATGTGGACGGGGTTTTTGTACTCGAGGCAGACCTCGAGGCAGCTGCGCGTGAGGCCCAGCTTTGCTTCGAGGGGCTGGTAGGCGTCGGTATTTCCGCTCAGGACGAGGAGCTCCCCGGGCCAGCTCTTCTTCTCGAAGGTTTCTCGGAGGAGCTCCGCCGCGCGCGGCTTGTAAAAGAGCACTCGCTCGAAATCGGTCCCTGCGCCATAGCCGAGGTACTCGTGGGATGGTCGCGCGTAACAATAGGAGCAGCCGTGCAGGCAGCCGCGGTACGCGTTGAGGCTGAAGCGGAAGGGGAGATCGGGACTTCGATTCTCGCTGACGATACTGCGGCTCACGTCCTCGATGAGCTGGACCTCTTGGTCAGGCGTCTCTCCCTCGTCGTAGTCGACCGAGAAGCGCTCGAAGCGGCTCGTCGGGTTCGCCAAGGGGAGGGGCCTCGCCATGCCGCGAGTTTAGCTACGCGGATGTTCAGTGACAATTCAGCTTCTTGACCCGTGGGAGGAAGTAGGTTCGGGTGTACGGGGGACGGCGCTTTGTTCTAGAAAACCGCGAGTTTCCCCGGTCCCCCGAAAAGGAGTTCCCCCTGCAGTCTGTCGAAAAGCCCGCTACCCCCCCGCCTGAAGCTTGGGCCGGTCTCGTTCAAGTCGCCGACCTGGTCAAGCGCCCTCTGGAGCGCTTCCTGGCCATCCAGGCCGCGAGCGGCATCTTACTCCTCGTTTGTGCCGCGCTTGCCATCACCGCAGCAAACTCTGCGTGGGCTGATGGTTATGAGCACTTTTGGAGCACGACCCTGGGGATCAAGGTGGGCTCCTTCGTTTTCGAGCGCTCCCTCGAGTGGATCGTCAACGATGGCTTGATGGTGATCTTCTTCTTCGTGGTGGGGCTCGAGATCCGCCGCGAGATTGCTTATGGGGAACTCTCCGAGTGGCGCCGCGCGCTCCTCCCGCTGGCTGGAGCTCTCGGCGGCATGGTGGCCCCTGCCCTTCTTTACCTAGCATTCGCTGGAGAGCCTTCGACGCGGGCGGGGTGGGGTGTGCCGATGGCGACGGATATCGCCTTTGCCGTCGGCGTCTTGGCCTTGCTCGGGGACCGGGTGCCGCCAGCGCTGCGCGTCCTGCTCTTGGCCCTCGCTGTGATCGACGATCTCGGAGCGATCTGTGTGATCGCTTTCTTCTACTCGAGCGGCATCGAGGCCTATGGCCTCTTGGTCGCGGCACTCGGCTCCTTCGTGATCCTCTTCATGCAGAGGCTCGCTATCCGCCAGAAGCTCGCCTACGTCCCTCCTGGACTCGTGGCCTGGGCTGGCATCTACGCGGCCGGGGTGCACCCGACGATCGCGGGGGTGATTGTTGGCTTACTCACGCCGGTCCGGGCGTGGCTCGGGCCCGAAGGGTTCCAAGGACGAGTCAGTCGCGAGCTCAGTCGCCTCGAGGAGGCGGGAGTGAAAGATCCAGACCCGGAGGTCCTGCACGCAACGCTGCGGGGCGTCGAATTTGCCGGGCGCGAAGCCGTCTCGCCCGCCGAAGCCCTCATCGAACGGCTCCATCCCTGGGTTGCTTTCGGCGTCATGCCGATCTTCGCTCTGGCGAACGCGGGTGTGAGCCTTTCGGTGGAGAGCCTGGACGCGTCGGCGTGGAAGGTGATCACCGGGACGGGCGCGGGCCTCTTCCTCGGTAAGCCGATCGGCATTTTCCTTACCTGCTGGCTGCTCCTGAAGCTCAAGATTTCGACGCTCCCGCTCGGTCTGGGGCTCCGTCACCTCGTCATCCTCGGAACGGTGGCGGGCGTGGGGTTCACGATGGCGCTCTTCGTCGCGCAGCTCGCTTTCTCAGATCCTACGCTGCTCGGCGCCGCCAAGCTGGGCATCTTAGGGGCGAGCTTGGTGAGCGGAATCGTGGGACTCATTTTAGGACGACTCTTGCCCGTCGCGCCTCGGGTTCCCGGCCAAGCCCGCACTGTCGACGAAGCGGAGCGCTCCACGGAAGCCTGACCCCATGTCGCCGCCGCCGCGGCTGTCAAAACGGGACTCACGGAGTGCTCCTTGAGCTCAAGGCGCGACGATCGGGAAGAAGACACGTCGGTCAGCTGTCGATAAAGTGGCACCCCGTGAGCGGGGCCGAGCCGTCGCTTGCTTTCGGCTCCAGAGGGCCTAAATCAAAGGGAAAGGAGCGGAAACAATGAACATTGACATTGGAATCGAGGCGGGTAAGCGGGAAGAAATTGCGGCTGGGCTCTCCAAGGTACTTGCGGATACCTATACCCTCTACCTCAAGACTCACAATTACCACTGGAACGTGACGGGCCCGATGTTCCAGACGCTGCATCTCATGTTCGAGACGCAATACAACGAGCTCGCTTTGGCGGTAGACCTAGTGGCGGAACGTATCCGCGCTCTTGGCTTCCCCGCTCCTGGGACCTACGCGGACTTCAGCCGTCTCTCGGCGATCCCCGAAGAGCCCGGTGTCCCGAAGGCGGAGGAAATGGTCGCGAAGCTCGTCGCCGGGCACGAGACCGTCGCGCGTACGGCGCGTCAGGTCTTCAAGCTCGCTGAATCCGTGAGCGATCAGCCGACCTGCGATCTCTTGACCCAGCGCATGCAGACCCACGAGAAAACCGCCTGGATGCTGCGGAGCCTGCTCGAGAAATAAGGGCGAAAAGCCCGGCTGCCGCCTCAGGGGAGGACGAAAAAGGTTATGGATCTCTCATCATTTCCCATCACGAAAAAGTGGCCTCCGTCCTTCCCTGACCGGCTCCAGCTCTATTCCTTCCCGACCCCGAACGGCGTGAAGGCCTCGATCTTCCTCGAGGAGGTCGGGCTGCCCTACGAGGCACACCGGGTCGACTTCGGTTCTCAAGAGCAGAAGAGCGAGGAGTTTCTCTCCTTGAACCCGAACGGCCGGATTCCCGCGATCCTCGACCCGAACGGTCCTGGCGGGAAACCGATCGCCCTCTTCGAGTCCGGGGCGATCCTTCTCTACCTCGCCGAGAAAACTGGCCAGCTCCTGCCTCGGGAAAAGTACTACGAAGGTCTCGAGTGGCTCATGTTCCAGATGGCCGGAATTGGCCCGATGTTTGGACAGCTCGGGTTCTTCTACAAGTTCGCGGGGCGTGAGATCGAAGACAAACGACCTCTCGACCGTTACGCGGCCGAATCGCGCCGTTTGATCTCGGTCCTGAACGGACACCTCCGGGGCCGAAAGTACATGCTGGGAGATGAGTTCTCCCTCGTCGACATCGCGATCTTCCCTTGGGTGAGGGGACTGCTCTCCTTCTATCAGGCCGGGGATCTCGTCGGCTTTTCGGACTTCCCTGAGGTCGAGCGAGTGCTCGAGTCCTTCTTGGCGCGTCCGGCGGTGCAGCGCGGTCTGCTCATTCCTGAGTGAGGGAGGCTGTCCGCCCTAGGGCTCGCCCGAGTTTTTGTCCCCGAGTGACCCCTAGAAAGATCTGAGCCCCGGGGCCACCAGAGCGGCGGAGGCCGGGGCTCTTCTCGTCTGGCGCCAAGAGCTCGGTCAGGAGGCCTGCGCTTGGAAGGTGTGCGGGACGTCGGCGACGGGCAGGTGCTCGTTGAGCTCACCGAACTCAACAGTGCCACTCGCGACGTCATACATCGCGCAGACAATCGCGATCTTTCCTTGGTCCATGAGCTCCTTGAGCTTCGGACTCTTGGTGACGAGATTGTCCATCGTGCGGTTGACGTTGCGACGGGCGACCTGATCGACGAACTGAGCCCGATCCTCGCCTTGAATCTGGAGAGCGAGGTCGTCATCGATCGACTTTTGGATCTCGTCGACGAGGACGTCGATGTGCTTGCAGCCGAGCTTGGTTCCGACGCTGGTCGTCTCTCCGAGATCTTCGACGGCAGCCGTGACAGCGCCACAGCGCGTATGGCCCATGATCACGACGAGCTTCGCGCCAGCAGCGGCGCAAGCATACTCGACGCTGCCCATGACCTTCTCGCGAGCGACGTTGCCCGCGACGCGGACGCTGAAGATGTCGCCGATACTGGCGTCAAACAGGATCTCCGCCGGCGCGCGGCTGTCGATACAACCGACGACCACGGCGAGCGGTGACTGAGCGGCCGCGGTACCGGCGATCTGACGCGCAGCGTCGTGGCGGAAGTTCTCACCGCGCAGGAAGCGCTCGTTGCCTTGCTTGAGGAGCTCGAGCACCTGGGCGGGGTTCATCGTGCGCTGCACACCGCGGGTGACGTGCTCCTGGAACAGGATGACGTCGGCCAAATCGGAGCGATACCGCTCGAGTCCAACCATACTGACCTTGAGGTCGTGGGCGGGGGCGTGATGGTGCACGAAGTCCGAGAGGTAAGTCAGGATGTCGGGATCGATGTAGTCGGCCGACCGGGCGTCGAGGAGCACGTGGCTGCCGCGCGGGACCTCATCGAGGGCGCGTTCCAGGACGGAGCGTCCGAGGAAGCTGACTTGCTCGACGAACTCGATGCGCACAAGCTCGTAACCTGCGCGCTTCTCCACGAGTCTACGTACGGGACGGCGGGAGTTGCTGTAGAGAATGAAGGTGATCGAGATAACGAGGCCGATCACGATGCCCTTGAGCATGTCCGTGAGAACGATCGCGGCGACGGTCGCGAGGAAGGGCAAGAGCTGAGCCTTTCCGCCACGGGCCATGCTGACGAAGAGGCTCGGGCTGGCGAGTTTGAAGCCTGTGACCACCAGGATGGCTGCGAGAGCCGAGAGCGGGATGGTGTTCAAAAGCGTGGGCAAGAAGAGCACGCAGAGCAGGAGGAGGATGCCGTGAATGATGGCGCTCATCTTCGTCTCTGCGCCTGCGCCTACGTTGACGCTTCCGCGGACGACGACGCTCGTTACGGGCAGGCCACCGAGCAGGCCCGAGGTCATATTCCCGATGCCTTGAGCCACGAGCTCACGGCTGGCCGGTGAACGGCGCTGTTTCGGATCGAGGGCATCGACAGCTTCGAGATTCAAGAGGGTCTCGAGGGAAGCGACGATGGCGAGCGTCACCGCGGCCATGTAGGTTGCTCCGTTGGCGAGGGCGCTGAAGTCAGGGGTCGTCAGGAGCTCAAAGAACGCGGACTTGTCCTCGAGGACGGGCACCTGGACCAGGTGGCTGGTGGCGAGCTCAAAGGGCCCTCCGAGGGACGAAAGCGCCTTGGTGAGAAGGACACCAATGGCGACGACCGCGAGCGGAGCCGGGATCTTCGTTCGCTTGAGCAGGGCTACCTTGTCCCAGACAAGCAAGAGCCCGATCGAGACGAGGCCGATGATGAGCGCGGTGTATTGAACGTCGAAGAATGATGCGAGCACCTCGGTGAAGGTGTTCTCGCGATCCGCCTGTTCGAAAGCCATGTCCCCGATCGGGTCCGGATCGTGACCGATCACGTGGGGAACCTGCTTGAGGATCAGGATGACGCCGATGGCAGCGAGCAGACCTTTGACGACCGCGGACGGGAAGAAGTGCGCAATGAACCCGGCGCGCACCAGACCGAGCACGAGCTGGAAGACTCCTGCGATCACGGTGGCGGCGAGGAAGGCGCGGAACGAGCCGAGGGTGGCGATCTGGGTCGCGACGATAGCGGTCAGACCGGCAGCAGGGCCGCTGACGCTCGTATGGGATCCGCTGAGCGCGCCGACGACCACACCGCCGACGATGCCCGCGAGCAGGCCGGAGAAGAGGGGGGCCCCGGATGCCAATGCGATGCCGAGGCACAAGGGGAGCGCAACCAGGAAGGTCACGCTTCCAGCGGGGAAGTCTTTCGAAAGGGTCTTGAACATCGGGTAGATTCTCGGTTCAGAAGGGTCGGTGGACGACTGCCTGTGAGCGAAGGGAGAGCGTGAGGTCGACCAGAATGCGATGGGAGCTCTCTCTGGATCGCGAACTGGTCCGCGAGGTCTTCGTGATACGAATCTCGTCGCGCTCATCGCTGTGCACGTCGCGCATCACCAATGCTCAGGATATCCCCACAGATCCAAGGTCGCGCAAGGAGGAAGCAACACAACGTGAACGATTCTCGCTGCGGGATCGAAATGTGTTCCTGATTGGTGACTCTCAAATAGCTCAGTTGTCGGAATCTCCAGACGCCGCATCAGGTGCTGTGCGGAATTTCCGACACGTGCCTAGGGCGACCGTCGGTCGCTCGGGTCGGCGGGGGCTGCCGGCGGCGCTAGCCAGCAAGTCCCTGAGAATCCGGAGCTTTTCGGCGCGATCCTGCGCGCATTGTCGTAGTGGAGCGCGTTCTGGCCCGGGGGCCTGCGCCTCCCGAAACGTTGGAGAGGCGGGCGCGCGCCTCATGTTTCGTGATTTCGAGACCGCATTTCGAGACCGCACCTGAGCGCGATCTAGCTCCACTCCGGCTCGGGCTTGTTTTCAGTGGGACTGCTTTGCCCAGAGAGACCTCCGAAGACGGCCCGATCCCAAAAACCACTTGTGATGCAATAGTGGCTTCGGTGGGCGCCCGTGTGGTGGCATGCGTGCTGCTCGGGGGAGAGCAAGATACCTATGCGCTGCGCCCTGCGCACCCAGACTGGAACGACTCGTTGATGAGCCCAGACGTGAATCTGGCCAGTGAGCACAACCCAAAACGAAAGGCTCACTAGGAAAAACGCGACTCCGACATGGAGCCCGGTCACCGAGACTGGCGCGGAAGCGTCACCAACGACGAGCGCTCCTGCCAGGAAAGGAATCGTCCCGATGGCGTGGGATCCTATGCGTTCGCAGAGTCCGTGGCTCAGGATCGCGTCGGGGAAGCTGTGGTGCTCGCGGAAGGGAGCAATGAAGCCGGGACCTAAGATCGGCCAAGCCGAATGCCCGATGCGGTCGCCGGCGAAATGAATGAGGCCACTCAGCAGGTCGGAGAGGAGCCAAGCTAAGAAGAAGCTGAGCGCCCCGAGGGTGAGCGTTTCCTCGATCGGAAGCGCGCTCGATAGAATCACGGTGCGCATCACTGCCCATGACAAGAGGAGAGTGAACGCAAGCACGCCCAGGGTCTCAAGAGCCCGCACCCAGGACGCCTGAACCCCGGCTCGTTCCTCTTCGTGACACAATGCTCCTTGTTTCTCGCGGCCCGGCGATGGACGCTCGCTCTGATGTTCCAAGAGTTCTACGGGAGCTTCTTTCAGCACCCCGTGATGCTGTGGGCGATCCCGCTTCTTTACGTCGGGCTCCGTTTTCGCGCGCTGTCCGGGCTCGAGCGACCGAGTTTCCTCGCGCCTTACTTGAAGCTGGTGACGGTCGGAACCCTGCTCGACGCGACCCTCACGACCGAAAGCATCATCGAATGGGCTTCCGTCTCCCCCGGGCTTGCCCAAGCGATCGCGATCGTTTTTGTCATCTTGGGTGACTTTCGCGTTCTCTATCTTGTTCTTCGCCTGCACGGTTCTCCCTATCAGACAGGGATCGCGGCTCTCGCGATGAGTCTAGTCGTACCACTCCTTCAAGGTCTCCTCACGCAGATTTTCCCGGAGTGGTTCGCAAACGTGCGTCACACGTTTTTGGTCTATGAGCTCTTGTTCATCGCGCTCCTCGTCGCGCTCCTCTTGCGACAGAGAAAGCTGGAAAATGAACCGGGCGTCCAGCTCGCGCGCGATGTGCTTGTGTATGCGCTCACTTACTACTGCCTATGGGCCACTGCCGATATCATCATTGTCGCCGGCTTCGACGTCGGCTACCTGATCCGCGTCATCCCTAACGTGCTTTACTACGGTGTGTTCGTCGTGTTCGTCGACTATCGGGCCTCTGTCCGTCCCCTGGGGACGCGGAGTCTAAAGGCGACGCTTGTCGTTTCCTTGATTGCTCTTCTGGGGCTCCCCTTGGGATGTTCTCGCGCCGATGGCAGCCCGGCTCCCTGTGGGGAGACGCGGCCCGTCAGCACAGAGGCGCCGCGAGTTGCCCCAGAGAGCGCGCGCATCAGACTCGGAGACCCAAAAGGCGAGGGCCGTGAGGTGACCCTCGCCGAGGTGGAGAAGGCGCTCGGCGCCGGCAAGAAAGTCGAGACGTTCGATCCATATTACTCGGCTCACAAAGCCTTTTGGGGATGGCCCGCGTCGGAGTTTTTGGCTTGGGCATTTCCCGGGCAGGGCGAAGGAGGCGAAGTGGAGCTCCGAGCGGTGGACGGATATGAAGTGCGGCTTTCTCTGAGCCAGCTCGCGCGCGATCGAGCTTTTTTCGTCTACGCGGACGCGGAGCTTCCCTCCTGGGCTCCGATTGGGCCGCGGGCCGCTGACCCGGGGCCCCTCTACCTCGTCTGGCCCGGTGAAAAGCACACGGACCTCACGACGCACCCGCGCCCCTACAGCGTCGTCGCGCTCAGAAAGGTGAGCGAAGAAAAAGTGCGCTTCGGGCCTCCCGAAGGGTTCGCTGAAGGGACGCCCGAGCGGCGGGGGGAGGAGCTCTTTGAAAGTCGCTGCATTCGCTGCCACGCCATGAACCAAGTGGGCGGGAAGGTCGGCCCCGATCTCAACGTTCCGCGGAATATCCTCGAGTACCGCGCCGAGGCCGATGTCGTCGCCTACATCCGCGATCCCGGGGCTTTCCGCTACGGGACCATGCCCTCTCACCCGGATCTTTCGGAGGAAGATCTCTCAGCGCTCACTCAATTTTTGCGTGCGATGCAGAAGTTCAAACACGACCCCGGTTCGAAAGGAGCCCATTGATCTTGGTTGCAAGGAGCTCAAAGCATCAGTTTCAAGCGGCCTGTGCGGCTCTGCCTTCGGCCCTCGAAGGACTCCGGCTCGGCGAAAGCGTCGCTCTTGAGCCCATAGTGCGCGCGCTCGCGCGCGGCGCCGCGGTCGATGTTGCGGGAGTGGGGGGCTCGGAGGGGCCCGCGCGGTTTCTGACCGCCGTTCTCGCTGAGCTTTGTGTGCCATCGACGTATCGCCCCGTCACGCATTTCCTCGAGCGGAGAGAAGCGTCAAGCCGAGTGCTCGTTGTCTTTTCCCAAGGGCTCTCGCCCAACGCGCGCCTGATGCTCTCCCGCGCGAGCGAATACGCATGCGCGCTTCTGGTCACGAGTGCCTCTTCGGTAGAAGGGGAAGAGGGGACAGAGCTCCGGACAAAAGGCGTCACGCTCTTGCCGCTCGAAGTGCCCTTTGAACCTCGTGCGCTCGTACGCTTGACCGGACCGACGCTGTTCCGGGCGCTCGCATTCCTTCTGGGGATTGAGCTCGGAAGGCGAATGGGGCGGCCCGAGCCATCCTTTGCCGTGAGCCCGAAGGAGCTCGCCCGCGTCTACCAGGCGGGAGTCAGGCTCAGGGGCGCGAGCTTTCGCGCCTTTTGCCGCAAAGTGGTCTCGAAGGCATCATCGTAGGGGAGCCGATTGTCGACCTTGTGCAAGTCGAAGCGGCCAAATGGCGAGAAGCGCTGTGGTGCGCTCCTCCGCCGGTCTTCGACGCTCTCGGCTTCGCTCATGGGCCGCTTCAGACCCTCGAGAAGGGAGAAGCACCTCTGCTCGTGGTGCATGGCGCGGGGGAGCGCGGACTCTCGCTGTTCGCGCGCGTGCGAGCGTGCCTGGAGCGCGCCGGTCGGCGCTCGGTGAGTGTCCCGTTGGCTCTCCCGGCCCCGCTCTCGGCCCTCGAGGTGGACGCAGTGATCAATGAGATTCTGCTGGAGCGCATGCCGGAATGCCCCGAAGAGTGGCCGGGACAGGGCTGGGACGGACCGCTTTACGGGCTCGGCGATCCCGAGGACTGCTCAGCGCTCGCGTGAGCTGACCGCGTCGTCCTGCCTCGAGAGCTGAAGCAAGAAGCTCGCGATGTGCTCTTGGATGGTCGGGTCAGCGAGCACGCGCCCGTGGCCGAGGCCTTCGGTTTCGACGTATTGGCTGCTTGGGATACGCCTTGAGAGGTCGCGGCTCACTTCGACGGGAATGTGACGATCTCTTCGATCGTGGATGAGGAGGGCTCGCTCGGCAGCCAAGAGGGCGGGCTCGACGCGGCTGCCCTTCGGCTCCACCTTGGCCCTCTGGATGACTTCTTCGAGGAGGCGCGCTCTGACGACGTCGCTAAAGCCGACCTTCCGCTGGAAGTTGTCGAGAGCGAAGTCGAGGGAGGGCATCGGCGCAACGAGCACGAGGGCGCGCGGACGGACGCGCTCGGCTGCCAGGGCGCAGGCGAGGCCGCCTAACGAATGACCGACGAGGGCGATGGCGGGACCGTATCGCTCGGAGAGGAGCTCGATGAACCGAGCGAACTCGAGGGCGTGGGTCGACCGCCCGGAGGCCGAGCCGTGGGCAGGGGCGTCAAAGACAGCAGCGCGGAAACCTCGCTCGGCGATGGTGCGCCCGAGCTCGAGGAGCTGGGCTCCTGAGCCGGCCCAGCCATGACAGAGGATGACCAGGGGACCTTGGCCAAAGACGTGGGCGACGGCGCGCCGGCCATCCAGAGTGAGCGTCTCGAGGGGACCATGGTCAGCCTCAAGCCCAGGAATCTTTGTCCAGGGGACGAGGAACCTGTCGGCCAAGAAGCGGGCGCTGAGCCTGGGAAACGCGTCGAAGAGCGCCGCGACGAGGCGAGCCGGCTGAAGCCAGGGGCGCGCGACGACATCATGAGCAGGGGAAGACATGCGAGAGAACTCCTGGGCTTGTGACATGGTGAGAGAAAAGAGAGCGGAGGGCTGCTCGCGCTCGAACGCGTCCGTCTGGCCGTCGCGAGAGGCGACTGGCGAGGTGGTATTTGAGGAGGATGCCGTGAAACTCGAAGGCGAGCTGGGCTGGGTCGGCGTCACAGCCGAGCTGACCTTCTCTCTGGGCGAGGGTCATCGCCAGGGTGATCATGGCGTCGGCCTTGCCGAACCAGTCGGCGATCGCGTCGCGCACGGGGCCCTCGCGATCGTCGAAATCGATTGCAGCGGAGAGGAAGACACAGCCGCGTCGCTCGTGCCCATCGATCCAATCGAGCCAGTCCTCAAAGAGCGCGACAAGGCGCGGCAGACCGCGCGGGTGCGACAGGGCGGGCCGAAATACTTGCTGCTCGAACTGTCCTGCGGCGTACTCGAGGACGGCGAGCTGGAGCTTTTCCTTGGAGCCGAAGTGGGCGAAGAGGCCGCTCTTCGACAGCCCGAGATCTGCGGCGAGCTCCCCGATCGTGAGGCTCGGCAGGCCGGATGCGCCGGCCCAGGCAAAGGCCCGCTCGAGGACCTTCTGGCGCGTGAGCTCGCCTTTGCTGCGCGCGCGCTTCGCTTGGGTCACCTCTGCCGATTCCACGCTTCTAAAAATAGAACGACCGTTCGTGCTTTTCAACAGGCGGAAAAATCTCAAAGAAATTCAAACGCTTATTGGAAGCGCGCGGGTGCTCGGGCGCTCAGCGGGGGTCGACTGCTCCGCTGCGGGACACGAGCTGGGTCGTCTTCTTGGAGCTCTTTAGACCATCACGAAATCGCTCAATGACGGCTCGCTCTTCGCGGCGGAGCCCATAGAGGTCGAAGACGAGCGCATCGAGGGCCTGCCACGCGCTCGAAGAGAGCTCTCCTTGACCGCTCATATCTTCAGTGAACCGCGTGAGCTCGGAGGCGCGTGTGCCGAGACCCTGGGGCGGCGCTGGGATACTCCTCAGATGAGAGATTTTGACCTGGGGCAGGATCGGCTGTCGCGCCTCTCGGTAGCGTTGATAATGAATCCAACGAACGAAGCTCGAGTTGAGCAGGGCCACGAGCGCAGAAGCCGGCCACTCAGGGAGCTCGAAGCCGGCGAGCAGCGAGTTGCGGAAGGGAAGCCCGTCGGAGAGCGTCGCGATCGGAAAGCGCGCCGTTTGACGGATCAGGATGCGGACTTCTTGGAACTCGACTCTGGGGCGTAGGCGGCCCTCGAGGACGCTCGGATCGGCGAAGAGGCGCGGCGGGCCGAGCCAGAATTCGCGGATGTCGCTCCCCTCCCTGAGGGGCACGGTGAAGCGTCCTTTAGGGGCGTTGGCCTTCAGGAAATGCTCGCGCAACGCTCGATCGGACTGGAGGCCTCGCTCTCCGAACAGCGCCTTGGGCAGGGGCTCGAGCGCACACGCCTTTTCGAGCAGAGCTCGCTCGACGGGTCCGAGCTCTGGGCGCGCCACGGGCCAAGGGGCTCCGGCGTCCTCGCCGCGACCGCCCAAGGTGCGCACGGAGACGAGAGCCATGCAGGGCTGCGTTACGCCGGGGAACTTGCCTTCCCCAAAATCGAGTAGCTCTCCCTCGAAGGCATTATAGCGATCGTGAGCGCGGCGGGTGGGCAGATAGCCTGCGAGCTCGGACACGGAGGTCGGCAGGACGAGGCCGAGGCGTCCGCCCGGGCGAAGCATGGGCGGTAACGTCCCGGCGAATACGCCGTGAGTGGTGGGGTAGCCGGCGAAAGCTTCGCTCCAGCGTTCGTAGTGGGCGCGGAGGGGCGGCGCGAGGCGCTGTGCCGCGCGACCGGCGTGGGCGATCCAAGGGGGATTGCCGATGATGGCGTCGAATCCGCCGCGCGCCATGACGTCGGGGAACTCCGCGTGCCAGTCGAAGTAGGCGAGGGACTTGTCATGGCCGCTCGGGGGCGGGAGCAAGACCGAGTTGCCGACCTGGATGCGGAGAGCTCCGAGGGGCGGCGCGTTCTTCGCTCGAGCGATCTCGAGCCAGAGGCCGAGCCGACAAATCTCCCGGGCGAGGGGATCGAGATCGATGCCGAAGATGCAGGAGCTGAGGACGCGCGCGAGGCGCTCGGGCATGTCTTCGGGGCCGCTTGAAGGTAAACGCGCTGCGATGCGCTCGGCGGCGGCGGCGAGAAAATCGCCGGAACCACAAGAAGGGTCGAGGATCTTTAGGCTGAGGAGATCGGGATGCGGCTCTTTCAGCTTTTCTTCGATGAGCGGCTCGAGGGCGCGATCGAGGACCTCGGAGATGAGGGGCAAAGGTGTGTAATAACTTCCGAGCTTGCGCCGGGAGTGCTCGCCCGCCGAAGGGCGGAGCGTCAATTGGTTGCCCTCGAGCCGAGCTTCGAGCTCCAGGAGCCCTTCGTAGAGCCCGCCCAACAGAGCGCGCGGCGGTCGGAGCGGGTCAACAGTGAGCTCTTGGAAAAACAGGAGGAGCGCGCGGAGCGTCGGGCCTGACTGCCTGGGCAGCTTCCCATCCTCTCCGAGGAGGTGCTGCATGAGGCTGCCGTCGTAGAGGCCTCCTTGGGCCGCGACGCCGGCCTCAGGATCCCCCGCGCGGGCGCTCCTCAAGGCGCATTCGACGCCTTTCAGCAGTGGAGCGTCGTCGCGATTCGTCGCGTCCGCTTGAGTGAGGAGAGGGATGAGCTCGCGACGCACGAGGGTCCCGAGGGGAGCGCCCGCGTTTTGAGCGGCGAGGAGCAATCCGAGCAAGGCGTAAGAGAAGGCACAGAGCTCTCGGGCCAGCTCTTCCGGCGGGAGCGAGCGGAGAGTTTTGCTCTCTGTGCTCTTGAGGAGAGAGGTGCCGAGGGCTCCCAGGAGCTCTCCGAGAGCGTCGCGCGCGAGCGTCCCGTCGCGACTCGGGCCGCGGTCGGCAGCGGAAGTCCGATCGATCGGGAGAGATGGGGGACGAGGCACGATCGCGGGAGGGCATGAGGCTAATGGACCCATGGGATGGACTCAACCTAGGTCCGTAACCATCCCGAAACGTGCGTCTGGTTAGAAGCAAGTCGAGCTTCGATGCGCCCTGCTCTTGGTTGGACCCTTCGCGACTGGACCGTCGCCTACCGCAGCGGGCGGATGAGCGAAGCCTCCGTCATCGACTTCATCGACACCTTCGACAAGACAGATCCTGCTTGGATCAGTCTCGCCTCTCGCGCCTCCTTGGAGGAGGAAATGCGCTCGCTCCGCGAGCGTCTGGAGGCGGCGGGTGGAGATTACGAAAAACTGCCGCTCTATGGGGTGCCCGTCGCGGTCAAAGACAACATCGACGCCTTCGGTTTCCCGACCACCAACGCCTGTCCCGCGTTCTCGCGGGTTCCGAGCGCGGACGCTGAAGTGGTGCGTCTGCTCAAGGAAGCGGGCGCGCTCATCGTCGGCAAGACCAACTTGGACCAATTTGCGACGGGCTTAGTCGGAACACGCTCGCCCTACGGGGCCGTCCCGAACGCCTTCGATGAGGCCTATATCGGCGGAGGCTCGAGCTCGGGTTCGGCCTCGGTGGTCGCGCGCGGCTTGGTCCCGATCGCGCTCGGCACGGACACTGCGGGTTCGGGGCGAGTGCCGGCGGCGCTCCAGAACATTGTCGGGCTGAAGCCGAGCAGGGGGCGGCTCAGCACTCGGGGCGTTGTCCCCGCTTGCCGGACTCTCGACTGTGTCTCTGTGTTTTCGCTCGTCAGTGAGGACGCCTGGTTCGTCCTCGATCTCCTTGCGAAATACGATGCCGAGGATCCTTACACACGCAAGAGCCCAAGGGGGAGGCCGCCCGCCGTCTCGCCGGGGCGAGCGCGGATCGGAGTTCCCGCCGCGCCGCGTTTTTTCGGCGACGATCTGGCCGAGCGCGCGTTCGAACATGCAGTGCGCGCTGCTGAAGGTCTGGGGGCCGAGATCGTGCCCACGGACATGAGTGCGTTCCATGAGCTCGCGGAGCTCCTCTACGCACAGAGCTGGGTCGCGGAGCGGGCTCTCTCGGTGGGTGAGCTCTTGAAGACGCCGGAGCTGCTCGATCCCGTCGTCGGCCCCATCATTCAAAGGGGCACTGAGTTCACCGCCCAGGATGCTTATCGCGCTGAGTACCGCCGGGCAGAGCTCGCTCGCGCCATCGACTTGGTCATGGCGCATCTCGACGCGCTGATGGTGCCCACTGTGCCGACCATCTTCAAACGGGACGAAATTGCTCAGGACCCGGTTCGACTGAACGGAGTCCTCGGGACCTATACCAACTTCACGAACCTCGCCGATTTGGCGGGGATCGTCGTGCCGGCTCCTTTTCGAACCGATGGATTGCCCTTTGGCGTGACGTTCCTCTGCCCAGCCTTCGAGGAGGAGCGCCTCCAGGAACTCGCGGGCGCGTTCCACCGCTGTGCTGGGGTGCCGCTCGGAGCGACGTCCCGGCCCATGCCGCTCGGGCAGCCTGTGAGCGCGGCTCGACCGCTTCAGGGCATTGGGCTCGTGGTGGTTGGAGCTCACATGCGGAGCATGCCGCTCAATCACGAGCTCCGAGAGCTCGGCGCGGAGTTCGTTTGCGAAGCGCGCACGGCCGGAGAATATCGGCTGTTTGCGCTGAGGGGCACGAAGCCCGAAAAGCCGGGCCTCTGTCGAACGCCGGGGCAAAAGGGCCCCGGCATCGAAGTGGAGCTGTGGGACGTCCCGCACGATAGCTTCGGCCCTCTCCTTGAGAAGGTCAGCTCACCTCTCGGTCTCGGTAGCGTCCAGCTCGAAGATGGAAGCTGGCAAAAAGGCTTCATCTGCGAGCCCTACGGCATCGGTGACGCCGTCGACATCAGCTCCTTTGGCGGGTTTCGCGCTTACGTGGCGAGTCAGAAAGAAGCCCGCGCCATGAAACGTCCCGAAACATAAGGGAGACATGGGCGACGTAGGAGCATGGTGAACTCACTGTCAGTGAGGCAAAGGTAAGCCTCCGCTGCATTGAGGGAAAAGAGGGCGCGAGTGGAGAAGGTGACCGAGATTCAACGCCACCGGGAGGGTCGAGAGGTGGGACGGCCGAGGAAATTGCGCCCTTCGGAGAATCATCTCTACTTCGACGCGGTGGTCCGGCACGGCTCGATCCGGCGAGCGGCCGACGCGCTCCACATCGCCTCCTCCGCGCTCAATCGGCGCATCCTGGACCTCGAGCATGAGGTCGGCACCGCTCTCTTTGAGCGTTTGCCTCGAGGGATGCGGCTGACGACGGCTGGCGAAATTTTGCTCGGATTTGTCCGTAAGTCCATGAAAGAGCTGCGCCGTGCGGAGCTCGAAATTGAGCAGCTGCGCGGGGAGGTGCGCGGCGTTGTCAGGATCGCTGTCGCAGAGTCGGTGACTCCGAGCTTCTTGCCGGAGGCGATTTCTTCCTACCAAGCGACTCACTCCGGCGTCGGGTTTCACGTCGAGGTCGATGGTCCGGACGCGCTCGTTGATGCGCTGAGCAAGGACAGTGTTGACCTGATTTTGACCCACGAGGCGCCGAGTATGCCGAGTGTGACTGTGCTCGCGGAGGTGCGGCACGAGCTGTGCGCGCTGGTGGCTCCGGATCATCCTCTCGCGCGCTTCGAGCGCGTAGCGCTCTCGGATTGTGTTGAATATCCCTTGGCGATCCCTGATCAGAGCCTCGCGGCAAGGGCGCTCATTGAGCTTGTTGCGGAGGAGACGGCCTTGACTTTGCGCCCCGCGCTCGAGTCAGATTCCATCGAAACGCTGAAGTCCTATGCGCGCCTCGGACGCGCGGTGTGTCTGAGTTTTCGCGTCGGTCCCGACGATGAGTCGCCGGGGCTCGTGATGATTCCGCTGAGCGATCCCCCCTGTTCGGAGGCCTCTTTGTATCTAGCGGCGAGGCGAGGTCGCGTGCTCCCGGTGCCTGCGGCGAGCTTCGTTGAGGTGCTATTGCCCTTGTTCGCGAGACACCCTTCGAACGCGCGTTCCGTTGTGGCTTGAGTTCAAGCGTGGGACCGATGCGATGCGAGGGAGAGACGCGTGGCAGTGAGGGGAGGGTATGTTTTCCTGTCGGAGGGAGCCCCGGGACCATCCTCAACGGAGCAGCGCTCTGCTCGCGATTTGGTGCTGGTAATGTGTGAGCGAATTGTGGATAAGGGGAGCAGAGAGTGAGCGGTGAACGTTCCCTCGTTTGGCTGTGTTTTTGGGTAAAGGCATGATAGGAAACACAATCGACAGCGTCCCGTATCGGTGGCCTTACAATGGCGACCTGCGCCGGGAGAACACCGCCCTCATCATCATCGACATGCAGTTCGATTTTTGCGGGGAAGGCGGATACGTCGATCTCATGGGCTACGACATCTCCCTGACCCGCGCCTGTATTGAGCCGATCGGTCGCCTCTTGCACGCGATGCGCGCCCTCGGGTTCCCGATCTTCCACACCCGCGAAGGACACCGACCGGACCTCGGCGACCTTCCTGCGAATAAACGCTGGCGCTCTCGCCAGATTGGCGCTGGGATCGGTGACGAGGGCCCTTCGGGCAAGGTGCTCGTTCGCGGCGAAAAGGGCTGGAACATCATCCCGGAGCTCGCGCCGATCGAGGGTGAGTACATCATCGACAAACCCGGAAAGGGGTCCTTCTACGCGACGGACCTCGAAATGCTGCTTCGCCTCCGCCGCATCGACAACCTGATCCTGACGGGGATCACGACGGACGTGTGCGTGCATACGACGATGCGCGAGGCCAACGATCGTGGTTTTGAGTGCGTGATCGTCTCGGACTGTTGCGCGGCGACGGATCCGAACAACCACAAGGCCGCTCTTGAAATGGTGAAGATGCAGGGAGGGGTCTTCGGTGCAGTGGCGAGCTCGGATGCCCTCCTGGCAGAGCTCTCGAAGATGGAGGGGCGCGGGTGATCGAGCAACGGCTGGTGCTCCGCGACCTGCTTGACGGCCCTCTGCCGGCCGAGCTCGGTACCTTCGTGCCGCTCTGGCCGGGCGTCGAGATCTTGCCCCTCTACGGCATTGGGGACAACGGGAAACCGGTCGACCCGACGCGTCCGTCCGCAGCTTTCTTGCGCTACGCGCCTGGAGCGAGTGTCCCAGAGCATCGCCATCCCGGCTACGAACACATCTTCGTTCTCCGCGGATCGCAGTCCGATCGTCATGGGAAGTACCCGGCGGGGACCTGCGTGATGAGCCCGCCTGGCACGACCCACGCTGTCTCGAGCGAAGAGGGCTGCCTTGTGCTCGCTGTTTGGAACCAATCAGTGGAGGTCTTGTGAGGTCGAAGCAAGTGACCGTAGACGCGGAGCCGAGCCCGCTCTCCTTCGACACAGCCACGACGGCCGCGATCTTCATCGATATGCAGCGCGATTTCCTCGAGCCGGGGGGCTTCGGGGAGGCGCTGGGCAACGACGTTTCTCATCTGCGCGCGGCCATCGAGCCCTGTCAGCGGCTCCTCTCTGGCCTCAGGGAGCGGGGAATCTTTGTCCTGCATACGCGCGAAGGTCACCGGCCCGACCTCTCGGACGCGCCGAGCGCGAAGGTGCTCCGCGGCGCGCCGAAGGCGCGCATCGGCGATGTGGGCCCGATGGGTCGAATCTTGATTCGCGGTGAACCAGGCCACGACGTGATCCCCGAGCTTGCGCCGAGGCCTTCAGAACCTGTGATCGACAAACCCGGCAAGGGTGCTTTTTATGCGACGGACCTCGGTCCGATCCTCGCTCATCGCGGCATCAAGACGCTCATCGTCTGCGGTGTGACCACGGAGGTGTGTGTGCACACCACGGTGCGCGAAGCCAATGACCGAGGATTTGTGTGCGTCGTGCCGAGCGACTGTACGGCTTCTTATTTTCCGGAGTTCAAAGAAGTCGCGCTCCGAATGGTGAGCGCGCAGGGGGGGATCTTCGGCTGGGTGAGTGACTCGGCGCGCATCCTGCGCGCCCTCGAGGTGTGAACAAGGAACAACAGGGGACGTTAGAGCGATGACGAAAGCGAATGGACCTAAATTCTGGACGCCCGGGGACTACAATGCATTCTTTGGTTTCGGGACGAACATCCTCGTCAACCTCTTGGTTCTGACGGGCCTCTTGCGGTTTGTCCTCGGCATGCCGGACGAGCTCGTGTTTTCTCGAGTTCTTCCCGCGGCTGGCTTCATGCTCCTGTTGAGCACCTGTTATTACGCCTGGCTCGCGTACAAACTCGCCAAGGAGACAGGGCGCTCCGACGTGTGTGCGCTGCCTTCCGGGATCAGCGTTCCTCACATGTTCGTCGTGGTCTTCGTGATCATGATGCCGATCAAGGCAAAAACAGGGGATCCGATGAAGGCCTGGGAGGCGGGGCTCGCCTGGGTCTTCATTCAGGGCTGTCTCCTTTCGATCGGCGGATTCATCGCGCCCTTGATCCGAAAAGTGACGCCCCGCGCGGCCCTGCTCGGTACCCTGGCGGGCGTTTCCGTCGCGTTCATCTCAGTGCGCCCTGCGCTCGAGATGTATATGAATCCGCTCATCGGTGTGACCTGCTTCGCGATTATCCTCGCGAGCTGGTTCGGGAACGTCCGATACTTCCGCGGTATCCCGGCGGGCCTCGTGGCTATCTTCGTGGGCAGCGTGATCGCCTGGGGCTCGACGCTCTTTGGCTACAGCCTCGGGGGGATGTCACTCGCTTCTCTCGCCGAATCGGTCGCTGGCTTCGGTTTCAGTCTCCCGATCCCCGCGCTCAACCACACGTTCGCCGGCTTCGAGTTCCTCGGCATGATCCTCGTCACCGCGATCCCCTTCGGCATCTATGACCTGGTCGAGGCCATGGACAACGTCGAAAGCGCCTCGGCGGCCGGCGATAATTTCCCCACGACGCGCGTCCTGACCGCCGATGGCATCATCAGCCTCATCGGCTGCACGATGGGCAATCCCTTCATCCTCGCCGTCTACATCGGTCATCCGGGATGGAAGGCTATGGGCGGGCGCATCGGCTACTCAGCGGTGACGGGTATTGTGATCGCGACGCTCGCTTTCACGGGAATTCTGCCAGTGCTCGTCGCGCTCATCCCCGTCGTCGCTATCTCGCCCATCTTGCTCTACATCGGCATGTTGATCGGCGCTCAAGCGTTCCAAGAGACACCCCGGCGCCACGCTCCCGCCATCGTGCTCGCCCTCGTTCCTCACTTGGCAGCTTGGGGCAAGATGCTGATCGACGGCGCGCTCGGCGCTGCTGGAACCAACGCCGCGGCCGTTGGGTTCGACAAGCTGGTCCAGGTCGGCGTGCTCTACGAAGGCCTCACCATCCTCGGGGGCGGCTCGATCCTCGGTGGTCTCGTGCTCGGCGCGATCGGAGCCTTCATCGTCGACCGCAAGTTCGAGAAAGCGGCGCTGTTCTCGGTGGCTGGTGCGGCCCTGACCTTCCTCGGTTTCATGCACGGTGAGGCGATTGGGTTCGCGGTGTCTCCGCTCGTTGCGACCTCGTACTTGATGGTTTCAGTGCTCCTCTATGGGTGCGCGAAGTTCGGGGCAGTCGAGGGGAAGCCGACGGAAGCTGAAGAAGAGGGAGAGCTGCTCCACGGTCACGCCGAAGCACCGGCCGCAGCAGAGTAAGAGGGAGCAAAGGAGAAGAAAGATCATGCTCGAATATTCGAGAAGTCCCTTGCAAGAGGAAAGCCCATGAGTAAAGCCCGTAGTCTATTACCCATCACGTTCAGTAAACCCAAATACATCACAGTCCTGTCCTCCCTCCTCGCTCTGACCGCTGCTTCGGCGGCCCAGGCGCAGGAGGCAGAGGCGCAGCCAGAGGCTGCTCCGGCAGAAGCCGCGCCGGAAGCAGAGCCTGAACCGGCGGAAGCTCCGGTAGAGGCCACTGTCACCATGACGGCGGCGCCGTCGAAGAGGAGATCGAGAAAGTCGAGGAGCCTGCTCCCTTTTCTCCTCACCTCACCGTCGGCGCTGGCATGAGGACGGGCCTGAGTCTCGATCCGAGCTCTGGCACGCTCAGCTTGAACGACGGCTTGGTCGACCAGCTCCAGGTCCGTCCCTTCATCGGTGGTAGCCTCACTCCGCACGTCGGATTCTGGCTCCAGTTCGAGATTGGTGCGGGGTCGAATCCCTCTGGTCTGCCGTCGTTCGCAATCTTGGATGCAATTGCGCAGATCAAGTTCGTCGACGAGTTCCAGCTCTGGGTCGGGCAGCATATCCCCGCTCAGGATCGGAACAACATGAACGGTCCATTCTTCGGAAACACCTGGAACTTTGCCGTGGCGGCTGGTGGTTATCCGTTTGATATGGGCGCACGCGATCGCGGGTTTACGTTCTGGGGCCTCGTGGCGGGGGGCCGCTTTAAGTATCACCTGTCCGTTGTGGACCTTCAGCCCACCCAGAGCATCGAGCACGCTCGCCTGGCGGGGCGTATCAACTTCCACTTTTGGGAGCCTGAGAACTTTTACTACAGCTCAGGAACCTACTTCGGCACTCAGGATATCCTGACGATCGGCGCAGCATTCCAGACCCAGAAGGGCGAGGACGGTGTGTCCGACGACGATCTGCTCGGGTTCTCGATCGACGGTATGATCGAGAAGAACCTCGGCGGAGCCGGAACGTGGACGGCGGAAGCCAGCTACTTCAACTTCGACAACACCGGGGCCAACTACGTCGGCAACCAGGGAACTCTCGACAGCGGCTACGGTGTCTGGGGACCCTATCCCGGCGAAGGTTTCCTCGGTGTGGTCTCGTGGCTGACCCCCGAGAAGATCGGCGTCGGAAAGCTGCAGCCGAACGTTCGAGTCCAATACGGCGACTACGCGGACGTGACGTCCATCGTGTTCGACGCTGGGCTCGCCTACGTGGTGGACGGCTTCAACCACAAGTATCACCTCAACTATCGGCACACCGAAGCGGGGCCGAATGGTGGGGACAAAACGGGATCCGATGCGATTCAGGTCGGCTTCCAGTACATGATGGCAAACTGAACCAAGGGGCAAAAATTTGAAGCCGGTACCGGGCACCGGCGGGAAACGGTTGGATCCAAAAGATCCAACCGTTTCTTTTTTGTGAGGTATGGAGCCGATCTCGGGGAGCGCCCTCTAGAAGGCAAGGGCGTTCCACCGGGCGCGGCGGGCGCTCACTGCGGCGGGTTTCGCTCGCATTGCAGCCTCGAGAGGGCCGAGAGACGACGTGGTCTTGGGAGGGCTCACCCCCTCGCCCGCGGGCGGGCCTAAGTGGGACCCGAGAGGCAGTTTCTGGGAGTCGGATGCCGTCAAGCCGCCGTTGTCGTGTGTCCCTCGGGCGGCCGCCCTTCATTTTGGGCTGCTGCGGCGGCGGCGCGGGTCGTCGGACTGCCCGCGAAGGCGATCCTCAGAATTCCCGGCAACACGATCAGGGAGAGGAAGGTTCCGAAGAACATGCCGACCACGACGGCCGTCGCGAGAGGACGCTGCACCTCCGCGCCTGCACCCGTGGCCGTGGCCATCGGTAAGAAGCCGAGCGCCGCGACCACAGCTGTCGTGAGCACCGCGCGTAAGGAGTGCGTCGCGCCACTCTGAACGGCGTCGTCAAGGGAGAGGCCCTCCTGGAGGCGGGCGCGAATCTCATTGGCCACCACGACGCCGTTCAAGACGCCGATGCCGCCCAGGGCGATAAAGCCGACGGCCGCCGGAAGACTGAACGAAAGCCCGCGCATGACAAGCCCCAGCATCCCGCCCGTCAGCGCCAAGGGCACGAGCGCGAAGACCGCGAGCGCTAGCCGGATGTCTGCGAACATCCAGAGCAGCATGCCGAAAATGACGGCGAGAGCCGCTGGGACGACGAGGGCGAGTCGCGCCTGGGCCCGCTCGAAGTTCTCGAACTGCCCGCCCCATTTGACCGCGAAGTCGCTCGGGAACTGGATCTTTTCGTTCACCTTCTGCTGAGCTTCCGTGACCCAGCTCACGAGATCGCGACCGCGCAGGTTCACGTCGACGCGCACGGCGCGCTTTCGATCTTCCCGCCGGATCGCCGTCGGTCCGTCGCCTTCGCTCAGCGTGACCACTTCTCGCAAGGGGATCGAGATCCCGGTCGCCGTTTCGATGAAGAGGTCCCCGATGGCGGCTGCGGTCGGCGTCGCGGGAGGCTGGAGCACGCGCAGATCGAAGCGGCGCTCTTGTTCGTAGATGTCGCCTGCGGGGATACCCTCACGAGCCGCCGCGAGCACGTGGAAGGCGTCTTCAAGGCGCACGCCATAGCGGGCCATGCGCGCGCGGTCGACGACAGCATTGATCATCGAAGCGCCCAAGATGCGTTCAACGCGGACGTCACCGGTACCGGGAACTGTCTTGACGATCTCTCCGACCTTGTTCGAGTACTTCGTGAGGTCGTCGAGGTTCGTGCCGAAGAGCTGGATCTGGACGTCAGCGCGGGAGCCGCTGATCATCTCGTTCGTCCGATCTTCGATCGGCTGGGAGACGGAGACGAAAGTTCCCGGCACCTCGGACTCGATGGCGGTCTTGAAGGCGGTCGAGAGATCGTCGAAGTCATGGGCCGTGGTCCACTCCTTGAGCGGCTTGAGGTTGACCATGATGTCGGTGTTATCGTTGCCGACAGGATCCGTGGCGACCTCAGCGCGGCCTGTTTGGGCCAGACTGCGCTCGACCTCGGGGAATCGAGCCAAGACCTCGCCGGCCTTGAGGTCAAGCCGCTTGGCCTCCTCCAGGGAGATGCTCGGGGAGCGTCGGATTGTGACAACTGCGTCGCCTTCGAAAATGCGGGGGACGAACTCGGCTCCGGTCTGCATAAAGAGCCAGCCGGTGATACCGAGCAGGACCGTTGAAGCGGCCCAAAGCGGGATGCGCTTTTGCACGAACCAGGGGAGCAGGCTGGCGTATTGGTTCGTAAGCCAGGTGATCCAGCGAGGATCGTGCCCCTTTTGCGGGGGAACAAACGTCACGAGCACCGCCGGGAAAAAGACGATGGCGTAGACGAGGGCACCGAAGAGTGCGCAGGCCATCGTGATCGCCATGGGCCGGAACATCTTGCCTTCGACCCCCTCGAGGGAAACGAGCGGAAGGTACACGAGCATGATGATGGCGACGGCGAATGCGACGGGGCGCGCCACCATACTTGCCACCTTGGCGTACTGTTCGCTGCGCGCTTCCCCAGCGAGCACCTTGCCCGCGGTTTTCGCGATGACGGCTTCGGCGATGACGATGGGTCCGTCGACCAAGAAACCAAAGTCGATGGCCCCGAGAGACATCAGGTCGCCGGTGACTCCGAAGAGATGCATGCCAAACAAGGCGATCGCCATGGAGGCGGGGACGCCGATGACCACGGCCATGCCCGCACGGAAGCTACCGAGAAAGAGCGTGAGGACGATCGCGACGACGAGAACGCCCTCGATCAGGTTCTTCATCACCGTGCTCAGGGTCGCGCCGACGAAGTCCGAGCGGTCGTAGATGGTCTCGATGCGGACGCCGGCAGGGAGCTCCGTCTGGATCTGGGCAACACGGTTGACCACCGCGGCGGTGACGTCCTTACTGTTCGCGCCGAGGATCATCATGACGATGCCGGTGACGGCTTCGTCTTTTCCATCGAGGGTGATCGCCCCGTAGGGGAGCGCAGGTCCGACTTTGACTTCGGCGATGTGTCGCACGAGGACGGGCGTTCCTTCGCGGTTCGTGCGCAGCACGACCTCACCGATCTCATTGAGGTTCTCGAGCAGGCCTTGGCCGCGGACCGTGTAGGACTCCTGGAGGCGCTCGACGTAGCCGCCACCGACGTTCACGTTCGCGGTCTTGAGCGCCTGGACGACGTCATCCAGCGTGAGGTCCGCCGTCTTGAGCCGAGTCGGATCGACGACAACCTGGAACTGCTTCAGATCGCCGCCCATCGTGTTCACCTCAACGACGCCGGGCACGTTGCGGAGCTTCGGGACGATCTCCCAGTCGAGCAGCGTTCGGAGCTGCATCGGGCTGTGGTGATCGGAGCGCACCACGAACTGATAGATTTCTCCCAGGCCGGTGCTGACCGGTGCCAGCTCCGGCTCACTCGTGCCCGGTGGCAGCGTGACGCCGCGCAAGCGCTCGAGGACAAGCTGACGACCGAACCAGACGTCCATATCGTCTTGGAAGACGACGGTGACGACGCTGAGACCCGAGCGCGATACGCTGCGGAGCTCGACGCCTTTCGGGATACCGTTTAAGGCATTTTCGATCGGCGTCGTGACGGCGCGCTCCATCTCGAGAGGTGTCAGGCCTGCCGAGGTGGTCAGGACCGAGACCTGGATGGTCGAGACGTCCGGCATGGCGTCGATGGGGAGTCGCCGGGCGGCCCAAATGCCGCAGAGGAGCAAGACGACGAGCCCCGCGAGGGTGAGCCGGCGGTTACGAATCGATGCGATGACGATGGAACTGAGCACTCAGANAACTTTCGTGGATCGAGCCAGTGGGACGGGCTGTGCGCNCGGGCGTGCGCTTAACGGAAGAGCTCACTCTTCAGCTCGAACACGCCGCGCACCACGACGCGGTCTCCGACCTGAACGCCGCTCAAGACCTGTTTCATGTCTCCGTTCGTGTCACC
>NASX01000131.1 GCA_002085155.1 Sorangiineae bacterium NIC37A_2
CTCCACCCCAAGTCGTTGTTGTCGGCAGTTACGTGCAGGATCTTTGTTGGAAGTGCGAAAAGTTTCCCCAATCGGGGCAGACCATCGTGGGAGAATTCGCGAGCGGGCCGGGAGGCAAAGGTTCGAATCAAGCGATCGCCGCGGGGCGCACCGGTGTGAGCACGTTGTTCGTTGGCGCGATCGGGAAAGACGCGTTTGGGCGTGAGGCGAAGGCGTATTACAAGGCGGAAAAAATCGGCGCGCGTTTTGTCGAGAAACCGGCGCATGCCACCGGAACGGCGGCGATCCTCGTGGAGGATTCCGGACAAAACGAAATCGTGGTCGCCCTCGGCGCCAACGCGGCGCTTCTGAAAACCGATGTGCCGGCCGCGGCGCTCAAGCGGGCGAAAGTCGCCGTCGTGCAGCTCGAGTCGAATCTCACCACGGCGGCGTACGTCCTGAAAACCGCGCGGCGTGCCGGCGTGACCACGGTGCTCAATCCCGCGCCGATGCGTCCGGATTTCGATCCGACCACGCTCGCGTCGGTCGATGTGCTGATTCCCAACGAGACGGAGTTCACCGCGCTGGTGAATCGCCTGCGCATCGCGGGACGCACGGATTTCACGGAAGCGGCCTTGCAGGCGCTCGCGCCGGCAGCCTTGCACGCGCTCTGCCGCACGCTCGGACCGGCGACCGTCATTGTGACACTCGGCCGGAAAGGCTGTTTCGTGTCGCAGAAAACCGGATACACGAGCATCCCGGCGCGTACGGGTATCCGTGTTGTGGATACAACGGGCGCGGGCGATGCGTTTGTCGGAGGATTTGCGGCCGGGCTGGTGAAATTTGACGGCGACGTGCTCGCGGCGGCCCATTTCGCCAACGCCGTGGCGGCGCTCTCCGTCACCAAAACCGGCACCGCCCCCTCGATGCCGACAGCGAAGGAGATCGAGGTGTTTTTGAAGAAGCGGGGCGGGTGAGAAACAATCGGGAGTTGTTTATGAGCATGATGGCAACCTCGCGCGGGTGACGGACGAACAGCTTCGAGGACTCTACCGGTCTCCGGATGTCATCGAAGGGCTGCTGTATCCGGATATGCCGAGTGTTAAGCCGTCCAAGCAGAGTTTATTTGCGCGACTTTTCGGGCGCGAGAGATCGCGCAAGGTCGGGGGCCTGCCAACTGAAGATCAAATGGATCTAGATAAGGCGTGGCATGTCCTGCATTTTCTGTTCACCGGCTCCGCTTGGGAAGGTGAGTTTCCCCAAGGCTTTCTCGTATCATGCGGAAAACCGGTGGGAGACGTGGATGTCGGTTACGGCCCAGCTCGCGGATATACGCCAGCAGAGGTTGCGCAAATCAGTGCATATCTCGAATCGCTCGATCTGTCCGCGCTGAGGACCTCGCTTGGTCCGAAGCGGTTATCGGAGGAGGGTATTTATCCTGATTTTGGCTCTGAGGAACCAATCTCTGATGAAGATTGGGAATACTGCTCGGGCGCATTCAATAACATGGCCGCCTTTGTTAGTGAAACGGCCAGACGTCAAATGGCGCTGCTGGTTTATATCAATTAGCGTTGGGGTATGGAGGTGTGGCAACAGGCCCGAAGATTTGGGGACACGTTGAATCGGCGGAGACGCGGCTTTATTTCTCCGCGTGGATCATTCAACTCGCGGGCATGAAAGCTTCCATGCATGCCCGCTTCCTTGGCGTTTGGGTTTTGGCGTTTGGCCTTTGCGCGAGTGTTGCTCGCGCCGAAGTGAAGCTCCCCGCGGTGTTTTCCGA
>NASX01000132.1 GCA_002085155.1 Sorangiineae bacterium NIC37A_2
GTTGGCTCGGCACGCCTCCCCGCTTCGGCCTCGGGCCGTCGGCGTTGCGTGCGTCACGATTCGGTGAAAACCGCGTCTACGCTCGTGGCCGTGAGGATGCGTTCTGTCCAAAGGTCGAGCTCGGCCTCCGTCGCGGCGGCGAGACGTGCCTCGGTCTCGGGCGAGATCGCGCCGAACTTCAGGCGCAATTGCTTCTCGAGGGTCCGGCGTGTGCCCGCCACTCGACCTTCCTCGCGACCTTCCTCGACGTACTTTCGGGCGAATTCGCTTTGATATTGGTAGTTTGCTTTTGCCACGCGCAGGGCCTCCTGTACTTTCGGGCCGAGCCCGGACCAGATGATGTCATAATAATAGGTCGATCGCTCACGGTCGAGCTCCGCTACGGCCGCGATCGCGCTCTGGGCGACCTCGACCGCGCGGCTGATATCCTTGGATTTTCCGTGGGCGAGCGCCGAGAGCACGGCGAGCTCCGGATCGGCGCGGGCCTCCTCGGGGCTCACCATCGCTGGGATGTCGTCGGGGCCAAAGACGATCGCTCGGAATCGGTTCTCGCCGCCGAGCTCGATGGGAGCTCGGGCCCAGGCGGCGACGCGGCGAAGCGGACAGACGACGAGCACGATCGCGGGACAGTTCTGGCGCGCTCTTAGGCTCGCCGCGTAGTAGGGCCAAGAATAGCGTTTTCTCTCATCGCGGGAGAGCTGGACCTCGACGATGATGCCGAGGCTGCTCGCGTGGTCTTCGACCAAGACAACGTGATCCGCTCGGTACTCGGCGGGGCGCGTCTCGCCGAAGTCGGCGGGCAGGACACTCACGCGCTCCGAAGGAACCTCGAGGCCGAGGCCCTTCGTGAGCAGATCGGGAGCGAGCTTCGGCTGCGCCCGGAAGAGATCGAGGATGGCCTCGTGGAGTTGGCTCGGCACGCCTCCCCGCTTCGGCCTCGGGCCGTCGGCGTTGCGTGCGTCACGATTCGGTGAAAACCGCGTCTACGCTCGTGGCCGTGAGGATGCGCTCTGTCCAAAGGTCGAGCTCGGCCTCCGTCGCGGCGGCGAGACGTGCCTCGGTCTCAGGCGAGATCGCGCCGAACTTCAGGCGCAATAGCTTCTCGAGGGTCCGGCGTGTGCCCGCCACTCGACCTTCCTCGCGACCTTCCTCGCGACCTTCCTCGCGACCTTCCTCGACGTACTTTCGAGCGAATTCGCTTTGATATTGGTAGTTTGCTTTTGCCACGCGCAGGGCCTCCTGTACTTTCGGGCCGAGCCCGGACCAGATGATGTCATAATAGTAGGTGGACCGCTCACGGTCGAGCTCCGCTGCGGCCGCGAGCGCGCTCTGGGCGACCTCGACGGCGCGGCTGATATCCTTGGACTTTCCGTGGGCGAGCGCCGAGAGCACGGCGAGCTCCGGATCGGCGCGGGCCTCCTCGGGGCTCGCCATCGCTGGGATGTCGTCGGGACCGAAGACGATGGCTAGGAATCGGTTTTCGCCGCCGAGCTCGATGGGAGCTCGGGCCCAGGCGGCGACGCGGCGAAGCGGACAGACGACGAGCACGATCGCGGGACAGTTCTGGCGCGCTCTTAAGCTCGCCGCGTAGTAGGGCCAAGAGTAGCGTTTTCTCTCATCGCGGGAGAGCTGAACCTCGACGATGATGCCGAGGCTGCTCGCGTGGTCTTCGACCAAGACAACGTGATCCGCTCGGTACTCGGCGGGGCGCGTCTCGCCGAAGTCGGCGGGCAG
>NASX01000133.1 GCA_002085155.1 Sorangiineae bacterium NIC37A_2
GCCCGCCGGTGCCGGCCGGCGTAAAGCCCGGCGATGTCCGACCGTCCCGCCAGACCAGACCCGAGGATCACCGATCCGGCGCCGCGCATCCATTCGACGGCGGAGCTGAAGGGCTGCAAGCTGGGCCCCTACTGCGCCGTGGGGGAGCGCGTCGTGCTGCGCGAGGTGCGGCTGGGGGACTTCTCCTATTTCGAGCGGCATGCGGAAGCCATCTATGCCACCATCGGAAAGTTCTGCTCGATCGCGGCCAATACCCGGATCAACGCGCTGGAGCATCCGCTGGAGCGGGTCACCACGCACAAGCTCTCCTACCGACCCAACGAGTATTTCCGCTTTCTGGGCGTCGACCAGGCCTTTCGCGAGCGGCGGCGGGCGCGGGCGGTGAGGATCGGCAACGACGTATGGGTCGGGCACGGTGCCGTCGTCCTGCCGGGCGTCCGCATCGGCGACGGCGCCGTCATCGGCGCCAATTCGGTGGTGACCCGCGACGTCGAAGCCTATGCGATCGTGGCCGGCGCGCCGGCCCGGCCGTTGCGGCAGCGCTTTCCCGCCGAGGTGGCGGCGCGGCTTGCGGCGCTGTGCTGGTGGGACTGGCCGCCGGACCGGCTGGCCGAGGCCGTGCCGGACATGCAGGCGCTTGCCGTCGGCGCCTTTCTCGACAAGTGGGAGCGCCTTGCGCCCGGCCGGGCGCCGGGCTGAGCGGAGCCGCGATGCCCCTTTCCCGCAGGGCAGCCGGGAAAGGGGCGCTCCGCTGAACCGCGTGGAGCGGCGGCAGGGTGTTCGGCCCGCCACCGTCACCTTCGCACGACGGCGGTTGCGGAACGCCTGCGTGCCGTTTCCCGGGCCGGTTGCCGGCGGTTGCACGAGATCTGCGCCGGGATTGCCTCGGGGGCGAGGCCCGCTCTATGTATGCGCATGCGCCGGCCCGCCCGCCCAGCCGCGTCAAGGCAGGGCGCGGCGGGCCTGCGCGTTCCCGTTTCCGCCGGGTCGTTCCCAGCCCGGCGCTGGAGCCGTCGATTGGACGCACGAACCGAGACCGCCCCGCTTGCCGACGGGCTGCAGACACCGCGCCGCTACTGGGCCTGGGCCGCGATCATCCTGGCGATCGGGCTGTCCGTGCTCGACGGGTCGATCGCCAATGTCGCGCTGCCGACGATCGCCGCCGAGTTCCAGGCCAGCCCATCGGTGTCGATCTGGATCGTCAACGGCTACCAACTCGCCATCGTGGTGGCGCTGCTGCCGATGTCGGCGCTGGGCGAGATCTACGGCTATCGCCGGATCTATCTTGCCGGCATCGCCATATTCGCCGTGGCCTCCGCCGCCTGCATGCTGGCCGGCTCGCTCGCCGAGCTGACGGCGGCGCGCGTCGTCCAGGGGCTGGGGGCGGCCGGCATGATGAGCGTCAACACCGCGCTTTTGCGCTACACGGTGCCGTCGCGTTCCTTCGGCATGGCGATCGGCGTCAACGCGATCGCGGTCGCCTCGGCGGCGACCGCCGGGCCGACGATCGCCGGCTTCATCCTGACCTGGGCGAGCTGGCCGTGGCTGTTCGCCTTCAATCTGCCGCTCGGCGTGGTCGCGATCGCGATGGGCTGGTTCAGCCTGCCCGAAAGCGACCGCTCGGCCCGGCCGTTCGACTGGAAGAGCGCCGTGCTGAGCGCGCTGACGGTCGGCCTGTTCATCACCTTCATCGACAGCATCGGCCACAGTCTGCCGCTGCCGCTGATCGCGGGG
>NASX01000134.1 GCA_002085155.1 Sorangiineae bacterium NIC37A_2
GCGCCGATCATCGGCGTGCGAGCCGACACGGGATCGCCGCCGATGCTGGTGATGATCGAATATCGGCATCGGCGTCCGACGCGATCCGAGTGAATCCGTTGTCCTGTGTAAAGTCCAGTAAAGACGGTGGCTTGCAGTCCGGAGGCGTCTTTTGTTGTTTGCTCGAAGCCGAGAGAAAAGCGGGTATCGTTGAGGGTATCGAAGCTGGATATTCCGACGATCCCACCCAATGGATCTTCCACGGCCATCCCTGCGGCTCGGTGGTCTGGGACGAGGACACCAAGCGCACCGCCGATGGTCCGCTGCGCGTCGAGGCCAACGTGCTGCAGATCGCCGTCGCCCGTCTGCTCGGCTACCGCTGGCCGGCGGAAACCGATACGGAAATGGAACTGGCCGACGAACAACGTGCCTGGGTCAAGCGCTGCGACGCACTGGCCGCGCATGCCGACCGCGACGGCATCGTCTGCCTGCCGCCGGTGGGCCGTGAAAAGCCCGCCGCCGATCGCCTGCTGAACCTGCTCGCCGCCGCCTACGGCCCGGCCTGGAGCAACGACGTGCTGGCCCGGCTGCTGGCCTCGGCCGGCCGTGCCGGCAAGTCGCTGGAGAGCTGGCTGCGCGAGAAATTCTTCGCCCAGCACTGCGAGCTGTTCCACCAGCGCCCCTTCATCTGGCACCTCTGGGACGGCCTGCGCGACGGCTTTGCCGCGCTGGTCAACTACCACCGCCTCGACACCAAGACCCTGGAAGCGCTGATCTACACCCATCCGGGCGACTGGATCACCCGCCAGACCCAGGATCTGGCCGCCGGCGTGGACGGCGCGCAGGAAAAACTGCACGCCGCCCAGGCGCTGAAGCAGAAGCTGGAGCTGATCCTCAAAGGCGAGCAGCCGCACGACATCTTCGTGCGCTGGAAACCGCTGGCCGAGCAGCCCATCGGCTGGGACCCGGACCTCAACGACGGCGTGCGCCTGAACATCCGCCCCTTCCTCACCGTGCCCGACGTCGGCAGGAAGGGCGCCGGCGTCCTGCGCGACCGCCCGAAGATCAAATGGGACAAGGACCGCGGCAAGGACGTCGAGTCCGCCCCCTGGTACCACCTCGGCCCGCACTACGGCGGCAAGCAAGGCGACCGCATCAACGACCACCACCTGAGCCTGGCCGAGAAGCAGAAGGCACGGGAGCGTTAGGATACGGCGATGATCGAAGAGCTTTCACTGCGTAATGTCGGCCCGGCGCCCGGGATGGCGCTGCGCTTTGCTCCGCGCCTGAACCTGCTGACGGGCGACAATGGTCTGGGCAAGAGCTTTTTGCTGGACATTGCCTGGTGGGCATTGACGCGCAAATGGCCGGGCGAATTGAATCGACGCTTGCCCACCGGGCTGGCCGCCAAACCCTACGCCGACAAGCCCGCTTCAATCACGTTCTCGGTAACGGGCAAATCCAAGTCCGTTACTTACGAGAGCAAATTCGATCGCAAATTGCAGGCGTGGACCGGCGCTGCGGGACGACCGGTCAATCCGGGACTTGTACTCTATGCCCAGGCCGACGGTGGCTTTGCCGCCTGGGATCCGGCGCGCAATTACTGGCGCAAGAAGGGCAACGTGGATGTGCAGGATCGTCCGCCGGCCTATGTGTTCTCTACCCAGGAGATCTGGGACGGCTTGAAGGATCCGGATCGCGGTCTGCTGTGCAATGGCCTGATCGCCGACTGGGCCGGCTGGCA
>NASX01000135.1 GCA_002085155.1 Sorangiineae bacterium NIC37A_2
ATCCCGTCCAAGCCCGGCATGTTGGCGTCCAGGAGAACCACGTCAAAACTGCGGTCCTCTCGGAAGCGGTCCACGGCGGCTTGTCCACTGTCCGCCTCGGTGACGTCAAAGCCGAGGCGCTCCAGGCCACGCCGCAGGGAGCGGCGCACTGTCTCTTCATCGTCGGCAATGAGAATCCGGAGGTGGCGCGGGCCCAAGGGCCGCTCGCTCGGGGAGCGGCGCGGAGTCGCGGAGTCGCGCCCCTTCGGCGGAGCAGAAGAGCGGCGCTTGGTTTCCCCGTCCCTCGCCGCGAGCTCGGGGGCGCTCGGGAGCTCTTCGCCCTCGCTCAGAGTGCGGGCGGCCAAGGCCGCATAGGCTCTGTCGACAAGGACCTGGGCCCGGTAGGGCTTCGGAACGAACTCGACGTCAGCGGCGCGGATCTCGCGCCGGAGGAGCTCTTCTTGAACGTGGCCGGAGCAGATCACAATCGGAATGCTGCGTTCGTTGGCCGCGTCGATCAGATCCTGGGTGGGGCGCCCGGGCATGATCGCGTCGCTCCAGATCAGGTCCGGCTCGGTTGTGCTGAGGCGCGTGAGCGCTTCGTCCACCGAATCTGCGAGGACGAGTTCCACTCCGAGGCGAGGCAGGATCTGGGAGAAGACGTTGCGGATCTCCCGCTGATCTTCGACGAACAGAACAAAGGGGCGCCGTGATGTAGCGGCCCGGGATCGCAAGAGGGTCGTGGTCAGTGGCTCGGAGGGAAACTCCGCTGACCCTTTGGCGCTCTCAGCATCAGCTCGTGCCGGCAAGGAGATCGTCACTCGAGTCCCGGAGCCTTTCTCGGATTCGACGGTGACCGTGCCTCCAGCTCCCTCAATGAGCCGGCGAACTGTAGTGAGGCCGAGACCGGTTCCATTCTTGCCTTTGGTCGTGAAAAAAGGTTCAAAAACGCGCTCGAGGACACGAGGCGGGATACCAGGACCGTTATCCGTAACGGTGATGCGTGCCAACTTTCCTGCGGACGATCGCCCACTTGTTACTGTTTGGTCCACGACAACGCGAATCTTCCCCTTTCCTTTGAGCGCGTCGCGGGAGTTGATGACGAGGTTCACTAGGGCGTGGGTGAGCTCCGATGGATCGACGAGAACCCTGCAGGAATCGAGGATCTCGAGCTGGAGGGAGACGGAGCCTGCCGCTGCCGTCAGTGTGGGCAAGACTCCCTCCAAGTAGGTGGAGAGGTTCGTGAGCTTTCCCGTCGACAGATTCTGTCCGCCCACAAAGAGCAATCTGCGTCCTACCGCGGCGGCCCGGGCAACCGAAGCGCGCATCTCGGCGAGCGCTTGGGAGTTTGCCCTCGACGGCGAGCGCTGGGTCCCGAGGATCTCGATGTAGCCTTCGATCTCCTGCAAGACCGAGTTGATCTCGTGAGCGAGTCCGCCCGCGATTCGGCCGAGGGTACGCTCGCGCTGGGCGGCTCGTAGTTCCTCTTGGGTGACACGATGCAGCCGGAGCGCCTCATCGCGGCGCATCTCTTCGAAAATCGTTCGTTCGAGGGCCTCCGCGCGCGATCGCGTCGCCCCATCGATCTCTGAAAGGACTAAGATGATCGGAAGCGCCAGGAGGCCGACCGCAATCGAGAGCGGCGCCAGCTCTCCTGCACTTGCAGCAGGAGTCCCGAGCGAGGCGAGCAGCTCCTCAAAACCAAAACGCGCAGGCTCGACGACCAC
>NASX01000068.1 GCA_002085155.1 Sorangiineae bacterium NIC37A_2
GACGCTGCGCCCCGACTTCAATCCAAATCTTCCCCACATCAATCCGTTCAGGAAAGGGGATCGAATCCCACCGTGCCTTCTCGACGGCGACCTTGACGCATTCCATTCTCAAATGGGCATTCTTTCCGTCATCAACCAGTTGGTCGCATGGTTGGAGAAAGCGGGGGTCGGTGCGCTCATCGATCCGGCGCAAGGATGGGAACCATCACGTCGAGATGCTCTGACGATGCTCTACGATGTCGACCTGGATGCGGTTCGACGCGCCCCCCCTCCGGTTGGCAAGTATCAATACTGGGACGTTCTTTTCAAGAGGGACATTCAGGTATCACTGGTTGCGCAGTTTGACGCCCCTTTCACCGAGGGTCTACGCACTAGGTACGAGGCTCTCACCCAACACGCCAATCGCTCGATTGGTGTGTTGGCGATGTGCGACGACACGATCTCTAGTACCTACCATCCAGAAACAGTGAGCACGCTCGGCGAGCTGACGGAGCGAGCAAAACTTCTCGGATGTGATGAATCCTTGCAGGAGGGGCTACGGCGACTTCGACGAGGCGAGACGCCAAAGCGGCTCAAGGGGCGCCCAATCGTGGTCGTACTCGTCTGTCGAAGACCATACCCCCTCATTGGCACGACGTCGTCGCTCGAGATGCTGGGCTATGTCTTGGCACCGGGATGGATCGATGGCGATCCTGCGTGTGAAGCAATTCCTGCTGGGCATCGGCAGGCGATGTCGATTCGTTTGCTCCGGGAGGTCTCTGGTTATACAGGCCCGAGTGAAAGCGCCCGCTGGGGACTCCTTGGCGCAGGGAGCCTCGGGTCAAAAATTGGAATGCACATGGCTCGTTGCGGCCTCGGGCCCAGCGAGATTCACGATAATGGCGTGATGGAGCCGCACAACTTTGCGAGGCACGCCTTGTGTCCGAGCACGCCCTTTGCCGGCAAGGCGAACGGCCTGAGCCTAGAGACGCGGCTGATGGGACAGGTAGAAGTGCGCTCTGAGGTGGGAAACCTTCTTTCGATGCTCGCGGGCGTCGACGGTCGGGCGTTCGACGAGGGGTTGGCGTTCGTGGTGAACACAACCGGCAGCATTGCGGTTCGGGAGGCACTTGCCGCTGCGTTGCCCAGCGTTCGAGTACCGAGAGTCGTCGAAGCCTCGCTTCTTGCACGGGGAGAACTCAGCTTGATGACCACCGAGGGGGAGGAGAGGAACCCGTCCACGATGGACCTCTCGTGTCTCTCGTACCGCATCATGGCCGAGCGAGAGACGGTAGCTGCGAAGGTCTTCTCAGACGCGGACCGGGCCCTGCGTATTGGCCAGGGCTGCAGTTCGCGAACGATGGTGATGTCTGACGCGACCATCGCTTCCCATGCGGGCCCCATGACCACGCACCTGTCGAAGCGCCTCTCCAAAATGGCTAGGGAAGGCGAGATTGTTATTTGGGAACGAGGGAGCGGAGGGCTGTCGCTCTCGGCTGATGTCGTATCGGTCGGGCAATTTCTGGTTATCAACGCGGAGAATGATTCAACTACCGTGAGAGTGAGCCCTGCCGTCGTGGACCAGGTCCGTGCCACGATTCGTGGCTCTCGCGTCGAGCAAGGAGGAATACTTCTCGGCCGTTTCTCCGATGCCGCGAACACGTTCCATGTCGTGGATTGCTTGCCTGCACCGCCCGACAGCGCTAGCGGACCAAACTACTTCGTCCTAGGCACCGAAGGGGTTCGCGCGTCGGTCGAAGCCTATGAAAAGCGCCTGCAGGGCGCTCTCTACTGTGTTGGCACCTGGCATTCTCATCCCGGGAGCGCGAAATCTTCGGGAGTCGATCGTCGCACTTCCGAAAAGATGCGTGACTTCGACCCCTTGCGACCCATGGCGATGCTCATTGTTTCTGAGACATCCGACTGGAGCGCTCTTCGGGTGGACAGCTGGACAGCTCCCGAGTCGTAGAAGTGGACAGCTGGACAGCTCCCGAGTCGTAGAAACGGAAAACACCGCGTCCGCATCGGGCGGACTGGTCTCCCGGGTCCCCTCGGTTGATGAGCCCGTGCATTCGGTTTCCCGATCAAAAAGGGTTTTCCGAGTGAAGGCAGTAGGTGGGGGGATAAATTAGGATACGCCTAGAATCGGCCGGGCACGGGTTTCGCTGGTGCGGCTTCTGGAATGTCCGTGACTGCACTCGAGGCGATCTGGATGTTAGGAGACGCGGAAATCGACACGCGACTCGATTGTTAAAACTGGATCGAGAAAGCAGGGGAGAACGCCACGAAAATCACCTTCCTACGGATGTACTGATCCGTGTGGCAGAACATTCAGACCAAGGCTCCAACAGCTACCCCTTTGCAAGCCGGAGGCAGGTTGCAGAGCGTCTCCGAACCGATCGGGCGTTCCTGCTTCAAGCGGTCCGCATCATGTGTGAACGCAACGCGGCGAGGATTGAGGGAGCGTCCGGGGTCACCGGCTGGGGAAGTAGCGACGCGCGCAAGGTCGAAGGTCCTGCGAAGCGACTGCTGGAGGGCAGCGCCAGCGAGGAGGACTTTGCCGTCTTGATCTGCGTGGTACCCCGATATTCTCGGCCAATCGCCGCTGAATTGCGCACTGAAGCAATGCGGGACGACGTGCGTCTACAGGCCGTGGCAAAGCGATTCGGCGTGCAAACGCCCGAAGGTCAGACGACGAACGAGGCAAGCGAGGATGCCGCCGAGTCAGTCAGTCCGCTCGAGGCGGCTATCAACGGCTTCCTCGTCGCACAAGGAAAGGCTCGCAGCGGTGAAATTGTTGCCGCCCTGCAGATGGAACGACAGCCGGTCGTCGATTGTCTGCGGAGGATGACCGACCAAGGTCGATTGCGCCGCACCGGGCAAGGTGGCGGCACCTACTACGAGATCCCTGTTTGAGGTTACTTGGTGAAAAGGGACGCCGCGTCAATCCCAAAGCCATCACACAAGCGAGCGACCGTTGTCAGGGTCAGGTTGGGCTCTCCGGCTTCGACCGACTGCAGTAGCCGCGTCGACATCGAGCATCGGTGCGCTGCTTCCTCTTGAGTCCACCCATGTTCATCCCGAAGCCGGCGGACATTCTCGGCCAGAATGGCTTGGAGGCGGATGTAGGTGCGCGACTTGTACTGAGGCGTGCGCTCTGCACGTCTTGGTCGCTTCCGGGTTGCCATCCTGGAGCGACGCTATGAACGGCACGCACTCTGGACCACGAAGCTAGCTTCGTGTTAAGCGTTGACGCTCAAATTCTGCTGGATGCAGAGAACGAATCACGAAGGGGAGACTCAATGACGATAAGAAGAATGAGGACTCGAGGACTCGCGGCGGTTCTGCCGCTGGTGGCCATGGGGCTTGGCGGGTGCACGAAGCCAAAGGAGAAGGCGCCAGACGAGGGCGCGGCGGCCGCCGAAGCATCGACCGCTCCACCGCTGCCGTCTCCCGCTCCGCCAGAAGCCAAGAAGCCAGTAGCAGCCCCTGTCCCGCAATCGTACATGGCGGAACGAGAGGCCCAGAACAGCCAGTGCACTGACTTGGAGACCTGCACGAAGGAATGCAACGAAGGGATCAGCTCTGCGTGCAAGGTTGCAGGAGATCAGATCTCCGTGGCTGCAGAGGAGACTGGTCAACCTGCAGACGACCTGCGTCGCATGAAGCTCTACGAGAAAGGATGCGATGGGGGGAGTCACTCGTCATGTGTGTCCCTTGCAATCCAACTGAGCGTAGGAAGAGGAGTTCCCGAGGATGATCGACGCGCTGCGCAGATCAGGCGGAAGTCTTGCGATGCGGGCTACAAGGCCGCATGCGGTGCTCTCGCCATGAATCTGGCGTTCGGCGATGGCTCCAAGCAGGACCTTACCGAAGCAGAAAAGCTGGCCGGTGATGCGTGTTCAGCTGGTGACAAGGGTGCTTGTTCGCTCCTGCAATCCATCAAGGAGGGAAATGTTCCTGTCGTGGTGCCCTTCGCCTCTGTGCTCGGTACGCCGAAGAAGTTCGAGAACAAGCCCGTCAAGCTCGAAGGCGTTCACGTCAGTCGAGTAGGACCACGCCGGGGGAGCATCAAGGCTGTTGATGGGGGAGCCGCCGACGCCCTTAAGGCGAAGCTCGCGGACGATGCTGCCGAAGAAGCGAGCAAGGAGTGGCTCTCGATTGAATCTGGAACTTGGATGAAGGTCTACAGCATCAGTGGGCGACTCGTTCTCGACAGCATTGGCGACCCGACTCTAGAAGTCGGAGAGGTTGATATCGACTAGGTCTGGGCCCTAGACCTTTGGTTGCCTGCTTGGATCATGAGAGACACCGAAGCATGGCGTTCTGAGATTCTGGAGTGGAGTGCGGTCAAGATTCGACCGTCCACGCTCATCCCGTTCTTGGCACCGGGCAAGGTCCAATATGCCGTCTCAGCGAGTGTCGGCGGTGAAGTTTTCTCGGCGCCGCTCGAAACGTTCCTCGAAGACGCCGTCACGTTTTCCCTGGACCGGATCTTGATTCAAGTTGGACACGCTAGCGCCTTGTCCGAAGCCGAATACTCCGAGCTGTTCGACAGCTTGAAGCAGAAGCTGGAACCCATCATCTCTCGGATCATCAACTCTGCGTTCATTCGACGAGGGGTCATCGATCGGGAAACAGGATTTGGGCACCTAGTGCTCCGCCGGGCGCTTTCAGTGCTCACGGATCTCACCGAAGACGAACTGATCCAACTTTATCGAACGTCCCGTGTGGAAGTCGTCCTCGACTCTTGAGGGGGTCAGAGCTAGTTCGCTCGAAGGTACACCTTCTGAACCGTCGCCGCTGCCCACCTGCCACCGCGCTTCGTCCTGAACCCGTGCTCGGATAGATGTTGGGCGATTGCCCGGTAGGTCAGGTTCGCTTCTCGCAGGCGAACAATTTCAGCGACCGTCCTTTCTTCTTCCTGGACAATTGAGACCACGCGGCGCCCTTCGTCGTCCGTCGCGTCTTCGTATCGCCGCCCAAGTGGAGCGCCACCGATGAGCACCCCGCTTCTTTGGAGGTGGGACAGTGCATCGCGTGTTCGTTCCGCGGTCGCTTCGCGCTCCCACTGACTGACGCAGGCGAGCACATTGAGAATCAGTCGTCCTGATGCGGAACGTGTGTCGATGGAATCTGCCACGCTCATCAGGCTCCAACGCGTTGCGAAGTAGCGCTCCACGAGGTCACCTAGATCGCGCACGCTGCGAGTGAGGCGGTCGAGTTTGCAGACCAATATTCCTTCGGCCTTTCCGTCCTCAAGAGCCTGAAGCGCAGCAAGCAGCCCCGGACGATCCTTGATCGTCTTCGCGCTCACTCCCGCGTCTTCCTCGATCGCGACGAGTTCCAGATCCATTGCCTTGGAGTAGGCTTGCAGCTTCTCCCGCTGAGCATCCAGCGAAACCCCATCGTCAGCCTGCTCTCGGGTCGAAACCCGAACGTATCCGATCACTTTCATGGGGAATTTTACACCGGCCACGAGGGAATTTCTGTCAACGAGATGGTCCCCTCGTTGACGAGCGATACCCCGAGCATTCCCTCTCGGCCCCTCGAATCCACCCTGTTGGTCGGAAATCCCGGCTCTCGGAAAGTAGTCTTTCGAGTGACTAGATCCCGCGATTCAGATCTGGGGGCCTTCTTGATCCTCTTCGGCGCAGGGTTCGGTGCCTTCGTTGCAGGCCCGGGTCTCTTGCTGGCGTTCGGAGCCTCTCGCGTCCTGGAACTGGGTTGGGACACGGGACAACACTGGGTCGCGGGAGTCTCCGCGGCCACCGTGCTGTTCGCTTTGCTGTGGCTCCTGTGCGGCTTCTGGCGCGCAATGTCGGCCTACGGAGGCGTGTGTGCCCTGTGCCTTTGGGGCTTTTGCGTCGCCCGATGGGGCATGAAAGCGGTCTGGACCGGCGTCTTTCTCTCGCGGGTCTTTGGCTGGAATGGCTGACCCCGTCTGGCTCGGCCGTTGCCTGCGGTGCAAGAGGATGCAGCGCATGGACGCAGGGCGTTGTCGACACTGCGCGGCGCGGTTGACTCCCAAGCTGGCCGAACTGGCCCATCGCATCGAACATGACCGCGACTTTGCCTGCGCGTTCTACGACCGACTCGACGAGGAACAGAAGCGCGCCTTTCTCGAGTGCTTCGGCTCTTCGCCGTTGCGATAACTCAGATCAGCGATCCTCGCGTTCGGCGCAGAGTTCGCCCAGAAGGGCGCGGGCTTCAAGGTACGCGTGGTACCGCCTTTGTCCTTCGGCACAGGGGTGACCATAGTACTGGGATGCCCGCCGGTACTTTCGACGCATGTCCTCACGGGTGCGAACGATCATCTCTTCTAGCTCGTCGTCGTCGAGGTCTGACGGAGTGATGAATGACGGATAGAAAGCACGGCGCCCCATGTTTTTGGCTCCGATAAAAAGGCGAGCGGAGCGGTGATGTGCGGTGTGTTGCTCGGCGGGCGCGCAGACGCAATGGGCGTCAGACTACAAGCCCTTGAACTTCGACCTGGTGCTGTCGAGTTTGTACGATTGTCGAGCCATCGCTTGCATAGATCGCCCGGATCGGGTCCCGCGTCGACAGCTCGCCGACCTTCACGCCGGCTTCCGTGAACCACTGCAGACGCTTGCTCGTGAGCAGCCCGAAGCCGGTCTGCGACACGAGCAAGCGGCCTTGCTGGAAGACGTCGAGGAACGCCGCGAGCTTGGTCCGATCCTCGACGACGTAGAGCCGCGTGGGCGTGAGGAAGTACGTGTACCGCCCCACGTCGACGATCTCGGTTGGGCAGGTCCCGATGTCGTAGACCACGGCGGGTCGCCCCTCCCGCGAGACCAGAATCACCTTGCCGGAGTACGTCGCCAGGTAGGCCGCCCCCTCGCTGCCGGCGAAGCTCGCCGCGTAGACCCAGTCCTGAGGCGTGCCACCGGTCATCGTGATTTCCAGCCGGAACCCCTCGACCTCGATCACATGGTCGGGAGCGGTCCGGGCGAAGTACGTGACGTCGGACTCCTCGAAGCCGAGCGTGTTCGGGTCGACCCCGGTCAGCACCTCGAAGGCACTGTTCAGAGCCTTCATCTTCTCGGCCGCGGCCGGGTTGCCGGCATTCCGGTCGGGATGGTGGGCGAGCGCCAAAGCACGATACTTCCGCTTGATGTCTGCTGGGCTGACGGGAAGCGTGAGCCCGAAAAGCCGAAGTGCCTCCTCGACCTCCCGACCCGCGCCGAACCGTTCGCTGCGCCCGACGACCCGCTTCCATCCATCCTTGAGGGGCATCACCAAACCCCAGAGTGCCAGCCCCGCCGTCGTGCAGCACCACGCCTCATCCGCGAGCGTGAAGAGATACCGGTCGCCCTCTGGCGCAATATCCACGGCCCGCACCTGGGACTTGAACTCCCCCCAGTAGTTCGTGTCGATGGTCCGGAAGTGGTCGACGACGCGCGGGTCCTCTCGCAGAGGAGTCTCGACCACGACGTTCAGCGCCGCATCGTAGACGTGAAGGCTGCCGGTGGAGTCCATGATCGCGATGCTCGACCCGGAGGCGCCGGTCCCCGTTCGATAGGTGTCATGGGACAGCGCCTTCTCACCAACCACGAGACCGCGCCGATCGACCCGACGAAGGACGCTCTTCACCTCCGGTCGGCCGGCGCTCGAGCCCGACCGATCGAGCAGCCACGTACCGGTCGCATCGATGGCGGCGATGTCGAACGCTGGATCTGGACGCTCATCGCCCTCGAGCTTGCGCTCGCCACCGAGTGTCCACGGCGCATCGTCGGACGGGGTGAACAGGGGCAACGACGAAGGACTGGCCGCTTCGACGGTCGTGTAGTCGTGCTTCTTCCCCGCCTTGTCCATCTGCGCGAGGATCCGGTTGAAGCGGCGACGGTCGACATCCTTGACGTAGTCCGGAACGCGCTCGAACATTTCCACGCACTGCTTCGCTGCCGCCGCCAGCTGCCCAGCCTTCATCCGCTGGATGATGAGCTTGCTGTACGCCTTGGCGATGACCTCTCCGACTCGTCCCTGTCGCTGCTCCGGGGAGAGGTCCGCACCCAGCTTCACGACCTTCGTGTGCTGGCTCTTGAACCCGGCCTGAATCACTGGGCCGATCATCGGGTCGTTGTATTCGCGATGAAACTCGTCGCGGCCGTCGACCTCCCAGGTCGGTGGCGACGGTGGCAGCGGGATGTACTCGGCATGCGACCAGTCGAGCTCGGTCGGCGGCTCCCGCCTGCCAGACGTCCGCTTGGACTCAGGTGCAAGACGCTCAAGGCCTGTTGATGGAGTCGATACTGCTGCCTTGGCCTTGCCGAACAGCTTGGAGAGAAAGTTAGGCACCCGCCACCTCTTCGGTGACGCCCCGCACTTCGACGGTCGAGTATCCCTGGTGCTTGGTGACGATGATCTGCTGCGCGAACTCGTCTCGCAGCTCAGGGATGTGCGTGATGATGCCGACCATGCGACCACCCACGCGCAGGTTCTGGATGGTCTCCGAGACAAGCGCCAGGGTATCGGGGTCCAGTGTGCCGAAGCCCTCGTCGATGAACAGGCTGTCGAGATTCACCGCCCCCGCGGCGCGCTGCACCTGGTCGCTCAGCTCCAACGCCAACGAAAGAGAGGTCAAGAAGGTTTCGCCCCCGCTCAGCGTGTCGCTGATCCTCGTCTCGCCGGCGTTGTCGTTGTCGACCACGAGGATTTCGCCGTCCTTGAACAGCAGGGAGTAGCGCTCGCCGGTGAGTGAAAGCAGCCTCGCGGACGCTCCCTGCACCAGCTCGGTGAACGCCTCCTCCAGGACATAGGCCTGGAACTTGTCGCTGCGTAGGTCGCCAGCGAGCTGGCTATACGTGCGCAGGTCTTTCTCATCGTTCGCCAGCTCTTCGCGCATTTTCTTGGAGCGCTCGAGGCGCTTCTTCATCCGCTCGACCTGGTCCTCCACGGTCTTCTGCTCGCCGTGCTGCTTCTCCACCTCAGCGTTGAGGTCCTTCGCGGCCTTCTCGGCCGCCGCAAGGTCTTCATCGGAGACCCGAATATCCCCGAGCTCATTCTGCAGAGCCTTGATGCGCTGCTCTACCGCGTGGGTGCCCTGCTCGTGCTTGCGCACGCGCTCCCTCAGCTCGCTGCTGGTCCGCTCGTCCAGCAACGCACCTCTCACTGCTGCCTCGTCCGCGAACCCGGCTTCAGCGACTGCGCTGTCGCGCCGGGCCGCGCGTGCCTGGGCTTCCTCGGCGGCCCTTTCGGCAGCTTGGGTCGTCTGCTTCAGAACCTCCGCGGCCGCGGTCAACCGGTTCTTCGCGTCCGCTGCGGTCTTGGCTGCGGTCTTCATTGCTTCCTGGAGCGCCTCAATCGTCTTGCCAAGCGCCGCCGCCTCGGCGGCGGGGTCGTCCGACGTGGTGATCGCCGAGATCTCCTGCCGGAGCGCTTTCAGCCGTTCTCGGGCGGCCTCGAGCTCGCCTGTGATTCGGTCAGACTCCCGCTGCTTTTCGGCTCGGCGGACCTGGGCGGCCTGCGACTCCGACTGCGCTGTTTGAAGTTCCCGCTCCCCTTCATCGATTTGATTCTTGGCTGCGTCGTACGCCTTTCGAGCAGTGGCTAGCGATGACACTGAGTCCGCGATCCAGGCTTCGACGGAGATGTCCGCAGATGGCGCGTGGTCGCCGAGCGCTTCTCGCAGGGATGCAGCTTCGGCCCGGATCTCATCACGTAGCTGCTTCAGCTGTTCCTGCGCGGACACGAGCTCGCCTTGGAGTCGGTCTCGCGCACCCTGCTTTTCGGCACGCCGGGTCTCCAAAGCCTTCGCCTCGGACTGCTCGCCCTGCAGCGCACGCTCCGCGACATCGAGGTCCTTCTTGGCCGCGTCGTACGCCTTCCGAGCATTGCCCAGCGAGGCGACGGAATCCGCAATCCATGTCTCGATGGCAACATCGTCCGATGTCAGTCGGTCGCCAAGCAGTCCACGCAAAGCCGCACTCTCTGCAACGACGTGATCCTGCGCCTTGGCGCAACGGCCATCGAGGTCGGCCAGGTTCTTCTCCTCGACCTCCACGTTGCTCTGCGCCCGTGTACACGCTTGCTGAGCTGCGTTGCTCTCGGCCTCGGACTGCTTGAGCTGGCTCTTCGCGTCGGCAACGCGGTTCTTGGCTGCATCGACCTCGGGCGCAAGGTTCGCGGGTGGCGGCGAGACGACGGCCTGCTCGCAGACTGGGCAGGGAGAGTCTGGCTTGAGCCCCTCGCGGATGTGGTTGGCTGCGTCGAGTTGGTGCGCCCGATGTAGAGCATCCTCCGCTTCCTGGAGGGCGGAGCGGGCCCTCTCTGTGGCCGCGCGCTTCGTCTCTGCCTCCGACTCGAGCGGTGGGAGCTTCGCTCGAAGCCCACCGATCTCATCCTTCTTCTCAGACAGCCGGGCCGCCATCTCGTCTGCGCTACGCCGCGCCGCTCCTAGCTCAACCGCCCGCTCGCGAATGCCATCCAGCAGATGATCAAGGTCCGCGTCGTATCCAGATGCCTGCATCGCTTCGCGAGCTCGACCGATCGCCTCCGAGTGCTTCTCCTGCGCTTCGAGCGACTTTTTCAGGGAGACGTCGAGGGCCGCCAGCTCTCCAGCAACTTCATCGATCTCCTTTTGCTCGTTCGAGAGTCGCTCGGCCATCTCGTCGGCACGGCGTCTGCGTGCCCCAAGCTCGATCGCTCGGTCGCGAACTCCGTCGAGGACGATCTGGAGGCTCGCATCGTAGCCGGATGACGTCATCGCCTCGCGGGCACGCTCGATCGCTGCGGAATGCTTCTCCTGCGCGTCCAGCAACTCCTTCAGCGAAACATCAAGGGTCGTCATCTCTCTAGAAAGATCGGCGACCTCTTTGGTCTGCTTCGCGATCGTCGTTTCGATGCCCTGAATCTCGGGAAGCCGCCCGACGACCTGGTTGAGCATCGCGATCTTGTCGCGGTAGGCGGGGATGTCGTCTGCGGCCTTTTCCGCCTGCTCCAAGGCGGTCGATGTCTCGTCGCTTGCGACTCGAGCCTTTCTCTCGTCCTCCTGGGCGGCCCGCAACTTCGTCTGCACCTCTCGCGCGTCGGACTCGGCCCGTTTGGCCTCATCAAGTAGCGGGAGCACGGGTCGTGCCCGATCCGCTGCGCGGAGCTGCTCCCGAACGCTCTCGACCTCGTTGGCCGCCTGCTCCAGCGTCCTGAGCTCCTCTTCCTTTCGCGCAAGCTCAGCGGTCTGGCCGTGCTGTGCCCGATGAGTTGCGAGTTTCTTCTGCGCGTCGTCGCGCATCGTCCTCAGCTTCGTCAGCTCCTCGCCGAGGGTGGTGTGGCGCTGCTGTAGTTGGGCGAGGGCCACTTCCGTAACATCAGCGTACTCCTCGCCCAGGACTTTCCGGGTCGACTCTACCGCCGTCTTCTTCGCACTCGCGACACGCTGCGCTTGCTCGCGCATCCTCTCGTAGACATCCAGCCGCAACAATGAACGGAGCATGTTGCGGCGGTCCCGCGGCTGCGCCTTCAAGAACTTCGCGAACTCGCCCTGCGGCAAGACGACAGCCTGCATGAACGCGACTGCGTCCAACCCGAGGATTTCCACCACCTTGTCGCCAGCCGACCGAACCTGATCGGCCAGGTTGACGGTGAAGTCGCTCCCGTCGTGTTTCTCGAGCCGCACGTTGTGGCCGCCGCTTCGACGGAGCGTTCTTGCAATGCGGTAGCGGGCCGTTCCCACCTCGAATTCGAGAACAACGCTCACGCGGTCGCGCGACGTGGAGATCATCTCGGACCGGTTTTGGGTCGTGACCCGCGGCACCTCCCCGTACAGGGCGAATGTTACCGCATCCAGGAGCGTGCTCTTGCCGGCGCCAGTGGGGCCCGAGATGGCGAAGAGATCGAGAGGGCCCAGGTCGATCTCCTGCTTGTCCTTGAAGCAGGACAGTCCTTCGAGCGTGAGCAGACCTGGCCGCATCCTCAGACCTCCGATCCCAATGCCGCGGCGTGGAGCTGTTGAAACGCGTCGACCACGTCTGGGTCCGGGTCGGCTTGGTGCTCGTGCAGGTAGTACGCGGAGTAGTGCTCGACGGGGGAAGCGCCTTCGGCCAGACGAATCGTTCGGTGTTCCTCGGCCTCGGGCAGCTCCGTCTTGACGATCAAGGCATTGGGCAACAGGTCCCGCACCTTGCGGTTGATGTCGGGATCCTTTTCAGCAAGCGGCACGGTCACTCGGAGCCAGCAGCCGTTTCGATGCTCGTCAGCAAGCCCCTCCAGCTCGTCCAGCGTGGCTCGGAGATCCACCAGCGGCAGGCCGCCCTCGTATTTGATGTGCTCGATCTGCGCCGGCTTTCCCGGCTTTGCCGTCACGACGACGAACGTCTTCTCCTGCCCAACCTCGCCAAAATCCATCTGGAGCGGCGAGCCGGCGTAGTAGGCTGGCAGCGTTCCGCCGACTTTCTGAGGCTTGTGAATGTGGCCGAGGGCAATGTAGCTGGCGGACGTCGGCAACGTCTGAGCCGTGGCGGCCCAGTCCTCGCCGATGTGTACTCGCCGCTCTGACTCGCCGAAGACGGCCCCCTCCAGGTGCGTGTGCGCCATCAGCAGGTTCACGGCATCGGCCTGAAACGGCTGGGAGAGATTCTGGACCGCACGCTGGAACATCCGAGCGTACTTGCTTCTCGCGCTGTCCTCGTCCCCAGCAAGGTCGAGTGCGGAGACCCATGCGCCGGCTGACGCGAACGGAAGCGCGCCTACGATAGCCTTCTCGCCGCTGCGCGTGCCAATGACACGATGGCCGCCTTGCTGCGCAGACCGAGGCCTGCCCAGGATCTGGACGTTGGCATACTCGGCCAGCAAGGACCGCGCGTCGAGGCGCTGTGGGTCGTCGTGGTTGCCAGCAATCACCACCATGTGAGCGCCCGCCCTGCCGACGCGCACGAAGAAGCGATTTACGAGGCGTTCGGCCTCGGCGGGCGGATTACGGCTATCGAACACGTCTCCCGTGTGCAGGACGAGGTCGACTTCCTCACGTTCGATGAACTCCGCGAGATGCTCGAGAACAGCCTCCATCTCGTCGAGTCGCTGGATGCCCTTCCATCGGCGGCCAACGTGCCAGTCGCTTGTGTGAACAATTTTCATGGCCCCTCATGTTCTTGCGAACGGATCTTCGCCGTCGTCTCCTTCGCGAACCTCGCTTTGGCGAGTGGCCCAGGACGGGAAGGGAAACTTCAGTAACACCGGTGTGGGGATCTCTGGTTGCGTAACGATCATGCTCCCGGGGGAGAGCATCGTGGCCCGCCGCCTCGCGACACGGGTTAGGAAACCGTACTCTCCTCGTTCGGCCTCAGCAGCATCCAGTCGGCCTACGACTCTCATTGCGGCGTTCGAGATGATTCGGCGTTCCACCTCGCTGGCGGTCTGTTGCGCCCCGAAGAGACAGACGCCGAGAGACCTGCCGCGCTCCGCGATGTCGAGCAGAACGTCTTGAATCGGGCTCCACCCGGAGCGCGGTGCGTACTTGTTCAGCTCGTCCAGGACGACGAAAACCAGCGGGCGAGAAGTCCCCTGCGTTTCCTTGTCCTGCATCATTCGCTTAAGCAGCACCCCCACGACGAACATTTGGGCCGTGTCGTGGAGCGTGTGGATGTCCACTACGGTGATCTGATTGGCCTGCCAGTCGATTCGGTGCCGCGCGGTCTCACGGTCCCCTCGGACTAGGTGCCCCATATGCTGGGCGGCAGCGTGGAGGCGCCGCCGAAACGCGTCGAGGGTGCCCGATGCCGCGGTCGGTACCATCTGGTCAAGGGATGTCGTGTCGAGCAAGTCGACGAGGTCGTCGAAAGATTGAAGCCTGGTGCCGTCCACGCTGACGCCAGGATCGTTTTGATCGCCGTCCTTCGCTGCGCGCTCCAAGACCCGTTCCACACGGTAGATCAAGAATGATAGCTGCGACCGAGCGTCGTTTGCTTCGGCGAACGCGAAGCGCAGGAGCTGCTCGCTGCAGAACTCCCGAAGTGTCCAAACATACGCCCGCACCCCCTCGTGCCGGCTTCCAACCTCGGGCATGACGACTTCGCCGTGACGCCGCGCAGGAGCAAAGAACCCGACGCTCTCGAAGGGGCCCGCGGGCAACCCGAGCTTTCGGTACTCTTCGACGAGGGCAGCGTCGGCGTGGTTGTTCGACTTGTCGAGCCAGAGCAGGTCCTCACCCTTTACATTGAAGATGAGCGCCCGCGTGTTCGCCGCGTCGGCCCCCAGGGCATCAGAGCGAAATAGCGAGTAAAGGAGGAAGGTGGCGTAGCTGGTCTTCGTCGCAACGCCGGACACGCCGCTGATCGAGGCGTGGGCCCCGCGGGCTCCGTCGAGAAATTCCAGGTTCGCGAACACTGGCTCACCGGTTCGCGTGTAACCGATAGCGACCTTCCTTTCCATTCGATCGATGAACAGCGCGCGTTGGAACTCCTGCCCTCGGACGATGCGCACCTCGTTGCCAGGGTGAGGCGGTACGAAAATCTCAGGATCTACGCGGGTTACCTGGATGTGCGCAGCATAGGACACCTCGACGGGTAGCGTCCCCTCGGAGGCGCGGAATGCATCCGAGTCGAACTGAGCACCCTCGTAGCGCTTACGGACGACGTCGACGATACCGAAGAAGCTGACCACCTGCCCGTCGGAGAGCGTGACCTCTGCGACCACGAGGTCATCGAGCTGGACCACCGCCTCGTCGGACACACCGACCCAAAACTCGAGAGGGCCTGCGTCCTCGGAGCCGAGCACAACTCCAACTGGAATGCCTTGAGAAATGGGTTCAGCCACGGGATGCTTCCTTTGCAGTTAGTGTTTCGATCCAACGTCTAAACAAGCGAGCATCGCCGAGGGCGGCCCGAAGCTTCTGTTCCAACGCTCCGATGGGGAGAAGATTCTGGGGAGACCGAGGATCTCTCGCGCGGCTGGGCGCTGTGCGTGGGAGCCAGGTCGTCGCGGCATTCGCCAGTTCACGGGCGGCGTCAAGGCCAACGTTTGCGGCGACTTCGAGCCTGACGATGCCATGCATTTCAGTTGCTCCCGGGCCAGGATGTTCGAGACGCTGAAACCACGAGTAACGAGCGAATCCTGATTTTGCCGTCTGGATGGCGAACATCGGAGTCCTGGCTCCCGATGGCAGCGTGGCCAGCAAGGGGATAAACCTTTTCGGTAGGTAGAGTTCGTGAACCCGTTTGATGTATCCGAGCGCAACGCCTCGGCGCTCCGGTTCGAAGCTCAATGGACCATCCACGATGGTCAATGTGTTTTGGCTACACAGGTCTCGGGCAAGTGTCGCTTCGGCGAGGCGCATCGATTTTTGGATGTGACGAAGCGGTCCATCTACCTCGGAGTTGGGCGTGCTCTCGGGCTGGTAGATTAGATTCGGCCGGACTTGGACCGGAGCTGGAAGGCGCTCTCCAGCACCCAGGACGGCGACGCGAAAGACACGCAGAGCACCGAATGACGCAGACGAGTTCC
>NASX01000025.1 GCA_002085155.1 Sorangiineae bacterium NIC37A_2
CTGTACGTCTACCGTGTTCCATCGAAAGGGGTCATGGCGGAGGAAAGTCGAGAGTCTCCTCGCGGAATGCGCCGGCTTTGGCTGCCTGTGAGCTTTGCCGCAGCGCTTGGGGTCCTCGGAGGTCTCGGAGGCTACACCCTGCGCTACGCGGAGGGGCTTTCGTATCTGAGTCGGGACCCAGAAGCATGTGTGAACTGTCACATCATGCAGCCCCAGTTCGACGCCTGGCAGAAAGCTAGTCACCACGCGGTCGCGGTCTGTGTCGACTGTCACCTGCCTGAGAGCTTCTTCTACAAGTACTACACGAAGGCCGAGAACGGCTATCGACACGGCAAGCTCTTCACGACCCAGACCTTCCGCGAGCCGATCGAGATCGGCAAGGCGGGTCGAAAGATCCTGCAAGAAAACTGCATCCGCTGTCACGGCGAGCTCACGCACAACATCACGATGATGTCTCATGATGAGTCCACCCCTTGCGTGAAGTGCCATGCGACGGCTGGCCACGGACAGCGCCTCGGACTCGGCGGCCCTCTGCGATCTGCAGAGCTCAACTCGGGCAAGTGAACCATGACCAAAGAAGACAAGACACCTTGGTATCAATCGCGGCTCGGCTTCGGCGTCATCATGGGAGGTGTGGCCGCAGTGTCGGCGGGCCTCGCGGCGCTGCTCGTGAACATTTCCGAGCGAAAGGCAGAGCAGAAGGTGGCCTTCGTGCGCGTCGTCGAAGTCGGGGAAAACGATACGGATCCTGAAAAATGGGGCAGAAACTGGCCGGCCCAATACGACAGCTACAAGAAGACCGCCCTCAAGACCCAGACGCGCTTCGGCGGTCATGCAGGCAGCGAAGCGCTCCCGGAGGAGAAGATTGAACGCGATCCGTGGCTCAAGAGGATGTTCCTCGGCTACGCTTTCTCGATCGACTACCGCGACCGCCGCGGTCATGCGTACATGCTCGACGATCAGGAGCAGACCGAACGCCTCACCAAACCTCAATCAGGGTCCTGTCTCCACTGCCACGCCTCGATCATGCCGCTCTACCGAGAGCTCGGCGACGGAGACGCCGTGGTTGGTTTCGAAAAGACCTACCAGTACAGCTATCAGGACCTTCACAAGAAGCTGAAGGACTCAGGCCACGCCCATCCGGTCAGCTGCGTCGATTGCCACGACCCTGAGACGATGACTTTGCGCGTGACTCGCCCCGGATTTTTGGCGGGAATCGCCGCGCTCGCAGACAGCGACGTCCCACTGCCGGCGATCCCCAGCATCGAGATCTGGCGCCAAAACGGGAAAAAGGGGACCTACAACCCGAACGCCGAGGCGACCAGGAACGAGATGCGCTCCTTCGTGTGCGGTCAGTGCCACGTCGAATATTACTGCTCGTCGAAAATGCCCCTCACATTCCCCTGGGGCAAAGGCCTGAAGGTCGAGCAGATCGAAGAGTTCTGGGATGAGGCGAAGTTCGTGGACGGCTCGAAGTTCGTCGACTACGCCCACGCGGAGACCGGGGCTCCAATCCTCAAGGCGCAGCACCCCGAGTTCGAGCTCTGGAATCAAGGCATTCACGCTCGAAGCGGCGTCTCCTGCGCCGATTGTCACATGCCCTACATCCGGGAAGGCGCTGCCAAGATCAGTGACCACTGGGTTCGAAGCCCGCTCTTGAACGTCAATCGAGCCTGCCAAACCTGCCACCGCGCGAGCGAATCCGAGCTCCTGGCCCGCGTCGACAGCATCCAGTCGAAGAACTACGACCTGCTCCAGAGAGGCGGCGCCGCCATTGTGCAGCTCATCGACGCCATCCTTGAGGCCAGAAAGCGCGGCGTGAGCGAAGAGGGGCTCGAAGGCGCGCTCGCCATGCAGCGCAAAGCTCAGTGGCGTCTCGACTTCATCGCCGCCGAAAACAGCATGGGCTTCCACGCGCCTCAGGAAGCGGCTCGCATTCTCGGTGAAGCCATCGACTATGCTCGCCAAGGCGAGACGATCGCCTGGAGAGCAATCAGCGGCGCGCCGGCAGCAGCCCCAGTCGAAGCATCCCCGGGCTCTGCCCCGGCCGACTCCGGCGCTCCCGACGCCAAGAAAGAGGGTCCCCGTCCCGAGGCCGCACCGGCCGCCCCGTGATCCCGCCCGCGCCTCCTTCCCCTCCACAGACCGAGTTCGTCTCGGTCAAAGATGGCTGTTTCTCCATCGCGGGCCGGCCCCACCGCTTCGTCGGAGCGAACCTCTGGTACGCGGCCTATCTAGGAGCCGAAGCGCCGCTCGGCGATCGAGCACGTCTCGTCCGCGAACTGGACCGCCTCTCCTCCCTCGGCGTGACCAACTTGCGCATCCTCGCCGCGAGTGAAGACTCTCCGCTCCGGAGCGCGGTCCGTCCCGCCTTTCACGACAAGAGCGGAGCCTGGAACGAGCGCTGCCTCGAAGGGCTCGATTTTGCGCTCGCCGAGATGAAAAAAAGGGGCCAGCGCGCCGTCCTTTATCTCTCGAACTTCTGGGAGTGGTCCGGAGGGCTCATGACCTATCTGGCCTGGACGAACGGTGGCCACTTCGTCGACATCGACGACTCCGATGACCCTTGGTCGAAGTTTGCCGACTTTGCCGCTGACTTCTACGTATCTCCCCCAGCCATCGCCGCCTATCAGGAAGCGGTGCGCAGGATCGTCGGTCGCAAAAACACCATCACCCGCGTCCCCTACTCCGAAGATCCGACCATCTTCGCCTGGCAAGTCGCCAACGAACCGCGCCCCGGCGCAGCGGTCGACGTCATCGACCAGCACATCGACGCCTATTGCCAGTTTCTCGCCGGCACCGCCCGACTGATCCGCTCCCTCGCCCCTCACCATCTCATCTCCACGGGCAGCGAAGGACTCGCCGGCTGCTCCTACAGGCGAGACGATCTCAAACGAGCCCATGACGTCCCCGAGATCGACTACCTGACGGCCCACATCTGGCCGCAAAACTGGGGCTGGATCGAGACGAGGAGTATCCCTAGCACTTTCGCGCGCGCCGAGGAGCGCGCTCGAGAGTACATCGATGACCACCTCGCCCTCGCCCGGGAGCTCGGGCGCCCGCTTGTGATCGAAGAGTTCGGATTTCCCCGCGACGGAGTCAGCTATGACCCTCTGAGCTCGACCTCGTTCCGGGACCGCTTCTACGGGCTGATCTATGAAGCCGCTCTGGAGAGCGCTCTCGGCGGGGGGCCCCTTTCTGGAACGAACTTCTGGGCCTATGGCGGCGAGGGGCGCGCGCTCCGCGCCGATTTTCGCCCCAGCCCCGACGATACGGCGTATCTTGGAGACCCGCCGCACGAACCTCAGGGCTGGTATTCTGTCTTCGACACGGATATCGCTACCTGCGAGCTCATCAGGGCCCACGCCGAGGCTCTCGTGACGCTCGGCGAAATCTGATCATGAGACAGCGACGCGTCACCAAGGGCTCGAGCGCTCCCCTCGGCGCCACGGTCATGCCCGGCGGCGTCAATTTCAGCGTTTACTCACGCGACGCCACGCTCATCGAGCTCGTGCTCTTCGACTCCGTGGATGACGCGGAGCCGTCCCAGGTTATCCCGCTCCGGCCCGACGGGCACCGCTCGTACCACTACTACCACGCCTTCGTGGAGGGCATCGGCGCAGGTCAAATCTATGGGTACCGCGCCCATGGTCCGTTTCTTCCCCACCGAGGGCTGCGCTTTGACCCGGAGAAGGTCCTCGTCGACCCCTACGGCCTCTTGGTCCTCACCCCGAGTGCCTACAGCCGCGAAGCGGCGTCGCGCCCTGGCTCGAACATCCGGGAGGCCATGAAGAGCATGGTGGTCGACCCGCGCTGCTATGATTGGGAGGGGGACATGCCCCTCTGTACCCCTTCGGTCCGCACCGTCATCTACGAGATGCACGTGCGGGGCTTCACGCAACATGAGAGCTCCGGCGTCGCCCCCGAGCGGCGCGGGACCTACGCGGGACTGATCGAGAAGATCCCCTACCTCAAGGAGCTCGGCATCACCGCGGTCGAACTGCTCCCGGTCTTCCAGTTCGATCCCACCGACGCCCCTCCCGGTCTCACGAACTACTGGGGCTATCAGCCCGTCTCCTTCTTCGCACCTCACCTCCCCTATAGCTCGCGGAAAGATCCCTTGGGCGCGCTCGACGAGTTCCGCGACATGGTGAAAGCCCTGCACCGCGCGGGCATCGAAGTCATTGTCGACGTCGTTTTCAATCACACGACCGAGGGCGGTGAAGGCGGACCCACGCTTTCATACCGCGGCCTCGCGAACAACACCTACTACATCCTCGAAGAGAACGAACCGCGGCGCTACAAGGACTTTACCGGCTGCGGCAACACTCTCAACTCGAATCACTCGATCGTGCGCCGCATGATCCAAGACAGCCTCCGCTACTGGGTGTCAGAGATGCACGTCGACGGCTTTCGCTTCGACTTAGCCTCGGTGCTGTCCAGAGACATGAGCGGGCACCCAGTGCCTCATCCTGCGGTGATCTGGGACATCGAGTCCGACCCGCTCCTCTCCGGGACCAAGCTGATCGCCGAGGCCTGGGATGCGGCGGGCCTGTACCAGCTTGGTAGCTTCGTCGGAGATGCCTGGCTCGAATGGAACGGAAAATTTCGCGACGACGTGCGCCGCTTCGTGCGAGGGGACAATAAAAGTGTGCCGGCCGTCGCCGCGCGCATCATGGGCAGTCCCGACATCTTCGTTTCGGAAGAGCGAGACGCCGAACAAAGTATCAACTTCGTCACCTGCCACGACGGCTTCACGGCCAATGATCTCGTCAGCTACAACGTCAAGCACAACGAGGCGAACCTCGAAAACAGCCGTGACGGCACCGACGAGAATCTGAGCTGGAACTGCGGAGTCGAAGGCGAAACGGACGATCCTGAGATCAATCAACTCCGGGAAAGACAGCTCAAGAACCTCGCGTTGTTGACGATGATCTCCTCAGGGATCCCCATGATCCTCATGGGCGACGAGGTCCGCCGGACCCAGCGCGGCAATAACAACGCCTATTGCCAGGACAATGAGCTGAGCTGGTTCGACTGGACTCTGGTAGAAAAGAACAAGGGGCTCCACCGGTTCGTGAGCATGCTCTGTCAGATGCGCTCTGCGCCTCACGCCGAGGCCTTTACTCCCGGACCACATCTCTGCGACCTCATTGAAGAGACCTCCATTCACTGGCACGGCGTGAAGCTGGGCGAGCCGGATTGGAGCGACGACTCCCATTCTATCGCCTTCGAGCTCACCGGTGCCCTCGGGCGGTATCACCTCTACTGCGCCCTGAATTCCTATTGGGAACCGCTGAATTTCGAGCTACCCCGGGTCCCCGCCCAGCCCTTCCGGTTGTGCATCGACACCTCCTTGCCCTCTCCAGACGATATTCGCCCGCTCTTGATCGCTCCGCCCTATGAGCAGAGCCACTACGTGGTCGGACCGCGCACGTTCGTGCTGTTTGCGCGCAGTCTCTTTCTGCCGGACCACCCGCCCTCTTCGCATCCTTTCTAAGAGCGGAGAGCGAACGGACAACATTCCGCTCACCCAGCGAAAGAATTGTCCTTTCGTGTGCTGTCCCGCCTTGGCCATCATCGCGCCTCGGGGCATGATGACGAGAGAGGAGAGAGGCGAAGACCATGAGCTTTGGACCAAAGAAGAGAGGCCACTCGGGACGTTTCATCGGCCGGCGCGAATGGCTCGCCGGAATGACCGTCGGGCTCTCAGGGATCTCATGTGTGAGCGAAGAGCCCACCGCGAAGTGGCCGGGGAGCGGGGGCGCACCGGGCAGTGGTGGATATCCGTGGAGCGGTGGTGCACCGGGCAGCGGAGGCGCACCGGGCAGCGGTGGTGCACCCGGAGCCGGCGGAGCCTTAGAGAGCGGCGGCGCGCCGGGTGCGGGTGGTTTCATCGACGGGCGCCTCGGGCGGGCGGCCTCCGACCAAGTGCTGCTCGGTTCAACGGGCATTCAAATCTCACGACTTGCGATGGGCAGCGGAACGCACGGCTCGAATGGCGCCTCCGATCAAACTCGCCTGGGCACAGCTTTCCCGCGCATGCTCGTTGAGAGCTACGATCGCGGGATCACCTTCTTCGAGACCGCTGACCAATACGGGGCTCACCAGCAGGTCGGCGCCGCCGCCCGCGCCATCGGTCGGCAGAAGGTGGTCGTCATGACCAAATCCCACGCCCAGACCTGGGACGAAATGGAGGCGGATTTGAATCGCTTCCTGAAAGAACTCGGCACCGACTACATCGACATCGTCCTGCTCCACAACAAACAGAGCGCCACCTGGACCACCGAGTGCGAGGGCGCCATGGAGTACCTCGCCGAAGCGAAACGCCGCGGTGTCATTCGGGCTCACGGCGTTTCTTGTCACACGCTGAGCGCCCTCAAGCTCGCGGCGGAGACCGAGTGGGTCGACGTCGATCTCGCGCGCATCAATCCCTTCGGGCTGCACATGGACGCCGACCCTGCGACGGTCATTCCCATCCTCGAGCGCATGAAGGCCGCCGGAAAGGGCGTGATCGGAATGAAGATCCTCGGTCAAGGAGATGCAGTCAACCGCATCGATCAGGCGATCGAACACGCCGTGCGCCTTGGAGCCCTCGATGCCTTCACCATCGGATTCACCTCCCCGCGTCAGCTCGACGAGGTCGCCGAGAAGATCGCTCAAATCTGATGCAGCGAGAACCTGTTACTTACACTCAGTACGATACCCGTGCCGAGCTCGAACGCCTCGAGCGCTGGAGCCGGCTCATGGACGAGAAGTTTCTCGATCCGGCCCTCGGCCTCCTGATTCCAGGCTTCGGCGACGTTCTCGGCTCGCTCTTTGGCCTCTACGGTCTCTTGGTCGCGCGCCGTATCGGCGCCCCGCCGATCGTGATGGCTCGTATGCTCCTGAACCTGACGATCGACGCTTTGATCGGCGCGATCCCCGTAGCCGGCGCAATTGGCGATTTCTTCTTCCGGGCCCACCTCCGGAACCTCGCGCTCCTCAGAGCGCGGGAGGCCGAGCCTCAAAAGGCCCAGCCCTCCGACTACTTCGTCGTCTTCGGAGCGGCTCTTCTCTTCCTCTTGTCTCTTCTTTTGCCCCTGGTCCTTCTGGCTTGGCTGATTGCGCTGTTGTTCGACTGACCTTCCGGTCACCTGGCGGGTGAGGGGTGTCGAAATGCTCGTGGCAACGGGTTCCAGAGCGTCATAAAAGAGAGTTCTATGAGCGCTGTTCGCACGGAAACCGACACCCTGGGCGCGGTCGAAGTCCCTTCAGACCGATATTACGGCGCACAGACCCACCGCTCGCTCCTGCACTTCGCGATCGGCAGTGAGCGTTTCCCTCGCAGCATGATCGCCGCGCTCGGGCTCGTCAAAAAAGCGGCCGCCCTCACCAACGCTGAACTCGGGGTCCTTCCAAAAGATTTCACCGATTTCATCGTAAAGGCGGCGGAAGAGGTCGAGCGCGGGGAGCTCGACGATCACTTCCCGCTCCGCGTCTGGCAAACGGGCAGCGGCACACAGACGAATATGAACGCCAACGAGGTCATCTCGAACCGCGCAATTGAGCTCGCGGGCGGCGTTCTCGGGAGCAAATCTCCCATTCACCCGAACGACCACGTCAACCGCGGTCAATCATCGAACGACGTCTTCCCCACGGCGATGCACATCGCCGCCGCGAGGGAGGTCCACGCGCGACTTCTGCCCGAGGTCCGCGGGCTCGAAGAAGCTCTTCGCGATAAGGCGGAGAGCTTCCACGACATCATCAAGATCGGCCGCACCCACCTCCAGGACGCAACCCCTCTCAGGCTCGGCGATGAATTCGGCGCCATGGAGAGTCAGGTCCGCCACGCGCGACTTCGCGTCGAGAGCGCGCTCCCCGAAGTCTACGAGCTTGCCCTGGGAGGGACCGCCGTCGGCACTGGCCTCGGTACCCATCCCCGCTTCTCCGAGCTCGCCTGCGAAAAGATCGCAGCCTTCACGGGCCTCCCCTTTCGGCCCGCCGAAGACAAGTTTGAGGCCCTCGCGTCGCATGAGCCCCTCGTCGCCCTCCATGGCGCGCTCAAGACGCTGGCCGTAGCGCTGACCAAGATCGCCAACGACCTCCGCTGGTTGGCCTCAGGCCCGCGCTCAGGCCTTGGGGAAGTCGTATTGCCCGCAAACGAGCCCGGCTCCTCGATCATGCCGGGCAAGGTAAACCCGACGCAGTGTGAGGCGCTCACGATGGTCTGCGCGCAAGTGTTCGGAAATGACGCCGCGGTGACCTTCGCAGCGTCTCAAGGAAACTTCCAGCTCAACGTCTACAAACCAGTCATCATCCACAATGTCCTGTCGAGCATCGAGCTCCTCACTAGTAGCCTCCACAGCTTCCGGCTCTACTGCGTCGTCGACATCGTGCCCGACCGCGCGCGCATCGCGGAGCTCGTCGAGCAAAGCCTGATGCTGGTGACAGCCCTCGCCCCGAAGCTCGGCTACGATCGCGCCGCGGCCATCGCAAAACACGCTCACGAAACAGGCATTACACTGCGAGCGGCTGCACTTGAGCTCGGGTTTGTACCCGCGGCGGAGTTCGATGAGCTCGTAGATCCCAAGCGGATGCTCGGCCCTGACGTCAAATAATCCAGTCGGACAAGAATCGAACGGTTCAGAGAGCTTGCGCTCACGAACCAGTGTGGCCTACTCCGCCTGCGTCGAGCTGTGCAGCACAGCTCGGGGGAAGCACGCGTGATGACACAACGATCCATCCATCCGAGCCGAAATCTACAGACCGTCGCCCGCTCGCTCGGCCTGGGCTTGGCGATCGCCAGTATCATGGTGCTCACCAACTGCGGCAACGACCAGCAGGCGTCGCGTCCCGTGGGAACAGTCGAGCCGGGCAACGAGCCCGACGAATCCTTGGTCGTTGGCTCACCTGGCTCGGGTGGGGCCGCGCCGATCACACCGAAAAATGGCGGGAGGGAAGCGCTTACTCCTGACCAGGTCAAGGGCATCCTCGAGGCAGAGTGCACCGGCTGGTCGCGGGAAGGCGAGCCCATCCCCGCCACCCTCCAGCTCGTGGTCGATACGAGCGGCTCGATGACCGACTCGCCCCCCGGCGATGACCAGCGCAGCAAATGGGAGATCACGAGGGAGGCGCTCAAGAACGCGGTGGATGCGCTCCCTGCCTCCACGAATCTCGGAGTCCTCTTCTATCCGAACAAGAACGTGACCTCGAACGGGCACACCCCGGGCGACGTCTCCGCTTGCATCAAGATCGACGAGCGGATTCCGATCCAACCGCTCGGCAAAGAAGGCTCACCCCAAAGGCAAGCCTTTGAGGAAGGGCTCAATAGCGCGTCCATCGAGAGCTATACGGCGACCCACGACGCGTACAAATATGCCCTCGAAGAGCTCCTTGAACCCTACGAGAGCCCGAACCGCTTCATCCTGCTCATCACTGATGGCGCCCCCACCATCAACCTCGGCTGCACGTGGCCGGGAGAAGAAGAGCTCAAGGGAGGCCTCTGGGACGGAGCCGGGTCTTATGACGGCGACACGGATCCGATCATCGCTTCAATCCGCGAAGCTGCGCAGAAGGGCATCCGTACATTTTTGATAGGGGCTCCGGGGAGCGAGAAGAGCGTCGAATCCGAAACGGATAAGCGCCCCTGGCTGAGCGAAGCCGCGATCGCTGGCGAGACCGCGTCTCCCGGCTGCACCATCGAAGGGCCCAACTACTGCCACTTCGACATGACGCGCGAGACGGACTTCTCTTTCGCGCTCAACTCCGCCCTTCAATCCATTCGCGGTCAGATCATCGATCGCTGCACCTTCGCCTTGCCCGAGCCCCCTCCGGGCAACGTCATCTCCACGGACCTGACCCAGATCATCGTCGAATGGGGCGACGGCTCGAGCAGCCTGATCCAGCAGGACGCCGAAGGAGACTGCGTCGACGGCTGGCAGGTCGCGACCGGCGCGGACGATGAGGAAGCGACCATCACGCTCTGTCAGAAGACCTGCGACGACGTGAAAGCGGACGGTCGCGCGCGCATCTTCTTCAGCTTCGGTTGTTCGCCAGCTGAAATCGACGAAATCTGGAAGTAACCTTCAGGGAGCTCCAAAGTCCTCAGACAGGGAGCTCAACCATGTCGCCGAGGTTGCCCCGAATCTTCGCGCGAGAGTCGGCAAAGCGGCCGTCTTTGGGCTCGATCCGCATGCGCAGGGATGTCGGCGAAAGCACGAGCTCAGCGAATCGATCGATCCGCTGAGGTACGAGGGCGAGTCGATAACGCTGATAGATCATGGCAAGCACGATCTTGATCTCCATGGTCGCGAAGGCCGCGCCGATACAAATGCGGGGACCAGCGCTGAAGGGGTTGTACTCGTAGACGCTCGGCTTGAGATTCTCCCAGCGCTCCGGGAAAAAGCGGAGCGGCTCCGGGAACACCTCGGGGACTCGGTGCGTCTGGTACAAGCTCACGAGGAGCTCCGCTCCTTTCGGGAGTGGATAGCCGAGAAACTCCGTATCTTCGGCGAGCACCCGTCCGTTCCAGGGGGCCGGCGTAAAGAGTCGGAGACTCTCTTTGATCACCCACCCGAGATACACGAGACGATCGAGGGCCTCGACCGTAGGCTCAGCTCCGCCGAGCACCTGGTCCACCTCTTCGCTCACCTTCGCGCTCACCTCCGGGAACATCGCGAGCAGGAACAAAGTCCAGGCGAGGGCGTTCGCGCTCGTCTCGTGTCCCGCAGCGAAAAAGACGCTCACGTGGCCCAGGATCTCGTGATCGGTGAGCTGTGTGTTCGTCTCGTCGTCGTGGGCCAGCAAGAGAGATTCGAGCATGTCCCCTCGTTGCCCGTCGCGTGTTTCGGTCTTCCGCGCCTCAAGGATCCTCAGCATCTCCTCCTCGAGGGCCGCCGTCGCGTCGAGGTACTTCTGGTACGGGAGCCCCAAGAGGTCAAAGGGAAGGAGCCGGGTCAGCGGCGTCCCGAGGAGGCGAATCGCCCGGGCCAAGTGCCAGGACGCGGGGGTGCTCCGCGAGTCCTGGATCTCGGACTCCCCGAGCAGGGTTCTTGCAACGATGCGGGACGTCAGGTGCGCATCTCGGCGTCGAGAGACCGCGTTTCGCCGACGTTCCATGTTCGGAGGGCTTCATCGGTCAGACGAATCATTTGCTCCGCATATCCCGCGAGGCGCTTTCTCGTGAAGGCGGGAGCGAGCAGTCGCCTGTGGCGTTTGTGCTGATCGCCGTTCACGGCGAAAAGTCCCGCCCCAAAGCTCAAAAGCGGCTTCTTCCGTGGCTTGGGGTCTGGTCCAGGGTGCAGCGCACCGACCAAAGTCATTTTCACGAATAACTCATGGTCGGAGGTCGCCCGTTCGACGGCTTCGGCGCCGTAAGCGAGAACCGTACCCGGACAGGCCGGATCCGTCGAGATATGACGCATACCGCCGCCGCGCACGAGCGCCACCACGCGCCCATACTGTTGAAAGAGCTTCGAAGCGTGACCGAGCGAGTCCGCGCCCCAAGGCAACATCGCGCCTCCGGTCGAGAGAAAACGCGCCGGTGGGGGCCCCGGGATCACGTCGGGCAATCCGCGCTGGGACGTGAAGAGAGCCGGTGCAAGCCGGTGTAACGCCCTATGACTCAGCATACCGATGTCCTACCGTTGCTCTCAGTGCTCGACAATAACAAGCGCGAGCGTACAGGGTGCCGCGGGGGCCAAGAAGTCGCTATAGAGCGAGCGTCATGGTGCTCCCCACACGGCTTGAGGTGATCGGAGGTCTCTACGAGGCGACCGCCGAGGTCTGGTCCGCAAAGACGAAGGAGGAAGTCCTCGCTGCCTTCTCTCGCGCCCAGAGTGAGGGCCAAAAGCTAACCCTGGCTGGCGCACAACGTTCCTTCGGAGAGCAGTATCTCCCGCCCCACGGAGGCAAGGTGCTCGACGTCTCTTCCCTCGACCGCGGTGCACAGATCATTGAACAGGAGCCAGACGGCGGCGTGTGGATCCGCGCGGGAGGCGGAACCACGTTCCGCGATCTGCACCAGATGTTCCCCTCCTATCGAGTCTCCTGTCCGCCCACCACGGACACCATCACGCTGGCCGGAGCGCTCGCCGCTTGCACGCACAACTCCGCCGGCTACTTCGCAGACGCGGTCCGCGCCTTCACGCTCCTCACCCCGAGGGGCCAAACGCTCTTCTGTTCAGAGGCTTCATCGGGCCTCGAGCGAGAGCTCTTCGAGCACGTTCCCGGCAGCTTCGGAGCGCTCGGCGTCACCACTGACATCGAAATCCGCCTGCGTCCCTATGACCCAAACCGTTGGGTCATGGTGCAGTCCGTCTATGCGGGACCCGCGAGCGGCTGCTTGGATGCGCTGGAAAGGACCCGGGACGACCCGCGCTTCTCCGAGGGAGCTGGAGCGGTCATCTACGGTGTGCGCGGGCACTCGATCGTGCTCGGCGATGAGCTGCTGCCCGCCGGCGACCGTCCACGGGTCCCACAAGCCCTGCTCACCGGGGAAGATCTGGCCTTTCAATCGATCACCCAGTCGCTCGTCCACAGGTTCCCTCGCCTCGCTGAGCGGATCTTGACCGGAGCCTATCCCATGGGCGCGGGACGCTTCGCTCCGCTCTACGGCTTCCTCTTCTTCCAGCGCAGCTACGACGAAGCCCACCGTCGCATGACCCGAGGCGGCTTCGACAAGGCCCTCCTCCAGGTCTTCGGAGCGCGCAACCGCATGCCGATCTGCCACATGTCGTGGTTCTTCCCGCGTGCGGAGCTTCGAGCTTTCGTGGAAGGGTACTTTTCTGTGCTCGAGCGTTATCCGGGGCTCGAGAAGATCGTCGAGCAACAGGACATCGTGCTCTTAGGCCCATGTCGCTGGCCCTGTCACAGCATGGGACGGACGGAGGAGCCGATCGGGACCTTGACGGCCAGTTTCGCGGTCCAGCGAGGCGCCACCTCCGAAAAACGGGTGCGAGAGTTCATGCGTGAGGTCACGACGCGCTCAGCCGAGTTCAGCCCAGGAGCGAGAGTCTCCCTCTGCAAGCAGATCCATGCGGAGGGCGCCACTCTCAGGCGGATGCATCGCGGGTTCTCTGAGGCCGTGGCGCGACTTCGCGCTCACACGGATCCGAGTGGGCTATTGACCTCGCGAATGCTCAAGGTTCTGCTCGACACCTGAGCGCCGGCTGGCGGAGGCTCTGGTTTACTGGACTCTCGGGTTGAAGCTCGCGGCGAGCAGCCGGTACCTCCAGCAGGTGGCGCTCACGTTCCAGCCGACGGTAGCCGTTGAGTCCACCTGAGCCCGGTAACCATGCAGAGCATTCAGTTGCTCCGGAGCATATTGACCCATGCTCTCCTTGATCCCTCCGAGCGGGCTCCCTGACACAGCGCCGTCGAACTGGACGTGGAGAGCAGCGGCGACCAGACTGCCCCGAGTCGAGACCGCGGGTGCGCCGGTAATGATCGCTCTACAGTTCACACCGTATGTGACGGTCGTGGCGCGTGCAGATCCTTGAGCAACGTTGTTGAGCTCAAGGATCGTGAGCGCCTTGCCTCCCCAGGCCGACTTCATGGTCACCGTCTTCTGGCCAGGAGCGCCCAGGGCCGCTTCGTTCAAGAACGCAATCATGACGAATCCGGAGTGGTCCGGAATGGCCTCTTTGGCGAAGGGAGTGATCTCCGTCGAACCGTAGAAAAGGGTCGAAGAACCAGCGCTATTTCCGAGGATGACGAGCCCTCGTCCTGGACCTGAACCGAGCTCGAAGCTGAGTGTGAGATCGGGAGCGTCCGTCGCCGAGGTATTGTACGCGGACTTATCCTGGACCACTTCGACCGGGTAGATGATCTGGCATCCGTTTGCGCTGCTGCAGGCAGGATAAGTCCCTTCTGGGGCTTGGCAGACCTCACCGCAGGCGCGACAGGCCTCTGCCGTCCCGAGCTGGATCTCGCAGACGCCGGTCGCCGTCGCACAAAGCCCCGCGTCACACACCGCTTCGCAGGTTCCTTCATTGCACGCGACGTCCGGCGCGTCGGGCAAGGCCACCCGGCAGTCCTTCCCGGCTCCAGCATTCTTGTCCGTCGCAAGGCAGCCGCCGCAGCGCCCGCCCGAGGACAAGCTCGCCTCGCAGCCGTTGTCCGCCTTCGCATCACAATCCGCCCAGCCCGGGGCGCAAGCGGTGATCGTGCAGGCGGACTTCTGGCACGCGACGGACGCGACGTGCTTCGAAGGATCTTCCACCAAGGTGGTGCAATCGACCCCGCCGTCCCCCGCGCATCCGCCGCAATGGCGAGTGTTCGTCCGAGTGTCGACTTCACAATCCACAGGAGCGCCGTCGCAGTCCGCGTAGTTTTCGTCGCACTCCTTCACCGTGCACTCGTAGACGCCCGCTTCGAAGGAGCATCCTGGTGTCCCGTTTTCTACGATGCACTCGAGGCCGCAGCCGCCACAATGCTCGGGACTGACGAGGGAATCATCACAGACTCCGTCCCCGTCGCAGGCAGCAAGTCCCGCGTACATGCTGCAATCCACGGTGTCACACGTGCCCTTTGAACAGACGGGGAAGATCCCTTCCTCCGGCTCTCCGGGGCAGACGTTGCCGCAACCGTTGCAGTTGTTCACGTTGGTGCGGATGTTGGTTTCGCAGCCGTTCTTTCCGGGATTTTCCTTCGCGTCGCAGTCCTCGTAGCCCTCATCACAGATGATGCCGCAGACGCCGTCTTCGCAGGTGTCTTGACCGTTGCGATCGGAGCAGTCGATCTCGCAACTTCCGCAGTGATCCGGATCGTTTCGAAGGTCCGTCTCACAACCGGGAACGTCGGGGTCGCAGTCATCGAAGCCATCCTGACATTCGTCGATCTGGCAGAGGCCCGCCTCGCAGTGAGCGAGAGCTGCGTTCGCCGGGTCACAAGCTTGACCACACGCTCCGCAGTGATTCTGGCTCGTGTCCGTGTTCGTCTCGCAGCCGTTCTCGGCGAGACCGTCGCAGTCTCCCCGCCGCACCGGACACACGAGAACGCAGCGTTTCTCGCCGTCTTCGTCGCTCTCGAGACACTGCGCCGTGCCCATGTCCGTCCCCGCTTTGGGCTGCAAACAATCGGCATTCGTGTTGCAAAGCTGGCCGACTTCACAGGTGCCGCGGCAAAGGCTCCCGCCGCAATCGACGTCGGTCTCGGCGTTGTTCTTCACGCCGTCGCTACAGCTCGCTTCGACACATCGCCCGCCTCGGCAGGCGCCGCTCGCACAGTCCTCGTTCTCCTGGCAGCGATCGTCGATACGACAGGTAGCGCCGCACACGCCGCCACAGTCGATGTCTGTTTCGTCCTGATTTAATTTGTCATCGAGACAGCTCGGGTCAGCGCACTTTCCCCCGACGCAACTCTCGTTCTCACAATCGATGTCTGCGCGGCAGTTCCGTCCGACCTTGCAGGGCTTACAGCTGCCTCCGCAATCGACATCCGTCTCATCGCCGTCGATGGTCTTGCTCGAACAAGAGCTCTCTGGGTCGAGCTTGAAGTCGGGCGTCAGACATCCGGAAAGGAAAACGCTACCAAGACCGACCCCAAGCGCACAAGCGATGTGTTTGCGGAACTCTTGCCGCAGAGTCGCCTTGGGGCGCTGAGCCATTGGTGCCGACAATAGCACGATCGGCGTTTCAACGAAGCAGGCCGAGCGCTCTCGCGGCGGACTTAGCGAAGTTTCGCGCCCGATTTACGGCGCCCGTTGCACACACCCGCCCACGGGGACCGGTGCGCCACAACTCTCATTTTCGCCCGGCGGCGACCTGTACGCCCGTGAGCGCGATCGTATAGACAATGTCGTCGACGGTTGCTCCTCGACTCAAGTCGTTCACGGGAGCGGCGAGCCCCTGGAGCATCGGGCCCACCGAGAGGACCTGTGCGCTGCGCTGAACAGCCTTGTAGGTTGTGTTGCCAGTGTTCAGATCCGGAAACACGAAGACGGTGGCGCGACCAGCAACGGGGCTCTTCGGGGCCTTGGTCCGGGCCACTTCTGCGTTGACCGCCGCGTCGTATTGGAGTGGACCGTCGATCAGCAGATCGGGACGGAGCGCCTGGGCGATCTCCGTCGCCTGCCGCACTTTCTCAACCTCTAAACCAGAGCCAGATAGCCCGGTGGAGTAGCTGATCATGGCTACCCTAGGCTCGATACCGAAGGCCCGCGCGCTCTCGGCGCTCTGGATCGCGATGTCCGCCAGCTGCTCGGCGTCCGGGCTCGGATTCACCGCGCAGTCCCCGAAGACAAGGACTTGGTCCGGCATACACATGAAAAACACGCTGCTCACGAGCTTCACCCCAGGCCTGGTGCGGATGATGCTGAGCGCGGGGCGAATGGTCTGCGCCGTCGAGTGGACAGCGCCGGAAACGAGGCCGTCCGCCTCGCCCATTTTGACCATCATGACCCCGTAGTGATTCACGTCCGAGAGCGCGTCGATCGCCTTTTCGCGCGTATCGAGCCCCTTGTGCTTTCTTAGCTCGATCAAGCGATCGATGTAGCTCTCCGGCGGGTGCAGAGGATCGATGATCGGAATCGAGTCCGAGAGCTCCACGCAGGCTCCCCGTGCGGCCGCCCTGACCTCGCCGGGGTTACCGAGCAAGATGGGTCGGGCGATGCCCATATTGGTGCAAACCTGCGCTGCTCCTAAAATGCGCGGATCGAGTCCCTCCGGAAGCACGATGAGCGCATCGGCCTGCCGCGCCTGCTCGATGAGGCGGTGACGAAAAGCCGCCGGGCTCATGCGCGCAGCGTATTTCGTGCGTCCAAGCTCGGAGACCCAGGAGGTCTCGATGTGATTGGCCACCGTGTTCATCACCAAGGACGCGCGCTCTCGATCGCTGACAGGGATCTCGTCGTTGAGCTGGCCGAGCAGGCGCACCACTTCGTAGGTGTTATCGGGGACCTGAAGGAGAGGAAGACCCTCGGCAAAGGCCGGCGCGCAGAGCTCGAGAATCCCCGGGTCCGGAGGCATTTCCCCAGACAAAAGGATCCCCGCCAGTTCGGTCCCACCCAGTGTGGCGAGGGCCGCGGCGATCAAGATGTCCGCGCGGTCCGAGGGGACGACCAGCAAACACCCGTGGGTGCGGAAGGCGCGCTGGGCGTGTTCGACCCGCATTGCGCACACCTGAATATCTCGAACGCGACGCTCTTCCGGCTTCCCAGCCGCGATCGCCGTGGCGCCCAGCTGGCTGCTGACATCCGACATCCGAAGCGCCCCCAAGTCTTCGACCTGGGGTACCGCTCCCAAGGGGCGCACCCCCGCTCTCTCCACTGCGCTCAGCTCCGCCGCAAAGCGATGGTGCTGGTTGGCTGAGCCCGCACGAGCCATGACCGCCGACAGCGAGGGCGGAGTGGAGACCTTCTGGCCTCGCACCCGGTTCAAGATCGCGCCGCACACTCGAGACCTGTACGCGGTCGCGGCGACCCGCACGTCCTCCTCGATGTCCGCTTCACTTTTCTGGGAGGCGTCGACAATCAAGACCACCTCGGCATCAAGCGCCTTGGCGATCATCTGATTCACCCGTATCGCAAAGGGCTGTTGATCCGTGGGAACCAGTCCTTCGATGACGATCGCGTCGAAGTGCGGCGCGAGGTGCTCATACGTCGAGACGATATGCTGCTCGAGCTCATCGTGATTGGATCCGAAGAGACGCTCCGCCTCCTCCATCGACAAGGGTTCGGGCGGATGAAGCTCCGTCATCGAGCGGATCAAGGCGGTCGAGCGCTCGACATTGTCTTCGGCCGAGAGCCGCGGGCCCCGGCGCAGCTGAGCGATCGGCTTGTAGAAGCCGACTTTGACGCCGTTTCGATCCAAACACCGCACCAGCCCGAGGGAGAGAGAGGTCAGGCCGACGCGATGACTCGCGGGAACCATGAGCAAAGGGTGAGCCATGTCAGTTTTCTCCTAGCGAGGGCTCACGGGCGAAGCCCGAGAGCCAGCTCGCGCGTGTCGCGCGCAATCATCAGTTCTTCGTTGGTCGGAACCACCAGCACCGCGCTCTTGCTCTCGGGCGCGTCGATACGGGTCTCGTTCCTCCCGTTCTTCTCGTCGTCGAGGACAATCCCGAGGCTCCCCAGTCGAGCGCAGGCCATACGTCGAACGAGAGCTGAGTTCTCCCCGATTCCAGCTGTAAACACGAGGCCGTCCAGGCGGCCAAAGCTCGTGGCGAGCGCGCCGATGTGCTTTGCGAGACGGTGACAGAAGACCTCGAGCGCGAGTTTCGCCCCCGAGTGGCCCTCTTCCGATCGAGCGCTGAGAATTCGCACGTCGCTCGTGAGCCCCGAGAGGCCGAAGAGCCCCGACTTGTGAATGAGCGCGGTCTCGATCTCCTGCGCCGAAAGCCCGCCCCGCTCCATGAGATGAAAGACGATCGCGGGGTCCAGGTCACCGGAGCGGGTTCCCATAACGAGACCATCGAGGGGCGTGAAACCCATGGTCGTGTCGATAGAGCGCCCTCCTTGGATCGCCGCCAAGCTGCAGCCGTTGCCGAGGTGGGCCGTGATGAGGTTCAGATCGGCGGGCTCTCTTCCGAGGAGCTCGGAGGCGCGATGCGCCACGTAGCGATGAGAGGTGCCGTGGAATCCGTAGCGCCGGATCCCGTATTCTTTGTACCAAGCTTCGGGCACCGCATAACGGAAGGCGAACTCGGGCAAAGTCTGGTGAAAGGCAGTGTCGAAGACGGCCACGTGGGGCAACTCAGGCAAGGCATGTCGCGCGGCCCGAATCCCGAGCAGATGACCGGGGTTGTGCAGGGGCGCGAGCGCCGCGGCGCGCTCGATCGCTTGTTCGACCTCAGCATCGATCAGGGCCGAGCTGTGAAAGGACTCGCCACCGTGGACAACACGGTGGCCGACGCCGACAAGCTCTCGAGCCATTTCGGGCTGGGCGTTCAGGGCGCAGATCACACTCTCGAAAGCGCCTTGGTGGTCCGACGCCCCCATTTCCCTGGAACGTTTGCCGGCCTGATCCCGTTCGACAAGGTGGTGAGGCCCACGGGTGCCAAGATTCTCGACGAACGCACTCCAGCGCGTCTCTCCCGAGTCCGGATCGACGACCGCGCATTTGATCGACGAAGAGCCGCTATTGACGGCAAGGATCAACATTGTGCGCATCTTGTCCCGAGGAGCGCGGCGCGACCAGAGGCAGCTCGCTCATTTCCCGGGTCGCGCATTTTCCCAGAGCCAATCGAGCACGGTATCCATCGTCTGCTCCGGGTGGGGTCCCATGGCGGCATGGTCGGCGTCCGGGATGATGATCGACGTGGTCGGCACCCCCGCCCTCTTGAGCGCCCGTTCACTTCCGAGCATGAGATCTTTGCGCTCTCTGGAGCCGACCATCATCACCGCCGCGCGCAGGCGCTCGAGGCCTGCCACCTTGACCTCCGTGGGCGCCCCCATCGAGACAAGGCGCGTATATCTCTCAGGGTAATTTCGCGCGAGCGCCGCTGCCCGTGTCGCCCCCTGCGACATGCCGATCACGCAGATGTCCTCGATCGGACCCGAGTCTCCGAGTCTCTCGAAGGCGGCCACAATGCGCTGGTCCAAGGCTTTTACGTCCATCGACCACTTGGCCCCGAACGCCCCACAAGGAACGTCGGCTTGGGGCGCGAGCAAGGTCCCTTTTTTCGCGGCGGCATGCTGAAACGACTGAGCGTAGCCGAGTCCGTGACCGCACATCCCATGCAAGAACACGAGCCGTCCGCCTGCCTTCGCGCCGCGAACAACGAATACGGCAGGCTCGAGATCGCCGAGCCGCTCGACGCGCACCGGCTCCGTCTCCTCGCGAGGCACCTCGGGCTCAGGCGCGCGCGCATGAGAACCATCGGCTCCCTCTCTGTCAGTGGAAGCGGCGCTGACCCCCTTCGCCCCCTTGCCGGGAGGAGCTTCCGAGCGAGGCTGACAGCCCACAAGGACTAGGGCGAAACAGAGTCCGAAGACGCTCGCGCTCTCAAGCTTTGAAGCGCCCGCCCGGCGCCATGATCTCCTTGTTCGCATGTTTTCGCCTTTGCACGTCGCGTGCCGAGCGCCCAAGCCCTCTCACCTCTTGTGTACAAAGCGAGAGCCACCCGCTCAAGGCTGAGCTTCGGTACTTCTGCTTATGAAGCACAAAGTAGAAGAGACGCCGAAAGTTGCGTCCGGGGACATGACAGGGCACGAGAGTGCCGTGGATAAACTCCTGTTCGAGAGCGATCCGTGAAATGCAGCCGAGACCGAGTCCCGCCTGCACCGCGCTCTTGATGGCCTCAGTGTGCTGGAGTTCAAGCTCGACGTTGAGCTCCGCCAAGAGACCGCCCATGGCCCGCTCAAAGATCTGTCGTGTGCCCGAGCCTCGCTCGCGCAGGATCCATTGAGCCGAGAGCAGATCCCGATCGCTCAAGACTTTTTTCTTCGCGAGCGGGTGCGACGGGGAGCAAAAGACAACAAGCTCATCATCACGGAAGGGCGTGAGCTCGAGCTCAGGATCGATGAGTTCGCCTTCGACAAGCCCCACGTCGAGCTCAAAGTTCTTCACCTTGCGCGCGATCTCTTCGGTGTTGGCGACGTGGAGCGTCGCGCGCGCCCCGGGCCGCTCGCGAACGAAGCGGGCGACGAGAGGTACAATCCAATAGTCCCCGATCGTCAGCGTCGCACCGATCCGCAGCAGCCCGCCGTCCCCTTCGCGCGAAAGGGCCTGCTCGAAGGCCCGCGCTTGTTCCTCGAGGGCCTCACCTCGCGCGCGCACGGAGCGCCCAAATTCGCTCAGCTCGAGGCGTTTGCCGATGCGATCGAAGAGCCGAATCCCAAACTGTCCCTCGAGATCTGCGAGGGCCTCGCTCACCGCCGACTGGGACATGTGAAGGTCCTGGGCCGCGCGGGTGACACTCTCGAAGCGGGCCACCGCCAAAAAGACCTCGAGTTGTCGCAAGGTGAACCTCATATCGGTAGAACCGATTATACTTTACGGAATATTTCGTTACACCGAAATAAGGTCTTGGGCTAAGAAAAGTCCCGTGAACCACCTGTACCGAGAGACCGTGCTCAGCGTCCGGCACTGGAGCGACAACGTTTTCAGCTTCACCACCACCCGCGGAGCCACCATGCGCTTCCAGAACGGGCATTTCGTGATGCTCGGGCTCGAGGTGGAGGGACGCCCGCTCCTGCGCGCCTACAGCATCGTCAGCCCCAATCACGAGGAGCACCTCGAGTTCTACAGCATCAAGGTCCCCGACGGTCCCCTCACCTCCCGCCTGCAGCACCTGACGCCCGGCGACTCGATCCTGATCAGCAAGAAGCCCACCGGCACCCTGATCCTCAGCACTCTTCTGCCAGGAAAGAACCTGTACCTCCTCGCGACCGGGACCGGCCTTGCGCCCTTCATGAGCATCATCCGCGACCCGGAGACCTACGAGCGATACGAGAAGGTCATCTTGGTCCACGGCGTCCGCTACAAGAAGGACCTTGGCTACTCCGACTACATCCAAAAGGAGCTTCCGGAGCACGAGTACCTGGGCGAGTACGTGCAGAATCAGCTCATCTACTACCCGCTCGTGACCCGCGAAGAGTTTGAGAACCGCGGGCGCATCACCGATGCCATCAATGATGGGAGCATGGCTCGCAAAATTGGGCTCCCTGAGCTCCATCCGGAGCGCGATCGGGTCATGATCTGTGGGAGCCCCTCCATGCTCTCGGATCTCGTCGCGCTGCTCGAAGCCCGTCAGTTCACCGAGGGCTCAAGTCACGCGCCAGGCCAATACACGATCGAGCGCGCCTTCGTAGAGAAGTAACAAGCCCCAGGCAACGAGCGCGGCCGGGACAGCCGCGCCCGGGCCGCGCGAGCTTCTTCAAGGAATCGTCAGCTGCTCGAAGCTGAGGTCCGGCGCGACAAAGTTTAGGACCAGGCCCTCCGCGCTCCCGCTCACGTAGAGAGCGCGCCCGCCGACGGAAATCGCGTCGTCGCCTCGAGAGATGTGCTTCGCGCCCGGGAGCGCCTCGGGCCCCTCGATGACCTCACCGTCCGCTCCGAGACTCAGAGCATAGACCCCTTCAAAGCGGCTCATCATGCCGCTCATGGTCCACTCTTCCCAAAGCGCGATCGCGCCACCTCCGGCAGCTACGATGCGCGGCCGTTCCACGTGCCGATTTTCCCCCAGATCGGTCAGCCAGCGCACGAGGGCCAGATCCCGCGTTCCCCCGAATTTCCCCGTCTCCTTCGAATCCCCGGCTGCGCTCCGTCGCGAATAAGACCAGATAGTCGAACTCAGGATGCCCCACCTGAGCGATACCGCCGAGTCTCGTGAAGGTGTTATTGTCGCCCTCAGGTCCCTTGATGTGGAAGAGGTCTCGGGTGACCCCGCGTCCAGTCGCTGGGTAGCGGCCCACCGTGATGGTTCGGGGGTAGGCGTCGCCGAGGTGAAGCTCGACGAAGCCAGTGCCGTCGAAGAGCGCCCGCTGATCGAAGCTATGGCTCACCCACATGGTGCTGGCGCGCGTGACGGCTCCCGTCTCCGCGTTGATATGAGTGGCGATCGCCTTCTGATGCCTTGTTCCTCCGATATTTTCGTCCGGCTCCGTGTTGTGGCTGTGAACGAGGAGCAGGTGTCCCGCGCCGTAAGCGAGCCGTGAACTCCCGGCCACCATCGGGTTCACGATGATTTCGGCCTCCGGGTCGGCTTCTCGACGAGCCATGTCGACGTCCGTCTCGCCGAGCACACACCCTGAGCGGTCAAACTTCACGAGGCGGACGACATCGGGACGAGGGATATCGTTCGGCGGATACGTCGCATCCACCTCATCATCCTCATCGACTCCCGTCGCGACGAAGTAGTTTCCTTTCTCGTCGAGAGCGAGTCCCATGATCCGCCCCAGGCTCTCGACCTCGTACACTGCATCGACCGCGTACTCTCCGTCCGATGGCGCGAGGTGCACGACGTGCGCCGCGGCGCCCGAGCTCTGATCCTGGAGCAGCACCGCAAACCCATCCCCATCGGCGACCGGCACGATCTCGGGCGCCTTGCCGTAACGCGCCTGCCAGCTTCGAGGGCCGACCGAGTCCTCCTGATTCGAGAAGAGCGTGCCGAGCTCGCTCACCCGCTTTGTCTCGAGCAACTTCACCGCGAGCGCCGGGGAATCGTTTTCGCAATCCCGAGGCGATGGCGCGCCACCAGCGCCGCTCTGCGCTCCGCCGGAGCTCTCTCCTGGGTCTGCGCCTCCCGTCAGCGTCCCGCCCGTCGCACCCGTAGCCGGCTCAGCTCCCGCGCCACTCCCGCCGGACGTCGAAGCTCCCCCGCCCCCCGGGCCCGGCGCAGCTCCGCCCGTCTCCAGGCCGCCGCCCGCTCCGCCCTCGCCTGAAGGGTCGGCGGCAGGGGAACACGAAAACCCCATTCCCAGTAGCGCAATAGCCCCGAGGACTCCGATGGTGCCTCTTGTCGCCCGCCCGCCCCAGAGTCTCTCTCCGCGCCTTCGCTGCATGGGCTCATGGTATCCGAAGCGCTCGAAAACCGCGCCCGCCTCCCTCACAAAGCTCGCACACTCTGCGACCCGCGGCGCGATTGCTGAGAGTTCTCGTCGATTTTCGCCGCCAGAAAAGAAAACGGGAGGCCGACTGGGCCTCCCGTCCTCCTTTCCGAGTCGCGCTCAGCGACTACTTCTTGTTCACGATCGCCTTGAACTCGTCGACCTTGAGCCCGGCGCCACCGCTCCAGATCTCGAAGCCGCCGAAGATGTCCGTCAGGTACATGTTCGAGCTGATGCCGTACGAGGAAGCCGCGGTAATGAACTCGAGGATGTTCTTGTTGACGAAGTTCTGAGCTCGGCTGTCGTTGTCTTCCTGTGGGTTCACGAAAGAGACGACAGGCGCACTGTTGTACACCCCGCCAGGGCTGGGTCCTCGCGGTCCGACCCAAATATCCCAGGTCATCCCGGCGATATCGGCGGTGCCCATCTTCGAACCGATGGCCTGCTTCTCCGAAGGATCGCGGAGCCAGATCATCACGAAGCCGTCGATGCCGTCCTGGTATTCCTGGTTCGGGGGCGAGTTGGCGAACCAGATGTCGTAACAAGCGTTATATTGGCCGCCCGACTGCCCGCTGTAGCGGAAAGAGGAATCGATGCTCTGGATCTGCGAGATCTGGATCGGCATGTTGTCGGTCGACTTGGTGCTGAAGACCCCGTTCGCCGTGTTGCCGTTGTTGCCGATATAGATGGACGGGAAGGCCGCGGGCGCATCCGCACCAGTTCCGGTGCACTGAGTCACCGAGAAGCTGTTGTTCACGTAATTCAGGATGCAGTCGGAGCCGGAGGGGTTCCCCCAGTTGTTGTTCTGGATGATGTAGTTGTGACCGTTGACCAAGACCTTCTTGCGATCGAAGTCGAGGTCGTCACTGCCCGAACCACCGACGGTGCCCTTCTGATCGCCGACTTGCACCGGCCCGTCAGGAGCATCTGCCGCGCTCGAGCCGTAGGCGAAACCGTTCACGCAGAAGTCATAGGGGGTGTCGTCCGGCGAGCCGGGGACGAGGAACACGACAGCCGAGATCGGCTGGTTCGCGTAGGGAGTTCCTTTCGCCGCGGCGGACGTTTCCCAGCATTTCGGGGTAAAGGAGCTGTAGGGAACGAAGACCTTTCCTTGGACCTCGTCGATGGTAGCGCACCAGCGATCCGCCTCACCCGCGGCGCCTTCCTTGTGTCCGTTCGGACCTTGGAGCTGAATGCGCAAGGTGAAGCCCGTGTCGGCGCCTTGCTTCACGAAGTCCACAGCGATGCCCGTAGCGGTCGGGACCACCGAAGGAGGCCCATCGGAGCTCGGATCGACCGGCTTGTACGCGCAGCTCGCCGTGTTCGGCTCGTTCACGTTGAAGCCGAGGAGCGCAACGCTCTGATACATCGGCTCTGCGCCGACGACACCTTTGACACAATAGGCGTCAGCGGGAGGCTTTGAGACGAAGTCCTGAGGAGCGATGGAGGTCTGGCCATCCTTGCCCACGCCGGTCCAAGCGCAGCCGTGCCAGTCGCCGTAACGCCAATAGCCAGGCGGATCCGAACCGGGATCGCTATTGCCACCACCATCACCGCTTCCCCCCGCACCGGGAGCGCTACCACCTACACCGGGGCCGCTCCCACCAGTGTCACCGCCGATGGCACCACCCGCGCCAGGGCCTGCGTCTCCACCGACGCCGGTAGCGGTTCCACCCGCACCAGGGCCGGGATTGCCCGCGCCGCCCACGCCGGGGCTACCGCCGCCGGCAGTCATCGAACACACACTGTTGGAACAATAAGGAGTCGCTCCTTGGCAGACGTTCCCACATGTCCCGCAGTTCATCGGGTCACTGGCGAGGACCGTACAGCCTGTCGCACAGAGCGTCTGACCGATAGCGCACTGGCTCGATCCGTCTGAGCCACCGTCCGGCCCTCCCGTCGTTGCGCTGCTGCACCCCCACCCGACGGCTAAAACCGAAGTTAAGCCCACGAACCAGCCAAAGATCTTCTTCATGGGCGTCCGCTTTTCATACCCGAGGGGCGGACGCAAGGCAGAAGGCCGCTTCCACAGAGCGGAAAGCAGAAAACGCGAGGTCTCTGTCGCGATTTTCCAAAGGCGCCCGGCGGGATGCCGCCCGGAGAGTATTTTTTTCAACCAGGAAGAACTGCCGAGCCCACGGTCGACGCCCGTCCCCCAGACGTGCTGGACTCTCGCGAGGGGTCATGAGCGCCGGAAATCAGCGCCTCTCGGGCTCTGAGCGGCGTCCTCGCCCCAGGAGCGGAGTGAGGCACAGTTCGCGAGAATGTGCCCTCAAAGAACTCACAACCTTTTCCCCTCCCGAGCGCCTTGAGAAGCGCGCGCGGGCTCCGAGCAAATCCTGACGAAAAACGTGAGCGGAAGAATTCCCCTCGCTCGAAGGAACCTGCTCCTCTATATCTCCGGGTCATGACGGAATGCGCCCTTCCCCTCGGACGCCGACGCTACGCCCCACTCGTCCTCTTGGCCGGATTGCTCGCGGTGGGCGGACTCGCCGGATGTAAGCGAGCCTCGCCAGAGCCGACTCCGCGAGAAGGTGCAGAGCGCGAGAACAAAGAAGAAAGTCCCGCCGCTCCGAAGTCCGCCCAGACAGCTCCCGGTTCATTCCCTGCACCTGAAATTTCCTGGACGAAGCCCTCGAGCTGGCTCGACGGCCCGAAGAGCGCCGTCCGCGCAGCGACTTATCGAGCGACAGGCTCCGCAGGAGAAGCGGAGATCACCGTCTTCTATTTTGGCCCCTCGAGCGGCGGCGGAGTCGACGCGAATATCTCCCGTTGGATCGCTCAGTTTCAAGGCATCACACCTGAGGACGCCGAGCGTGACCAGCTCACGGTCCAAGGCTTCCGCGTGACGACGGTCCGCGTTCGCTCCGGAACCTTCTCCTCCGGAATGCCCGGCGGTCCGACCACACCGAAGGAAAACTACGGGCTCTACGCCGCCGTCGTTGAAACGCCGAGCGGCGCCTACTTCTTCAAGATGACGGGCCCGAAGGACACGGTCACGTCGGAGGAGAAGAACTTCGTCGAGCTTCTCCAGAGCGTACGACCGCGCTCCTAAAGCTCACGCGCCCGGCCTCTTATCGGGCGAGAGCGCGCGGAGGGCTTCCTCGAGCCGACGCACTCCTCGTTCGATCGCGTCCTCTGCCACGCTGCTATAACAAAGGCGCAATGCTAGGCGATCGGAGGGCCAGACTCGAAAGCTCCGGCCCGGGTCGAAACTCACTCCGCGCTGGACCGCCGCGCTGAGCCACTCGAGGTCACTCACCCGAGGGTCGCCCGGTCGGTCCTCGAGCCAAAGAGAGAAGCCTCCCTCAGGCTCTTGGACCGAGAACTCAGGCAGGTGACGGGCGATCGCTTTTCGAAGTGTCCGCGCCTTGCGCGCGTAGTCGCATCGAATCCGCGTGAGGTGCTGATCGAGGTGACCACCCCGAAGATATTCGATGACGATACGCTGCGTGAGCGGCGCTGCCTGCAAGTCCGTTTGCTGTTTCTCGGAAACGAGCTCCGAAAACTTCGGGTGGCGCGTCACAAGCCAACCAATTCGGAGCCCCGGACACAGGATCTTCGAGAGAGTTCCGATATGAAGAACCCTTTCTGGATCCTCGGCGAGCAGCGGACGAGCGGGGCGACCATCAAAGATGGTCTCCGCGTAGGCGTCGTCCTCAATGATGATGGCGCTGGCCCCTTGCGCGGCCTCGAGCAGCGCACGGCGCTCGAACTCGCGGAGAGGATTCCCGTTCGGATTCTCGATCGCCGGTTGAGCGTAGTAGGCGCGAGCGGGGCTCGTGCTCGAGACGAGCTCAAGCTCGAGGCCTCGGAAGATATCGAGGGCCCCCGGATAGGTCGGGTCTCTGAGCCCGATGCGATCCCCCGCGGAAAGGAACGAACGAGCGAGCGGCAACGGAGATCGCTTGTTGAGCACCGCTCGTGATGAGAACGTGCTGGGCCTCGACGTCCGCTCCGCGCCTTCGGAGCCGCGCCGCAACCCACTCCCTGAGCTCCGGTTCCCCTTCGGGCCAGCCGTATTGGAGCGACTGAGAAGCGTGGAGCGCAGAGTAGAAGGCTTCCGAGAGCTCGTGTTTGGGAAAGAGCCGCGGATCGGGCAATCCCCCTGCGAAGGAGATGACCTCGGGGCTCTCTGCAGCGGCTCGCTGGAGATCCTCGAGACGGGCCCCGCTGGTTCGAGTCATGAAGCGCGGCAGGAGCAACGAGCATGCCACTCACTCGCGCCTCCCTTCGCTCTTCAATTCAAGTCAATTCAAGAGCACCTCGGACATCTTCTCGAAGCGCTCGGAGCTCTCAGAGTAGTCGAGGCGCTCCAGCAAGATGGTCGGCCGAACGGCGAGTCCCTCGGGGGCCCTCCCTGTGAGAAGAAATACGGAGTTTGACTCGTTACGGAGACGCTGGGAAAGGCCCGTTCCTGCTTGAAGAAGCCAGGGGGTACGCGATAGCTGCGCCGATTCGGGAGCGCTCGCCCCTCGCAGCTCAGCCGGAGGAGTCAGTCGCAAAACCCGCGGGCGGTGCGTGTGCCCGCAGAGCACGAGATCGAGCCCCGCCCGCGTCCAGCGCTGCACGACTGCTCGCGCCTGCGCCCCATCCGCAAAGTCTCCCGAAAGCTCGGCGCCCGTGTCGCTGAAGGCGGGCAGCGGGTGATGTAAAACAACGACGCGAATTGCCCCTTCGGGACATTGTCGGAGCGTTCGCTCCACCTCCTCCACCTGCTCGGGGTTCAAGGTGCCGAGCTTGTGGCGACGGGGCCGTGTGGTGTTGACGAGCAGGAAGCGGAAGATGCCTTCTGAGGCGAGCTCGACCGAGCGGACCGGAGAAAAGCTCGCTTCGAAGTTCCGATAGGGGAAAAAGGCTCGTTCGAGCACCCGGAAGAGGGGCAAGTCATGGTTCCCCGGCACGACGAGGAGGCGCGCCTCGCCTGCGATTCGACGCAAGAACTCCGATGCCTTGCGAAACTCGCCCCGCTTCGCCCGCTGAGTGACGTCACCGGAGACGATGACGCCTGACGGACGGCGCGCGGCGACCAGCTCGGCGAGCGCATCACAGACCGCTCGTGTTTCGGTCCCAAAATGCAGATCGCTCAAATGGACCCAAGTCTCTGGGCCGACGAAGGTCGAGGGCATGACGGGGCGCGCTCAGGACCGATTGCGACCAGGCGCATCCTTGTCAGGGACAATCAGGCGCAACGGCTCCGGAGCCACCTCGAAGATCAAAGGGCAGGCGAGTCGCAGCACTTCACCATCGAGAGCGACCTTCACAGAGTCGCGATGGCGCCCATTTTCGTCCACGACGAGCTTCTCAAAGGGGAACGAGAGGATGTCCGGAGCGTCGCCGAGCGCTCCGAACGTCGCGCGTATCCCGAGGCCCAAGAGCCGGAGGGCTGAGGGGCGACGGAGCGCGACGGCGGTGAGCTCCCCCGGAGCCTCCGCTTCCTCGATGCCGACACGGCGGAGCTGAAGGCTCGAGCGGCCGATAAAGAGGGTCGCGATGTCCATGCGGTGGGGCGCGCCGAGCGTCTGGCCCTCTTCGGAGGCGCGCTGGATGTCGAGAGAGAACGTGGTCGTCCGACGGGAGAGAAGAGAAGCGGCCGAGATGGCCAGGGCCAACGCGCGGTTCCTCCCGTAGCGTCGTTTCGCCTTCTCACGATCCTCGAGGAGGCGCGGATAAAGGCCGAGGCTCGCATTCACGAGGAAGGGGTGACCGTTCACCTGCCCGACTCGGACCGAGATCGGGCTTCCGTGCACGAGCGTGTCGACTGCCTCTCCAAGCTCGAGAGGGATCTCGAAGTCCCGCGCCACGTAGTTGAAGGTTCCCGCTGGGATGATCCCGAGGGGTACCCCGCTCTCCAAAGCCAAAGGCAGCGCCGAGTTGATCGACCCATCCCCTCCCACCACGACAAGGGTTCCACCCGCCTCCCGCGCCGCTTTTGCGGCCCAGAGCAGCGGCTGCTCGAGGTCTCGGTCCCTCGACGCCGGAACCCAGCGGACGACAGCTCCGGAACGCCGAAAGTGGTCCCGCAGCTCCTCGAGCCGGGCTTCACCGCCGCTGCCCGACGCAACATTGGCGACGACAAAAAATGGCCCGTTGCGCTTCTGCGCCTCGAGGGGTCGGCGCTCAGAAACGGGTTCCTCGTCGCGGATAGAAGTCGAAGCGTCGCTCATGGTCCTCTCCTCTCGGCGGCGGTAGCGCGCAAGAAATGCCAAGCCCGTCCGCGCCGGTTTCAAAAGGAACGCATTGCACCCGACGTGCCAGCCATAGATTCTCGCGCGAGCGCAACTCTAAGGCGCGAGAGCCCTTACGCAGCTCGCTCGGAAGGCGGCGCGCGCGTGGCAGCTCGCCACAGTCGAGGCGAACAAAGCCCCAGTCGGAGAGCCCAATCTCCGGACTCGGGCGATAAAGATCGAGCGCCTCGGGCCCTCTGGCGAAAAAAGCCCTTGCCCCCCCGGCGTCTCGCGGCGAATCTCGCGGGCGCCCTGGACCCACCGTTCATAGGGGATCGACGTTTTGTCCAACATCACAATTCTCTTCGGTACCGAAACAGGCAACTCTGAGACCGCCGCGAAGCGCCTCGCCTCCGCGCTCCATCACGCCGGCTACCACGCGACCGTCGGGGAACTCTCAGCGTTCCCTCCCGCGGAACTGCCGAGCGTTCGCCTTCTGCTCGTCATCGTCTCGACCTTCGGCAGCGGCGATCCGCCCATGAACGCCGAGAAGATGCTGCGGCACATCCAAGGACATCCCAATCTGACGGGCCTGCGCTACGGGGTATGCGCCCTCGGCGATTCCACCTACCAGAACTTCGCTCAGTGTGGCCGCGATTATGACCGCGTCCTCGAGGAGTGTGGGGCGGAGCGCGTCATCGAGCTCACGGTCTGTGACGTCGACTATGAGGAGAACTTCCCGATTTTTCAGGGGAACCTCTTCTCGTGGCTCGAGCAACACGGAAAGGAATTTTCGGGCTACGTCCCTCCCCAGAAGCGCAAAGGCGCCTTCGGTTGGCTCAAGAGCCTCTTCGGGGGCGGCACGAGCGCCAAAGAAGAGCCGAAGCTGCCGCGCGTCGCTCCTCCCTCCGGTCCAAAGCCGGTTCCGGCCCGCGTTCTGTCGCGCCGGCGACTGAACGGCAGCGGCTCCGCCAAAGAGACCTGGCACTACGAGCTCGAGGTCGAAGACCCTTCTTTTGACTACGAAACCGGTGATTGCGTCGCGGTGCACCCGGTGAACTCGAGCGCGGACGTCGCGCGCTTCCTCGCCGCCACCGGCCTCGACGGGGACACGAAGGTCCTCTTTGGCGATACCCAGACCACCCTCGCGAAGGTCCTCGAGACCCGTGACCTCCAGCGCCTCACCGGCGACTTCGCCGCCCTGTTGGCTCGGGGACGTGGCCCCCTCTCGGCTCCCGGCGCCGACGTGAACCGCTACCGCCATGAGCGTTTCGTGCTCGAAGCTTTGTCCGAACACGAAGGCTTCTTGCCCCTCGATATCGAGGAGGTCCTCGAAGCGCTCTTGCCGGTCGCCGCGCGCCTGTATTCGGTTGCGTCCACGCCTCGCCAAAATCCCCGTGTGGTTCATCTCACCGTCGAGACGCCCCGCTACACCCACGACGGGTATCAACGCGTGGGTCTCGCGAGCGGCTACCTGTGTGATCGAGTGCAAGACGGGGAGCGCGTCGCCGTACATAAGGTCAAAGGAACCCATTTCCGCAACGCTCCGCGGGACACCGACGTGATCTGGATCGGCCCCGGAACCGGCGTCGCACCCTACCGCGGATTCTTGGCCGAGCGCGCCCTCGAGCCGGGCACCGGAAGGAGCTGGCTCTTCTTCGGCCACCAACACGAGGCCACCGATTTCCTCTATGGGGAGGAATGGAAACAAGCGCTCCAGGCGGGCGTCCTCACCAAGCTGGATTGCGCTTGGTCCCGCGACCAGGCCCACAAGCGTTACGTGCAGCACCTGCTCGAGGAACAAGGCGCGGAGGTTTGGAGCTGGATTTTGGGGGGCGCGATCCTCTACGTCTGCGGCGACAAACAGAAGATGGCCGCTGACGTCCAGCGCACCCTCGTCCGCATCGCTCAGAACCACGGCGGCTTCAGTGAGGAGCAGGCCGAGGCTTTCTGGAAAGATCTCGAGAAGAACGGACGTTACCGGGTCGACGTCTACTGAAGCGCGCGCCCTCGAGCTTCCGGCGTTCGACGCTGGAAGCTCAAGCCGAACAGATCCCGTCGTAGATCGCGAAAAGCTCCCGATGTTCGGCGAGGCCGAGCCCCACGAGGCCGGCGAGCCGCCGGCGCTCTCTCAGGTAGCACTGTGAGGCGAGAGGGTCGCCGCGCCGGACGAGCCACGGTCCTAACTCGAAACCCGCCTGCATCGACACGGGCAGATTTTCGTAAGCAGGATCGCCTCCTTGCCGGGAAGCAAAGGCGCAGCTCACAAAGAACCTATCCCTCTCCTGACAGATCCTCTCGTCGAGGAGCCAGAGGCCGCTTTCGTAGGCCCAGGCGCGCAAGGCCGACAAGTGTCCGTTCGGCTGCACGACGAGCTTGTCGAGGCGTCTGACCGTCTCAAGCTCCTTTTCACACCAGCTGAGCATCGTCTTCCCGCTGAGCCCCGCGATGACGACGGTGGTTTTTTCGGGCTCCTTCACGGCTCCGAGTCCATCGCCCAAAACGAGCTCAACCTGACCTTCGACGCCCAAGGTGCGGAGCGTCTGCCGAGCCCGCCGGAGCGGCTCCGGGCGCAAATCCACGCCAACAGCGCGCTCACAAGTGCCCCTGAGCGCCGCAAAGCTCGGAACGAGCGCGTGATCGGTCCCGATGTCCATCAGCACTCGCGCTCTTCCCACGAGAGCGAGGAGATCTTCGAGACGCGCAGAGGGCGCTACCACAGGGCCGATGACAGTGCCTTTCCGTCCGTGGGTCAAACGAGCGACGGTCGGGCGCTGAACGGGCTCGGCCCAGTTACGCCAAGATCCATTGTGAGAGTTTCATGACTCCGGCCGCCCCTGCCCCCCGGTCCCTCTACGTCGCCGGTGCCTCCTCCCCGTCCTTCCGGAGCCATCGCCGGGCCCGCGCCCTCCCGGGAGCGCGAAGATCTGGATATCCACAGCGTAATTTTGAAAGGCGCAGGGGCTCCAAACTTCCCCTCCCTTGAGAAGATCGCGAGCGCTAACAATTTGTACAAGCCGGACGCAGAAGCCTTTTTGGCGCTGGTTCGGTCTTTCCCGCCCCATCGAAGCCCTGCGGCTCGATCGGTGCCTGAAATAGTTCGTTGAGGAAGCGTCGCCATTGCGGGGCCCGGCCCTCGCGCGCGACGCGTAAGAACTGGGCCCCTATGACAACATTCTCGGCAAAATCTGCGCGGGCAGGTGCACTGCTCGGCAGTCTTTTTTTGGCAGCCTGCTCCTCGAGCAACACTTTCGACCCCGGGGACGGCTCCTCCGTGCAAACGGGCGGGGCCCAGAGCGGCGGCGGGACCGTCTCTTCCGGAGGCACCTCGTCGATCGGTGGTGGGAGCGGTGGAGCCCTAACGTCGGGAGGATCTGCATCCGGCGGCGGAGGGAACGACACGTCCACCGGCGGCGCCCAAGGCTGTGCCGACGCGAGCTCAGCCTACCAAGGCACGCCGGCAGTGATTCCGGGAACCATTGAAGCAGAAAATTTTGACGTTGACGGATACCAAGACGACACCCCTGGCAATGAGGGTGGCGAGTATCGGATGGACGTCGATGTCGACATCAAAGCCTTCCCCGATGGCCACGCGGTGGGCTGGATGACTCCAGGCGAGTGGCTCGAATACACGGTCAACGTGCAGGAAGCGGGAAGGTACACCGTCACGCTGCGCGCCGGTGCCGTACAGGCAGGCCGAACCCTCGAACTGTCCGTCTGTGGTCAGGCTCTGACCACCCTCGAAGCGCCCGTCGTCTCCGACTGGGGGGAGATGGACACTGTGGAAGCGAGCGTCGAGCTCTCCCAGGGGTTGCAGGTCATCCGACTCACGGTCGGCTCGAACCGCGACGTCGATATCGATGCGCTCACGTTCACCCGTGAAGGCCCAGGAGGAGGTTCCGGCGGAGCCTCCCCGGGCGCAGGCGGCAGCGACACAGGCGGCGCACCTCCCGCGGCAGGTGGCTCGAACCCGGGCACAGGCGGCGGCGAGCACGGCAAGTTCGTCGGCAACATCACGACCGGAAACTCGATCGACTATAACGGCCTGATCTTCTCCGACTATTGGGACCAAATTACGCCCGAGAACGCCGGTAAGTGGGGCTCGGTCCAGGGCAACATCTCAAACAACCCGAACTGGGCGACCCTCGATGCCATCTACGACTACACCGAGAAGAAGGGCATCATCTTCAAGCAGCACGCGTTCGTTTGGGGTTCTCAGCAGCCGAGCGGCCAGATCTCCGAGAACCACGTCAAAGAATGGATGCGGGCGTTCTGTCAGCGCTACCCGAACACCAAGCTCATCGACGTCGTCAACGAGCCGCCGCCCCACACTACGCCGAGCTACGCGAACAACATTGGCGGCGGCACGAACGGAAACTGGCAATGGATCACCAACGCCTTCAAGTGGGCCCGCGAAGCCTGCCCGAACGCGATCCTGATCTTCAACGACTACAACAATATCGAGTGGCCGAACGACAACCAGCACTTCATCGACATCACCAAGACCGTCCTGCAGAACGGCGGTCCGATCGATGCCCTGGGTGCTCAGTCCCACGACCTCGACCACGGCAGCGTCACGTTCCAAACCGTCGAGCGTTTGCTCAACAAGCTCCACAATGACACGGGCCTCCCCGTCTATATTACCGAACTTGATCTCAGCACCACCGACGATCAGCAGCAGCTGACCCTCTACCAGCGCTACATGCCGTTCTTCATGGAGACGGACTTCGTCCCGGGCGTCACGATCTGGGGCTGGATCTACGGGCGCACCTGGAACCAGGCGCCGAACAGCGGCCTCGTCCGCGACGGTCGTTCTCGCTCCGCCATGACCTGGCTCATGAACGAGCTGGGGCGCCCGGCTCCGTAAAATGAGCCAGGCGGGGACGCGCGCTGCACCGGGCGTTCGTCCCGATTCGGCCCTTCTTTCTGCCCCGCGCGCCCCGAGTGGCGCCCGGGGCACTACTATCATCCCCTCTCCTCAGAAGGCGTGCCCTGACGTCAAGTAGACGCCCACAGGCTCCGCGTCCGGAGACCAGCCCGCGTCGAGGGCCACCACGAACGAATCCTCGAACAGCAGACGAAGCCCTCCGCCGATCGAATACTTCATGCCGAACCCGGTGCCGTCGAGCTCATTGCTCGCGCCGAAGTCGGCCCAAAGACGCCCGAAGTCGAAGAACTGTACGAGGCTCAGGGTCTGATGACCGATCAGGTCGAACTCGAAGAGTTTGATCCGATTCTCGACGTTCGCGATGAACTTCACCTTGCCGTAGTAGCGCTGCGCCTCGATGCCGCGCACGCCTTTCTCGCCGCCAAAGGCGTTCGAATAGTTGTCGAAGCGCGAGAGTTCATAGACGGGCGGCGTCCCCACGAGCACATCGAGCATCACCCGTCCGGCGATCACCACTCGGTCGCTGAGGGCGTGATAGCCCCGCAGCGCGAAGTAGCCCCGGCCCCAGGTATCCGTGAAGGGGGAATAGCCGCCTGGCGCAAAGGTGAGTGAGTTCGTTTGATAGAAGCCGTGCCGAGGTTCGACTTCGTTGTCGCGGGTGTCGAACTCGAGCGTATAAACATAGGCGCCGAAGGCGTGGTCATTGATGCCCGTGAGCATGTCTCGGACCTCTGCGGAGCCCGAGCGCGCGTCTTCGGCGAGCCGAGAATTGTCGGGCACGTCCATCCAAACGTAGCTCCAGATCATGCCCGCGCTCAGGCGGATCTGATGAGAAAAGTCGTGGGACAAAAAGACGCGCAGCGTGCCGTCCGCATGGGTATAGTCGTAGTAGCGCCTCCCGTCGCCATCGGGGTTCGGCAGACCCGGTCCTCCCCGCGTAGCCGCATTGCCAAGGCCGTAGTAGTTCACACCAACAACCTGAGTGAACGAGGGGCGAAGCGTGAGTCGGAGCCCGCTCCCTAACACATCATCGAAAACCGCCTTCAGGTAGTAGTCCTGGAAGCGGGGCTCGAAGCTCTCGGTGTTGAACATCGCGACCGCGGCGAGCTCGGCGCTCCATTGGTTCGAGTGGTCGTTCTTGGGATTCGGGCGCGTGACCGAAACGAGCGCCCCTCCGCCCCAACCGAAGTCGCTGTTGCCACCGACAATAGGTACGCCGGCCCACTGATTTTTGACTTCCTTCTTCCCGGTCTTGCCCTGCGAAGAGCCCTCGGCTTCTCCTCGGCTGCCTTCGTCTGCGGACTCGCCCTCAGGCTTCTCTCCTTCCGCGGAGCTCTTGTCCCCCTCGCCTTTCTCCAGGTCTTCGGAGCTGTCGCCGCTCCCCGCCGAATCTCGGGGCGCTCCCTCCGATGGGTCCTCTGGATCGGCAACCGGTCGAGGCAAGACCTCCTCCGAAGGAAGCTCTCCCGTTGAGGCAAATGCGCGCTGAGTGATCAGGAGCGCTGAGGCGAAAAGGTACAAAAAGAAAGAACAGGGGCGCATGAATGGGCATTCTTGCCGGCGGCGCTGGGAGCCAGGGGACGCCTAAGCAATAACCCCGCCAACGCGCTCGCCGTTACGGCTCCTGCGGATCGTCCGTGCCGGTCCGTCCGCGCAGGAAGAATCGACGGGAGAACGCCAAAAGACCTCGATCCTCGTCCGCGACCACGGCCTCCGCACGGGAAAGCGCCGCCTCCCAGTGAGGAGCAAAGCCGGGCGTACTCCGCAGGATCTCACGGATCGCGTGGTCGTAAACATGGAGCTGCCGAAGCTCCCGTCGATCGGGCTTGAGTTGCCAAGCCTTCAGGGTCACCCGCAGGTTCTCGTTCATCTTTTCGAGCCGCTCGATCTCGGCCTTCCTTTGGATCGTTCCCTCGTGGGCGAGCTCAATGTGAGCGTCGACGTGGGACCTGAGCTTCTTGAGCTCGGCCTCCAGTCGGCGACGCTCATGGAAGCTTCGGAACCAGACGTAAACGCCCGGGAGCAGGCCAAGAAAAAGCCCGACTCCAAAGATAGCCAAAAGGGCGGGATCCATCGGGTCACCCAGGGGTGCCGGGACCGGGGCCCGGTGCTTCGGCCTTCTCGGCCTTCGGACGACTGAGGAGCCAGGCACCGAGAGGAGCGAGGACTCCGCCGCCGAGCGCACAATAGAACTGCATCCGGACAAACTTGCTCAGCGCCGCCTCGACGTCTGCCTGGCAACTGAAGGTTCCTCCAAGGGAGCTGAACAGGGCCGAGACCATGCTCTGACCGATGAGAGACCAGATGATGAAGCCAACGGCTGCGCCTGCGAGGGCCCAGGTGAGAGTCCGCTTGAGCATGGCCGAGACGATACACCCCCTTCGGCAAAGGCCCAACGCCCCCGAGCCCCGAGAGTCGCCGGCTCGGAAAAGCTCAGTCCACCCGATCGACCGGGCCGCCAAGCCCCGCCCGATTCGCACAGTTCGCACAACAGAAGAACTGGCCCTGGGCTTCGACGCCATGGCCGATGATCCGACAGCCGCAGTGGCCGCAGGTCGGGGCCAGCTTATGGATCGCGCACTCAAAGCAGTCGAACGTGAAGGTCCCCCCTCCCATAACGACCTCAAAGGTCTTGTCGTACTTGTTCCCGCACAGATCACATTGCTTCATGGCTCTTTCTTTCTCCTCAGGGGCCGCCGTGGACGCTTATTTCGCTCGAGCAGGGATGCGAGGTGAGGACGCTCGAGCTCCAGCGAGCGCCCTCCTTGGTCTGACGCGCCAAGACATCGCGGTCAATGTTCAAGAGAGCAGGAAAGCGCGACAAGTTCTCACACAGGACTCATTGACCAAAGAACCTTTGACCAAAGGAGCGCTGCGGAGCTCATCCCCCAAAACGAGCTAAGTGTTCCGGAGCGGGCCCTTTTTCGTCGCGAGAAGCGAGAGAGCTTTCCCCGCTCAGCGCGGATGCCATTGGTAGAGCCAGGTCTCCGAGAGAGTCTCGTCGCCACGCTTCAAAAACGCGCGCATCTCTACGGGCTCCGAGCCCTCCACGGTCAGGTCGAACTGCGCGCGCCANTGGCCCGGAATGTCGCTCGGGACTGCTTCGGTGAACACATAGGAAAAATTCCCGCGCGAGGCCCAAAGCACAGGCTCGGGGAGCACTCCGTAGGGCAGCTTCTCGAGAGGCCCGCCCAAAAACTCCACGACAAACTTCCGAACGCCGCTCGGACGGGGCTGGCCGGGTTGTCCTCCTCGGCCGATCCTGGTCGCCACCACACGCGCGAGAGGACTCGGGTAGGGCTCATCCGCGAGCCAGTGCAGACGATAGTCGAGCTGATAACGCTCGCCGGCGCGAGCTGGCGCCTCAGCTACCCACATGGCGACGATGTTGTCGTGAATCTCGTCATCCGTCGGGATCTCAACGAGCTCGACGGCGCCTCTCCCCCAGCTTCCGAGGGGTTCTACCCAGAGGCTCGGGCGCCGCTCATAGCGCACCCCGTCGAGGTAATGGTCGAAGACGCGGTCGCGCTGNGAAAGGCCGAACCCGCGGGGATTTTCGTCGACGAAAGCCGAAACACTCGTCGCTCGCACGTTGTTGAGCGGTCGCCAGATGTGTTCGCCCTTCCCTGTCCAGAGCGCGAGACCGTCGGAGTCGTGTACCTCGGGACGCCAATCGGGCACCTCGCCGTCCTTCGATTTTTCCGAGAACCAATACATGGACGTGAGCGGAGCGACGCCAAGTCTCTTCACGTCGGAGCGCAAGAAAAGCGTCTGCGAGACGTCCATCGTCACCCCCGCTCCTCGCTGCATCACAAACCGAGTCACCCCGACGACACTCGGCCCATCGAACAAGCCGTAGACCACGACGGGATCCTTTTCACTCTTGGGTTCTTCGAGGTAGATGTGAGTGAACGTCGGGAACTCTTCAGGTTGGTCGACAGCCACGTCGACCGCGATCGCCCGCGCGGAGAGGCCATATTGGTAAAGCTCGCCGATCGCTCGAAAATATGTCGCGCCTAAGAACGCCACCCAGTCGTTCTTCTGCCAGGGGAGCTTCTCTTGGTCGCCGAGACGTGATTCCTGGAAGCGGAAGCCAGCAAAGCCGCTGCCCGGCGGGAGCTTCCGAGCCGGACTATCCTCGGGCATCTCGAAATACGACTCGTCGTACTCAATCTCGCGCGCGACCGAGCGTCCCTCTGAAAGGCTCACCACGTGCATCCTGACAGGGATCCGGAAGAACGTTCCCAAATGGAAGAAGGTGACGGGGTACTGTCCCGGCCCGTCCGCGAAGAGAGCGTAGTCGGTCTTGTACTTGAGCTGACCGTGCGCGTCGTAGTCGATCTGTTCGAGGATCTCGGCCGGAGCCTGGGGAGGCGCAACGTAGGGCTGCCGGGCGAGCTCTTCCGCACGCTGAACGAGCCCGGTGAAGGAGAAGGCTTCTTTGGCTCCGAGCCGCAGCGGCTCCTTCTTCGGTTTCGCTTGCGTCTCGGCCGAGCTCGAAGAGGACTCGGGGCGGGCGGCTTCTTTGGGAGCGCCGGCGCAGGAGAAAAGAAGAAGCGAGGCGAAGAGGAGATTGGATCGCTGCATGGGTCTGGTCGTATCGGGTCGAAGAGGCCCGCGCCCGAGCATTCTCGAGAGCTGCCTCTTCCTCAAGGGAGATCTGAAATTTTCGGAGCAAATGCGCCCGAAGGCACGCCGCTGAGCGACCGATCAGCGCCCAGTGTGCGCCTCCCAGAGTCCCTCATAATAAAGAACCACTCCGAAATCGTCTGTTTCAAGATGCGCTGAGAAGGGCTCGCCATCGATGCGCGCTTGATAGAGATAGAGGTGAGACCCTTCGCGCTCATAGCTTTGTTCGAGGGCCTCGAGGTGGAGCTCGGGATAACGAAGCCACGCCGAGCGCAGCTCCGCCTTCTGGCCCACATCGAGATTGAGTCGACGGATCGCCAAAGTATTCGTGAAGGGCGTAAAGCCGAGATCGATGTCGAAGACGCCGTCGAACTCTGGCGCGGCGATGCCCTTGCGGCCGAAATGCCCGAGCCCGTCCGCTTCGAGCCCGAGGAAAAATGGCTTATCGTCCTGTTCCCCCTCCACGCGGACAACGCGAGTACAGAACCGCTCATCGCACTCGATCGAGTAGCGAAAGCGACTCACAACGCCGTCCTCTTCGAGCTCGAGAAATCCGCTCAGCCCATACCCGGAGTCAAACTTCTCGAGACGCGCCTGCTCGCGCCCAAGGCCATCGAGCCTTTGCCAACTGACCTCAAAGGGCTGAGGGAAAGGGGGGTAGCTCATCCCTTGACCGTAACGGAAAAGCCCTCGCGAGGGTCAAACATCTTCGAGCGCCTCGTCGGGCCCACGACCAGCCCCAGGCCGTCCCGCCGTCTCGAGCCACTGGGAGAAGCGCTTGTGAAGGTCTCGGCGGAGCGTCTCGCGCACCGTGTCGTCATCCAGCTTGTGCAGCGCCCGGTCGAGCTCGCTCTCGAAGTCCTCAGAGACAAGGTGGGGGTTCGCATTTAACCACGAGACCCACGCCTCGAGGGCCTCCTCCCGCTCCCGAAGGGACATCGTCCCCAGGTCTGCGAGCGGAGGCAGGTGCGGATTGAGCTGGGCGGAAGTCTCTTCTGCGGTGGTCACGCCCTGAGTGCTGCAAATCTCAGGCCGAATCCACCCTCAGCTCGCGCGGCCTCCAGCGAAAACCCAATCCTCACGAAAAAACGCCTCTCGACGCGGCAGCCACGAGTCACTGGCCCTCGGGCTCCGCGCTGTATCGCCCACCTGGGGCATCTTTGCGCATTTCGTCCGTTTCGGGCTGTGCCGCAGTTTGCGTTGCCTGGCCGCACCCTGCGCTCTCGGCACGTGATCTCGCCCTTAGAGCCCGAACGAGACTCCGAGGGAGAAGTAGGGATAGCCGATCCGGAAGGTGAGCGCCGTGGACTGAGAAAAGTGGTAGCGGCCGCCCAGCTGAATGACAGGAAAAGCTCCCGCGGTCCCCGAGCCGTCAAACTCGTGATGTTGGTAATAGATTCCGATGCCGGGCTCCACGAAGGCGCTCCAGGCAGGATCGAAGAAGAAGTTCCACTGGAAAACAACTGGAACGAGCACCTGGAACGCAGGCCCGGGCGCTCCTCGGACCCGCACGCAGATCCGCTCGCGGCCAGCACCTCGGTACTCTTCGCAGTCACCAGCGAAGGCGCCCCCACCCGAGTAGCGCATCAGGTCGATGCCGAAGCCGATGGCCGCCGAATCGTTCACGCCATCGATCAGCCCCCGCTCGGCTACGGGGATGCTGAAGCGGACGCCAGCGCCCAAGCTCGACCCGCCAAAATAGCCGGGCATCGGGAACCCCAAGGCCAAATGGGGTTCGAGCTCGAGGGAATACTTCGGGTGGTCGCCGTCGCGCTGGATGATCGACTCGGCCGACGCCCCCTCTGCCCAGAGGGAGCTCAAAAGGGCCAGGGACAGGACCGAAATAGCTCTTCTGCCCATCATTTCTCTCCGCATCGATAGGTCCCGGAGCCAAGATCCCGCTGCGCCTGCCCCCCTTCGCAGGTCAGGCGACAGTCGCCGACCGCGTTGCAGGTGAGCTCGACTTCACAGGGACCGTCACAAGAAACATAACAGCGGCTCACGTCCGAGCAGGACACCTCACACTCCCCCTCGCATTCGATCTCGCAGAGCGCCACGTGGTCACAGGCGAGCTTGCTCCGGTCGCCGGCGCGGGCGAAACAGTCGCTCACGTCTCGGCATTCGAAGTCACACTCTTCGCCACATTCCGAAGCGCACGAGGGCAGGTGGTGGCAGGTGATTTGGCTCTTGTCGCGACTAAAGCTCGAACAGTGGTTCGAGTCGTGACAATCGAACTCGCAGTCATCCCCACATACGACCCCGCATGACTGGCTCGTATGTGAACAGCTCACGTCACAACGGTCGTAGGGGCAAGAGATGACGCAGTCGCGACGCCCGTGGCAGTCGCAGCGTCCATCTTCATCACAGTGGTAATCCGCCTGACAGGCCAGGGCAAAAATCGCCACCGAAATCAGCGCAGCTGGGCGGAGGACTCGAAGGAACGTCGATAGCGAGCGTGACAACCCTCGTCTGTTAGAGGGACGGCTCTAACGCGTCAAGATGCCCTTTGTCGCCCTATGCACTTGAACTCCCTGCCCTGATTGCATTCGTCAGTCCCCGTGCGCGACGCAGGCAAGCGAAAGAGGCGGTGAGTTTCCGAAGACTCATGTCTCCGTGATCCGCCCGCCGCTCCATGTCATGCAACCTTTGCGGGGGCTCCCGAGCTAGACGCCATTTCTGCGCCGAAAAGGCCCTCCGTTCTCCAGGTGCCCCCGCCAGACGCGCACCGATCCGAGCAGGCCAAACTCCGCCTCACTCACGATTTCGTCACGATTCTCCGTCGAGGCAACACTCAAGCTCCCGGGGATATCACCGTGGTACGGCTCTTGCGACACACCCATGTGCCTCGCTCCGAACCAACCATCCGCTTGAAATCCTCAGCCCTTATCAAAATGAGAGAACCCACCCTCCTTGGGCGCACAGCAGCGCGAGCAGCTCTTCCCTGGTTCACCGCTCTCATCGCCGCGGCTCAGCTCGGCTGCGAGGGAGCGAACGGAGGCGCGCCACCAAGCAAGGCCGAGCTCGGAGAGCTCCTCTTTCACGATCCGAATCTGTCGAAAGAGCGCACCCAATCTTGCGCCACCTGCCACGCGCCCGAAGCCGTCTTCACCGACCCAAGGCCTCTCGAAGGGGGAATCGCCGCGGCGTCCATCGGCGATGACGGCCAGTCCCTCGGGGATCGAAACGCGCCGAGCGCCATGTACGCGGCCTTCATTCCTCCGCTCTCCCGAGGATCCCGCGCGAGGTTCCACACCGACCCTGAGATCTCCCTGTATGAAGGCTACCTCGGAGGAGTGTTCCTCGATGGACGAGCTCGAGATCTTGCGGAGCAGGCGGGAGGTCCGCCGCTGAATCCGGTCGAAATGGGCATGCCGAGCGAAGAAGCGGTCGTGGCGAGGCTCCTCGAGGACGCAGAGTATCCTTCGATGTTTCGCGCGCTCTACGGCGAGGGAGTCTTCGACGACGCAAAGGTGGCCTACGCGGCGATGTCGGATGCCATCGCGGCTTTCGAGCGAACGGAAGCGTTCTCGCCCTTCGATTCCCGATACGACCGGTCGCTCCTGTCCAAGAGCGATCCCGCGCACTACGAATACCCTGAAGGCTCCCCCGCGGCCCGCGGCAGGGACCTGTTCTTCTCCACCGAGGCGACGAGCTGTTCCGCGTGCCACCTGATGCACCAAAGCGACGGACCCGATCGGGCACGGGAGCTTTTCTCGAGCTACGAGTACCACAATCTGGGGCTGCCGGAGAATCAGACCCTCAGGCGCCTCAACGGCGCAAAGACCGACCTAGGCCTCGGCGGGGTGCTCGATGATCCGACCCAGAACGGCAAATTCCGCGTGGGAACCCTGCGCAACGTCGCGCTCACCGGACCCTATATGCATAACGGCGTCTTCCAGAATCTCTCGACCGTCATCCTTTTCTACGAACATGCAAAGAAGCGGGCGCGAGGAGAATCCGACGCGTCACAGAACCCGGAGACCGGCGAGAGTTGGGCCGAACCTGAAGTGGATGAAAACTTGAGTACGGCCGAGCTGAGCCGCGGCAGCGAAGATCTGTCCCGGGCGGAGAACCTGCTCGCGCTCGAATGTTTCCTGGTTTCGTTGACGGACGCCCGCTACGAATCAGCTCTGCCACCGTCCCTCGTGGCACGCTGTGGCTTGTGAGGGCCTCACTCGAGTAGTGTGGGGGCAAGGTGGCCCCCTTTCTGAGCGTCCAAGAGTCTGCGGCGAGCGCCGTCGCATGCGCGCTCGGATCGCTGCTTTGGGTCAGCGCCTGTGACCTCTCTCCGCGTTCGAGCTCGATCGAACCCGTTCGAGTCGCCGCCGCCTCCGACTTGAGCTTTGCCTTCGAGCAGCTCGGACGCGACTTTCGAGCCGAGACAGGCCAGAGCGTCACCTTCAGCTTTGCTTCGACGGGCGTGCTCGCGCGGCAGCTGCAGGCGGGCGCTCCCTTTGACGTCTTCGCTGCGGCGCACGTCTCTTTCGTCCGAGACGTTGTCCAGGCCGGCGCTTGTGACGCGGCGACCCAGGTCAACTACGCAAGAGGCCGTCTCGCTCTTTGGACCCGAGCAGGCACGGCTGCGCCCCCTCGAGCTCTCCGCGATCTGACCGACGCGCGTTACCGAAAAATCGCCATCGCAAACCCTGACCACGCCCCCTACGGGCGCGCCGCTCGACAGGCCCTCGAACGCCTCGGCCTCTATGAAGAGCTCCGCCCAAAGCTCGTCTTTGGAGAGAATGTCCGCCAGGCCTTTCAGCTCGCAGAAAGCGGGAACGTCGACGCCGCCATCATCGCCCTCAGCCACGTCGCAACGGACCGAGACAATCCTTGGCTCGAAGTACCCGAGGAGCTGTTCCCCTCCTTCGAGCAGGCGCTTGTGGTCTGTAGCCGCGGCAAAAATCGGGACGGGGGCCTCGCCTTCGCGCGCTTCGTGGACTCCCCACGGGGACGCGCGGCCTTGCGGGAGTTCGGCCTCCTTCCCCCAGAAAAAAGGACCCCGAGCTCGCCATGACCTGGGATCCGCTGCTCCTCTCGCTCCAGGTGACCTCAGCGGCGACCGTCCTCGCGACCATCGTCGGAGTGGCGCTCGCCGGGCTCATGGTGCGCTCACGTTTCCCTGGACGCGATCTCCTCGAGACCTTGCTCACCGCGCCCATGGTGCTCCCGCCGACGGTGCTCGGTTATTATCTTCTCACAGCGCTCGGCCGAACCAGCATCCTGGGTCGCGCCTACGAGTCCGTTTTCTCGGAGCCTCTCGTCTTCACGCCGAGAGCCGCGGTCATCGCGGGCTTTTTGGCCGCGCTCCCCTTCGTCGTGAAGACCACCCGAGCCGCTATGGAGGAGGTCGATCCCCGTCTCACCGCGGCCGCGGCTACCCTCGGCGCCCCTCCCTTCCGCGTCTTTGTCACGATCGTGCTTCCTTTGAGCCGGAGCGGCATTGTCGCGGGCGTGACCCTCGGGTTCGCGCGCTCTCTCGGCGATTTCGGGGTCACCCTGATGATCGCGGGGAACATCCCTGGTCTCACTCAGACCGCCTCCCTCGCCATCTACGACGCTGTCCAAGCCAATCGCGAAGCAGAGGCGGCGGGTCTGGTCACGGTCTTGTCCGCCTTCGCCGTCGCGGCTCTCTACGCCGGGACCAAGCTCGCCCAGAGGAAACCCCATGCCTTCTGAGCCTCGTCTGTCAGCTCGGCTCTTCGTCGAAGGCCCCGAGGCCGGACGACCACGCCTCGATGTCCTGTTCGAAGGAGACGGCGGCGTCACCGCGCTCATGGGTCCTTCGGGAGCAGGAAAGACGACCCTGCTCACCTGCCTCGCCGGCCTCCTCAGGCCCGCTCGCGGCAGGATCGCCCTCAGCGGAGAGGTCCTCTTCGACAGCGAAGCGTCCATCTTCCGTCCTCCCGAGGAGCGCCGCGTGGCGCTCGTTTTCCAGTCTTTGGCCCTCTTTCCCCACCTCTCCGTTTGGGAAAACGTGGCCTACGGGGTGCCTCGAAGAAAGAAGAGCGAGCGCAAAGAGGTCGCCTTGTCTTGGCTCGAACGGACCAGCGCACTTCACCTCGCCCATCGCCGCGCCACCGCGCTCTCCGGCGGCGAAGCGCAACGGGTCGCCATCGCGCGCGCCCTCGCGTCCGAGCCGCGCCTGGTCCTGCTCGACGAACCCTTCTCCGCGCTCCACCACGAGCTCCGCGTTGAGCTCGGCGCGATGCTCCGCGAGCTGCTCGCGGCGAGTCAACTGCCCGCGATCCTCGTCACCCATGACGCAGCCGACGTCGCGCGCCTCGCCTCTCGCCTCGTCACCTTGGACGCAGGACGCATCACCCAGGACCGTTCGGTCTCACCCTGATCGACCCGAGCGACTCTCTCGAGCGGTCCGCGAGCGGCTCTCAAGCGGCTCTCAAGCGGCCCACTGAGTGCGCTCCGGCTCGCCGCCGTCCTTATGGCATACCGCGCACAATCGCGACTCCCAGAGCCACCAGGATCAGCGCAAATACCACGTTGATCCGGCCCAGCAAAGAGGCGCGCTTGCGCGCGAGAGCGGCTTCGGGAGAGCTCGGATCTCGCGCGATCTGATCGGTGGCGCGGGGGCCCAGGATGAAGTCGTGCAAGATGCTCACGAGGAGCACCAGCAAAAAGACCGACAACTTCAAGAGGACCAGGTGGCCAAAGGGTGACGTCAGCCACTTGATGCTCACGAAATCAGCGAGGCGCACCCCGCGCATCCAGAGGTTGAACGTCCCGGTAACGACGAGGATCCCAAAACACCACCAGCCGACCCGTCGAAAGCGGAGCCCCGTCTCCCGAAGGAATGTGGCTCCGCTCGCCCTTCCTCCCGCGCGCATCCAAGGCACGACCACGAGCACCAGGAAGAACATTCCTCCGATCCAGATCGTAGCAGCGAGGATGTGAAGCCAAACGGAGAGCAGATAGAGTGTGTGCATGGCTCACCTGGGGCGGGTCTCGAGCTCGGATGCTTTCAGGAGCCGAGCGCGCGAGGAAAGAGGATGTTGTTTTCGAGGTGGATGTGCTCCATGAGCTCGGACTCGAGCTTTTGTAGGCTGCCGTAGAGGGCGCGCCAAGTCGCACAAGCCTCCCGCGGGGGACGATAATCCGTACACAGCTCGCGCAGCGCCCTCAGGGTCTCGCCGTGATCGTCATGCTCCTGCATGAGCACACGCACGGGCATGTGCATGCTGGACGTGGGACCTCGGCTCACGATGGCAGGAAAAAGGATCTGTTCCTCTTTGGCCATGTGGTGACGAAGCTCCCGATCGAGCACCGCCAGCTGATCGGCGAGTCCATGGGGGCAGCTCTCTTTATTGCCGTGCACTCGCTCGACGCGCGCAGCCGCGTCGATGAGGGCCGGCAGAGTGGAGCGGTGAGCGTCGTGGTAGTGAAAGACAATGTAGTCGATGAGCTCGGGGAGCGGCCTTTGGTCCCAGCGAACCGGAACACTCGGCGCCTCCTCGGCGAAAATCTCCGCGATGACATGTTCGGGGTTCAGCCCTGCCTTCTGGCAAGCGTCCTCGAGCTTCTGTCGACCACCGCAGCAGAAGTCGAGGCGATAGCGGAGGAAAACGCGAGTGGAGGCGGGGTGGGTAGCGGCGACGTCGCCCAGGGTTTGTTCGGTGCTGATCATGGTCATCTCCTTTTCGGCATCTCCTCTTTCAGAGGGTCCTTGCCTCTCCCTGAGAGCAGGCGGCGTGCCAGGGATTCCTTGAACGATTTTCAGCTCTTCGCGGCGCCAAGGTTATGCTGCCCATAACCGCACTAGTTGCGATTCCGATAACGTGTTATCCTCTACATAACCCGTTTTCACAGGACCGCCCTCCTCCGCAGGACGCGCGTTTCTATAGGACACCGGCCTCCACAAAAAAGGCGCTGAGCGCCCCCAAAAGCCGTCCCCCCGGATCCCATCCCCACCCCAAGACCCATGGATGCGCCGCTCCTCTCCATCGCCCTCGACCTGAGCCAAGCCCTCGCCAGCGAGGACCGACTGGCACGACTGCTCGACGCTGTCCGGAGGGCGATCCCCTGCGACGCTGCTGCGGTGCTCGAGCTGGTCGGCGATGAGCTCGTCCCTCTTGCGACCCACGGACTCGTCCCCGAGGTCCTCGGACGCCGCTTCCCCCGCTCGGAGCATCCGAGGTTTGACGTCGTTGTGGCTCGGGGTGTCCCGGTGCTCTTCTCCGCGGACAGCCCTCTCCCCGATCCTTACGACGGCCTCTTGCTCAAGAACCCAAACGCGACCTGCGACGTTCACGCCTGTCTCGCCTGCCCGCTCATCGAGAACCAAAAGGTCATCGGTGTGCTCACCGCGGACTCCCTCGATCCGGGAGCGTTCGATGGGCTCGATGAAGGTTCCCTTCGCATGCTCGGTGCTCTCGCCGGCGCCACCCTCCGCACGATGCGCCTGATCGACGCCCTCGAAGCTGCCTCCCGTCACCACGAGCAGGTCGCGCGCACGGTTCAGCGAGAAGCCCACGCCTCGAGCGGTGGCAGCCAAATCATCGGCACCAGCGAGCCCATGAAGCGGGTGCTCGAAGAGATCGATCTCGTCGCCCCGACTGATTTTCCGACGCTCATCACCGGTGAGACGGGGGTCGGTAAGGAGCTCGTCGCGCGCGCCATCCATCAGCGCGGTCGGCGCGCCGACGCCCCTCTCATCCGCGTCAACTGCGCCGCGCTCCCGGAGACCATCGTCGAAAGCGAGCTCTTTGGTCATCTGCGCGGCGCCTTCACAGGCGCCGTGAACGATCGCGCCGGGAAGTTTGAGATCGCCCATGGCGGCACGTTGTTTCTTGACGAGATCGGAGAGCTCCCCCTCTCGGTCCAGCCGAAGTTGCTGCGAGTCCTGCAGGAGGGCGAGATTCAGCGCGTCGGCTCGGACAAAGTGATCCGAGTCGATGTGCGGGTCCTCACAGCCACCAACCGTGACCTCACCGCCGAGGTGCGCGCGGGGCGCTTCCGCGCCGATCTGCTCCACCGCCTGAATATGTATCCGATCCACGTCCCCGCGCTCCGCGAGCGTCGCTCCGATATCCCGCTTCTGGCCGGGTATTTCCTCGACTCCTATCGGCGACGCCTCGGGCTCGGTCCTGTTCGGCTCAACGAGCGAGCGCGCCTCGCCCTCATGGAGGCGGACTGGCCCGGAAACGTGCGCGAGCTCGACCATGTCCTCGGTCGAGCGGTGCTCCGCGCCGGGTCCAAGGTGAAGCGGGGGGCTCCGATCCTGATGGGCCCTGAGCACTTCGATCTTTCTTCCCCTTCGGAGCCGCCCCAGCGAACCGACGGACCTCTGCCCGAGCCACTGAGCATTCCGTTAGGAACGATGACCTTGGCGGAGGCCGTCGACGAGACCAAGCGCCTCTTGATCCTGCGCGCCGTCGAAGAGAGTGGCGGGAACTGGGCCGCGGCTGCGCGCGCCCTGGGCATGGCCCGCGGCAACCTTCACCACATGGCAACTCGGCTCGGGCTCCGCGGCGATCCGAGCGCGTCGTCCCACTGAGCCATTGAACCTTGTTCGACCGCACCCTCGGCGATCCTCTTCGCACGACGAAGCTAGGCCCCGGGCGCCCCGCTCTCCGCGTAACAAAAGGCCGCTTTGTCCCCAAAAACCCGGGGAAAGCCCGGGGACATTGTCGTTTCTTCGTGTAGGGTGCGGGGCGTTACGAACATGAAGAGCCTTCGGTTTCTTCCGTCCTTCGGCGCGCGGACTCCCCTGTCCCGTCATCTCGCGGTTCTCTGCGCTGCGACGTTCATCACGCTCCTGATGACTTGGCCTCTCGCCAAGGACGCGGGCGTCGTCGTGCTCCGGGCCATCTATTACTGGGACGCCTACACAAACGCGATGATCATGGGCAGCCGGATCGACGCAGCGCTCGGGATTGGTCCCCTTGGCTTCTACGACGATTACTACTTCGCGCCCCTGCCCCGGTCCATCGTCTTCAACGAGAACCACTTCGGGCTCTCGCTCCTTTTTGCGCCCTTTTACCTGCTCACAAGCAAGCCCATCTGGGCCTACAACTTGACGCTGCTCTGCTCTCTCGCGCTCGCCGTGTACTTCATGTACCTGCTCGTGCGACACCTGACAGGAAGCGGCGCCGCGGGGCTCCTGTCGGGCGTGATGTACGCCTTCAGCCCCTACGTCTTCTTTGAGCTCGGGCGCATTCAGCTGAGCGCGGTCCAGTGGATCCCGGCGATCTTCTACTTCTTGCATCGAGCGATTGAGAAGCAGCGACCGAGGGACGCCCTAGCTTTCTGGGTGTGTATCCTGCTCCAGATCGGGACCTGTCTCTATTACACGATGTTTCTGATCCCGCTGCTCGCTGTGGCGGGAGCGCTCCTTCTCTTCCGGCATCGTCCCGGGCGCCCCTTCTACCTCTGGTTCGGAGCGGGCGCGGTCACCACGGGCACGCTCGGGCTGCTCATCGTCTATCCCTACTTCGCCGAACGACATTCCTTCGCGCTCGAGCGGAGCATCGCCTACGCTTCGGCCAACGACGGTAAGCTGAGCTTCTTCGCGAACGTTCACCCGACGAATCGCACGCTCACCGCGATGCACCATCTGGCCGACGGTCCCCACGACGAGATCGCCTTCCCTGGGTTCACCGCGACAGCGCTCGTCCTCTCTGCCCTCTTCGTTCCCCTGTTTGTGGGCCTGGGAAAGCTCCCGAAGGAGCGCCTCCGCTCAGGGCTTTTGGCCTGGGTTCTCACGCTCGTCGCGACCGTGGCCGTCACCCTCGCGAACCACAGCATGCTGCCGGGGGTCATCACCTTCATCGCCGCGGCAGTGGTCATCGCACGCCGCAATTTGCCCCATCCCTTCCGCGGCCGCCGCGGCCTCTATCTGGCCGTCTTCCTGATCGGGCTCACCATGTTCCTCGGGCTCCACCCCTTCGACTGGAATGGAGCTCCGGTCCGCGGCCTCTACTACTATTTCCATACCTACTTCCCCGGCTTCAACGGAATTCGCAAGGTCGGTCGCCAGGCCATCATGACGACCTTCGTACTCTGCGTGCTCGCCGGCATGGGCGGCGCCTGGCTCCTCTCCCGCCTGCGGGGGCCCGGGGCGCAGCGCGTCGTCACAGCGATCCTGCTCCTCGGAGTTGGCTACGAACTTCGCTCTTTCCCGCATCCTGTCGAGCGCGTCTGGGCCGCGGAAGGCTCTCCGCCCGCTCTCGACTTCGTCGCGACTCTCCCGAAGGACGATTTGATCGCCTTTGCTCCTCAGGACACGGGCCGGAGAGTATTCCAGAGCGACGCCGGCATGGCGCTCCATAACTACCTCGCCCTCTATCACAAACACCGCTTCGTCAACGGACAGTCCAGCTGGCAGCCACCCGTCACCGAGCTCGCCCGCCGCTCGCTCGATCGTCTCCCGAGCGAGAGCGCCCGGCGCACTCTGCTCGCCATCGGGACGAAGCGCCTCGTGATCTTCGGCGAAGACCTCAGGCGGGGTCAGGAGAACCTCAAACAAGAGCTGCTCGCTCGACCTGACCGGTATCAACTCGCCTTCGAACACGGCTCCCATAGCGTCTTCACGCTGCTCGAACGGGACCAGAAGGTGCTCGACTTGTTGCCGATGCCCGAGCTCCCCTCCGGCGTTCGCCTCATTGACCAAACCCGTCTCAAGGCTACGGCAAACCTTCGTCCTGAGGCAGCAGCACAAGCGCTCGACGGCCGCATGGAAACCTATTGGACAGGCCGCCGCTACCAGGAAAGAGGCCAGTACTTCGAGGTCCAGCTCGACCGCCCGGAACCTATCGTGGCCCTCGAGATCGAAGCGCCCGCCAGGGTCACCGACGTTCCCGTGTCTTTCCAGCTCACGGCCTTCCACGGCGACGAAGACCACGGCGTCATCGCCGAGCAGCCGGAGCTCCGCTACTACGAAGCTCAGATCTTCAAGCCGAAGACCTTCGTGTTCCGGATCGTCCTGCCGAAACCCGTCACCGCCGATCGCCTTCGCCTCTCAGTGCTCGAAGGAGTCCCTGGCTCCTACTATTCGATCCACGAACTCAGACTTTACGCCGCCCCTTGAGCCTTGCTCCTCGACGCGCGAGCCCGGGGCCCTCGGAGGGAAGGGGCCCCGGCCCATCACACCGAGCTGAGTCCGGCCGAGCCTTCACCTGAACTCACCGCCGATCGCTGTCGCTCTTTCACTCGAAGTGAGAACGCGGCTGCCTCCCCTCGCGCCTCACTTGCTCACAAGAGCGAGATTGTCCCGGACGCGCTGCACGTCAGCGTCGGAGACATCGAGCCCGCTCTCGGCTCGCCGGAGCACCTCCTGCCAGGCCTCGCGCGCCGTCACCCGATCGCCGATCCAGGACGTCGCCACCCCGAGCTCATCGAGCAGACGCCAGCTGTAAATGCTCTCGAGCACCGCCAGATGATCATTTTGCGGTCGTTTGGTCTCCACACCAGCCTTCGCAAACAGGGCCGCCATCGCGTAGTTCTTCCGCTTCCGGAAGTAGCAGGTCAGCTCGTAGAGCGGTTCCGCTCGGGACGGGCGCAGCATGAAAGCGGAGAGCAACTCGCTCAGGACCACCGGTTCCGGAGACTCGAGGCGCATGGCGAGCCGACCTGCCTCGAGCTGCGCAACGAAGCGCTCTTCGGCGTCGCCCCCTTCCATGGCCGCGCGCTTCTTATAGGCTGCATGCGCAGGTTCGAGCTCGCCCGCTTGTTTACTCGTCTCCGCGAGCAGGAACACGTCGTGAGCCTCCTTGGCGAGCGCGGGCAGACTCCCGAGATCGATGCCGAGTCCGACGGCGAGTTGCCTCGCGGCGAGCTCCCGGAAAAAGACATTTTTATAGGAAGGTCCCGGAGTCTGATTCACGTCGATGACCACGAACTCGTTCTTCGAGGGGCGGATGACGTCAAGCTCCGCGTAGTGGAAGCCGAAGGCGGAGCGGCACTCTTCGAGCGTCGCTCGGCGTGCATCCCAGGCTTCGCCGTCACTATCGTAAGCGCAGTCGATCGAGCGCCCCTTCCACTCGTAGCCGGTCTCCGAGAGACGCTTCAGATCGCCAGACATTCGGCGCTCGTCGCGCACGTAGTAGGAGAGCGAGGTCGCGCTCTTGATGAAAAATTCGTTCGATGCGCGGTGATTGACCGTCAAATCGTCGAACACGACGATCCAGCGCTCGAGCTGATGCATGCCTGAGCTGTCGCTCCCAAAGTAGCGGAGCAGCTTGTGCATCACGAGGCCCTTCCGGTCCTCCTCGCTCGTGCGACCACGCCAGGCGTCGAGTTCGTCCTGTGTCTCAAGGCGAAGGACGGTTTCCGGATGATTGTAGTTGTCGTCCTTTTTGACGACACAGGGCGCCGACTCCGTCTCGAGGGGGACACTCGATGTCCGGGCCACCTCCTTCTTCGAGATATCCCGAACCGGGTTCAGGAGCACACCATCGGGCTTCAGGAAACGCTCACGCAGCTCCGCGAGGAATTCCTCGGTGACGACTCCGCCGTGATCGAGGTTCAAATGGCAGATCACGGAATCGAAATGCTCGCCGACTGAAACTTCGCTGAGCTGCGCCCGCTCGTAGACAGGGACCTCTCCCGGAAGACGGAGAGTGCTTGTGCGGATGATGCGCTGCTGGAAGACCCGCTCGTAGACCTCGCAGGCGTACGTCAGGAGGCTTCCGAAGGCGTAGCGCTGAAAGTCCCGCGCCTCGATCGTCCGAAGTTCACCGCCCGTTCCGGGATCATTGTGAACGACGAGCATTCTGTGGGGCAAAGACTCAGGCATGCCGCGCATGAAATCACATTTTCCGGGAGCGAGCGAACGCAGAAAAATGCCCGTTTCTTAGGCTGGATGACCCCGCTCTCCGGGCTCTCTAGCTCGGTCATTGTCTGGCCTTGCCGCAGGCCCTGCCGCCTCATATGGAGCTCTCCTCCCCTCTGAACGTTCGGGACACGATGGCCGAGCAACTCAAACACTTCTTCTCACCCGCTCTGGTGCGGCGCTTGGCCTCGGACCTCGAGCGAGCCGAGCCTTCCTTCCCAACTTCCAAGTTCGTTCGCCAGGCGACCCGCGGGCTCGAAGAACTCGAGCTCATGGACCGCGCAAGGCACATCTGCCGCGCCCTCCGGGACCACCTTCCCGAGGACTACCCGACCGCTCTCGCTATCCTGCTCCGCTCCTTAGGCCCCGAACACGGCCAAGACGAGCTCCTCGGCGGCGGCATGGGTCCTTTCTTCTACCTGCCCCACACGATGTTCGTGGCCGAATACGGCCTCGAGCACTTTGACCTCTCTCTCGAGGCGCAACACGAGCTCACCCGTCGCTTTACCGCCGAATTCAGCATCCGCCCGTACATCGAGGAAGATCCGGAGCGGACGCTGCGTAAACTCAAGATTTGGGCCAAGGATAAGAATCCCCATGTGCGGCGCCTGGTCTCCGAAGGCACGCGGCTCCGCTTGCCCTGGGGCGCGCGCGTTCGCTGGCTGACGGAAAACCCCGAGCGAGTGCTCGCCTTGCTCGAGCCGCTGAAGAGCGATCCCGCGTCCCTCGTCCGGCGCAGCGTCGCCAATCACCTGAACGACCTCAGCAAGGACTACCCTGAGCTCACCCTCCAGACCTGCGAGAGATGGCTCCAAGGGGCCTCTGTCGAAACCCAAGCGCTCGTTCGACATGCGCTCCGCTCTCTGGTCAAAAAAGGTCACCGCGGCGCCCTTGAGCTGCTCGGCGTCGGAGCCAGGCCGAAGCTCGAGGTCCGCGCTGTCGAGCTCTCCGCAAAAACTGCGCGCATCGGCGAGACGGTTCGCTTCTCCTTCGAGCTCAAGAGTTCAGCTCGCCAGAGTCAGGAGCTCGCCGTCGACTACGCCGTACATTTCGTGAAGGCGAGCGGCGCAACCAGCCCCAAGGTCTTCAAGCTGAAGCGACTCACGCTCGCGGCCGGATCCAGCGCGACTCTGAGCGGCCGAATCGCTCTTTCGCAAATGACCACGAGGAAACACTACCCGGGCCTCCACCGCGTCGAGCTCCTCGTCAACGGCGTCACCTTCCCCCTCGCCGAGTTCAAGCTGCGCGCCTAAAGCGCCCGGGGGCAGCACCAAGAAGGACGCTCTGAGCCCTCGGGGGCACGTTCTGCCCCGTTTATGGGGAGGTGCCCTGTGCTTATTGCGCCCGCTTCATTTTTGAGATGCGCTCCCAGAACCCTCGCTTGGGGAGGTCTCCCCAAGTGCCCGAATCCATGTCGACGACACAAACTCCTTGGCACTCCCTCAGCGCCGAAAAGACCCTCGACACCGTCCAGTCGTCGGCGAGCGGTCTCTCCTCTTCTGAGGCCGAAAAGCGCCTGGAGCGAGACGGGCCAAACGCCCTCTCCGAAGGACGCGGCGTCTCCTGGGTTCGAAAGCTCCTCGAACAGTTCATTGAACCGCTCGTCGTCGTGCTGCTCGGCGCGGCTGGACTCTCGGTCTTCTTGGGAGATTACGTCGACGCCGGCGTCATTTTCGCGGTGGTCCTTTTGAACGGCCTCATCGGCTTCTTCCAGGAGTACCGCGCCGAACAATCCATCGCTGCCTTGTCGAAGGCGATCCTGACAGAGGCGACGGTCCTTCGGGACGACCAGCTCCAGCGCATCCCGAGCGAACGGCTCGTCGTGGGAGATATCGTCGCTCTGCAGTCGGGAGACACGGTGCCTGCCGATCTCAGGCTGCTCGAGGTCCGCGATCTGAAGGTCGAAGAAGCAGGCCTCACCGGAGAGTCGGTGCCGTCGGCGAAGAACGAAGCAGTTCTGCCCGCGGACACGGGCATCGGCGATCGGGAGAACATGGCTTTTGCAGGCTCTTCCGTGACCTACGGGGTGGCCCGAGGCGTCGTCGTCGCGGTCGGTGACACGACGGAGATGGGCAGGATCGCCGACCTCATGGCCTCAACCAAGGCCCTCGAGACCCCCCTCACCCGCCGCATCGCGCAGCTCTCTCGCCTCCTGGTCTGGGTCATCCTCGGGCTCGCGGGAGCGCTCCTCATCGTTCAATGGCTGCGAGGCATCTCGCCCGTCGAGACCTTCAACACGGCGATCGCTCTCGCCGTTGGGGCCATTCCGGAAGGACTTCCCGCCGCGGTCACGATCGTGCTCGCGGTCGGCGTCTCTTCCATGGCGAAGCGGGGCGCGCTCATCCGAAGGCTGCCCGCGGTCGAAACCCTCGGGAGCACGACGGTCATCTGCTCCGACAAGACGGGCACTTTGACCGAGAACCAGATGACCGTCACGACCATCACCGCAGGCGGTGAGACGTTCCATCTCACAGGTGTTGGTTTTTCGGCGAAAGGTGAGCTCCTCCGCGAAGATCAGAGCAAGGTCACCCCGGACGTCTCGGCAGCGCTCTTCGAGGCGCTCACCTGCGGCGCCCTCTGTAACGACACACGTCTCGTCGAAACTGACGAAGGCCACAAGGTCGAAGGAGATCCGACGGAGGCCGCGCTCACAGTGGCCGCCGGAAAAGCCGGCCTCGGCGCCCAAAAACTCGCGGACCGGCCCCGCCGGGACGCGCTGCCCTTCGAGTCCGCTCACATGTACATGGGCTCGCTCCATCAGACTCCTGGGGACGCCGTCCTCTATGTGAAAGGTTCGACGGACACCCTGCTCGGCCGATGTGTCGACCGTCTCTCCGCCGGCGGCGCTTCCGAGCCCTTGGACGTGGCCGCGGTGCAGCGCGACGTTCATGACATGGCGAGCCGAGGGCTACGTGTCCTCGCGATGGCGCGGCGCACGATGCCGGCGGATAGGACGACCCTCAGCCACGACGACGTGCGCGATCTGACCTTCCTCGGCCTCGTGGGCATGATCGATCCGCCCCGCGAAGAGGCGAAGCGCGCAGTCCTTGCCTGTCTCCAAGCAGGCATCATGGTCAAGATGATCACCGGCGACCATGCCATCACGGCCGCCGCCATCGCCATGGAACTCGGGCTTGAAGGTGAGCGCACCGAAGACGGTCGCCTCCGCGCCCTCACCGGCGCTGAGCTCGCGACGCGGAGCGAAGAAGAACTCGCCGAAGTCGCCAATAGCGCCTCGGTGTTCGCGCGCGTCGCTCCGGAACAGAAGCTCTCCTTGGTCCGCGCGCTTCAGTCCCGGGGCCACGTCGTCGCCATGACCGGTGACGGCGTGAACGACGCGCCCGCTCTCAAACAGGCGGACATCGGCGTCGCCATGGGCAAAAACGGAACCGATGTCGCGCGCTCCGCCTCCTCGATGATCCTGACCGACGATAACTTCGCGACCATTGCCGCGGCAGTCGAAGAAGGCCGCGGCATCTACGACAATCTCGTGAAGTTCATCGCCTGGACCTTGCCGACGAACGGCGGCGAGGGGCTTGTGCTCCTCGCCGCGGTGGTGTTCGGGACGACATTGCCGGTGCTCCCGGTGCAGCTGCTCTGGGTCAACCTCGCCACAGCACTACTCGGAACGGCCTTGATCTTCGAGCCGCGCGAACCTGGGCTCATGCAGCGCGCGCCCCGGCCCGCCCACGCGCCCATCTTGGACGGCGCGCTCGCCGTCCGCACAGCGCTCGTCTCCCTCGCGGTCGGAGGCGCAGCTTTTGGCTGCTTTTGGTGGGCCAAGTCCACAGGTGCTTCGGTGGAGGCGAGCCGCACCATCGCCTTGAACACGATCGTGGTGGTCGAAGTCGGCTACCTCTTCGCTTGCCGCAGTTTGACCTTCACTTCGAACACGATCGGCTTCTTCACGAACAAGAGCGTGTGGCTCGGAGCCATCGCCATGTTCCTGCTCCAGCTCGGCATGACCTACATCCCGCTCATGAACAGCCTCTTCCACACCGCTCCGATCGAGCCCTGGTGGTGGGCCACCATGACGGCCATCGGCTTCGCCGTCTTCCTTTTGGCAGAGCTCAAGAAGGCGCTGCTCAAGCCCGAGCCTGTGACCATCAAGACGCGCTGATCCACCGACCTCTGAGCCCGCGCGCCACGCTCGGGTCAGCCTGCTCTGCTGTGCGCGCGTCCGCGTCGAACGGCCTTGATTAGCTCGAACCAGCCGACGCTCAAAAAGGCGGCCAGGGTCGCCGCGAGGAAATCTCCGAACGCCAAGGGAGCGAAGTGAAACAGGCTTCGGGCCGCCGGCACGAGGAGCACGATCCCGAGCAGAGTCAGACTCGCGATCATGACCCAGCGCAGCGCCGGGTTCCGTGCCTTGAGACTCGACCAGGCCGAGCTCGTCCAAGAACGGTTGATGAAGATGAGCGCGAGCGATCCGAGCACCAAGGTCGCAAACGAGAGGCCCCGCGCCGCATCCACCGGATACCGCTCGAGCGCGAGCCAGAGGACGAGAAGGCTCGCAGCCAAGACACCGACCCCCTGAAGCACCGAAATCGCAACGGTGTCCCAGCCGAAGAGATGTTCATCGCGACGCCGGGGTGGACGCCTCATTACGTCCCCCTCTTCGGGCTCCGCCTCAAACACGAGGGAGCAGGTCGGATCGATGATGAGCTCGAGGAACACGATGTGGGCCGGGAAAAGGAGCAGAGGCCAGCTCGGAATGAACACAGGCAGCATCGAGAGGCCAATGATCGGCACGTGCACGGCCAAGATGAACGCGATGGCCTTCTTGATGTTGTCGTAAATGCGACGACCGAGCCGAATCGCGTGAGCGATCGACGCGAAGTCGTCGGTCAGAAGGACGAGGGAGGCCGCTTCCCGAGCGACATCGGTACCCCGCTGGCCCATGGCGATACCGATGTGGGCGCTCTTGAGCGCCGGGGCATCGTTCACTCCGTCGCCCGTCATCGCGACAATCTCTCCAGCAGCCTTGAGAGCGTTCACGATGCGCAGCTTCTGTTCCGGAACAACCCGAGCGAAGACCCGCACCGAGCGCACCTCTCGAACGAACGCCTCATCGCTCATGCGATCGATCTCTGCGCCCGTCATGATCCGTTCGATGGGCCCGATGCCCGCGCGCTCCGCGACGGTGCGCGCCGTTTTGGGGTAGTCGCCGGTGATCATGACGACCCGAAGGCCCGCGGCGGCGCACTCCTGGACCGCATCGCGTACGCCCTCACGCAACGGATCTTCGAGCGCCAAGAGCCCGAGGAACTCGAGAGGAAGGTCTCGCTGGCTCTCGCCGAGCGCATCCGGACGCGTCCGCCCCCGGGCCACACCGAGCACCCGCAGCCCCCTCTCCGCAAGCTCTTCCGTAGCGTGAATCAGCTCTTGTCTTTTGGCGCCCGCGACGCCACAGAGCTCTAAGATCGCCTCGGGAGCGCCCTTCGTCGCGATGAAGAGCTCATCACTCACCGTGGTCTGATAGACCTGGGTCACGGCGAGCAGCTCGCGAGTGAGCGGGTACTCTCGATAAAGGGGCCACTCGAGCTTTCCTGTCGGAGCGAGAGCCGGGAGCGCCGCCAACTGGATCGCCTTCTCCATCGGATCGAAAGGCTCGCGGCGGCTCGCGAAGAAGGCCGACTCGAGGACAATCTGGGCCTCTTCGCTGAGCGCGTCTCCCTCCCCGAGCGACGTGACGACTCCGCCCGTGACCACCTTCCTGACGGTCATCCGGTTCTCCGTCAGGGTCCCCGTTTTATCGACGCAGAGCACATTCGCTGCCCCCAGCGTCTCGATCGCAGCCGTACGCCGCGTGAGCACCTGGCTCTTCGAGATGCGATAGGCGCCGAAGGCGAGAAAAACGGTCAGAACAACGGGAAACTCCTCCGGCAGGATGGCCATGGCGAGCGCGATGCCCCCGAGCAGCCCTTGCTTCCATTCATGAGCGCCCCCGCCGCGGGTGAGCGCGTAGGTGACTACGACAAGAGCACAAGCGACAGCACCCGCGATCGCAAAGATCCGCACCAGGCGACGGGTCTCTTTTTGGAGCTGGGTCGCTTCGGGCTTCACCTGCCGCAGCACGTCGCCGATATTGCCGAGGGCTGAGCGAGTCCCGACGGCGACCACCTCCGCAATCCCCTGGCCCCCGGTCACGAGCGTTCCGGAGAAGACCGACGAGAGGTCATCGCCCCCTGGCTTTTCGAGGTCCTTTCGTGTCGCGCTCGCCTGTTTGCGCACGGGAACCGACTCTCCCGTCAGCAGCGATTCGTCGACGACGAGATGTTCACTCCGGCGCATCACGCCGTCCGCTGGCACACGGTCTCCTTCGGACAAGACCACAAGATCGCCGCGCACCACCTCGGTTCCCGCGATGCGCCGCGCCTCCCCCTCTCGAATGACAAGGGCCTGAGGGCCAGAAAGTTCTCGGAGCGCCTCAATGGCTCGCTCGGTGCGACGCTCTTGGAAGATCGTGATGGCCATGATGACCAAGACGAAAAAGAGCAGCATCAAGGCGTCCCGGGTTTCGCCCATCATCAGGTAGAGAGAACCTGCCGCGAGCAGCATCAAGAACATCGGCTCCCGCAGCACCTCGAGGACAATCGCAAACCATCCGCGAGGCTCGTCCATCGCAAGCGCGTTCGGGCCGTCCGTGCGGAGCCGAAGCTCAGCTTCGCTCTCGGAGAGTCCCGAAAGGTCCGCGCCCACCGAGACGTGCTTATCAGCGGTCGGGTTCATCTTGATGTCACTCACCGGAAACGAATTCCCACTTCTAGCATCTATCGTCCCCGCTTTCGCTTCCGAACCCTCGACTTCGCCCGCTTGCGCTTCACTCTGCCTCTGAACATACTCCGCCGGTGTCACAGGGCGCCATCGGCGCTCGAATCGGAGAGGAGCATCGCGCGTGAAGATCGCTGTTTTCAGCACCAAACCTTACGATCGCCACGCGCTCGAACAGGCCAACCGCGAGCACGGCCACGAGCTCACCTTCTTCGAGTCCCGCTTGACCCCGGCCACCGCTGCGCTCGCTCGGGGGTTCGACGCGATCTGTCCCTTCGTGAACGATGACCTCTCCGAGCCCGTCATCGACCTGCTCGCCGACGCGGGAGTGCGCCTTTTGACCCTGCGCTCCGCCGGCTATAACCATGTCGATCTGCGCGCGGCGGCCCGCCGCGGGCTCACCGTCGCGCACGTCCCCGCCTATTCGCCGCACGCGGTGGCCGAGCACGCGATGGGCATGATCTTGACCCTGAATCGCAAGTTCCATCGCGCCTACGCGCGGGTGCGCGAGGGGAACTTCGCGCTCGAAGGGCTGCTCGGCTTCGACATCTACCGAAAGACGATGGGCGTCGTCGGCACTGGCCAAATCGGAGCCGCTTTCTGTCAGATCGCGCTCGGTTTCGGCTGCCGTGTGCTCGCCTACGATCTTTATCCGAACTCCGCGCTCCAGGCGGCGGGCGTCGAGTACGCAGATCTCAACGCCGTCCTCTCTCGCACCGACATCATCGCCCTCCACGTCCCCCTCACGCCCCAAACAAGGCACATGATCGACGCCGAGAGCATCGCGCGCATGAAGCCCGGCGTGATGCTCATCAACACGAGCCGCGGAGCCCTCGTGGATACACCTGCGGTCATCGCAGGGCTAAAAAGCGGCCAAATCGGGGCCCTTGGTCTCGACGTTTACGAAGAAGAAGCGGACCTCTTCTTCGAAGATCTCTCGAGCACCGTCATCCAGGACGACGTCTTTGCGCGCCTCCTGACCTTCCCCAACGTGCTCGTCACCGGTCATCAAGGCTTCTTCACCAAAGAAGCTCTCGAGCGCATCGCAGGCACGACGCTCACGAACGCCACGGCCTACCTGACGGGGAGCGACCAGATCCAGAAAGTCCCCCTCGAACGAATCCAGTTCGAAGAGTGAGCTTGTGGCGCTTTCGCAAGGAACCTGACAAGATTTCACTTCTTGTCATGCCAGAGGCTCAGAATCACGAAAATGGTCGCTGCCGCATTGTTCTCACCGGCGGCCCTGGAGGCGGCAAGACGACAGCCGCCGATCTCTTCCGCCGCGAAATTGGAGAAAAGGTCGTCGTAGTTCCCGAAGCGGCCACCCTTCTCTTTTCTGGAGGCTTCCCTCGCTCGGACGAGATCCACGCGCGTCGCTCGGCGCAGCGCGCGATCTTTCATGTTCAGAAGAACCTCGAAGACGTCCAGTCCGCCCTCTACCCCGACCGAGTCCTGCTCTGTGATCGCGGAACGGTCGACGGTGCCGCCTATTGGCCCGACGCGGAAACTTCCTTTTACGACGCGGTCCAGAGCACCGAAGAGGCCGAGCTTGCTCGCTACGACGCTGTGATCTTTTTCGAAAGCGCGGCCGTCGGAGGGATCTCCATCGAAGGCGGGAACCCGACGCGCATCGAATCCAACGCAAAAGCCCTCGAGCTCGATCGACGGCTGCGCAAGATTTGGTCTCGCCACCCGCGCTTCGCCGTCGTTCCGCACAATCCCTCCTTCGTGAAGAAGATCATGTTCGGCCTGGCGACGCTCGAGAGCATCGTCTCACAGATCAGGAGCTCTTGATGCGGCTTCGTTTCCTCGGTGCGGCGGAAGAAGTCACCGGCTCCCTCCTCCTCGTCGAGGTCGAGAGCGGCAGCATCATCGTCGATTGCGGCATGTTCCAAGGCCGCCGCCAAGAGTCCCGACTGCGCAACGCAAAGCTCCCCCGCGCCGCGATCGAGGCTGATGCTGCGATCCTCACCCACAGCCACATCGACCACTCCGGCAGCATGCCGACGCTGGTCAAATCCGGCTTTCAGGGGTCTATCTACACGACGCTGGCGACAGCGAACCTCTGTTCGTACATGCTGCGCGACTCCGCGCGCATCCAAGCGGCCGACGCCGCTTACCTGAACCGAAAGTACGGCCGCGATCCCGATTGGGTACCGATCACCCCGACCTACGATGAAGTCGACGTCCTCCACGCGCTCGATCGCTTCGTCGCTCTCTCCTACCGCCGCCCCTTCGAGCCTCTGCCCGGAGTCACAGCGCAGCTCCTGAACGCCGGGCACATCCTCGGCTCGGCCCAGGTGGTGCTCGACGTGCATGAGCACGGAAAAACCAAACGCATCCTCATCTCCGGGGACCTCGGACGCAAGGGTTTGCCTATATTGCGCGACCCCGAAACTCCTCCTCATCCTGTCGACGCCCTCGTCCTCGAGAGCACCTACGGAGACCGCGTCCACGGCCCAGTCGAGAGCATGCAGACGGAGATCGAACGCGTCGTCCGCGCGACTGTCGCCCGCGGCGGCAAGATCATCGTGCCTGCCTTTGCCGTCGGCCGCACGCAGGAGCTCTTGTTCGTGCTCCACGGCCTCTTGCGCGCCGGGCGTATCTCCGAGCTGCCGATCTATATCGACTCCCCCCTCGCCATCAACGTGACCGAGGTGTTTCGCATGCACCCCGAGTGTTTCGACGAAGAGACGCGAAGCTTCTTCGACGAACACGGGGATGTCTTCTCCTTCGAGGGAGTCCGCTACACGAGGACGGCCGCGGAATCGATGGAGATCAATCGCCAGGAGGGCCCCGCCATCATCATCGCTGCTTCCGGCATGGCGGAGGCGGGCCGCGTCCTTCACCACCTCCGAAACCACGTCGAAGACGAGCGCAACACCATCCTGATCGTCGGCTTCATGGCCGAGCACACGCTCGGGCGCCGCTTGGTCGAACGGCGCCAACGGGTGAAAATCTGGGGCGTCGAGCGGGAGCTCCGCGCTCAGGTCGAAGTCCTCAGCGCTTTCAGCGCCCACGCCGACCGTAACGATCTGATTGCCTACGCGCGCGCGGCGCTGCCGAAGAAGATCTTCCTCGTCCACGGGGAACCCGATCAACAAGTTCCCCTGAAAGAGGCGCTCCAAACGCGCCGATGTCACGTCGAGATCCCAAAGCGCGGCGCGGTCGTCGAGCTGGATTAGCTGATCCTCAAGGCTCTTCGGGAAGAAATGCCTCAGGCGAAACCATGGGTGCGCCTCGCAAGGTCACAGTTGTGTTCTCGGTGGCCGTCTTTCGGAAGAAGATAGGTGCGCTCAGCTCAACCGCTCCTGTGCTTCCCGAGAATGTCGTCTCCTTCGCGAAAGCTGTGTCGAGAGTGAGCGCCTCCGGATCGTTACAGTCTGCGCCGTTCACCCCGGTGAGCCAAAGAACGAAAGATGGAGCGCGAGTCGCGTCGCCATCGTGCAGATCGAAACAGGCAGTCGTCCCGCTCCGGATCGATGAAGCGCCTTCCGCGTACGTCACAGCGTTCCCCGCGTAGTTCGCCGAGATGGAAGCGGTCGCCGGATCCGTCTGACCGCCGTAGAAGAGTGCGCGGAACTGGCCGGCAGCGACGGCTGGGGAGGCCACCGTCGGTGCTTCGGCGAACCCGAAGACCAGCTGCGTCGTGCCGTGCATCGGTGACAGGAGATCCTCGATCTTGACGTGACGAACTGGTCCTTCAAAGGCGCAGGCGACGTCGACGAACGACCCGCTGATTGTGACCTCTTGGGAGCATTCAAGGGGCAAGAAGGCGCTCAAGTCGAGGGCGCTCGCATCGAACACCGTGACCGTGGCGTCGCCGCCCGGCTGCCGAAAGAAGACCTGAGAGTCCAAGATCGAGGACACCTCTGCTCCTCCCCAATAGACCTCCCGGGCCCAGGCACTCTCAAGCGTCAATGTGTCCCAATCTCCGCAGTCTGCTCCCTTCTCGCCGTCCCGCCAGAGCACAACATGAGGCGGAAGGGTCTCGGAGCCTGGATGGAGATCGAGGCAAACCGCGGAACTTTGGTGTAAGAAGTCCGCTGCCGAGGACAGAGTGCTCTCTTCATCGCCGGCGTAGACAACGAGCTGCGGGTTCGGGCTTCCGCCGGGACCTCCGCCATAAAACAGCACACGAAGTTGTCCTTCGTCGGTGGCGGGCTGCGAGCTCTCCGGCGCCGAGGAGAAACCGAATAGGAGCTGACTCGAGCCGTGGAATGAGCTCGCGACAAGTCCTTCGATTCGGACGTGGCGCACTGATCCCGCGACCGGGCACGGGATGGCGAAAGCAGAAGTCGCTGCGACCTTGGCGGTGCATGTGTGGTTCGTGATGGCAGGCGCGCCACCGGATCCTTCCCCTCCACTCGCCGCAGCCCCACCGGACGGGGCCGCTCCCCCGAGACCCCCACTTCCCCCGGCGGGCGTCTCTCCCTTGGACCCACCGCTGCTCCCCCCGCCGCTCAGGACGCCCCCGGATCCCGGGTCCAGCTCACCTCCCATTCCCTCGCCCCCCGTGCCCCGGCCGGACTTGCCTCCCGTGCCTCGCGCGGTTCCCCCCGCTCCGCTGCCGTTTTTGCGCCCACCGCCCGCACCCACGTTTCCGCCAGAGGCTTCACTCGTGTCGTCCCCTCCAGCATCGGCCCCAGCATTATCGCAAGCGCCTGTCATTATCAACGAGAGAACGCTCGTCATCAGCGCGAGGTGACGGTTGGAAAGTGCAAGTGTTTTCATGATTTTCCTTCGCAAGGTTTGTGCTCGTTGTCGTTGCCGTTTGCTCTTTTTTGATAATGCCTTTCATTACCTATTGCAATTAGAATCACCCTAGGTATTTCAGCGGGGCCTCATCCCATGCGCAGCTTGCCCCTTGTCCTCGCGAACTCGCTCCTGCTGTACGCAGGATCTGCTCCGGCGGCGGCCGGGCCAGAAGCGACCATGGAGGCTTCTGCCGGACGAGACGGCTCCTCGTCAGAAGGCGCGGACGACGCGCCCTCTCCCAGCGTTCCCCTTGACGCTCCGTCTCTCCCAGCAGAGGGCGACGCGAGCGCCTCAGAACCTCCCGCGGTCGACGTCGTGGTCACCGGATCCCGGACTCACGAATCGCGCAAGTCGAGCGTCATGGCGACACAGGTCATCGGGAGCGCCGAGATGCGCCAAACCGGCGCGACCACCCTCGATGGTGTTCTCGAGGCGCAACCCGGGCTCCAGATCGAGCGCACCTTCCGCGGCAGTGAGCTCTGGTTTCGCGGTCTCGATCCTGAATACACGCTGATCCTCGTCGATGGCCAGAGAGTCCCTGGACGAGTCGGCGGGGCTGTCGATCTCGGTCGCTATTCCTTGGAGGCGGTGGAGCGCGTCGAGATCGTACGCGGCCCGTCATCAGCTCTTTATGGGTCTGACGCGATCGGAGGTGTGGTCAATCTCATCACTCGCGAGAGTCACCACGAGCTCGAAGCCGAGGCGGAAGGGCGGATTTTCACCCAGGATGCGCTCGCTTTCTCCGGCCGCGTTTCCGGACGCCCGGCGGAAGCTCTCGGCATTTCGCTCAGCGCGGGGCACCAGCGCCGCGCCCCCTTTCGGCGCGATCCAGACTCGACCGCGACCACGGGAAGCGGGCTCCGCCTCGACACCGCCGGCGCAACACTCACGGTGGGCCGCGTGAACCAAGGACGCGTCCGACTGAGCGCCGACTATTCGCGCACCCGACTCGACGGTGTCGACGAAGGAGCGGGGCGCGCCATCTTCGATCGAACCCAGCTCCAAGAGCAGGCGACGCTCAGGGCCTCCTACGACAAGCGCTCTCAGACGCTCAGCCTGCAGAGCGGTGCTTCGTACTCCCAGTTTCGGGAACAGTACCTCACCGATCAAAGAGGGAGCGTCGCCCTCGACAGTTATCAAGACAACCGCGAACACCAGGGCCTCCTGCACACGGTCGTCAGCTCGACCTGGGACCGGAGCCACCGCACCACAGTCGGCGGCGAAATTCTTGGGCAAATCCTCGATTCCCAGCGTCTCCGCAGCCGCGGCACGCGCACCCGCTACTCTGCCTTTGCGGAGCATCGCGTCGCTTTGTACGCCGAAGACCGAGAGCTCATCGCCGTCGTGCTCGGCGCTCGCGCCGACATCGATTCGCAGTTCGGCTCCCAGCTCTCCCCCAAGCTCGCGTTCAAGTGGGACCCCTGGGACTTTCTCACCGTGCGTGCCGGCTATGGGCGAGGTTTTCGCGCCCCTTCGTTCCAGGAGCTCTTGCTTCGCTTCGAGAACGCAGCTGTGGGCTACGTCGTCTCCGGGAATCCAGACCTTCGCGCGGAATCCTCCCACAGCGTCGATCTCGGAATGGAATACCGACCGCACCGCGACTGGCTCGCTTCGGTGACCCTCTTCCGAAACGACCTCTCCGATATGATCACAACCGAGCTGGCGGGGACGTCCTCGGACTCGGGGACGCTCTTCTCCTACCAAAACGCCGCAAACGCGCGCACCCAGGGCATCGAGTCCCAAGTGAATTGGGCTCCGAGCTCGTTCTTTCGTAGCAGCGTCGGCTACACGTTGACCGAGACCTGGAATAGCGAGCTCGAGCGTCCTCTCACAGGTCGCCCTCTCCATCGCTTCTTCGCCCGCTCGTCCGTCGTTGTCCCTGGCATCGAGCTCGACCTGAGCGGGCGCGCCACCTTGTCCCTCGAGCGGAAGTTTTACGAAGAGCTCGCGGACGGAAGCACTCACACCATCACCGCAGAGCCATTGCTCCAGATTGATCTCCGCATGAGCCGCGCGTTCAGCGACGAGTTTGAGCTGTTCGCCGGTGTGAACAACGTCGCCGAGGCGGGAGACGCATACGCCGCCCTTTTGCCCCGCCAGTTCTACGTCGGCCTCCGAGGCAGCTACTGACCCCTTCCCAAGGAACCTCCCATGCGCTCTCTCCTTGCCCCTCTCCTCTTCTCCATGCTGTCCGCGAGCTGCGCCGAACGGCTCGTCGCCACCAACAACGGAACCGAAAGCGCGGGCGGCGGGGCGAACGGTGGCCCGGTTCAAGGCCCCGCGCTCCCAAGAAAAAGCGGCAACTTCGAGCACGAAGTGCTTGAGGACGGATCCGTCCGGACCCGCGTCGACGCCACCGATACGGAGGCCTGGCAACGGCTCGATCTCGACACAGGCAGCGCGGATGACTCCGCCTGGGACCTTCAGTTTCGTCGGTTCTACGTGCTGTCAAACGGAGGGGTTACGGGAAAAGGAGGCGTCCGCTCGCTGAAACTTACGGACGCCCAGTTCGAAGAGGTCGTCGCTGTTCCGGAGGGCGCCCAGTTTCGCGTCGACACTGAGGACGCCGAGGACGAGGGGGACGTGTTCGACAGCGTCTTCAACGACGGGCTCGACGACTGGTACGACTACGCTCTCGCTCACCACACGCTGACCTCGCGCGGCTACGTCTACATTGTTCGCTCGACGGAGCGCCGCTACTTCAAGCTTACCCTCGAAGATTACTACGACGACGTGGGCACGTCGGGGATCGTGACATTTCGCTGGGCTCGCCTCGACAGTCCCGACGAGCCGGCGGACGAATCGCCTGACGACGAGGAAGGACCGCCGGAAGGCGACGCGCCGGAAGGGAATACGCCGGACGATGAGCCTCCGGCCGAAGAGCAGCCGCCCGACGAAGAGCCACCCGCTGAGGAGCCGATCGACGAAGAGCCGTCGGACGACGACCGGCCTGGCGACGAGCCCGGCGACCTGGTTCGATACTCGGTCGACGCAACGAGCTACGAGCTCATGACCTACGTGTCCCTCGAGCACGGCGTGCTCCCACCGGACGCAGAGAGCGCAAGCCTCGCCTGGGATCTTGCTTTCCTCCGCTACAACCTCTTCACGAACAGCGGGACAAGCGGGCCTGGCCAAGGAGGAGCCAAGCTCGACGACTCCGGTCTTCCTTACGAAGAACTCATGAGCGTGAGTCCCGATGGTTTTGTAGCCGACGAGGTTCTTCCCGCGGACGGAGCTCCCGGTTCCGTCGAAGGAACCAAGAACTCCGTGCTCCAAGACTGGTACGACTACCAAGGCCTCGGCGCGCTCACCCCCAAGGCGCAAACGTTCGTCATCCGCACCGCCACCGGAACCTATGGAAAGCTCCGCATTTGGCGCTACGCGAGCGGCGTCTTCGAAATCTCCTTCCTCCCTGTCTCGGTCGAGAACTGATCCTCATGCCCCAAGGAAATCTGATGAAACGCTTCCCCTCCCTCTCCTCTCCGCTCCTCGGCTACGCCGCATTGCTGCTCGCTGCGTGTTCGGCACAAACGCCCCCTCCTGCCTCGAGCCCCGCCCCGAAGGCTGCCTCGGAGCCGGAGCAGACTTCGGTCGTTCACGACGAAAGCGCAAAGTCTGAACCCCGAGTGCTCGTCGCTGACAAAGTGCGCACGTCGGGGGCGCTCTTGCCTCCCTTGCCCGTCGCGGTGACGAGCTTCGGCGCCGCCGCCGCGAGTGACGCGCTCTACGTGGTCGGCGGCTACTCGGGAACTCCCCACGCCTACTCTCGCGAAGGACAGTCGAAGGCGGTCCTCGAGTATCGCAGCGGCGAGGCGGGCTGGCAGAAAATCGCGGAGCTGCCCGAGGGCCTCCAGGGCCTCGCGAGCGTCCTTTTTGGTCGTGAGCTCTGCTCTTTCGGGGGGAGCCACGCGGAGAACGCAGCGTCAGAGGCGACGATCATGAAGTCGAGGGCCCGGGCCCTCTGTCTCGACCTGGACAAAAAGACTTGGCGCGAGCTGCCAGACCTTCCCGCGCCTCGTTCGTCCCACGCCGCCGCCCTCATTGGCAGTACCGTATACGTCACGGGTGGTTGGAGCCTCTCGGGTCGCCCGGACAGCGGCGTCTTCACTTCCGAGCTCGCGCTGCTTGACCTCTCCTCAAAGACGCCGACCTGGAAGGCGCTCCCGGCTCCTTTCCAAAGGCGCGCCCTCGCCGTCGCAGGAGTAGGACAGAACCTCGTGGTCGTCGGCGGTATGTCCGAAGAGGGGCGACCGACCGCCAAGACGGACGTTTACGATGCGCGCTCGGGACAATGGTCCAGCGCCCCGGACTTTCCTGGCGACGCCTTCGGAATCGCCGCCTCTAGCCTCGGTGATCGCGTGTACGCCTCCGGCCGTGAAGGAATCCTTTATTCCTATCGTCCGGGAGACAAAGAGTGGATCCGAGTACGTACGCTCGCCTACGGTCGATTCTTCCACCAGCTCGTTCCCCAGGGCGGAGAGCTCGTCGCCCTGGGAGGGATCGGCGGCATGCACACCCGCGGCCGGACACGGGTCATCGAGAAGATTCCGCTCAGCGGCCTCTCCTACGGTCAGCTCACCGTCGAGTCACCGATGAGCGCGAAGAACCGCCAAGGATACTTCGTGAGCGGCGAGGAAGTTTATCTCTTCGGCGGGAACCGAAGCCTGGAACAACACGACTTCGAGCGCGAACACTTCACGAGTGAAGGTTGGTCCTTCGATCTCGCTACGCTGACCTTTACGGAAGCCGCGCCTTTCCCCTACCGCCGCCAGAGCATGCAGACGATCGCGACAGAAGGAGGCGGGCTTGCGCTCGGGGGCTTCGGACACGAACCCCTCACGAGCCCGGAGAGCCAGGCCGTCTCCCACCCCGAGGTGTTTCGCTTCTACGCAGAAGAGGGCCGGTGGTCAGAGGATGGCGCGTTCCCGCGCGGGCGGACCCAGTTCGGCGTAGCTCAGAACGAACGCGGTTTGTTCGTGCTCGGCGGCCTGAACTACGACCCGAGTCGCAAGAACGCTTTCGAGCACGATCGCTCGATCTGGCGCCGCGCTCCCTCGAGCGCGACCTTCGAGACCTTGGAGGTGACATTGCCCGGTCCGCGGCGCGCCTTCGCTGGCGCGCAGATCGCCGACAAGTACTACATGGTCGGGGGCATGAAGGAGAACTTCGAGCTCGCGCCTGATTGCCAGATCTTCGACCTCCAGACGGAGACGTTCGAGAGTATGCCCTGTCCGGCCGCTCGTCTCTCCGGCGATCTGATCCCTGCCGGCGGAAAGCTCTATCTCCTCGGCGGTTCGGTGAAGCGAGGCGACGCTCTCACCGAAAGCGACGAGGTCGAGGTCTTCGATCCCGCGAAGAAAACCTGGTCAAAGCTCCCCTTTCAGCTCCCACTCCCCGTGCGACACCTCCGAGCTTTCCCCTACCGCGACCAGATCTTGCTCCTCACGACCCACTCACCACAAAGTGAGCTGACGATGGCGCTCCTCTCGCCCCAATGAACTCGCTCTGCGCTCGAAGGCGCTCGCCCCATGGGCGAGCGCCTCCTGAGGCTATCTCCCGGGCACCTGTTTGCTGCTGACAGCGCACTTCACTCGGCAAGGAATAGGTCGCGGAGCAGTCCAGCTCAGGCTCCTCGCTTTGGACCACAACTGCTCGTGAGGAGAAGAGAAGTAAGGAGAACCGCGCGCGGGCCCACAAAGCCGCGCCTCCTTGGCTCGCGCGATTGTTCTTACATCTGATAACACGCCCGCAGAGCGTCGCAGGCGGGGATGCCGGTGATGTCCGGCGGGGGACTGACGGTGTAAGCCTGAGCTTCCGAGTAGGCCATAGAACATCCGGGCACCGTCTCTGGAACCGGGACCGCAGCGACGCAGGACTTGTATTCACCGACTGTAGCCGCGCAGCGCACAGTGGTGAGCAGGCCGAAGGCCTGGCACTCGAGATCGATCGTTCCATTGTCGCGAGACGCGATGCACGCGCCCCGCAGTCGCTCACACTCCGCAGCATAGTCCACCTCGGCGCCTTCCCGTGCCGTGAGCATCGCTCGAGCATCGCAGCGCTGATAGAGCATCTCTTCCGTCACGTCCGAAAGGCAGAGCGCCGCCGCCTCCTCCTGCGTCAGCTCGTCGAGCGTTCGGTCGTCGCCCGGAGGAGGAACCGACGACGCGTCCCCGCTCGCAGGCCCTTGGCTCCCTCCGCCGCTCCCCCCGGGATCCCCGCCGCCTCCACTGGCAGTCCCTGCGCCTCCGCTTGCTTCGGGATCGCCAGCGCCACCGCTCCCTGACGAGTCTCCGCCTCCCTCATTTCCCTCAGCCTGGCCACAGGACGCCTGAGTCAGCGCGCACCCGAGGCCCAAACAGAGAGTGAGGAGAGTGTGACGAGGGAGCGAGGGAAGACGAGGCGACGGCATCGGCCGGCCATCCTAGTTGCGCCTCGCGAAAGGGAACAAGTCCTCTCTCGTTTCGGAAGAGGCATCACATAGTCATATCTTAAGAATCGAGGGTCCGCGAGGTTCGACGAGAAGTCGCTCACCCCTCAAATCGCTCAGCCTTTGCGCCCACCGGCCCCACGTCCGAGCGCCCCGAGCCCTCCGAGCCCTCCGAGCCCTCCGAGCCCTCCGAGCCCTCCGAGCCCTCCGAGCCCTCCGAGCCCTCCGAGCGCCCCGAGCCCTC
>NASX01000136.1 GCA_002085155.1 Sorangiineae bacterium NIC37A_2
GGCGCCTTCTACGGCCCCAAGATCGAGTACCACCTCAAGGACGCCATCGGCCGCACCTGGCAGCTGGGCACCGTCCAGGTGGACTTCATGATGCCCGGCCGCCTGGGCGCCGAGTACGTGGACGAGCACAGCCAGCGCCGGCACCCGGTCATGCTGCACCGCGCGATCGTCGGCTCCATGGAACGTTTCATCGGTATCCTTATCGAGCACCATGCCGGCCAGTTCCCGGCCTGGCTGGCCCCGGTCCAGGCGGTGGTGATGAACATTACCGATGCCCAGGCCGAGGCCGTGGCCGAGGTCCGGAAAGTCCTTGCAAATCAAGGCTTCCGGGTCGAGGCTGATTTGCGGAACGAGAAAATCGGCTTTAAGATCCGCGAGCACACGCTGCAGCGGGTGCCGTACCTGCTGGTGGTCGGGGACCGCGAGAAGGAAAACGGCGCCGTGGCCGTGCGTACGCGCTCGGGCGAAGATTTGGGCACAATGAGCGTGTCCGCCTTCGCCGAGCTCCTGCGCTCCCAGCTGCTGGCGTGACCAAGGGCGGGCCGCCCCTCCGCTGGCCCGCTGTCCAACCACCCCCGGAGACTGAACAATCAGCACCCCCGAGAAACAAAACCGGAAGAACCAGGAGATCCGAGTCCCGCGCGTGCGCGTGATCGGGTCCGATGGCGAGATGATCGGCGTCCTGTCGCGCGACGAAGCCCTGCGCATGGCCGAGGACGAAGGCCTCGACCTGGTCGAGATCCAGCCCAATGCGGATCCGCCGGTCTGCAAGATCATGGACTTTGGCAAGTTCAAGTTCGAGCAGCAGAAGAAGGCCAACGAGGCCAAGAAGAAGACCAAACAGGTCGAGATCAAGGAGCTCAAGTTCCGTCCGGTGACGGACGAGGGCGACTACCAGATCAAGCTGCGCAACATGCGCCGCTTCCTGGAGGATGGCGACAAGGTCAAGGTCAACATCCGCTTCCGTGGCCGCGAGATGAGCCACCAGGAGCTGGGCCGGCAGATGGCCGCGCGGATCGAGGCCGATCTGGGCGAAGACATCGTGATCGAATCGCGTCCGCGCCTGGAAGGCCGGCAGATGGTCATGATGATCGCCCCGAAGAAGAAGTAAGCCGCCTTGGCGGCAGCGCTGGCCCGGCATGCCCGGGCCGGCGACGGCCGGAAGGGCGCCCCGGGGCGCCCTTCCGGCGTTCGTGCGCCCGCGGCGACCCGCCCGGCGGCTGAAAGCCGCTGATTTGCAAGGCAAAGCGCCAGGGTGCATAATGCGCGGCTTCCGGTTCGCCGGAAGCGGCTGGCAACAGCCACAGGACCCGCCATCGGTCCTTCGGGATCAATGGCTTAAGACCGGACAGGCGCAAGGATGGAAAGCGCGGGCCCGCCCGCCGCCCTGCCAGTGACAGTTCCCATCAAGGACATTCGCAATGCCCAAGATCAAGACCAACCGGGCGGCGGCCAAGCGTTTCCGCAAGACCGCCTCCGGCAAGTACAAGGCCGGCCACGCCAACCGTAGCCACATCCTCACCAAGAAGGCGACCAAGCGGAAGCGCAACCTGCGGCAGACGAACCACGTTCGTGCCGAGGACGCGGGCCGTCTGGACCGCATGCTGCCGTATCTCT
>NASX01000137.1 GCA_002085155.1 Sorangiineae bacterium NIC37A_2
GCACCGCGGCAGTCTGACGATGCAACCACAGCGTCGTTTCTCCGCCGTGTCGCGCCGGGTGCCAGGGCGACGGCACGTGCAGCCAGCCTTCCGATCCGTAGATGCGCACGCCGACCTCCTGACGCAGCGCCACGCCGGTGCTCAGCACGCCGACCATGCCATTGTCGAATTTCGCAACGGCCGCCGCATACATGTCCGTTCCCGCTTCCGGATGCAGCTGGCCCACGCCATGAAAATCCACGGGGTTCGCAAAGGGTTTCCCATCGATCGCGCCCGCGACCAGACGCGCAAACGACGCCGGATAACACCCCACATCCAAGATGCCGCCGCCGCCGAGCGTCTTGGCGAATTGCCGGCCCGCGGGATCGTAGGGACGCGAAAAGCCAAACGCCGCTTGCACCATGCCCACGCGGCCGAGCACGCCGTTGCGCACAAGTTCGACGACCTTCGCCGTCTGCGGCGTGCAGCGATACATGAAGGCTTCCATGAACAACACGCCTTTCGCGCGCGCGGCCGCCACCATACGTTCGCCTTCGGCGAGATTCATGCCGAGCGGTTTTTCGCAGAGCACCGCTTTGCCCGCTTCGATGGCTTTCAACGCCCACTCCAGATGCTGCGGATGCGGCGTCGCGATATACACCGCCTGCACGTCCGGGTCCGCCAACAACGCTTCATAAGATCCATGCGCGCGCATGCCGCCGTGCGCCGCAGCAAACTTCTCCGCCGCTTCCTGTGTACGACTGCCGACGGCGACGACCCGACCGCGTTCCGACTTTGCCACATCGACCGCAAACTCCGACGCGATCCGTCCCGTGCTGATGATGCCCCAATTCAAACGTGTGATCATAAGTACAGTTCTTGAGCATCTTTCTCTTCAATTGCACGCCTCCTGAGCGACCCAGGCGGGGGTTGAACAAAAAAATTCGGTGTTCATCCCCGACCGCCCTGTTTCACTGCGAGCCTCGCATGAGCTTCGACTTCGACACCGTCCCGCAACGCCTCGGTACCGACTCCCAGAAATGGCAGAAGTACGAAGGGCAGGACATCCTCCCAATGTGGGTGGCCGATATGGATTTTCGCGCCTCGCCGGCCATCATCGACGCGCTACATCGCCGCGTGGATCACGGCATCTTCGGTTACGCACGACCAACCCGCTCCACGATCGCCGCCGTCGTCGATACGTTCCAACAGCGTTACGGATGGACCATCGATCCGTCATGGATCGTGTGGCTGCCGGGACTCGTTTGCGGGCTCAACATCACCGCACAGGCCTTCGCGCAACCCGGTGAACAAGTGCTCTGCAACACGCCGGTCTATCCACCCTTCATGACCGCGCCGCGCAACTCCGGTCGCGAGTCGCTCATGGTGCCGCTCGCGTTCGATGCTTCCGCGCGCCGTTGGGAGATCGATTGGGATGCGATGGAGCGGTCCGTCACGCCGCGCACGAAAGTCTTTTTCCTCTGCAATCCACACAATCCCGTCGCCCGCGTTTTCCGCCGCGACGAGCTCGAGCGCATCGGCGAGTTCTGCCTGCGCCACAATCTCGTGCTCTGCTCCGACGAGATCCACTGCGATCTCATTCTGGAAAACATCCGCCACACGCCGACCGG
>NASX01000069.1 GCA_002085155.1 Sorangiineae bacterium NIC37A_2
TTCCGAATTCCCCAGCTGATTGACGGACGCGCCCCGGGTTTCAGTCTACGCCCCGGGGCCACGAGGCCCGCAGAGCTGCTCATGCGGCGCGCCTCGTTCGGCGCGCACCCGGAGAGCCCCCCGCCGCAGCGCCTCGACGTTTCAGGCAGTCGCTGGGGTGGTTCGCTCAGCGATCGACTCAGCGACCACCTGAGTCAGCTGGCCCATGTCGAAAGGCTTGCGGATCCAGGTCGAGAACGCGCCCTCGAGATCCGGCGGGATCCGTCCGGGCTGACCGCTCATGAGCACCAGGGGCGCTTCCGGACAGACCACGCTCAACTCCGTGATCACCTCGCGCAGCTCGTCCATGATCGGTGAGAGATCCATGAGAACGAGATCGACGACCGGCTTACCGGCCAAAATCGAGCGCAGCTGGTCGTAGCCGCCCGCCAGGATCAGCTCGGCGCCCCGCGCCTCGAGGCTCATTTCGACGAGGGTGCTGACGGCAGGATCGTCCTCGATGACCAGGATGCGCGCGCCATCCAAGGCCGCTCGAAGCGCAGGCGGGAATGCGCTCTGCGGCGCAGAAGACCGGACCACCGGCCAGGTCAGCTCAAAACAAGCGCCCGCTTTCGATGGAAGCAGCTCAAGACTTCCTCCGTGTTCAGAGGCGAGAGCCCGCGAATGGGGCAGGCCAATTCCGGCCCCGCCGGGGCGCAGCGAAGCGCGCGACGTGAACAAGCTGTCGCGCAGCGCAGGCGGCACGCCAGGTCCCTGATCCGTGACAATGAACCGGACCGCGTCACCTTGGCGCAGGATCTCGAGGGAGATGATCCCGTCGTCTGGCGAGAACGCGATCGCGTTGAGTAGAAGATTCGTCAGGATCTGAAGTACGGCGGCTTCTCCATCGAGACTCGCCTCCGTCCCCGCGCCGGACTTCACGTCAATCTTCACGCGCTTCGCGCGCGCCGACGGTTCCACCGACACCGCCGCGAAGCTCCCGATGGATTGAGCGCTCCTGCCACCCTGCTGGGACTCAACGCTCGAACCGATCGCCCGTCGCGCAATCACCTGACCACGCTGAGCATGCTCACGAGCGACCTCGAGCGCTCGCTTCAGATCGGCGCGGGAGTCACTGTTCTCTGCAAGCTCTAACCATCCCAAGATGACGGTGAGCGCATTGGAAACTTCGTGCAGCGCGCAAGAATACCTCTCCGCGGACTCCGAGTCCGTAGAAGAGGGACACTTGGGGGCTGAGGTCACGAGGCGCACGCGGCGCCTTACATTACCCCGACTGCTGCTTGCAGACTAGCGCGCAAAGGGGAAGAGGAACGTCTTTTCCCCGGGATTCCTCATGGTTTCCACTGTGACTTGATCTGGTGCATTGTGAGAGGCTCCCGATGGGCGCACTCACCGATCTTCTGTCACTGCACGCCCGGGCTCTCTCGTCCGAGCTGAGAGCGCCTCAATCGTCGGTGGCCGCGAGATCGGCCGGGAGGAGAAGCTGATAGTCGCCGTCGGCGTTCGCCCGCGTCTCTCCCACCAAAAGGACGTACTCCGCCGCGTCGGGCGTGCTGACTTCCCCTGCCTTCACATAGGCATAAGCGCGGATGAGCGCTGACGGAAGCGGCCCCGTCTGCTCGGCGCTCACGCTCCCGTGAACCAAAAGGGGCGGCCGTTCCGTTAGATCCCCGAGGACCACGTCCCCGTCTCCGACCGTGACGCCCAGGCGAAAAGCCCAGGAAAAATCGGCATCTTTGGTGACGTTCCGCGCCACGATATCGAAGCGTCCCGGGTCTGCGAGGAGCCTGAATCGGCCGTCCGACTCGGTCTCCCCAGCGAGGCCGCTCGGAACGAAACGAACCGCCGAGGCCGAGAGCGCGAGACCGCCGCGATGGAAGGTAGGCACCGGGACGAGATCGACCTGCGCCTTCGCGACGGGATTGCCGCGGAAGTCGAACAGGCGCCCTTGGATGCTGCGGCGTTCGGCGATTTCAATGGTGCGGCCGGCCTGGCTCGGAGTTCCCCCGGAAACGGAGAACTTCTCCTCGGACTGGGCGAGTTGATCGGAGGCGGGCTGCGTCACGACGCGATAGGTGCCCGGCAGGAGCGAAGCCTCGAAGGTCCCGTCCGTGCCGGTCCGCACTTCCCGTGAGAAGGAGACCGAGGTGCCCTCGGCGAGCCCCGACAAACTTTCGAGGACGAAGGTCAAGCCAGCCTCCACGCCGTCCAGGGTCCCTTTCAGGACGACGCGCCCGCTCAGGGTGACAGTCTTCGGCAGGGAGGTGAGCTGATCGACAATCGCCGGATCGGACTGGAAGAGCTCCGTGACCCCACGCGCCACGAGCAGGGTCGGGGCCGTTACGCCCTCGGGGGGCGTCAGGCGCACCATCTCCGTGCGCGGGGTCCCCGAGTGGACCGGGACAAAGACGACGGAGGCGTCGTACTCGAGAGTTCCTTCGGCCTCGCGTGGATCCGAGAGGACAGCGCCGCTCGACAGGGCCAGACCGGAGTCGGGATCGACCAGATCCAATCGCCAACCTTCGAGAGAGCCCTCCGAAGCGGGAAAGCGAACCCGAGCATCGTAGCGCTGGGGGGCGCCGAGCTGGATGCTCAGACTCACATCACTCGCCGTCACCTCCTGGTCCAGAAAGAGCTCGGGGGGTCGAAGACACTCTCCATCGTGCTCAAGGGGCTCGACATAAAGATCGTACTTGCCCGGAACCAGCGTGATCGAGAGCGAGACATCGTCCAAAGAGGGAGTCGTCGTCGTCACGACCCGGGCCGCGTCGGTGAGGCTGAGCTGTCGTTTCCGCGGGAAAAAAGTCACCCGCGCCGACGGCGGGACCGGATCCTCCTCACTTTGCTCTTGCGACGAGAGGCGAGCCAAGCATGCATCGTCGACAACTGGCTCGCTCTTGAGGTGCACCACGGCGGCACTCGAGTAGCCGAGATGGATGTCGAACTCCCGACTCGCGAACTGGACCTCTTGAGCGATCGCGACACCGGCGAGCCCCGGGGTCCCCGCGGGCGCAATGACCTCGACCAGCAGGGGGACCGACTCGGTCTGCCGACTCACGCAGCGACTGCGAACACACTCGGCGTCCGATGGACAGTCGCGGTTTGCCCGGCAGAGCGGCTCCAGGTTGGCGAGCCCGCTGTCACGCTCGGGGGCGGCGCAATCCGGAATCAGAAGCAAAGCCGCGAGAACTCCTGCCCTTTGGGCACATCGCTGGAGCCTCTGCAGAGGAGTCACGCTCCGTTCGTAGCAACGGATATGCCAGACTCCAATCGCCCGAGCCCTGCGCGCGCGGGAGGCCTTTTGGACTGACATCCTTGTCACACTGCTCCTTCCCGTGTCGGCCTCAGATCCCCGGAACCGGACGGAACCTCAGCTCCGCGTACTCGAGAGAGACCGCGAGCAACAAGAGGTCAACGACCTCCGGCAACGCGCGCGCCACCTCGGCAAGCTCCTCCCAGTTCGTCGGGCTCTCCAGCTGGTGGGCGGCACAAACCTCTGAAATCGCCGTGCGAATGTCGCCGCTCACGAGGAGCCCCGCGCGCCGAAGCACGATGGTCGCGTTGGCGAAGGCCAGATCCAGGTTCATGGCGTTCGGATCCGCGCAAAGCTGGTTGAGACGACGCTGGGCGCGGGCTGGGATCAGCTCCCAGAGACGAGCCGATAGCTCCACCACCTTTGGGTCTTGTGTGGAGCTCCGCTCACTCGGACCAAAGGCCTGACAGATGGCATCGAGGAGGAGTTTCGCCTCTTCCGGCTGACTCCCGAGCAACAGGACGAACTCGGGAGCGGTGGCCATGAGCATCGCCCCGAGGTGGAAGCGGAACTCGTCGCTCACAGCGTCAACGGCACCGTCGACGAGGATCGACGGCGGTATCGTCACAAGGACGGAGATCGCAATGTCCTCCCCATCTGGACGCGCATAAAGCGGCGAGCGCACGCCCAGCACGCGGCTCGCCCCCCGGTACGCCTCTGGGAGCGGTCCCGGCTCAGAAGGGGACACGCGGGCCGCAGGATCGACCTCATAGTCGGCGAGGTCACGGCGGAACAGGCCTCCAGCATGCTCCCAAACGATGCGGAGCGCCTCCGCCGACGGAGTCATCGCCCCCCGGAAGATCACGGCGCTGGCCGCGTCGGGCTGCCCGACAAGGAGCGCGAGGTCCACTGGCTGAACCGGCTCTCCCTCACCGAAAGCAGCGAGCAAGTGGCGACAAGCGAGCGCTACCGCTTCGCTCCCATCTCGACTCGCCGCCGTCGCGAGGCAACTCAGCGCGTCAGGATCCCAAGGGGCCTTATCGACGAGGTGCATCGCGACGAGCACAGCGTCCCGACTGCGGGCGCGGTCGCTCATGTAGATGTCGAAGAGGGACTGGCCCGCCTCGATGTCCCCCTCCTCGAAGGCCCGCACGAGCTCCGCCTCTTCTGCAATTTCGAGCGCGCTCGCGTCCGAGGTCGGGTGATGGGACGGCTCTCTGCTCCCTGCCTCGCTGGGGCTCGGCTCCGAAGGAGGCGAGAACACCCGCTCCTCGCGGGCCGCCTGACTGCGCGCCAGATTCTCCGCTTCGCGCGCTTCTTTGAGCGCCCGAGCTCGAGCTTCGTCTGACACCCCTCGCGGCGCCTGGGCCCAGGCGCGCCAATTCTTCGAATCGAACTCCTCGGCGCGCGAGCGCGAAGCGCGGATCCCTTCGAGCATCTCCTCCACCTTGCCTCGCGGCAGCTCCGAATCCGCAATCGCCGAGAGAAAAGCCTGAGCGCGAGCGAACTGCCCGGTGTCGCGGGCGAGCGAAGCCGCCTCGACGACCACGTCGGAACGACTCATGAGCCCCGCAAACTCCCCGCCCATCGCCGACTCGTAGAGCTTCAAAGCCTCCTCCGGATCGTCGTCTAAGCGACGCGCAAGTGCCGCGGCGAGGAGGGGACGGGGCCCTTGGGACGCGATCGCTGCTCGCAAATCCGCTCGGCAGGCCTCGCCTCCCCGCAGACGCTCGTCGACGATGGCGAGCAGGTAAGCACGAACCTCTCGCTGCTGCGCGCCACGGAGTGATTCGGTCCCCGGAAGCAAAGAAGCGATCTCCTCCGCGTCGGCTTTCTCCAGCGGCCGAGCTCTGCGGGCGATCAGCTGAGCCAAGAGGAGGCGAGCCTCCGGAGAGTCCGTGCCGAGACGAATCGCGTCCCGCGCGTGTCCTTCCGCCACATCCGGAGCGTCGAGTTTCATCGCGATCTCGGCGGCCTCGAGGAGCGCCTTGGTAACGAACTCACGATCGTCGCGCTTCATGCGCGCCGCGACCGTAAGCGCATCCATCACCGCTGCCTGATCGCCAAGTGCGCGATGCACCTTCAAGCCCAGCTCGACGCAATCTACCCTCCCCATATCGACATAACGAAGGGAGTCCTGGGCGCGCCATAGATCGCCAGCCTCAAAATAGGCGCGGGCCGCCCGAAAACACGCATCGGCCGCCGCTTCCACGTCGACAGCCACCGCCTGCGCCCTCGACCAAAGCTCCGCCGCTCGCGCATGTTCACTGGTGCGCTCGAAGGAGTCGGCCAAGAGTCGAAGCACCGACCAGGTGTCGCCTTGTCGCTCGAGCAGCTCTTCGAGGAGCTGGCGCGCTTCGAGGGGCCGTCCCAGGTGCGTCTCGAGGACCGCCGCGCGGCGCAAGTGAATCGTCCGTTCCGCGTCAGGATCCGACGCCAGCTGAGCTCGGCGCGTCAGAATCTCGAGGAGGGCCTCGTGGTCATCGTCGCGATCCGCTGCTCGTTCGAGCCCCATGAGCGCTGCGAGGTTCTTCGGGTCGAGCTCCAGGAGCTCTTGCCAAGTGTCGCGGGCGTCCGCAAACCTCGAGAGCCTCTCTTCCCGGCGCGCGAGCGCTTCAAGGGCCTCTGCCCTGAGCTCGGGAGGAGCCGTGGAGAGATCCACCTCGACGAGAGCGTTCACGGCTTCTTCATCCGGGAGGCTGTCGATTCGGTCCAAGATCGATCGGACCCAAAGCGGAGCCGGCAAGAGCCCTTCAATCGCGGGAACTAGGTCCAAGCGCCCAGATTGTTCGGCGAGCTCCCGCGCGCGCTGGCTCACACGCACGTCATCGGGAGTATCGGACGCGGCGTGAACGAGGACTTCGGCGGCTTCCGAGGATAACTCAGCGATGGCCATGCTCTCGGCGAGCACGATCGCAAGCGGACTACCCAAGAGCTCACCGGAGTCACTCATGGATTTGATCCGTCCCCAGAGCTCGAGCAGCTCTTGCTTGTGCGTCCCCAGACGATCCTTGAACTCGAGCAGAGACTCATACTCCGCCTCCTGGAGGCTCCCCGAAACGGCGCGGCCCAAGCAGAAGAACGCAAACTCATCGTCCGGAAAGTGCTGAAGTGCGATCCGTGTGAGGTGGATCGCGGCGCGAGTTCGGTCAGGGCCGCTCAGCGCGATGAGCAGTTCGGGGGCCTTTTCTTTCGTCCATTCGAGCGCCTGCTCACGAGACTCCTCCTGACTGAGGAGCGCAGAGAGAACCTTCTCGAGGTCCTGACCGAGTTCAGGCGTGTAAGACAGCGCCATCGCCCGGAACAAAACCTCAGCCTGCCCGAGTCCTGGTTTTTGACCGTTTGCGCGGAGCGCGTCGCGCCTCCTCTTCAGGCGCTCTCGGGTGCGCGCATCTCGCACGCGGCTGAGCGAAGCATCGATCACATCCGGGATCAGCTCCGACTTTCCGAGCGCGCTCGCCATCCGCGAGAAGAGGATGAACGTGACACCTTCATCGGGGGCCGCTTCAAAGGCTTGTTGCGCGTGACGGAACGCGCGTTCGATCCCGCCTCGTCGCTCGAGAAGTCGCGCCGCACGATAACGAACCGCTCGCTCGCCGAAGCGGCCATAGGCGTTGTCCGCCACGTGGTCATAGAGAGCCTCCAATCGATCCAGCTCTCCGGTAGCCAGAGTGCGCTCCGCGAGCAGCAAGAGCTCCGGCTGATGGGAGTTCCGCTGCAGCGCCTTTTGCGCGAGCTGGAACGCCCGCGCCCGTTCGCCCGAGAGCAGGCGCCCCCGACTCGCGAGCCCAAGCAATGTCCCCGCACGTTCGGCGTCGTCCTCTAAGGCAGCTCGTGCTTCGAGGAGCTCAGCGGCGGTCGTGGCGCCCGCCAAGCGGAGGAGATAGTGGAACATGAGCCCGTAGCCGTCGTCGCGCACGAGTCGGGCGGCAGACAGGAGCGCTTCGAACGCTCCGTCGGTATCCTTCGCCAAATCCCAGCGCAGTACCGCAAGGCGGAAGAGCTCCTCGGCTTTGAGCTCGCCCTTCCGACGGCGGATGAGCACCTCCACCTCCGTTCGATACAACTCCGCATCAGCTTGGCTGTCGTCGACCGCACCGCTCGCCGCGAGGAATTCCGGAAGCTCCGGGTCTCCGCCGTGCTCGGCGATGTAACGGAACCATGCGCGGAGCCCCGCAGCCAGATCGCCCGCTTCTGCGCGAGCGCGAGCCAGCTTTGAGAGGAGCAGGCCTACGTCGCCGGCAACGCGGCTCGCGAGCGAGAGGTCGAGCGCCCGAGCGAGCAGAAGGGGCGCGTGCGCTTTCTCGGCGACATGGATCACCGCGCTGCGCAGGGCTTCGATGTGTCCTGAATGGGAGAGAACCTCTTCTCCAGTACCAATAGCTCGCTCTTCGTCGAGCTCCGATAGAGCGATGAGCGCCGACTCAATGGCATCGGCGATCCGGTCGTGCGGGACGAAGGCACGAGCGACCGTCTGAATCGCGTCGGCCAGCCGCGCTGCATCCTCGGCGCGTTGGGCCAGTCCCAAGACGACCCGATGTGCTTCGGGATCCGCGGGACGAAGGTTGCGCGCCTGCTCAGCCCAAGTGAGCGAGAGCATCAGCGCTCCCCGCTCCTCGGCCGCACGCGAAAGGATCAAGCACTTTTCGGCGGTCGTGACAGCTTCCGCCAAGGTCGCCTCAATGAAGCGCGCGGGGACCAATGCGGGGTAGGTCGTCGCGACCTCAGACATAGCGACGACAGCCCGCTCTGAGCCAGGATCGCCTGTGAGAGCCTGCTCGGCCAAACGATAGGCAAGAGGACCCTCCCCCGAGAGCACGGCGGTCAATGACGCGACCGCGAGCACCTCCGTGCGCGCCGAGGCTGGTAGCGTCCGAGCCAAGCGAGAGAGAGCACGCACCCGCCCGCGTTCCCCCACACGACTCACGATGAACAAATCGATGGCGGCTTGGAGGGCGCCCGGACAGTCCTTTTCAAGGTTCGGTTCGAGCACCTCAAAGGCCGCCTCGAAATTCCTTCGCTGCAGCTCACTCCGCGCAATCTCATCGCGCAGGCGCGTAGCCTCCTCTGGGGAGATATCCTCGGCGAGACGCTGTCTGAGAGCGCGAGCTCGCGGCTCGGAGATTGGAGGAGTCACCGACGTCGGTCGGTCGAGGGCGAGCAGCTGAATCGCCCGGGAGCGAAGGCCATGAGCCTCCGCTTCACCCCAGAGGCAAGCGTGCGCCTCCATCAAGCCGAGCAGCCACTGGGCGAAGGGCTCCGTCTCCGGAAGCCACACGCCTTGCGCAAGTGCGAGCAGAAAACTCTCAAAGTCGGTCGGGACCAAAGGAGGCTGTGCGAGCACCTCGCGCGTCCGTTCGAGGTCGAGCTCAATATCGAGACCCGCTTCGAGCGCCGCGCCGAGCGCCTCTCCCCAATTCTTCGCGCGGAGCGCTGCTTGAAAGCGCCGCCCATGGTAAGTCGCGCGATCGGCCGCGCCGCCGTGTTTCACTGAGAGCCGTCGAACCGCATCGGCGGCCGCCATGCGACCGCGCGTGCTGAACCTTCGCGCGACGTTCTCGGCAACATCACGCCGGCTCGGAGTGAGCTCAAAAGCGCGCCGAGCATCTTCGAGCGGCGCCTCGCCGGAGCCAGCGAGCTCTCCGAGCTCCGCGGCCAAAAGGTACGCGCTGGCTCCGACGTCGAGATCGCCCGTCCAAAAGCCGATCGCGCCCAGCTTGCGCTGGATCTCTGCTCGGAGCGTCGGCTGGCGCAGGGCCAAATCGTCAGCGAGCGTGAGCGCGCGACGGGCCTGTTGTGGATCGCCGAGGTGCGCCGCGAGGTCAGCTCCTCTCATCAAGAACGCCAGCGCGTCCCGAACAAACTCTTCACTCACTCCGCCTTCGAACTCAGCGACCCAGGCGCCAAAGTACTCGAGCGCCCGCTCCGCATCTCCGGCCCGGTGCCAAGCATCAATGAGCATCGGGAGGATGTCGCGTTTGCCCACGGCTCGCGCCTCTTCGAGCGCCGTCGCCGCGAGGCCCGGTTCGATGCCAAGCTTCGTGAGGTGATGAGCAAGTCGCTCCAGGACGTCGGCGATGCGCGTGGGGTCTCCTGCGCGCCGCGCGGCCTGGAGTTGTGCGGAGAGGGTCGCGAGGGGTGCGCTCTTACCAATGAAGCGTTGGATCTCGAGATCGTACCGGTCAGCGAACGCCGGAAACCCCGAGTCGAGCGGGTCAGGACTCGGCGCAGGTCTCGAGCGACGCGGCCGGGTCGACCCTTCCTTCTGTGACACTTCCATGGCAAGCAGTGGGCGGGCTCGTGAAGATCCCCGCTTTCGGAAGGATCATAGCGGAGTTAGGCTTGTTTTCCGAGTGATCGACTCTAGCCTTCGAGGAACTTGCGCGACCCGACAGCCGGGGTCTGGAGCATGCACACATGAAAGAACGAAAACTCTGGAAGGCCGCTTGGCCGTCTCTCTCGGCCGTCGGACTCGTGACGACGCTTTTCTTGGGTGACCTCTGTGCGGAAACCACCTCCACAGGCGCCCCCCAAACGGTTACCTCGGGGGAGTCTCAGCGGAGCGGAGAAGAGCCGAAGGCCACAGCGTCAGAGGGCGACACGGCAAGGACCGTGACCCCGGTCGCGCCCGCGTCACCGAGCGCTGAAGATATCGAGCTCGCGAAATCTGCTTTCGAAGCCGGCGCACAGGCCTACGCCGATGCCGACTACATCAAGGCGGAGTCCGAGTTCCGCATCGCCCACGAGAAGATCCCCTCCCCTCACGCGGAGTATTGGATCGCCGCTTCGATGGACAAGGCGAACAAGCCGGCCAAAGAAGTCGTTCGAGCCTATGAGCTCTTCTTGACGAACCCGGCTGCTATCCACGTGGGCGAAGAGGCGGTCGAGACTGCGAAGAAGCGAGCCAGTGAGCTCAAGGCGACTCTGCCAGCCACGGTCCTCATCGAAAGCACCCCAGCGGGCGCTGAGGTTTACGTCGACGGCGCGCTCATCGCTGGAAAGACCCCGGTCGAAATCGAGCTTCCCGCCGGGACCCATCGGCTCGAGCTCCGCGCCTCCGGTTATGAGGTATCCCTCGTCGAAATCGACGCCGTCGCCGGCAGCCATGTGCGCGCCCCGATCGAGCTGCAGAAGCAGGTCGCGGTACCGACGACCGACGCGGCGGCGCTCGGCCAAGAGCCCGCCCCGAAGAAAGAGCGGAGCATGGTCCCCGCTTACGTCACCCTCGGCATCGGCGCCGCCGGACTCATCAGCGGGACCGTGTTCGGCATCCTCGCCCTCGACGCCAAGAGCAAATACGACAAAGGCCCGACGGCGGAGCTCGCGGACGAAGTAGAGCGCAACGCGCTCATCTCGGACATGTCCTTCGGCGTCGCGCTCACGCTCGGCATCACCGGCGTGGTCCTCTTGACCGCCAAAGACGACGAAGTTCCGGCCGCCAAGGCCGCTCGGCGCGCTCCGGGTCGGGTCGTGGTTGCCCCCTACGGCGGACCGCTCGGGGGCGGCGCCGTGGCGCGGATGGCTTTCTGAGCCGAAAACCTCTCCACAATGCTGCAAGCCTCGCCCTCTCTCGGATGGGCGAGGCTTTTTTGCTGGGACGCTCTCGTTCGAGAGGAGAGCGAGCCGATCCCCTCAGGAGGGGAAGCGCTTATAGATGGCGTCGACCACCTGACCGAAGTCCGCGGGGAGCAGGACGGCCGGGTTTTTTAGGTTCGAGTTCACGCCTTCGATCTGCCCTTCGTGGTAGCGCACCTTGAACTCGGTGAACTTGAGACCGTTGGCCGTCGAGATGCAGACCACCTTATCCCCCTCTTGGATCGTCCCCTTCGCTCGGAGCTTCTCCAAGACCGCGAGTCCCACGGCTGTATGGGGACAGGTGTACATGCCTGTGGCGTCGGCGCGAGCGGCAGCGTCGGCGAGTTCTTGCTCGCTCGCCTGCTCGACCAGTCCATTCATGGCCTCGAGGGCACGGAGCGCCCGCGGAGCTGAAACCGGGTTGCCGATTTGGATCGCGGTGGCCTGGGTCGGCTTGGCCACGATCGGCGTGACCTCCTTCTGACCTGCGACAAAGGCACGATAGAGGGGGTTCGCGTTCTCGGCCTGAGCGACGACGAGCCGCGGATACCGATCGATCACGCCCAGCTCCTTCATCATCTTGAAGCCGGCATAGAGGGCCGAAGCGTTGCCCAGGTTTCCGGACGGGAGGATGACCCAATCGGGGACCTCCCAGCCAAACTGCTGAACAACCTCGATTCCCACGGTCTTCTGCCCTTCGAGGCGCAGGGGGTTCATCGAGTTGGCGAGGTAGACGAGCCCTTCCTCTGCCAGCCGCTTTACGATTTCCATGCAACCGTCAAAGTCAGTATCGAGCCCGAGCACCATCGCTCCGTGAGCGATCGGCTGGACCAACTGCGCCGTAGAAATCTTGCCGCGCGGGAGAAGAACGACCACGGGCAGGTTCGCCGCAGCCCCGAAAGCTGCCAGAGCGGCCGAGGTGTCCCCCGTCGAGGCGCAAGCGACGGCCTTGATCTTCTTGCCCTCACGGATCGCCTTGCGGACGACGGAGACCAGCACCGTCATGCCCAAGTCCTTGAAAGAGCCGCTATGGCTGTTTCCGCAGAGCTTCACCCACAGATCGTTCAAACCCAGCTGTTTGCCGTAGCGGTCCGCCCAAAAAAGGTTCGTGCCGCCCTCGTACATGCTCACGATTTCATCATCTGAGACGCAGGGCATCACCCACTCGCGCTTGCCCCAGACGCCGGAGCCGTAGGGCCACTGGTTCACACGGTAGCGCTCGTCGAACAGCTTCGTCCAAGCAGGGCCGCTCTTATCCTTGAGCGCGTCCATGTCATGCACGACCTCGAGCAGGCCGCCGCACGTTGGACACGTGTACATGAGCTCGGTCACCGCCCACTGGCCGGGGCATCCGCTGAAGCATTGAAAGACCGCTGAGTATCGCACGGGGGCGCACTATATTCCCAAAGGCACCGCTCGCCAGCCCGAAGCCCAGCAAAAAGCCGCGTCTTCGCCGCTGCCCCTCGCCGAAAGGGGCCCCTTCAAGGTAATGTCCTTGGGCCTATGCGGAGTTTCATTGCCCACTTCACGCTTTGGTCCGTCTTGGCTGGGCTCGCCGTCGCGTGCGCTCCGCCGGCCCCTCAAGCTCCCGACAAGACGCCGGTCTACGAGCACCCGCGCTCGCCCGACGCAGACCGGGTTCCGCTCGCGCTCGAGGCCGTCTCGCCACGCCCTGCGACGGAGAAGGAACCCGAGACGAGCCAGGAGTCTGCTCCCGCGCCTACCTCGGAAGAGCCAGAGGACACTCCGCCCGCCCCGCTCCCGTCGTCAGACACGCCCCAGGCCTGAGTTACGTCAGACCGGAAGTCGCTCCGAAGCCAAGGCGCGCGCCTCGGGGGCTGTCAGGGGTGAATCCAAATGATGGTCCCGCGCCGAGAGAGAGCGCTATGCCAGCCGGACGGGACCAAGGGTTCGGTGACGTGGAAGAGGTGGCGCGCGTCACTCGGAGACAGATTGATGCACCCGTGGCTCTTCGGTTGCCCAAAGCCGTCATGCCAAAACGCTGCGTGCAAGGCGTACCCTTCGTGGAAATATTGGACGTAAGGCACGTCGCGAAGGTCGTAGGGGTCGTCAGCTTCGGGACCCGCCATCGTCCTTGTGATGTGTTTAGTATGAATGCGGAACACGCCCTGGACCGTCGCTTGAGTTTCGGACGGATCCGCCGCGCCGCCGACCCCCGTGGAGACGAGCGTGGCAAATACCGGCTGATCTCCGCGGAACGCCACGAGGGTTTGTCGAAGGAGCGATACGCTGAGCCAGGGAGCCGAGCCTGAGGCCCACTTGGGCATCTTCTCGGGATTTCGAAGGACGATCAGCTCATTTTGCTCGCGGAGCAGCTCCCCGGTCTTCGTGCGGAAAAATCGAGCTCCGCCGATCGTCTCAGCCTCCTCTTCGAGGTGGAACGCTTCGCGGAATTTGGCCATGCGCAGAGGAGCCAGCGCCTTTGTCTTTTCGTCCTGTCGATAGACCCAGACGCTTCTGCTCCGCACGAATGCGAGCGGGAGCGTGTCCTCTTCGGTCAGGACCACCCCGCGGAAGCTCGAGGGCTCGACCGGCTCGACGCGGTCGAGGGGAATGACGGAAAAGTCGGTCGTGAGACCAAAGCGGCGACCTTCACTCTCAAACAGGTCGAGGAACGCGAAGGCGCTCCGCGACAGACCGAAGCCCGTCGCCACCTTGTCCGCCGGTCGCCCGGGGATCGTTTGTCCCCCCAAGAGAGCCGGGGGCGGCGCGCCCAATGGATCGTCTCCCCACAGCCGCGCGAGCTGTTTCGAGCCCCCCCAAGTGGCCCCTTCTGTCGCCCTCTGTTCCTCAGGGCTCGGCACCTTCGTGTAAAAAGGCGGAGCTGCCGCCCGCGTGCGCCCGTATCGATAGGGCAAAGGCTCCGAGCGGTCGGCTTCTAAGGACGCGAGCTGCAAGACCGGGTGGTCGAGGTCGAGGGTCGTCGACGCGCCAGCGCAAGCAAAGCCGCGTGGCGCCACCGCGTACCAACCTCCGGGACATTTCACTGTGCCAGAAGGAGTCGGCGCCCGGCGCAGCAGCGTGCCCATGCGCGCCATGCCTAAGACCTCGGCGTTCGGATCGGGGCGAGCGCGGATATTGGCTTCCTTGCCCGTCACGCCGAGGAAGAGATCGGCCTCGGGCCGAGGTTCGCTCTCGGGCGAAGTGGGCAGTTTGCTCGAGGAGTCGAGCTCACGGGGCCCCTTGCTCGGGGTCTCGGCGAGTCCGAGCAAACTCCGGGAAGCGACGCGCGCCGCAGGAGTCGGGGGCGGCTCCTCCGCGACCCGAGGCGGCTCCTCGGGCGAAACCGGACGAGCTGGAGCCGGGTCGAGTTCGACCGAAAGAACGGCGGACTCCCAGGGGCCGTAAGGCGAAAGGGAAGAGAGGGAGGCGCAAGCTCCCGCGAGGAGCGCATAGGGCCAACGCCGCGCGCGCTTTGTCGCTCTGGGCTGAGACCCCGGGCGGGTCAGGGGAGGACCAAACTCGCGATACACGGGCGGAGAAAGGAGCAGGAAGGCTCCTTTTTGCCCTAACCCGCCGCGGGCGGCTCGGGAAAGTTTTCCGCGGTCCCGGGTTCGGAAGGCCTCTTCTCGAGGCCGAGCAAATAGACTTCTTTGCTGCCCGTGCGGATGCCTTCAGGACGCACGATGCGCACCTTTTTGAAGACCTTTTTCGCGAGCTCGACCGCTTTCGGAAAATCGGGGCCCATGAAGACCTTACACACGAACGAGGCAGTGCCGGGTTTGCCGTAATGAAAAGCGACATCGAGCGCCCTCTCGAACAGCTCAAAGCTCATCGCCTGGTCGCGGAGCTTCACCCCGCTCGTGCGCGGAGCCATATCAGACAGGACCACGTCGTAGGGCGCAAACTGCTCAAGGGTTTCGCTCCCTATCTCAAAAGCATCACCTCTGACGACCACAACGTTCGGGGCGAAGCGCTGGGTGATCTCTTGGAGGTCGATAGCGAGCACCTTGCCCGAAGGGCCCACCTTTTGGCTCGCAAACAGGGTCCAGGACCCGGGCGCGGCTCCGAGGTCCAAGACCTTCATGCCCGACCTCAAGATCTGGGTCTTGTTCTGGATCTCTTCGAGCTTGAAGACGCTGCGCGCCGGATAGCCCTTCTTCTTCGCCTCGCGAGTCCGCGGGTCACCAATGTAAGGGTTCGAGTGCTTGTTCGCCACGGCGCCCCCTCCCATCACCGCAAAGGTCCCCGCTGTCAAACCGGGGGCCCAAGTCGCTCTCG
>NASX01000070.1 GCA_002085155.1 Sorangiineae bacterium NIC37A_2
CGTTCGCCGGCCGCCGGAGGCTGGCTCAGTCTGGGCGTGATTGCCCTGATTCTTACGCTGCGCTCGTACCTTTCAGCCTCGGCTTCCAGACGGTGACGCGATTGCGCCCGCTTCGCTTGGAGACGTAGAGGGCCTCATCCGTCGCCTTAAAGAGCGTCTCCCAGTCGCGGCCCGCTGCTGGGAAGGTCGCGACGCCGATCGAACAGGTGACTTTGAGTGGACCGAGCTCGGTTTGGAACGTGGTCGCCTCGAGCTCCTTCCGGATCCGCTCCGCTAAATTCTGAGCACCTTTTTCGTCCGTCTGTTCACAGACCACGACAAACTCTTCGCCTCCGAAGCGGCCGATGGCGTCCGTGTCGCGCTGCATTCCGCGCAGGACATCCCCGAGACCTTTGATGACCACGTCGCCCACGTCGTGCCCGTAGGTGTCGTTGACCTTCTTGAAGAAGTCGATATCCGTAACGAGGACGCTGAGGGGCCGCTGAAAGCGCGTCGCCATTTTGATGCGGCGCTCGGCCGCGGCGATGAGCGCGCGCTTGTTCAGGAGGCCCGTGAGCCCGTCGGTCGTCGCTTGTTCCTCGAGCCTGCGCACCATACGGGCGTTCGAGAGCGAAACAGCCATGTGGCGCGCCAGAATCTCGAGCGTCGGACGCACCGAGTCCCGGAACACTCCCGCCTTCCGGCTCCCGAGGACCAGAGTGCCGAGCACCCGGTCGTGAAGCATGAGCGGCAAAACGAGCAGCGACGGCATCCCGCGCACCTCCTGCCCCCGGGAGAACAGAATCTGCCGCTCCGCGTCGTAGTCGCCTCGGTAGGGTAAAGCTTGCCGATTCGCGACGACCATCGAGACGAGGCCCGCGTTCTGGCGGAACTTCTGCCCGACCAGATGTTCTCCTTCGTCGCCGCTCACGGCACAGATCTCGTGAAGACCCGTCTTCCGGTGAAAAAGCGTCACCGCAGCAAAATCGAAAGCTGCGATCGTGCGCGCGCTTTCGACGCCCGCTTCGATCACCTGCACTTCGCTCTGCGCGGCGCTGAGCGCTTCGGCGGCTCGATAGAGCTTGGTCTGTTCGCGGGTCTGCCGTTCGAGGCGACCGAAGACTCGCTCGTTCTCCGTCGCCATCTTCACGAACTCCGCCGTCTTCTCGAGGAGCGCCCGATCAGCGACGTCGAACTCCGTCTCCTCCTCACGATCGACGTACAAGACCCCGAGGAGAGACTCAGCGCCCATCACTGGCACGATGCAGAGGGAGCCGACGAGCTCTTGTCTCGGATAGACAGGGGTGTGCGCAGTGCGGCGCGCGCCCACCAGCGCGAGCACCTCTCGGCGATCGATGGAGACTCCCACAATGCCGGTATCGCTCGCAATTTGACCCTGAAGCTCGGTCCTCGAGCTCGCGCCCCGGAGAGCCAACTTTCCGCGAGAGCTCTCCGAGTAGAAGGCCGCCGACTTGAGGCGGAGCGCGCTCCGCAAGACATAGAGCGCGTAGTCGATCGAACGAGCGACCTCGAGCGCACCGGTCTCCGCCGCGCGCTCCTCTGACTCTGCTCCGCCGAGCAGGCGATAGGCGCGCGCGTCCTCTTTCAGCTTATCGAGCTCGTCTTGGACCTGCTTCTGGGCGACGCGGGTGATGCGCGTGAGTTCGCGATCGTAGATGAGCCCGCTGAGGGCGGCGAAGATCGACAAAAGGGTCACCCGAACCGCGAGCGACCCGATGCCCGGCGCGGCGCCGAGCTCCGCCCCGAGACCGAGCTCAAAGCCCGCCGCGAAAGCCAAGAGAATGAGCGTTCCGCGCCGCTTGGTGTGCGCAGCTCCGATCATCGTGACGAGGAGCACGACGGGGTGCACAGTCGCCCGAAGCTCGAGCGGCAGATAGACCAAGCCGAGATAGGTCAGACCGAGCAGCGAGGTGAACAGCGTCACCTCGCTCCCGCTCACGAGCGCGACGTTGCGGCGCTTGAGATGGGCGACAAGCGCGCTCACGGCCGAGGCGATGAGCCCGGCCGCGCCCAGCATCTCGAAGGCTATCCGCCCTTCGCCCCGGTGCGCGTACACGAACAAGAACGCCGAAAGTGCGGCGAGCAGGAGCCCCCCGAACTGGCCCAGCAAACGCTGCATATGCACGGAAGCTCGGACGAGGGGATCCATCAACCTCCCCCCGCGTTATCAGAAAGCCGCTCGACGGGACCAATTTTCACCTGCCACGCGTTCCAGGGACGAGGATTTTCTGGAATCCTGATGGGGAGATGCGCCTCGGCCTCCGCATGCAGCTCCTCCTCGTGCTCGGAGTCCTGATCGGGGTGACATTCGTCTCCTTATACTTTGCGCTCCGCACCTACACGGAAGCCGGCCTCCGTCAGCTTCAACAAGAAAGCGCCCTCCGCCTCGGCCGCTCGGTCGCTACCCACGTCGCCGAATCGAGACACGAGCTCGACGAAACGCGGCTCCTCGCGCTCTTGAGCGCCGAAGTCCAAGGAGGCGCGGTTCAGGCTGCTTTCATTCTCGATCCAACCGGAGCCCCGGTGGCCCGAGCCGGCGCTCCCGATCTCGTGGATATCGACCGAGATCTCTTGCGCGAGAGCACGATCGACGGGCCGATTGAGCTCCCCGAACTGCAAACGGAAGCTGACGATGCAGAGGGTCCTTATCGAAGTTTCGCCATCGGCGTGAAGGACAGGGACGGCGCAGTCGTCACCATCGTCCGCGCCCCGCGACAACCTTCGGGCATCCTCGCGCTCCATCGCTTGACCGCCCTCTACATGGGCCTCAGCGCCTGTTTGGTGCTCGTGGTCGCCTATTTCGCGCTCACCCGCTGGATCTTGGCGCCGATCTTGGAGCTCGAACGCGGCGCTCGCCGGGTCGCTGAAGGCAGCCGACGCTTCGAGCCCGCGGAGAAAGCTCCCCGCGAGATCGCGGCTCTTGGTCAGAGCCTCGCCATCATGACGGACAAGCTCTTCCGCGACGAAGAAGCCCTCACGCGGAAAGTGCTCGAGGTCGAGCAGAAGACCCGCGAGCTCGAAAGAGCTCAGAGCTCCCTCCTCCGCTCCGAGCGCCTCGCCTCCGTCGGCCGACTCGCCGCGGGTCTCGCCCACGAGATCGGCAATCCGATCTCCGCGCTCATGGGTCTCACCGACCTCCTGCTCGCAGGCGGCCTCACGCCCGAAGAGGAGAAGGATTTCCTCGGCCGGATGCGCCGCGAAATCGCTCGTATCCATCGCATCCTCGGCGACCTACTCGCCTTCGCGCGCCCGCGCAGCCGAGACTCGAAATTCGGTGCCACCGAAGGCTCCCTCAAAAGCGCGGCCGAAGACGTCGTCGCGCTCTTGCGTCCGCTCCCCGATTTCCGCGACTTTGGCATCGAGCTCGAGCTTCCGCCCGATCTGGCTCCCGTGCCCCTCTCTCATGAAGAGCTGACACAGATCCTCTTGAACTTTATCATGAACGCCGCGGACGCCTGCGAGCGGACGGGCAAAGTGGCGATCTCGGCGACCCAAGAGGAAGGCCGCCTCTTGCTCACCATCACCGACACCGGACCCGGCGTTCCCGAAGCTACGCGACAGCTCATCTTCGAGCCTTTCTTCTCGACCAAGGAGGTCGGAAAAGGAACAGGCCTCGGGCTCGCCGTCTCCCGTGGCCTTGTGGAAGGAGCTGGCGGCACGATCCGGCTCGACGAGAGTTACGAGGCAGGAGCACGCTTTGTGATTGAGCTCCCCCTCCCCGCAGAGCCACAAACTGCGCTAGGCTCAAAGAACTCATGACAGAATCGGGGGAGGGGCGGGCCGACAAGGGCGAGCGCGTGAAGGTGCGCACGGCCAAGCTCGAAGACATCCCCGGGATCGCCTGCGTCGCGCGCGCTGCCTACTCTGCATGGCCGAGCGCGAACATCGCCACCGAGCGCGAATATCACCTTCAGCTTACCGCGTTCCCTACGGGCCAGCTGGTCGCCGTGCTCGGAAAGAAGATCGTCGGTTACGCGACGAGCCTCATCGTTCAGCTCGACGACGAGAGCCCTTGGTACAACCACGCCGAGATCACCGGCTACGGGACCTTCAGTACCCATACCCCCTCGGGCCAGACGCTCTACGGTGCCGACCTCGCGGTCCACCCGGACTACCAAGGTCGCGGCATCGCTCAGGCCCTCTACGCCGGCCGCCGCGCGCTCCTCAAGCGCCACAACCTCAAGCAGCTCGTGGCCGGCGGCCGTATCCCCGGTTACGCCTCTTACAAGGGCATCCTCACCGCGCTCGAATACGTCGAACGAGTCAAACGCGGCGAGATCAGAGATCGCGCTCTCAGCGCCCACCTCCGGGCCGGCTACGAGGTCCGCGGAGTGCACCTCGGGTACCTCGAAGACCAAGAGAGCCTCGGCTACGCGACGCACCTGGTGATGCCGAACCCGCACTACCAGGAGCGCAAGCGCCTGATCGCGGGCGCGCCGATTCGCCGCACCACACGCCACGTGCGCGTGTGCGCCGCTCAATACGACCAGCACAAAATCTCCCATTTCGGAGAGTTCGCCGAACAGGTCGAGTTCTTCGCCCAAGCCGCCGCCAGCTACGACAGCCACCTCTTGGTCTTTCCGGAGTTCATGACGGCGCAGCTCTTCTCCTCCTTTCCCAGGGGGCTGTCCCTGAGAGAGTGCGTCAAGCGCCTCTCTGAGCTCGTTCCCGAGGTCCGAGAGCTGTTTCGGGGACTTGCCCGAACGCACCAGCTCTATATCGTCGGCGGCACGATTCCGTTCGATCGCGACGGCTCGATGCGCAACGTGGCTCAGTTTTTCACGCCGAGCGGCGCCGTCTACGAGCAGGAAAAACTCCACGTGACGCCCGCCGAACGCGAAGAATGGGGCATCACCCCCGGCGAAGGCATCAAGGTCTTCGAGACGCCCCTCGGCCGCGTCGCCATCGTCATCTGTTACGACATCGAGTTCCCCGAGCTCGTGCGGCTCTTGGTCCAGCACGGCGTGGACATCATCTTGAACCCCTTCGCGACCGACGAGCGAAAAAGCTACCTCCGGGTGCGCTACTGCGCTCAAGCCCGCGCCGTCGAAAACATGGTCTATGTGGTCATGGCGGGAAACGTCGGAGGCCTCTCCCGCAGCCCTGCCATGTTCCTAAACTACGGACAGGCGGCGATCTGTACCCCGAGCGACTTCGCCTTTCCGATGGACGGCATCGCCGCCGAAGGCATCGTCAACACGCAGACCGTCGTCGTGGCCGATCTCGATCTCGGGGCCCTCGATATCCAGCGCCAATCCGCCTCGGTTCGGCCCCTGCTCGATCGCCGCGAAGATCTTTATTCTCTGACCGCGCGCACCCCGATCCAGCGCATCGTCGTCGTCTGAATCACGCGCCGCTTCCCCGCTTCACTCCCTATGAGCGGATCCTCACTCTTGCCGCGCGCAAATGCGCGCGGCTCAAACCCGTCCCACTCCCGACACGTCCTCACTCTTGCCGCGCGCAAATGCGCGCGGCAAGAGCGCGCTTCACTTCTTTGCTACGGCCTTTTGCAGCTTCTGTTCCTTTTCGGCCTGCGCCTTCTCGTGAGCTTCGTCCGCCTTGTCCTCGACGGCCGTCTGAAGCAGGTCGTAGGCCTTTTGATAACGCTTGAGTGCTTCCTCGCTCCGCTTCTCGAGATCGCTGAGGAGAGTCTTCGCCCGCTCCACGTCCGCGTCGAAGCGCGCGAGAGCATCCGCCGCCGCCTGAGAGCGCTCGGCGGCGCGCTCGCGGGCGACCTTCGATGAGCTCGGGTCGTCGAGGGTTCGGTCCGCCTGCATCTTCTGGAGCTCCAGGGTCCGCTTGACCGCGGCTTCTTCGTCGATGAGCGCCTGGAGTTCTTCCTTCGCTCGCGGGAGCTTGGTCCGCGCCAGGTAACTCAGGCCCGTGATCGTGTCCGCCTGCTTGGCGAGAGTCTCGAGGTTCTTCTTCCCGAGCTGTTCCTCGTGGTCTTCGATGTAGCGGTGAGCGGGATTGTGGGAGCGGAGACGCTCCTCGAGCTCTTTCTCGAAGGCCTTGTCGAGGGAACCGGCGACGGTCCCGGAGAGCTCCACGTCACAGGACCTCTGCTTCGCGGCGTAGTTCGCCGCGCCAGCGACCTTTTGACGCAGCTTGTCTCGGCTCTGCGCATAGAAGCGCTCGACTCGCTCGAGATCGTCTCGCTCAGCGACGTAGTCGGCTCGTGTCCCGGCCTGATCGGCTCGCTCGAACACCGCGGACACCTCGAGCCACTTCGGCTCTCGAAGCTCTCCCGGGAACGAGGTGAGCTTTTCGCTCTCGGTGCCGATCTTCGCCTCGTCCTGTTCAAACTCCGCCGCCATGCTCGCCAAAGTGGCGGGATATCGTTCCGCGTAAGCGGGCTCTCCGGCGGAAGAAGCGGACGTGGGGGCGGCCTGGTTCTGACAGGCGGCGAGCGCCATCACTGCGATGAGGAGCGAAAAGGAAGACCTGACCATGGGCGCCAGAGAGTGAGCCTTGGGGAAATCATCCGTCAAGGGCTGAGGAAGCAAACGGAGAGGCGCCTCGGCCGGGCTCTCTCATGATGGCACATGTTCCAGTATAACCGGAGTTCCCTCGGTGCTCTTCAATACTCTCACCTACGCAGTCTTCTTCGCGATCGTCTTCGTGATCGCGTGGCTCCTCCGGAGCCGGCCCCGCGCTCGCCTCCTGTTCCTGCTCGGCGCTAGTTATTATTTCTACTCGGAGTGGGATGTGCGGTTCCTCCCGCTCATCATCGGCTCCTCGAGCGCCGACTTCTGGCTGGCCCAGCGCATCCACCAAGCGAAAACCCAGGGCGCCCGCCGCGCCTGGCTGATCGGCACCGTGGTGATGAACCTCGGGGTGCTCGCCTTCTTCAAGTACGCCCAGTTCGGCTTCGACGCGGCGCGAGGGCTGCTCTCTCTCTTCGACGTTCAGATCCCCCCCGAGCAGCTCGAGATCGCGCTCCCCGTCGGCATCAGCTTCTTCACCTTCGAGTCGATGAGCTACGTGATCGACGTCTATCGCCGAGAGTTCGAGCCTCACGACAGCTACTTCGAATACCTCACCTTCGTCGCCTTCTTTCCACACCTCGTCGCGGGGCCGATCGTCCGCCCCCGGGATCTCCTGCCTCAGCTCGGGCGCGCTCCCGTCTGGGACCCGGAGCGCGGCAGCGCGGCGATCTTTCTCGTAACCCTCGGCCTCATCAAGAAGGTCGTGATCGGCGACTACCTCGCCGTCAACTTGGTCGATCGCGTCTTCGACTCACCGCTCATGTACTCGGCCCTCGAGGTCTACGCGGCGGTGCTCGGCTACGCGCTGCAGATTTACTGTGATTTCTCCGGCTACACGGACATCGCGATCGGCTCCGCCGCGCTCCTCGGCGTCATCTTCCCGAAGAACTTCGACTCCCCTTACAAGGCCCACAGCATCACCGATTTCTGGCGCCGCTGGCACATCTCGCTGTCCACCTGGCTCCGCGACTACCTGTACATCCCCCTCGGGGGCAATCGTCACGGCAAGCTGAAGACCTATCGCAACCTGCTCCTCACGATGTTGCTCGGCGGGCTCTGGCACGGCGCCGCTTGGACCTTTGTGGTCTGGGGAGGGATCCACGGAATGCTCCTCGCCATCGAGCGCCTCGCGAAGGACCTGCTCCGCGCGCGTGGCGCGAGCTCCGCGAACCTCGGGCCACCGAACCCCTGGCTCCGTCCGCTTCAGGTCCTTCTCACATTCCACTTAGTGTGCGCCGCCTGGATCTTCTTCCGCTCCGAATCCTTCACCGGAGCGCTCCTGATCTTCGATCGCCTCGCCTCCGGCACCACGTACCACCCGAACCTGAGCGCTCCCGTGGTCGCCGTCTTAGCCATCGGCCTCGTCTTCCACTTCGTCCCCGAGCGTCTCTACGAAGGGGCGCGGGATGGCTTCGTGCGCATGCCCGCCGTCGCTCAGGGCGCCCTGCTCTTCGGCTGCATGGTGCTCCTGCGAAAAATGGTCCAGGCGGACGCTGTTCCCTTCGTCTACTTCCAGTTCTGAGCGAGCTCGGGCAGGGCTCGCCTCACGCCCCTCCCCAGGGGGCCAAGCCCCAGAGGCCCAACCTGAAATTTACGCGCCCCGCGCGGAAGAACTTCCCCGCGCCTTGTGCGAACCCCGTTTTTGCGCTGCCCTTGCCCGGATGACGCGCGAAGCCGCCCCCGAGCCCGGCCTCGAAGAGCTCCAGACCCTCTTCCAGCTCGGCGACTATCGCCGCCTCAAAAGCCGCGCCGAGACCGTCCGAAAGGAGGCTCTCGCGCGACAGGACCAGCAGACCGTAGAGGCAGTCGACACCCTGCTCGAACGGCTGCGCCCTGATCCGACAGGCGCTAGGCTCTACCTCATCGCCTTCGCGCTCCTCTTCGCGATCGCAGCTCTCACCTATGGAGGCGGGTTCCATTGAGCGCCCCTCGATTCTTAACGAAGCAGCCTCGCCCCTCGAACGAGCCTCGCCCCTCGAAGCAGCGAGTCCACTTGAGCCCGGCCCGCGCCTTCACAGCACTCACCCTCAGCGCGCTCGTGTTTGCCTGTGGCGGCACTCAACCCCCTCGGACCCAAGCGCCCTCCCGCGGCGGCCCGCTCACCGTCCACGACTTCCTCCCCTTCGAGAACCAAACGGTCCTCTCCTTCGTCACCAGCGACGACCTCGGAGGAACCTCCTATTTCGTCATGGAAATCGAGCGCCCCTCCGAGGGCCAAGGCGAGATCTGGATCGCCGGGCGCCGCACTCGTTTTCGCATCACCCCGCGCCGCGTCGAGCGCGCCGAAGGTGGCATTTGGCTCGAAGAGCCGCTCGAAGTCGGCCACAGTTTCCCCGGCCCTTTCGGCCAAACGACGATCGAGAGCCTCGATCAAAAGGTGACAGTCCCCGCGGGCACCTTCGAGGGATGCCTCGTGACCGTCGAACGCTCGCCGGCGAAGATCGCTGAATCGACCTATTGTCCCGGAGTCGGCCTCGTCCGCATCGTCGTCGAAGGCGCCTCAGACTCAGACGTGACACGCGTTCAGTCCGAGCTGACAGGCTACGGGCCACGCGTCGATCTCCGCTCCCCTTGAGCCCCTTGAGCCCCTTGAGCGGCAAACCGCGCCCGCTTCCCTCGGGGAAAGTAGCGCATCCCCGAAGCCCGGCGCGCCCCCTATCTCCTCCACCCTTCTGAGCAAAGCTCAGCTCCGGCGTCGTCTGCTGCGCGAGCAAGCGCGCCGAAGCTCTCTCGCAGCGGCAAAGTGGCCTTTTTTTGTTGGGGTCGCCGATCCACCTACCCGCGGGACGTCCCCACGGCGAGTGTCCGCCTGCCCTCACCCTCTCGGCGCCTCCTCACGGAAAAAGAGGAGCCCTGTCTCCTTGACGAAGCGCCAACTCGGGCCAAGTGTTCGCCGCCATGTTGAGCCGAACCACCGACGATCTTCGCATCGACCAGCTCCGCCCGCTGATCCCCCCCGCCATCATCATGGAGGAGATCCCCGCGAGCGATGCGCAGATCGAGACGACGACCCGCGCCCGTGAAGCGGCGGCGCGCATCATCGACGGCCAAGACGATCGTCTCCTCGTCGTCGTTGGTCCTTGTTCGGTCCACAGCCCAGAAGCCGGCCTCGAATACGCCCGTCGGCTGATCCCGGTGCGCGACCGGCTCGCCGGTGATTTGCACATCATCATGCGCACTTACTTCGAGAAGCCGCGCACCACCGTCGGATGGAAAGGCCTCATCAACGACCCGAACCTCGACGGCTCCTTCCAGATCAACCACGGCCTCCGCGTCGCCCGCACCTTCCTGCGTAGCGTGGTCGACCTCGGCATGCCGACGGGCACCGAGTTCCTCGATCCGATCTCTCCGCAGTTCGTCGCCGATCTCGTGAGCTGGGGCGCGATCGGCGCTCGCACCACCGAGAGCCAGGTGCACCGAGAGCTCGCGAGCGGCCTCTCGATGCCCGTGGGATTCAAGAATGGCACCGGCGGCAATGTGCAGATCGCAGTCGACGCAGTGGCGTCCGCCGCTCACCCTCACCACTTCCTCTCGGTGACGAAGCAGGGCCTCGCCGCCATCGTCTCGACCCGCGGGAACCGAGATTGCCACATCATCCTGCGCGGCGGCTCTCAGGGTCCGAACTATTCAGCCGAACACGTAAATGCCGCCTTGGCTCAGCTCGTGAAGGCGGGCGTGACACGCGGCGTGATGGTCGATTGTAGCCACGCCAACAGTGAGAAGAATCACAACAATCAGCCGAAGGTCGCCGAAGCGCTCGCCGTGCAAATCGAAGAAGGCAACCGCGGCCTGATCGGTGTCATGATCGAGAGCTTCATCGAGCCCGGGCGTCAGGACGCCGCCCCTGGCAAACCGCTCACATTCGGCCAAAGCATCACCGACGCTTGCCTCGGCTTCGATCAAACGGTGCCAGTGCTGGAACGCCTCGCCGCGGCCGTCCGCGTGCGCCGCGAGCGCAGCGGCCGTCCTCTCGACGACTGAACGCCCTCGCCTCTGGCGAGAGGTGCGATGATCGATCACCGCGACTCCATTTCTAGAGTCGCGCGCTCGCGTTCTTTTCAAAACGAACTTTAACAATCTAAGCGCAATCGCCTGATTGGTTGGAGGCGATCGCCTGTGCGCAAAGAGATACAGGGGATGAAATGTGCCCCATCATGCGCCGGTGAAAATGCAGCATTTGCCGGAACTTCAAGCTAAGCTGCGCCCGTGAGCTTTGACCTTCCGAGCCGCGCCAGGCCCAAGTCCCCGAGGCGCAGCGGCATCCCTCTCACCGCACTTGTCATCACTTTGGTAGGAGCCCTCGCTCAGACTGCGTGTCCGGGCGGAGCCGAGCTCGAAGACGCCGAGAGCTTCCTCGACTCGACCCCTGTTCCTGCCTCGGGCGGTAGCTCGAGCGGCGGTAGTCCAGGAACCGGAGGCGGTAGTCCAGGGACGGGCGGCGGTGGTCCGGGAGCGGGCGGCAGCATGGCGGCCGACTGCGACATCCCCGCGCTCCTCAACGTGAAGTGCGGCACCGCCATCTGTCACGGTACCGCGACGGACGCGACGGCCCAGGTCCCCGGGAACGTGAACCTCATCGCCCCCGGCGTTGAGAGCCGCGTCGTCGGTGTCGATGCCAGCTATGACGGTGCCTCGGGCGACTGCCCCAGCACTCCGGAGAAGCTCATCGACCCCAGCGATCTTCAGAAGAGCCTTCTTTGGACCAAAGTGAACGGTGGCCACGCCTGCGGCGACAAGATGCCAAGCGTGGGCACTCTCACTCCAGATCAGGTCGACTGTTACAACGACTGGCTCGAGACGCTCGGCACGGGCAGCCCCTAATCATTCCTCTCTCCTCCGCGCTCCCCCCCCGCGCGTATTTCCTCCCCCCTTTCTTCTCCCCCCCATGACACAAACTTCTTCTCATCCCCTTCGACACTTTTCCCTCACAGTGCTTGGCTGCCTCGCTTCGGTAGCCCTTCTCAGCGTCGCTTGCTCCGAAGCGGCCACGACCGATGACTCCACCGGAACCGGTGGCGCTCCTGTCGCAGCTGGCGGTGCGCCGGCGGCCTCCGGCGGCGCTCCAGTGACCGGAACCGGCGGCGATGCCCCGGGCGCTGGTGGCGCAGCCGCGGCATGCGACATCCCTGCCCTGATTAGCTTGAAGTGCGGCACCGCGATCTGCCACGGCACCGCTACGGACCCGACCGCGGACCTGCCCGGAAACGTGAACCTCCTCGCGCCCGGCGTCGAAAGCCGCCTCTATAACGTCGACGCCAAGTACGAAAACATCTCCTCAGGCAACCTCGACTGCCCGACGACCCCCGAAAAGCTCATCGTCCCGGGCAACCTCCAGGGCAGCTTGATGTACACCAAAGTCAACGGCGGCCACGCCTGCGGTTCCAAGATGCCCAACGTCGGGACCATGAACGAAGAGCAGATCGCTTGTTACAACGATTGGCTCGCAGGACTCGTCGCCAATCCGCCCCAGTAATCCCCATCGCTGAGCGCTCGAAGACTTCCTTCGAGCGCTCAGCTGCGCCGTCCGGCATTCTCTCGACAAGACTGCTCTCCGCCCCGTGAAAACTTCTCTCGCACGCGCCCTATTCCTTTCCGCACTCGCTACTCTTCCGCCTCGAGAAATCCTGGCCGCCGACCTGGACGATGATGACTGGGACGGAGAAACCACGAGCGGCAGCGCAGACACGAGCGACGACGCGTCCAGCGACGAAAGCGACGACGAAGGCGGTCCTCGTCCGAGCCCTTTCGAGCTCTCCCTTGGCCTGAAGATGTACTCGCGTGCGTTCCGTTACACGGACACGCTCGCCCAGCTCGATCCCGACGCCGGCTACCCCAGCCTCATCACCTACAACCTCGACGCCGCTCCGCTCCCGGCCCTCGAAGGCAGCTACTTCCCCTTCACAGGCAGCAAGAGCAAAGTCATTCAGGGGATCGGGCTCACCGGCAGCTTCGAGATCGGGCTTGGAACGGGCGTGAACCTGGGAGCGCTCCGCTTCGACCAGACCCACTATCGTCTCTTCTTGGGCCTCCGTGGCCGCTACAACGTCGGACCCATCACGCTCAATCCACTCCTTGGCTTCGGCGCCCATGAGTTCTCTCTGAGCGACTCCAATGGCATCCAGGCCCCCTTCCCGAACCTCTCCTACAGCCTGCTCGAGATGGGTCTTGGCGCTGAGTGGCGCGCTGACCCCTTCGTCCTTCGCGGCCAAGGCCGCCTCCTGCTCCCGCTCGGACTCGGAGGCATCAAGGACGCCACTTGGTTCCCCGAGGCCTCCGGAATCGGCGCCCACTTCGGTGGTCAGCTCGGCTTCATCCTGAGTGAGCGTTTCACGCTCTTCACGACCGTCGACGTTCGCACTTACGGCCTCGACTTCAACCCCATCGCTCCGGGATCTCCTGTCCAGCGGATCGCCGGAGGCGCCGTCGACCGCTACATCTCCGTCGGCCTCGCTATCGAGTACCGAATCCCCGAAAAAGCCTCCGCCAGCGCTTCGATTTCCACAGAAGGCTCGTCCGGCTCCAGCAGCGACGACTTCGACGATTTCGATAGCTTCGACTGAGCCCCCCTTCGGGTCGGCTCAGTCGGTACCTTCCGTGCGCGTTCCTCCAAAGAGGAGCCCCATCGGTTCAGGCTCGGCGCTCTTCTCAGGTAACTTCGGCCGTTCCTCGCCCGCGTTCAACCTGGGACGTTCCTCTCCCGCGTTCAACCTGGGACGTTCCTCTCCCGCGAGCAGCTTCTGATTGCGCGCTTTCCAGAGCTCGAGATCGAAGGTCTGCTTGTTGCGCACGACCGCGTCCCAGAATCCGAAGCTCGTCGCGATCAAGTGGTCGAGCTCGATCGTGTTCGCGCCCGGCTCGAGGCTCACGTCCGGGAGACAGTAAGCGCCGAGCGGACTCCCTTCGAGCAAATGGAGCACACCCGGCGAGAAGCCCGTGCCCGCGTAGACGACGAAGGCGGGGATGTGGAGCGCAGCCAGATCTTGAAGCGTGTAGGGGATCTTTTCGTCGACGGTGCCTGCGGTCGCTTGGTACTTACATTCGACGCCGATCGCCTTGGAAGTCCGCTCATCGATCGCGAGGATGTCGATGCGCCGATTCTTTCCGATGACGCTCTTGCCGAGGGAGACCTCTCGATAAATTTGCAGCCCGCGACCGCCATAGGCGCTCTTCAAATAGGCTGCGATCAGATCGGCGTATTCGTTCCCTGTCACTCTTTAGACCCCGAGCACGAGCTGTCGTCCGTCGTCCTCCGGGCCCCGAGCATCCCACAAATCGCCGCCGCCTGCGTCACCCTTCGCCCTCCGCCCCAAAGGTCCCGAAAGCTCGAGAGGACGCTCGACACCGCCCTCCTGGATCAGCCTCTCCCGCGCGTAAGTGCGCGCCTCTTCGCTCGTGTCGTTGCCGAAGAAACGCCGCCCCGCCCGGAGCGCCGCGACTCCGACCGACCCCGAACCGCAGAACGGATCCACAACAAGGTCTCCCGGATCTGAGCTCTGCTCGATCAGCACTGTTGAGACGGCGCTCGGCTTCTCCGTCGGGTACCCCCGCATGACCCGCGGCTCCCGGATCACATCCGGCACCCCCAAGTTCCGAAGCTTCCGCTTCCCCTTCTCAAAGAAGAGAATGAACTCGTAGCGAGCCCGGTAATGGTACCCCATGCCGATCTTCAACTTGTCCCACACGAGCGGCTTCCAGAAGCGGAAGCCTGCGGCCTCGGCGAGAGGCTTGGCGACGAACATCGTCTCCTGGTCGCAGAATAGATAAAAGTGGCTGTCGGGCTTGAGCACCCGGTACGCCGCTTCGAACAGCTCCGGGAAGCGCGCGTTCGGGAAGACCTCGAACCAGGCGTTGCTCGAAGCTTTGCTCTTCTTGAGCCGGGTGGTCGTGCCAACGGCTCGGTGCTTCTCGAGGGACTCGTAGGGCGGGTCCGTCACAAGAAGGTCGACGGAGGCCGCCGGGAGGGCTGAGAGCCACTCAACGGCGTCTCGATCCGAGAGCGCGAAGTCCGTCTTCCCTTGAGTCACCGGGTCCATACTGAAGCAACCGAGATACCTGCTCAAGCATTCAGTTCATGGCTCGGACATTCGCTGACCGAGCTCCGCCCCACATTTGAGGAATGGCCATTTCACATTTGCAATGTCCGCTCCCTCGGTTCTGGGCACAATTGTCCGTCCCGGGCGTCCATGTGTCCGCGACGCGCGTCCGCCTACGTGGGGCGCTCATTTCCTACATCCGCGCCCTTCGGCGCCCGAGACTTCTCGCGAAACAATCTCGGAAACTCGCCGACTTAGAGCGATCCAGGCCCGCCCGGCACCCGTTCCCCCGAAAACTCTTTGACCGGACGGCCAGATAAACAACTTATCCACATTGCACTTCTGCAATTCACTCCACTCTAACCTATTGATTCTCCACCGGATTAGTTTGGCACGCGGCGTGCTATAGAGGAAGACAGGCGGGGCCAATCGAGCCCGAGCGTTCGAGAGGGCCCGCCGAGATCTTCCAGCAGCCCGGGGGGCCTCCCCCCCC
>NASX01000026.1 GCA_002085155.1 Sorangiineae bacterium NIC37A_2
CCCCCCCCCCCCCCCCCCCCGCCCCCCCCCGCCGCATCCGCGAGGCTCGCCGTCGGCCTGCTCATTGGCGGAGTGTTGGCCGCCGGGCTGGCGGCCCTCTTGGTCGCGAGGCGGGCAGCGCTCCTCAAGAAGGTCCTTCAGCGCGACCATGACCTCGATCGGGCCGAGATCCCGAAGTTGAATGACGATCCTTGGCGAGTCGTGAACAACTGGGCCTACGCCCATGTCTTTTCGATCGTGCTTGTGCTCCTCGTCGCACCACCCGAAGGCCTCTCTTTCCGCAGCATGAGCATGGTCGCATTGTTCTCGGCGACCTTCGTCGCGACCTTGAGCTTGCCTTTGCTTGTCGCCGTCCGGCGTGAGTTCGTGGAGGTGCTCGGGCTGGTGCCCCCCGAGATCATGAGCGAGGTGATCGACGCCCAGGTGCGCGCGGGACGCCTGCGTGGGCGCACTTCGCGCCGTCTGCTCGCCGCGATCGCGAACCCGGTCGCGTTTCTTGCGATTGGCTCTGCGCTCATCACCGCCAGCCATCTCGTCAGCTTTCGAGCGATGACGAACTATACGACCCGCGTCGCGCTCGGCGAGTCCTCTCTCAACAAGGACGATCCATCGCTCTTGAGCCTCGGTGAGGTCGGCTTCCCGCTCGACCCAAGAGCGATCGCTCTCGCCGCGGTCGGTCTGCTGGTCGCAGTGTACGTCGGCCGCGATCTCGGCGCGCGGCTCTCGCGGGACCTGCGCACCGCGAACCGCGGCGTGAGAACCCTCGGCACCGACGCAGCTCTCGAAGGGACGCGCGTCATGCGCCCGGCGCGCTTCCACGCGGTCAATGAGCTCGGTAACGCCATCGAGCTGCTCTCCGATCGTTTCCGCACCTTCGCTCAAGCCCAGGAGCGCGCCATCGAGCTCAGAGAGGCGGCCACCAAAGCTCGAGGGCGCTTTTTCGCCAGCGTCAGCCACGACCTCAAGAGCCCCCTGAACGCCATCGTCGGCTTCGCAGAGCTGACCATGCGGGACGAAGCGACGAACCAAGCGCAGCGCGACAGCCTCGAGCTCATCCTGCAGGGCGGCAATGAACTGCTCGCGCTGATCGAGACCATCTTGGACGCGGCTCGCGTCGAGGCAGGACAGCTCATCCTCGAATACTCGGAGGAGTCGGTCTCGGACATGCTTGAGCTCGCCCTCGAAAAGGCACGACAGCTCAGCTCCCATGCGCGCGCCGAGGTCCACCTTGAGCTCGCCCCTGACCTACCGAAGCTCGTGGTCGACAAGCTCCGCTTCCCCCAAGCGCTCGCCTCCTTCATCGCTCACGCCCGAAGAACTGCGGAGCGCGACCAGCTCCGCATCCTCGTCGATGTCGAGGCGCGGGACGAGCGCCCGTCGCTCCAGCGGCGCAAGCTGACCTTCTTCATCGAGGTTCCCTCCGCACGCTTCAGCGCCCGCGAGCTCGAAGCCCTGCTTTCTCCGGAGACCCATCCCGGACAGCACCGCGGCATGGCCCTCGCTCTCCGCCTCGCGAAATCCATCATCGAGCTTCACGGAGGCTCCGTGACGCTCACCGGTCGTACCGTCAGCGAACCGGCCTTTGCGATCCAAATGCGAGCGCGCCGAGGTCAATGACCTCGGCGCGTCCCGATGCTCCCCAGACTTTCCGTAAGCCTCTTCGTCAGCCGAGCACGAGCTTGACCTGAACCTCAGAGCCAGCCGGCGCTACGGGCACGCGAAGCCCATCCGCTCCCACCTCAAAGGGCTTACCGTCAATGAGCGCGCTCTTCGGCCGGCCCTTGCCTTCGATCTGGATCTTGTAGGTCGCTCCGCGGAACACGCGCGTGACCCGCGCTCCGTTCCAGCTCGTGGGGAGCGCCGGACACACGACCAGCGCATCGTAGTCCGCGCGGACGCCGAGGATGTACTGGGTCAGAGCCACATAAGCCCAAGAGGCCGTCCCGGTGAGCCAGGAGTTGCGGGCGCGACCGAAGTAGTGCGGATGTTCGCGACCCGTGATGAACTGGGCATAGGCGTACGGCTCCATCGTATAGCGGTCCGCCGTCTCGTTCTTCGCGGCAGGCAAGAACGCCTGATACAGACGGAACGCTTCGTCGCCACGACCGAGCAGCGCCTCGGCGATCACCGGCCAAGTGTTGGCGTGGCAGAAGATGCCGCCGTTCTCCTTGAGTCCGGGCGGGAACGTCGTGATCGCGCCGATCTCTGCGTCGTGGTCGACGTAACAGGGAGCGTTCAAGACGGCGCCGTGGGGCGTTGCCAGATGATGATGGACCGAGTCCATGGCGCGCTCGAGTTTGTCTTTCGAGCCCGCCCGCGCGATCACGGCCCAGCTCTGGGCGTTCAAGAAGATCGTCGAACCGGTGCTCTTGCTGCTGCCGATCGGCTTGCCGCTGTCGACGAACCCTCGCAAAAACCACTCGCCGTCCCAGGCGCACGCGTCAATGCGAGAAAGCAGCTCATCTCGATACTCCGCAAAGCGCTGAGCGTCCGCGGCGTAGGCGCCGACATTGCGTCCGCTTTGCTCGACGAGCAGCAGGAGCTCGCGGAGGGCGTGCAGATACAAGAAGGTCGAGAACGAGGATTCGCCCTTACCGCGCAGGTTCAGACAGTCGTTCCAGTCCGCTGCAAGGCCCAGGCAGAGGCCATTCGGTCCCCTTTGGCTCCAGGAGAACTCGAGTGCCCGGCACAGGTGCTCGTAGATCGTGCCCTCTCCTTCGTCCGCGTAGGGCACAACCTCATCGAGGATCGATGCGTCGCCCGTCTCGCGCACGTAAGCGGGCACGGTGATCAGGAGCCACAGGTGATCGTCGGAGAAGTGCGGCGGGGNGATGTTGTGGGGGCCCTGGGTCCAGGTGAGCGGCTGGACATGGTGCATGGCTGCCCCGAACGAATGCTGCGCCCGCAAGAGCTCGAGCATCCTCGGCTTCACGTCGGCGCCGAGAGAGTGCAAGACGCCGAGGATGTCCTGGCAGGTGTCGCGATAGCCGAGTCCGTCCCGGCCGCCCGCTTCGTTGAACGAAGCCGAACGGGACCACTTGAACGTGGTCTGGCACTGCACCTGATTCCAGATGTTGCCCATGCTGTTGACGGCGGGGTCCGGCGTCTCGATCTCGAGCTTCGACAGGCGATTTTTCCAGATCTCGTCGCTCTGGGCGATCGCGCGGTCGACGGCGCCCGGGACCTTGAAGCGCTTGCGGAGCTCGGCCCCCTTCTCCTCTGCGGCACCGACGCCACAGATGAAGGTGATCTCGCGCTTCTCAAAAGGCGCGAGGGTCAGCTGATGCTGGAGCGCCCCACAGGGAGTGCCGCCCACAGCGATGCTGCCGGTGCACTTGCCACGAAGCACAGCCTGAGGCTCGCCTTCGTGGCGATAGGTGCCGAGGAAGGCCTCACGATCGGTGTCGAAGCCGACCACGTCTCCTGTCGAAGCGAAGTAGGCGCGCGGCTCTTCGAAGGGCCAGAGGCGCAGCCGGTAGTCGATCATGCCGTCGACCACACCCATGCGACAGGTGTAGAGGATATATTGGAAGTTCGTGAGGTCCTGGCTCATATGCCAGAAGCACCACTCGACGTAGCCGAACAGATCGAGGTCCCGCGCGGTCTCTCCGCGGTTTTCGACGACAAGCGACCAAACCTCGGCGTCTTCCCCTTCGGGCACAAACGCGCGCATGGTCGCAACGATGTCCCGATACTCGGCGCGGAACTCGGTGTTGCCCGGACGGTGCCGCACCTCATAGGCCGCAGCCGGCGCATCCTCTGGCGTCCCTTCTTTGCGGACGACCTCGCCGCTCGGAAGCTTGAAGGGCTTGGCCACCGGCTGCCAAGACACGCTCCAAACGTCGCCGTCAGCGCGATCGCGCAGATAGAAGTAGCGTCCGGGTCGGTCCGTGGGGACACTGTTGAACCGAAAGCGGAGCATGCGGCCACTCTTCGGTGACCTATGGAATGCGTAGCCAGAGGCGTTGTTCGAGACGATAGAGCAGTAGTCCCCCGTCCCCAGGTAGTTCACCCAGGACATCGGGGTATCGGGGCGCTCAATCACGTAGGCGCGGTCACTATCGTCGAAGAATCCGTATCTCATGGCTGTTTTTTCGGCTCGCCGCTCAGAATGCCGTCAGAGAGCGGGCGGCGGGCGAGCAAGCCACGCGCGCCCCGGGTAGGCAAGCCGAAAAACCGAGAGGCCTCGGAATCGGCATTCGAGCGAGCTTGAGCTCGGGAGGCCGCGGGGGGATCGTGGGCGGACCCCGCCATGGCCGGCTCGCGAGAAGACGAAAAACAGGGCCGAGAACCCGCACAAACAGGGCCCCTGTGCCGGGTCCTCGTCATCGACGAAGCGAACGTCGTGCCCCGCGGCGAAGAGCTGAGGGTTTGGTTCGTAAAGCTCGCCGACGGCTGGGTCAAAGCTCACGAGCACCCCGCGGTCATCCCGCCCGAGGAGGACGCGGAGGACGAAGGACCTCCGCCGGGGACCATTTGGCGGCGCATGACGGAGCTCACGTTGCCCTTGGGGACGATCCTGATGCAACGCACCACCTCCCCCCACGTCATCCGTCTCGACCCTCTCGGATACTTGGAGCGCGGTCCTCGCGCCATCGACCGCCGCGTTCGCGAGACACTTTATCGGGTGAGCGGCAACTATCGAATCGAGGTCGCCCCACGCGATGGGAGCCCTTCCGCACAATCTCCGAAACGGAAGCCGCCTCGCGGCGGCTGACCACCCCAAAGACCACCTCGCCCCCCGCGCTTTTCGCCCGCCCGCGCTCACGCTATCGTGATGAGAATGCCTTATCTTCGAAGCATCAGCGGACTCAGCCCAGCCGCTCCCGAAAGTCGCCCGCTCACGATCCTGCGCGCCGAAGACGGCGAGCAATTCTTTGGCACGCTGTCGGCCGAGGAGCGCGCCTGGCTCACCGCTCAGGGTGCCTCGCGCAAGGCGGGAGCGCTCTGGATCTTGCCGGGCAAAAAGGGCATCGAACGAGCGATCTATCTCGCGAAGTCTTTTGACAATTCCTTCGCCTTCGGAGAGCTCGCCGATCGACTGCCGAAGGGCAACTATCACCTCACGGGTGACCTCTCCTCTGCCGAAAAGGAGTCCGTTTGCCTCGGATTCGGGCTCGGGGCCTACTGCTTCGATCGCTACAAAAAGACTCCCAAAGAACGCGCACGGCTGGTCTGGCCGACGGGCATCGATCGCGCCTTGGTCGAGCGACGCCTCGAAGCGTTTTATCTCGTACGCGATTTGATCAACACACCCGCGCGCGACATGGATCCGAGTCACCTCGAGGACGCGGCGCGTGAGGTCGCGAAGAAGCACGGAGCGAAGATCAGCGTCTTGCGCGGCGCAGCGCTCCTCGGAAAGAGGTATGAGATGATTCACGCGGTCGGACAGGCTTCGAGCGTCGAGCCTCGTTTGATCGACCTGCGTTGGGGAAAGGCGTCGCACCCGCGCCTAACCTTGGTCGGCAAGGGAGTTTGCTTCGATACTGGCGGGCTCGATTTGAAGCCAGCCCAGTACATGAAGCTCATGAAGAAGGACATGGGAGGAGCGGCGCTCGTCCTCGGCCTGAGTCATTTGATCATGGCGCTTGAGCTCCCGGTTTCTCTGCGCGTCTTGATTCCTGCCGTTGAGAACAGCGTGAGCGGCAACGCCTTCCACCCGCTCGATGTGCTTCGTTCGAAGAAGGGGCTCACTGTGGAGGTCGGGGACACCGACGCAGAAGGCCGCCTGATCCTGGCCGATCCTCTCTCCGACGCCGCCGAAGAAGATCCCGACCTGCTCATCGATGCAGCCACCCTGACGGGCGCCGCACGTGTCGCCCTCGGCACGCAGATGCCCGCCATCTTCGCGAACCGAGACGAATCCTGGCTCGCGCTCGAGGCGGCTGCCCGCGAGACCCAAGACTATCTTTGGCGGCTTCCGCTCCATGAGCCCTACCGCAAGAAGCTCGAGAGCAAAGTGGCCGACCTCTCGAACATCGGCGACAGCTACGCCGGGGCCATCACCGCGGCGCTCTTCCTCCAAGAGTTCGCGAAACCTGCCCGCGACTGGGTCCACATCGACACCATGGGCTACAACTTGGAAGGAAGCCCGGGACGGCCCGTCGGCGGAGAAGCCCTCGGACTCCTCGCCCTCGAGCGCTGGCTCGTTCGCAGGTACCCCGCGCCCGCCCGAAAGGCGGGCAAGGCCAAGAGCTCCCCGGCGCAAAACGCGAAAAATGGCGCCAAGACCGCAATCCCGAAGGGCAAACGCGCCCGCGGCTAAAGGACCCCGAAGAAAAACCGTACTGTTCGTCTGTCATGGGTATCTTTCGCGATTCCAAGAATCCCCCTGCGATCGATCTGCGCCGCCCCCGTATCCCCAAGGCGCCGCCCCTCCCCCAAATCCGGGGCCCGAGGGGAGGTCTCGCCTATCAGCCCGACCCGCGCGACCCGATCCCGGCCCTGCCGACGAAAGAATCCTTCGGGAAAAAATGACAGCAGACGGCCTCAGCCCCTGGTTTGACAGGTAGGCACGCGGCTCGTACGGGGAGCTCTATGAACGAGCCCGCCCCCATCCAACCCAGCACCCGTTCGATCCGGTCCGACGACCCCATTCCCGGAGTCAAAAACCTGGTGCTCGTGATGAGCGGTAAGGGAGGGGTGGGAAAAAGCACCGTAGCGACCAACCTGACCTTGGGTTTGGCTCGTCGCGGCTATCGGGTCGGACTCCTCGACGCCGATATGTACGGTCCGAGCATCCCGACGATGCTCGGAGTGACCGGAAAGCCGCGCGCCGAAGAAGGTAAGCTCGTCCCGCTCGAGCGCTTTGGCGTGAAGCTGATGAGCCTCGGTTTCCTCCTCGAAGATCCGCGCGCAGCGGTCATTTGGCGCGGCCCGATGCTCCACGGCGCGCTCATGCAGTTCCTCGGCGACGTCGCGTGGGGCGAGCTCGACTATCTCCTCCTCGATCTGCCTCCGGGGACCGGCGACGTCGCGCTCACCATCTCCCAGAAGCTCGCGGTCAATGGCTCCATCATCGTGACCACGCCCCAGGAGGTCGCGCTCGCGGACGTCTACAAGTCCGTATCGATGAACAAGAAGGTCGGGATCCCGATCACCGGCATCGTCGAGAACGCGAGCGTCTTCGTCTGCGACGGCTGCGGCAAAGAGCACTCGATCTACGGCAAGGGCGGCGGTCAATCGGTCGCGGACTTCGCTGGGGTGCCGCTCCTCGCCCAGCTCCCCATCGACCCCAGTGTCCGCACCTGGGGTGACCAGGGTGTGCCCGTGGTCCAGGCGGCGCCCGCTTCCCCCATCGCAAAGGCCTTCCTGGAGCTCGCCGATCGGGTCGTCCTGGAGCTCGCCAAGACCGGCGAGGACCAAGGGGAGCTCGTGATCGACCGCAGCGGCGGGACCAACCGCCACCTCCCCATCAGCCGGAGCTGAAAATCCGCACCTTCTAGCCCCTTCCTCGAGCCCCTCCTCTCGTCCGGGTCATTTGGGACGCTCGCACCTTTGGTGTATGAGGAGGGCCCCAAGAGGAGCCTTCCTCCGACACGCGCTGAAGTTCGCCATGGCCCAAGAGACCCCCGAATCCACCGAGAGCACGCCCGGCGAAGCCGCGAGCACCCCCGCCACCTCGGACAACGTCGACACCTCTTCGACAGAGACCACTCTTGCCGAAGAAGCGCAGCAAAGCGCTGCCCGAGAGGGCGATGCGGAGCCGGCGGAGGACGACCACGGCGACGACGGCGAGAGCGAAGCCGACGACAGCGAGCAAGATGCTGAAGACGGCGAAGCCGACGAGAGCTCCGAGGAAACTTCGGCTGACGGGTCGACCGGCGCTCCCGGCGAGAAGAAGAAGCGCAAGAGGAAGCGCAAGAAGAAGGCGGCCAATCCAGAAGCCGCGCAGCGCGCGACCGATCGGGCCCCGTTCCACGTGGGTGAAGAAGTGTTCGGGAAGGTCACCGCGGTGGTCGACGCTGCGATCATGGTCGATCTCTCTGGAAAGGCTCTCGCGATCTTCGATCGCTCCGAGATGGAGCCGGACGACCTGCTTCCCGAGGTCGGTGAGCGATTTGTGGGTCGAGTGCTCAATGACGGTGGCCGAGGTGGCCTCGTTGTGCTCACGCGCAAGCCGCTCCGCGAAGAAGAGGAGAAGCCGAAGATCGAGCAGGCGCACAGAGACGGCAGCTTGGTCTCCGGTCTCGTCACCGGCGTGATCAAGGGTGGCGTCGAGGTCCTGATCGGCGGCGTGCGCGCCTTCGCTCCTGCCTCGGGCGTCGACTTGCATCCCCGCGCCGCAAACCTCGCTCAGCTCGTCGGTCAGCGTCTCGACTTCAAGGTCACGAGCTACGAAAAGCAAGGGCGCGACGTCGTGGTCACCCGGCGCCCGATGATCGAGAAGGAGGCCCACGAGCGCCGCAAAGCGGCTCGTGAGGCCCTCGTCGAAGGCGCTGAAATGGCGGGCATCGTGCGGACGGTCGTCGACTGGGGCGTGTTCGTTGCGCTGCCCGAAGCGGAGTACCTCGAAGGGCTCGTTCATGCCTCCGAGGTCAGCCACAACCCCCGCGAGAAGATCGCCGATATCGTCAAACCCGGCCAGAAGATCCGGGTCAAGGTTCTCAAGGTCGACGAAAAGGGCAAAGTCTGGCTCAGCCGCAAGGCTCTGCTCGAAGATCCCTTCGCGAAGGTCTTCGAGAACGTCCAGATCGGCCAGATCATCAAAGGTGAGGTCACCCGAGTCGAAGAGTTCGGCGCTTTCGTGAAGATCGCCGACGGAGTCGAGGGCTTGATCCACGTCTCCGATCTCGGAGTCGTCCGCGTCGACGATGCGCGCAATGTGCTCAAGGCAGGCGACAGCATCGACGTCCTCGTCCACCATTTCGACGAGCGACAGCGTCGGATTGGCTTGCACCCCGCGCCCAACGAAGAGCAGCTAGCAGAGCCCAAGCAAAAGGTCGCCAAGAACAACAAGATCGACGTCGAGGTCGCCAAGATCGAGCCCGCCGGTCTCCAAGTTCGCATCCTCGGAGCGACCGGCCGTCACGCCCGTGGCTTCATTCCGGCAGGCCAGACGGGGACTCCCCGCGGCACAGAGCTCCGCTCCCATTTCACCGTGGGTCAAAAGCTCACGGTCCTGGTGGTCGACATCGACCCCAAGAGCCGCGAGCCCAAGCTCAGCGTCTCCAAGCTCGCCCAGGATGAGGAGCGCCGCGCCCACAAGGAATATCGCGACAAACTCAAGGCCGAAGCCTCTTTCGGGACACTCGGCGACCTCCTCAAGCGAAAAATCGGCGGGTGATCGGACAACGTCCGCCTTTTTCCTCGGCCGCCAGGTCGGAAACTGCAAAGAATGGAGCAATTTCCGCCCCTTGTTCGGTTGACAGCACCCCCTCGCACTTCCATACTCCGCGGCCCCTCAGGGATTCCTGCAGGGCAGATTTTTAGGATTCGTCATGGTCTCGAACACGCGACACTCACAAACCCGGCGCGAGATGCGTCATCAGTCGATGGGCCGCGCGAGCGCCAAGTTGCGTGCGCGCAACGGTACGCCCGCCTTCCCGGTCCATCCCCCGGGCTACGATGAGTCCGCTCCCGACGCTCGTAAGACGACCGAGTCCACGCGCAAGTAACCGAAAGAAGCATCATGGCTAACCACGTCTCAGCAGAAAAGCGCAATCGTCAGCGCGAAGTCGCCACCGCTCGCAACCGCGCCATCCGCACCACGGTGCGTAACGCTCTCCGTAAGGCCCGCGCCGCGCTCGCCTCTGGCGACAAGGCCGCGGCTTCTGAGCCCGTTCGTCTCGCGTCGGTCGCTCTGGCCCGCGCCGCAAGCAAGGGTGTCTTCCACCAGAAGACCGCCTCGCGCACGACGAGCCGGATTCAGTCCGCCCTCGCCAAGCTCGGCTGAGACGTCCCCGGCCTTCTTCGGCCCATGAGCCGAGAGACTTCGATATCCATCGAAATCTCTCGGCTTTTTTCATGCTTGCCCCCCGTCGCCGGCGCGCGAGCGCGACAATTCGTCCCCCGGCCGATTCCAGCCTATCCTTAAAGGCTCGGTATGAGGAATCAAGAGCGGGACACAGGGGGACACCCCGAGCATGAGGACCATGGGAACCAGAAGTTCCCTCCGCCCGAAGCCTTCCGGGCTCGTGCGCGCGTCCGGGACCTCGAACACTTCCAGCACCTGTATCGGGAAAGCCTCGAGGACCCCGATACCTTCTGGCGACGAGAGACCGAGGACCTCTTGGTTCGTCGACATTGGACGAAGCTGCGCGAGTGGAAGCTGCCCAAGATCGAGTGGTTCGTAGGCGGAGAGCTGAACGTGAGCGAGAGTTGTCTCGATCGCTTCCTCGAGGGACCGACCGCGGACAAAGTCGCTCTGCGCTTCGAAGGAGAGCCAGGTGAAACTCGCTCGCTCACCTACCGCGAACTGCATCGACAGGTGGTAGCGCTCGCGGCGGCGCTCCGCGCCCGAGGTATCGAAAAAGGAGACCGCGTCGCGATCTACATGGGCATGGTGCCTGAAGCGGTGATCGCCATGCTCGCCTGCGCCCGCATCGGCGCACCCCACACCGTCGTCTTCGGCGGTTTTGCGGCGGAAGCGCTGGCGGACCGCCTGAACGACTCGGGGGCCAAGGCCGTACTGACTCAGGACGGCGCCTACCGGAGAGGAAACATCCTGCCTCTCAAGGCCGCCGTCGACATCGCCGTCGACGAGGCGCCCTCAGTCGAAACCGTGATCGTGTTTCGTCGCCTGGGACAGGAGCTGTGTCCGCTCGAGATGCGTCCAGGGCGAGATTACGAGTGGGCTGAGCTCTTGGCTCAGGCGCACCCGGACCAAGGCTACGCGGAGATCGTCGAGGCCGAACACCCCTTGTTCATCCTCTACACCTCAGGCTCCACCGGAAAGCCGAAGGGCATCCTGCACACAAGCTACGGCTATTTGGCCTACGCGCACGTCACTACCAAATATATCTTCGACATTCGCGACGACGATATCTACTTCTGCACCGCGGACGTCGGTTGGATCACCGGGCACACCTACGTCACCTATGGCCCGCTCTCGAACGGTGCGACGGTCGTGCTCTACGAAGGAGCTCCGAATCAGCCCGATTGGGGCCGGTTTTGGCAGATCGTCGACAAACACAAGGTCACGATCCTCTACACCGCCCCGACCGCGATCCGCGCGTTTATGCGCGCCGGAGACGAGTTCGTCGACGGCCACGACCTGTCGAGCCTCCGGCTCCTCGGGAGCGTCGGCGAGCCCATCAACCCCGAGGCCTGGCTCTGGTACCACAGGAAGATCGGGCGCGAGCGCTGTCCGATCGTCGACACCTGGTGGCAGACGGAGACAGGCGGCATCATGATCACCACTCTGCCAGGTGTGCACGCGACGAAGCCGGGCACAGCGGGCGTTCCTTTTTTTGGCGTCAAGGCGAGTGTTCTCCCTCCCTCGGATGAGGCAGCGGATCCAGATTCGGGCGGGCTATTGACCATTGATGAGCCGTGGCCCTCGATGCTGCGTGGGATCTATGGCGACCCTGAGCGCGTCGTTCAGCAGTATTTCTCGACGGTCCAAGGACACTACTTCTCGGGCGACGGCGCCAAGGTCGACGAAGACGGGTACATTCGAGTGCTCGGACGGACCGACGACGTGCTGAAGCTTTCAGGACATCGAGTCGGGACCGCTGAGATTGAGAGTTGCCTCGTCGGACACGGGGCCGTGGCCGAAGCGGCGGCGGTCGGTCGCCCCCACGACATCAAAGGGCAGGCCCTCGTGGTGTTCGTTTCGCTCAAGCCCTTCCGCCGCGGCTCGCCCAAGCTCGAGGCGGAGCTCGCGGACCATATCGCCACCGAGATCGGTCGGTTCGCGCGACCCGACGAGGTCTGCATCGTGCCCAGCTTGCCCAAGACGCGCAGCGGCAAAATCATGCGGCGCTTGCTCAAGAACATCGCCGCCTTCGAAGAGGTCCGGGGGGATCTTTCCACGCTCGAGGATCGCGACGTCGTCGATACGATCGTCCAGATCTTCAGCGCCCGCGCCCGATGAACGTCAGAACCATGCACCTCGCCGGGGCGCTCGGGGAACTCTCCCGCGCCCTCCAAGAAGAAGAACGAGCTGTTGTGGCCTTCGACGCCGACGGGACACTCTGGTCCGACGACGTCGGTTCCCTCGTGTTCGAGTATGCGCTCAGCGAAGCGCTCCTCCACGAAAACGCCTCCGACGCGCTCGGGGAAGTCCTCCGCGCGCTCGATCCCGGCGCGACTCTCCCCTCCGGTTCGGTCCGACGAGCCCAGAAGCTCCTCGAGCTCTATGAGCAGCGGACCATCGGAGACAAAACGATGGCCGAGGTCCAAGTTTGGGCCTACGCGGGGCTCCGGGAGACAGATGCCTGGGAGCTTGCGGAAACGGCGCTCGCCTTGTCGCCGCGACAGGCGGTGCGACGGGACGCAGTCTTTGCGCTGGTCGAGACCGCACGGAAGCAAGGGGCACGGGTCGTCATCGTCTCGGCCTCTCCCGAGTGGGTCGTAGCGAGCGCCGCTTCTGAGCTCGGCTTCGCCCCCGAAGACGTGATCGGCGGGCGTGCTCAGGTCCAGGACGGAATCATTGAGCCTGCCCTGGACGGGGAGCTCCCCTACGGTGAGGGAAAAGTGACGGCGCTCCGGCGTCGGGTCGGTGACGATCCCTTGGTGCTTGCGACGGGTGACAGTGGCTTCGACCTCCACCTGCTCGGGGCAGCCCGTCTCGGGCTGGGGATCGGCAAGAAGCCGAAACTCCTGGCGGGGCTTGCGGAACTGTCGCACTGCTTCCTCCTCGAAGCATAAGCCTTCCCTGCCGATCCAGCTTTCGCTAAGCATAGAGCCCATCATGCTCTCTCAGCGCCTCCTGGGCCTCGTCTCCCTCCTCCCCCTAGTCCTTGCCTGCTCAAAGAATGCGCCTCCTGCCGAAGAGCCGCGCTACGAGCTCGACGAGGAAGAGGAGAGCTCCGGTGGTCCCGAAATGATGGCCGAGTTCGGTGGTCTGAACGAAGAGAAGGTCGCGCGCGTGTTCAAGAACGTGCAGCCGGCGCTCTCCGACTGTCTCATGAAGGGCTATAGTCGCGTCGAGTTCCTCGGAGGCGAAGTGCGCTTCCTCGTGAACGTGAACTTGTCGGGACGCGCCGAGTCGGCCTTCATCGAGAGCTCGAATCTCGGCGACTACGAGACCGAAATGTGCATGCTCCGTGAACTCGCGAGCCAAAAATGGCCCAAGCCTGTGGGCGGACGCATCGGTCCCGCGCGCAACAGCATCGCCTTCGATCCCCCCTCGGACGTGCGCGCGCCCGTGGAGTGGTCCGCCAGCCACGTACGTTCGGCTTTGGCTCAGGGCTCCGAGGAGCTTCGCGCCTGCGGTGGAGACGGCCCCTTCGTCATTACCGCTTACGTGAACACGAACGGCTCGGTCCTATCAGCGGGCGTGGCCCACTCGGATCCGAACGGAGAAGCCGCCGCTCTGTGTCTTTTGAACGCCGTGCGTTCGCTCAAGTTCCCCTCCCCCGGTAGCTGGCCGGCGAAGGTCACCTTCGAGCGCTGACGGGCGCGCTTTCCATCCCGAGGGCTCCTTGCCTGAGGGGAAAAGAGCTCTTAGAGCTCCTCGCCGTCTGTGTCCCGTGTTTGAGCGGGCAAGGGCGGCGGCGCTGTCGGGTCGACGCGGAAGGAGCTCTCCTCTTGGGGCTCCTGGGCATGCTTTTCCTGGAAGGCGCTCTGCAGTCGTTCTTCCTTCTGCGCGAGCTCAGCGGAACGAGTCGCTTCCCGCTCCCGCAGGGTCCGAACGAGAGCCTCCTTTTCGGCGAGACTCTTATTGAGGGCCCGCTTCTCGCGCTCGAGAAGGGCGACCTTCTCCCGCTCCGCCGCAAGCTCCGCTTTTTGAGCCGCGAGCACGCTCTCGTGAGGGGACTGGCTCGGAACGCACTTGGCGACCTCAACCGCTGGCGCAGCTTCCCCAGCCCCGCCTTCAAGAGCTCTGAGCCGCGCCTGCTGTCTTACGAGCTCCTCATAGGTCCGCTTGTGCGCCTCGCGCTCGACCTCGACCGCTGAACTCACCTGTTCGTAGTCTGGCTTCGATACGCAGCCCGAGGCGAGCAAGAGCGCGAGGACACAACGCGTGATGACCAGGACGTGATAGCCCCGGGGAGAGCGAGGCAGCGGAGCCGCCCCCAAGACGCGCTTCACCGGTGCGCTCGCTCGCAGCACTCGCTCCTTCTTCATGCTGATATCTCCTCGAACTGGGCTTCGTAGAGAGCCCGACAGCGATCTTCGTCCGGGCCTAGGGCGGCCCTCCGGTAAAGGACATCAAGGTGCTCGGCCAAGGTGAGACGGTCCGAGTCCGGCGCTTCCAGAAAGCGGAACGCCTCGAGACATCCGTCGACACGCACCGAGCGCGCGAGGACCTTCACTCCCCGCAGCCGTTCCGGGAGCGAGAGCTCAAGGTTGCAGTAGAGCGGCCGAGGCCCCCGGGGAGCCACGGCGTGGCGGAGCAAGATACCCGAGGAAGAAAGGGCCACGGCTCGGAGCTCTTTGCAGCTGAAACCGTCGTACGCCCTGACAGGGAAATCTGTGGTGCCGCGCAGGCCAGTCCGTCGTTCCATACCTACACCTACATAGTATCCTAATTCAGGATGAAGTAGCACAAAAACTCACATTCAAGAAAACTTGGCCCCTGCCTCAGGACTCCCTTACTCAAGTCCCATGCGGCAGGCGCGACGATGGCGTGGGTTCGCCTTCGGCGGACTCCTTCTCGGCCTATTGGGCTCCGTTGCATTTGCCGCCGACGCTCCTGCGCCTCTGGTCTATTCGACGATCTCGGTGAGCGAAGGGAAGGCTACCGCCCGCGACAAGCGCGGTCAGACCCGCCAGCTCGGTCTCGATCCGGAACTGCAGGCGGGCCTGCAGACGATCCTCGCCCGCGCCCGTCCCATCGCCGGAGCCGCCGTGGTGATCGAGGTCTCCACGGGACAGGTGCTCGCTGCCGCCGAGATCGGGACCTCACGTCCCGGTGAACTGCTCTTCGAACCCCGGGCGCCGGCCGCCAGCGTCTTCAAGCTCGTGACCACCGCCGCTCTCTACGAGCGCGGCGGCGTGCGTCCCCAAGATCGAGTCTGCACCAAGGGTGGTCTCCGGGACATCGGCGAAGAGCACCTCTCACCCGCCTCCGGGCCGGGCGTCGTCTGCGCGCCGTTTTTCCACGCCCTCGGTGTCAGTCGGAACGCCGCCTACGCGCAGCTCTCCACCGAGCGACTCATGCGGGACGATCTGCTCGCTGTCGCTGAGACCTTCGGCTTCAATCAACGTCTTCCCCTCGATGTAGAAGGGCAAGTCGGCTCCTTGAGCGTGCCTTTCAACGACCTCGAGTTCGCACGAACCGCCGCAGGCTTCGAGAACTCCAAGCTGTCGGTGTTCGGCGCGGCCCGTCTGGCCCTCACGGTCGCGGCTCTGGGAACACCGCCCGCCATGCACTTCGAAGCGCACACCCAAAGCTCGGAGCGACCGCGCGTCATCTCCGAGACCACCGCGCGCCGCCTCCGAAAGAGTATGGAGATCACAGTCCATAGCGGAACGGCCCGTGACGCCTTCCGTGATGAGAGCGGTCGCAACTACCTCGGCTATCTCCAGGTCGCGGGCAAAACCGGCACCCTCAAACCCGCCAAAAATGGCCCCACGTCCAACTGGTTTGTCGGCTTCGCGCCCAGCGAGAAACCGACAGTGGTCGTGAGCGTCCTGCTCCAAATCAGTGATCTTTGGCACCAAAAGGCGCCGACGGCAGCCCGCGACGTGCTCCGTCTGCACTTCGCTCGCCACGGGGCGCGAGGCGTCACCTCCCCGCTCAAGTGAGCGAGGAGGGGGCGCCGAAAGTGCCCTTACGAACGCGCGCGACGAAGAGCCACGCGACCGAGCGCCGCAAAGAGCAAACCGAACAGGGCGAGCGCGCCACCTCGCTCGGGCTTGATGCCCACCGCGTGACAGCCGCACGTTCCCTCTTTTGTCGTGGCGGCGTGCTCTGTCTGAGCCTCGATGGGACCTGAGGCGTTGCCGGCTTTGCCTTTCCCGGGGATGCCAAGATCAGGGACCGGAGTCTGGACGACCTCGTCGACCTTGATCTTGTCGCGCTTCTTTCGGCTCAGATCTTCTGCCACCCAAATCTTGTTCAGGCCGCGATAGGTGCGCGGCGGCTTGCCCCAGCGGTACCTCACCGGTTGCTCACAGTTGATCACCGAGATGTCCGGGTGCACGTGGTTATACCGAGTCTGGAACGCGTTGGCAGAAGCCGGCGTCACCGACGGGTCCGCCGCGCCGAGCTGTCCCTCAGGAAGCTTCACGCCACCCTCCACGGTCCCACCCGGTCCGAGCGTCGGGTCCTTCGGAAGCGCCGCGCTGCCGTAACGATAGTGGAGCCGCGAGATGATGTACCTGTGGCGAGCGAGCAATGCCTTACGAGCCGCGAGCTCCTCGCGATCTGCCTTCCATTGCTTCTCGATCTCCTTTTTCTCCTTCGCCGTCTTGCCCTCGAGCATGGCCTTCAGCTTCGCCTGCTCTTCTTCGGTCTCGGCGGGCGGTGCAGGACGGCGCTCCGATTCCGGCAACTTGGCGTCCACGGCGTCCCCACCCAGGCTCAAGAGCTCATGGGGCAAGAGGGGCTCGTTCGGACAGGGCTTTCCACAGTCCCAGCTCGGAAACGCATACTCGAGCAGGAAGGTTCCGGGGTTCTTCTCGAGGAAGCGGTCGTGGAGCGCCCCATAGAACTCACCCATGCGCTCTTTGACCTCGAAGTCGACGGAAAGGTTCGTCGGCGCCGCCATGGTCGGGTAGTTCTTCACCTGCATCCGCTGCTCCGGCGTCAGCGTGAAGATGAGCAATTCCTGAGCGGGCGCCGCTGAGGGGAGCCCGAAGCGCGCGGGGATCGTCGAGTATTCCGAGTCGGTGACAAAACGGATCGGGCTGAGCTGCGCGCGGGAACCGCCGACCAGTTCGACGCGCCCAGTCTCGACGTCCGCGACGAGGAATCGGTAGCCGCCCCTTTCATACTCGTCGATGCTGGCGTCGCCTCCCGACGGCAGGACCAGGTCCCGCTTCTTCAGGTGCGCGCGGAGCTCCGCCGCCGAAAGCACGGAGAAGACATACTCTCCCGTCTTCTCCTGAGCCTTCATGTCCATGAGCATCTCTTTGGCGACCTTCTGGGATCCGCCCGTGTCGAAGGTGCCGAGGAAGCCCGTCGAAGCTTTGGCCGTCAGGTCACGCTCCCACTCCTGCTCTGCCTCCCCCGGCTCACAGGGGTCCTTCTCCCAGAACTCAGCGAACTTGGGTGCGGAGAGGTTGTCGAGGCGATCGATGAACTCACGCTTGAGACCGATGACTTGCTCCGGTCTGACGTCGGCCGGCACTGGAATGATGAGCGAGAAGGGCGTGAGGTTGCCCTGGTAGTCGCTCATGACGCTGACCACACTGGTGCCGCCTTTGCGCAAGATGGAGACCATCGTCGAATGCACCTTCTCGCTCCCATCGCCGGCGATGAGGACGGGAGACGCGAGGGCAGTGCTGCCCGTCAATGCAGCAGCCAGGCCAAGGGCGAGAGCAGAAGCGCGAAAACCAAAGAGCGACATGGGGGTGAGAGGCTAGGACAGATGCGCGGGCGCGGTCCAGCCAGGACGGACGAGCCGCGTCGACGCCGCCCGGGGACCTGTTATGATGGTAAGGGTTCGATGCAGACTCGACCGGATGGCGAACGCGCCGAAGCCTGGCCCGCCGCCGTCGCCCTCATTTTGGCGGGGTCCCCTCTGGACCTGCTCCTGATCCGGCGCTCGGAGAGCCCCCTGGATCCGTGGTCAGGACACATGGCCTTGCCCGGCGGGCGACTGGACCCGAGCGATGTCGACAGTGTGAGCACCGCGATCCGTGAAACCCTCGAGGAAGTCGGCGTCGCCCTCGACCGCTCGACGTACCGAGCTTCACTGTCGCCTCTCGAGGCCCGAGGGCGAGGCCTCAAGAGAACGTTCCCGGTGATCGCTCACGTATTTCGCCTCCCGGAACGACCGGTCACGACTCCAAACCACGAGGTAGCCGAGGTCCTGTGGGCACCACTTTACGCACTCGAGGTCACTCCAGTCCTGCTGGACAATGGCCGCGGACCCGGGCTCAACTTGGGTGGGCGGATTGTTTGGGGTCTGACTTATCGCATCGTCGCCTCGTTCCTGAAGAACCGGAAAAATTTTCAGGACATGTAGGTGGCGTTTTGCCGATGCCACGGCTACCGTTTCGAGCCTTCCCCGAACCTCGCCATGGACGGATCGACCGACAGCGCGCGCTACTTCCGGAGCACCTCCGTCGAGGTGTGGCGCGAATCTCGTTTCTTTGCAGCGGTTCGTGAGCTCCCGATCCAAGACTGGCTCCTGCTCGGCTACTGCTCTGCGCTCGTATTGCTGGTTCTCACCGGAGAACGAAATGCAGGACAAGGCCCCGCCTTAGTCCAGACGATGGGCCTGCTCATCGCCTTCAGCACCGTCACGTTCCTGGTGAGGAGCGCGTGGCTCGCGGACAACTTCCGCTACGGCACGGTCATTGAGTCCGTTCTCTATCGACTCACTCCCCTCTGTACGCTCGAGGCGAGTTATTTCCAGTTCCGGACCACGCTCCCGCAGATGAGTTCACGCTCTCTGGACCACCAGCTCTACGAGCTCGACCTCCGATTGTTCGGCGTCGAGCCGGCTCTTTGGGCCCAAAAGTGGGTGACTCCGGCGCTCACCGAGTGGTTCTCTTTCGCGTACCTCGCCTACTTCTTGCTCGCCGCGCTCTTCATCTTCCCGATGCTGTTCGTGGTGCGCTCGCGCGCGCTGATGGCTGAGTTCTGCTTCGGGCTGATCTGTATCTTCGCCTTCGGGCACCTGACCTACACGATCGTCCCCGGCTACGGCCCGTACCACGCCCTCGCCAGCGAGTTCACAGTGCCCCTTCCCGCAGGCTTCTGGCACGACCTGCAGAACCACGTCGTGGCGAGCGCAGGCGCTCAGAAGGACATTTTCCCGTCGATTCACACGGCGGTGCCGACGTTCCTCGCCTACTTCTCCTATCGCCACCGGAACCAGGCTCCGTACAAGTACGTTTGGCCGGTGGTCACGTTCTTCGCTGTGAACATCGCGCTCGCGACCATGTACCTCCGCTGGCACTATCTGATCGACGTGATCGCGGGCCTCGGTTACGCCGCCTCGGGCATCGTCGCCTCCATCATCATCCCCCGCTGGGAGATCGCGAGGCGCGAGAGCATGGGTCTGCGCCCGATCTGGCCGAGCTATCGCCCCGACGGAACCTTCTGAGTGGCCCGGGCGAGTCAGCGCCCTATCTGTCCTTCTGGAAGATCTGCGCGGCAGCGACGCCCCGCCCCGCCTCGGCGATGATCACGAGCCAAACGTCTCGCTGATCCTCTGTCGGCTTGAAACATTGTTCCTTGCGTCCGAGCACCGCCTGGTTGCCTCGGTCGGTCTCTTCAAGCAGCGGCTCTTCGGCGACCGCGTGGGGCTGCGTCGCGTCGACAGCATAGAAGCCTAAGCGCAGGTCCTCGATCGGCGGCGGGCCGAAGGCCACCACCGTATAACAGGCCCCTGGCGTCAGCTGCAGCCTCTGCAAGAGCATCTGCCCCTCTTGGAACTGGCCGGCGAAAGGTACTCCGAACGGCCGCGCGCCTGCTGGAAGATGAGTACTCGCCGCGTACTGGACCATGGGTCCTGCCGCCGCCGCCATCGTGATATCGACGGGAGCCGCCAGCTGCCGCGGCTCTTTCACGGCCGGTGCGCCTCCGCCCGCTGCGCCTCCGCTGGGACTCGGCTCAAGAGCCGGACTGCCCCCCGCCGCGGGGTTTTCTTCGCCCGACCCTCCCGCGCCCAAGACGCCTCCCGTGGCCGGTGCGCCTCCGCTCCCGCTGTCGGAGGGCTCCGGAATCACCTCACCCGACGGGATACAGTACTCCCCGTCGAAGCGCTGCCCCGGCGGGCAAGGAGAGGGCCCATCGCTCGTCCCCGTCGAGGCGGCGGGCGCAGAACCGCCGCAAGCGGTCCCTAGAAAGAGTGCCCCGAGGAACGCAATCCTCGCTCGAGCCAACTCTCGTGACCTGTTCCCGCTCGGCGCCGCCTTCATCATGACGCGCATGATTGAGGAAATGCGCCGAGAGGGAAAGACCTGAATGCGCCTTAGCGCGTGCAGAAACCTTCGTAGTCGATGTAGCTCGTGATGGTCGGGTTCGGCCCGCACACCGGACAAGTCTTGTCCTTGCGCAGACGCAACGTGCGGAAGGTCATGCGCATTGAGTCGTAGGTGAGGAGACGACCGACCAGCAGATCGCCCTTGCCGAGGATGAGCTTGACGGCCTCCGTCGCCTGAAGTGTTCCCACGATGCCCGGCAAGATCCCGAGAACACCCGCTTCGGCGCAAGAAGGCGCGAGGTGCGCGGGCGGCGGCTCCGGATACAAACAACGGTAACAGGGGCCGTCATAGGGCGCGAAGGGCGCAAAGGTCGTGACCTGGCCGTCAAACCGGAAGATCGAGCCGTGGATGACCGGAAGCTTGTGAAAGACCGAGGCGTCGTTCACAAGATAACGTGTCGGGAAGTTGTCGAGGCCATCGATGACCACATCCCACTTCTCTCCGAAAATGCGGTCGACGTTCTGGCTGTTCAGGCGCTCGTTGAACTTGACCACCTTCACGTCGGGATTGAGGTCTTTGATGTACTGCTCCGCGCTATCCACCTTTGGCATCCCAATGCGCGAGGTGGAGTGGATGACCTGACGCTGCAAGTTCGAAGCATCCACCGTATCAGCGTCCACGAGACCCAGGGTGCCCACGCCGGCTGCGGCAAGGTACTGGGCCGCAGGTGCGCCAAGGCCACCGGCGCCAAGGAGCAGAACGCGCGCCGACAGGAGCTTCTCTTGGCCCCGCTCACCGACCTCGGGCAACAGGATGTGCCGAGAGTAACGATCCAGCTGAGCGGGAGTCAGGTTCGGGGGAGTCTCAACCGGGTACCGGAGGTCCTTCCAGCGAACAAACCCGGGGTTCGCGCTCGAGACGTTCTGGTACCCGAGCTCGGCCAAGGTACGCGCAGCGAAGGCGCTCCGCGTCCCACCCGCGCAATAAACGATGATCTCCTCGTTCTTATCGGGAAGCTTCTGCTCCGCCTGCATCTCGAGGAAGCCCCGGGGGAGGTGGATAGCGCCAGGAATGTACCCAGCGCGGAATTCGTCCTTCTCGCGAACATCGACGAGAAGCGGCTTTTTGCGAGAGGTGTCTTCCAGACGCGCTTTGACGTCCTCAAGAGAGACGAAACGCACGGAGCTCCGCACGTCGGAGAAGAGATCGCTGTAGGTCTTGGACATAGGGGCTTTCGAGGGCCAAACGGAGGGATCAGCCAGATTGTCTCATTTTCCGATGCAACAATCCGGGTCCCATTATTCGTCCCGAACCGGGGCCGTCAAGGACGATTTGGACCGCGGCGGGGGGCCGGGGTGGGCGCCCCTCTTACCGAGCGGTCGCCGATCGGCGCATTCCCTCTTGGACCAAAGCTTGGCGCGTGTTCGAATTCCCTAGGTCTCTCCAGGTCTTGCCTGTTCTGCTAACCTGCCGTCCCCCTGAGGGCAGGTTCCGCGCGCGCGGGGTGACCCAGGGACCCTTTCGGAGCGATTTTTTCTGATGTCAACGAACCGTCTCGGTGAACTCCTCGTTCGTGAAAAGCTGATCAGCCTCCAACAGCTTCGGCAAGCACAAGAGGAACAGAAGAAGACGGGGCAGAACCTGGGCTATGCGTTAGCCAAGCTCGGCTACGTGAACGACGAGGAGATCACGAATTTCCTCTCGAATCAGTACCGATTGCCCGCGGTCAACCTCGACGAATACGAGATCGACGCCGAAGTCATCAAGATCGTCAACAAAGACGTCTGCATCAAACACGGCATCGTGCCCGTGTCCCGTTCCGGCTCGTCGCTCATCGTCGCGATGAGCGACCCGACGAACCTGCACGCTATCGACGACATCAAGTTCCTCAGTGGATACAACGTCGAGCCCGTCGTCGCTTCCGAGTCCGCGATTACGAACGCGATCGAGCGATATTATAACGCCGGCCCCTCCTACGAGGAGGTGCTCGAAGACTTCCAGCTGGAGGACGAAGATCTCGAGTTCGCGGGTGAAGAAGGCGGAAACGTCACGGCCCTTGAGCTCGAGCGCGCGAGCGAAGACGCGCCGGTCGTCCGGCTCGTGAACGTGCTGCTCCTGAACGCTATCAAAAAGCGCTGCAGCGACATTCACATCGAGCCCTACGAGAAGCGCTTCCGCGTCCGCTACCGCATCGACGGCGTGCTCCAAGAGGAGATGAGTCCTCCTCTCCGGCTGAAGAACGCTCTGGTCAGCCGTATCAAGATCATGAGCCAGCTCGATATCGCCGAGCGCCGCCTGCCTCAAGATGGGCGCATCAAGCTCAAGCTCGGCAAGGGACGCGAGATGGATTTCCGCGTCTCAGTCCTGCCGACCATGTGGGGAGAGAAGGTCGTGCTCCGCTTGCTCGACAAGAGCAACCTCCAACTCGACATGACCAAACTCGGCTTCGACCCGAAGCCGAAAGAAGACTTCGAGTGGGCCATCAACCAGCCCTGGGGCATGGTGCTCGTGACCGGTCCGACCGGATCCGGAAAGACGACGACCCTTTATTCTGCGCTCAGCGCTCTGAACCAGCCGGGCGTCAACATCAGCACCGCCGAAGACCCCGTCGAGTACAATCTGCACGGCATCAACCAGTGCCAGATGCACGACGAGATCGGCTTGAACTTCGCCGCCGCGCTCCGCTCCTTCCTCCGGCAGGATCCGGACACGATCATGGTCGGCGAGATTCGTGACTTCGAAACCGCGGAGATCGCCGTCAAAGCGGCGCTCACCGGCCACCTCGTGCTCTCGACCCTGCACACGAACGACGCCCCTGCCACCATTTCTCGCCTCCTGAACATGGGCGTTGAGCCGTTCCTCATCACGGCGAGCGTCAACTTGGTCTTGGCCCAGCGCCTTGCACGGAAGATCTGCACCGATTGTAAGAAGGAGATCCCAGTCGACGCCGAGGCCCTGCGCGAGCTCGGCGCCACCGAGGAGCAAATCAGCGAAGCGAAGACGATGTACAAAGGAACCGGCTGCTCGACCTGCAACAACAGCGGCTACAAGGGGCGCATCGCGCTCTACGAGGTCATGCGCTTCACGGACGCGCTCAAAGACCTCGTGCTCCAAGGTGCATCCACCGCGGAACTGAAGATGGGCGCCATCAAGGGCGGCATGGCCACCCTCCGCATGGCGGGGATCAAGAAGGTACTCGAAGGCGTCACGACCCCCGAAGAGGTCGGGCGCGTCACCATGGCCGACTAGGAGCCCCCAAGAGCAAACGAAGAGCCGGAGAGGATCGAAAGGGACGAATGGAAGCAGGCGTGAAGGTCAATCTCCACCAGCTGTTGCGCGCGGTCATCGAGAAGGGCGCGAGCGACATGCACATCACGACCGGCTCTCCGCCGCTCCTTCGTATCGACGGACAGGTCGTCCCCCTCAAGCTCGATCCTCTCACTCCGGTCGAGACCAAGCAGCTCTGTTACTCGGTGCTCACCGAAGAACAGAAGATCGAGTTCGAGAAAAACAAAGAGCTCGACCTTTCCTTCGGCGTGAAAAACCTGTCGCGCTTCCGCGCCAACATCTTCATGCAGCGCGGCGCCGTCTCCGGTGCGTTCCGCTCCATCCCTTTCAAGATCCTGAGCTTCGAAGAACTCGGTCTGCCCCCGGTCGTCGCGAGCTTCGCCAAGAAACCCCGCGGGCTCATCCTCGTCACGGGTCCGACCGGTTCCGGTAAGAGCACCACGCTCGCGAGCATCATCGACAAGATCAACTCCGAGCAGCGGGTCCACATCATGACGGTCGAGGACCCGATCGAGTACCTGCACCCCCACAAGAAATCTGTGGTGAATCAGCGGGAAGTCGGCGCCGATACCGGGAATTTCAAGACAGCCCTCAAATACGTACTCCGACAGGACCCGGACGTCGTCTTGATCGGTGAGATGCGCGATCTCGAGACGATCGAGGCCGCCCTGACGATTGCCGAGACGGGACACCTGGTGTTCGCGACCCTCCACACGAACAGCGCCGTCCAGAGCGTAAACCGGATCATCGACGTCTTCCCGCCCCATCAGCAGGCCCAGGTCCGCGCTCAGCTCTCTTTCGTGCTCGAAGGCATCGTCAGCCAGCTGCTCTTGCCGCGAGCGGGCGCACCGGGCCGCGTGCTCGCCATGGAGGTCCTTGTCCCGAACGCCGCGATCCGCAACCTGATCCGCGAAGACAAAGTGCACCAGATTTACTCGCAAATGCAGGTTGGCCAGGCCGGTCACGGCATGCAGACGCTGAATCAGTCGCTCTTTTCGCTCTACGCGCGACGCCTCATTACCCTCGAAGAGGCTTTTGGCCGAAGCAATGACGCCGAAGAGCTGCGGATGATGATCGAGCAACGCGGCGGCTCGGTGCCTCGTGGCTGAGAGGCCACGGCCCTCGGACCTTTGTCATACCTGCGCTCGATCGTTGCCAGGCTCGACCTTTGCGCTATAGGGCTCGCGCGGAAACGACATGTGCGGCGTGTTCGGGATTTACGGCCACAGTGAGGCCGCCAAGCTTGCTTATCTCGGTTTGCACGCTCTGCAGCATCGCGGGCAGGAGAGTGCAGGCATTGTCTCGAGCGACGGACGCCAGCTCAAGCTGTTCCGCGACATGGGGCACGTCATCGACGTCTTCCCCGAGTCGCAGCTCGAGGAGCTCAAAGGTGTCCACGCCATCGGGCACGTCCGCTACTCGACGTCCGGCGGCTCAGCGCTTCGCAACGCGCAGCCGATCGCCATCGAGTACTCCAAAGGAACACTCGCGGTCGCTCATAACGGAAACCTCACGAACGCTGACGCCCTCCGCAAACGGCTCGAAGATGCGGGCTCGATCTTTCAGACCTCGAGCGACACCGAAGTCATCGTCCACCTGATCGCCAAGAGCAAACAACAGCGCGTCGTTGACCGCATCGCAGACGCTCTCGGCCAGGTCGAAGGCGCCTATTCTCTCCTCTGTCTGACGGAAGACTCGCTGATCGCGGTGCGCGATCCGCTCGGCATCCGTCCCTTGTGCCTCGGTAAGCTACGCGGCACCGAGGTCCCCGTCTTGGCCAGCGAACCGACCAGCTTCGAGCTGATCGATGCCGATTTCGTCCGCGACGTAGCGCCCGGCGAGATGTTGATCGTGAGCCCCGAAGGGACCACGAGCCTGTTCCCCTTCGCCCCGGTCGCCCGTCGCACCTGCATCTTTGAGTTCGTCTACTTCGCGCGGCCCGACTCGGTCCTCGACGGTGTGAGCGTGTACGAAGCGCGCAAGAACCTCGGACGCAGCCTCGCGCGGGAACACGGGGTCGACGCCGACGTCGTCATCCCCGTCCCCGACTCGGGGGTCCCCGCGACGATCGGCTACGCCCAAGAATCAGGCATCCCCTTCGAGATGGGCCTGGTTCGAAGCCACTACGTGGGCCGCACGTTCATCGAGCCGAAGCAGAGCATCCGACACTTCGGCGTGCGCCTGAAGCTCTCCCCAGTCGGCGAGACCCTGCGCGGGAAACGCGTCGTCGTTGTCGACGACTCCATTGTGCGCGGCACCACGAGCCGGAAAATCGTCAAGATGCTCCGGGACGCGGGCGCCAAAGAGGTTCATATGCGCATCGCGAGCCCTCCGACCGAGTGGCCCTGCTATTACGGCGTCGACACGCCGACGCGAAGCGAGCTGATCGCCGCGACCCACACGGTGGAAGAGATCAACCAATACATCACAAGCGACACTCTCGCCTATTTGACGCTCGACTCCCTGAAGCACAGCGTACTCGCGGCGCGCGAGAGCCATCTGCGCCGAGAAAACGGAGCCTCTGCCTTCCCGCTCCCCGACCCGGCGAGCAGCAAGCGACACCTCACCGTCGCCCAGTCACTCACGGAGACTTCCTTCTGCCACGCCTGCTGGAGCGGGGATTACCCCGTCAAGTTCCAGCCCCAGGAGCGCAAGGAACAGCTCCCGCTCTTGCACGTCTAACGCAGCCGCAAGCGTCCGCCCTGACAGGTCGAACGCGCTCTCCCGGCGCCGCCTGTACCAACGAGCGGGACCCCCTGGACATGCGATCGTGAGCATTCGGGCGGTCCTTTGCGCCGGCGGCGAGTGGCTCAGGAAGGTGAGCTTACTTGATGACTTCCTCTTCGCAGGCGAACGCCATGAAGTGGGAGTGCTGGACGCCTTCGCGGAAGTCGTCGAACAGTGCCCCGACGAAGCCATTGTCGCCGCGCACGAGACGCGGCTCGATGCTGTTCGCGGCCCCGCCGACCAGCAGTCGCTTCGGCTCCACGATCTCGAGGGCCTCACCGATCACCGTGCCGAAAATGTCGTAATTTTCTCCGGCCAGCTCCGCCCAAGCGAGCACGACTCGATCTCCAAACGAGACCAAGTTGTTGTCCCGAGCAGCTACGCCCCCGGGCGTCACGGGGGCTGGACCTGCGAGTAGAGCACCCGACGGACTGAGGATCGCACCCCAGATCGCCGATCGATCTTCGACGTCCCAGGTGAGGAGGAAGTTCTCGCCGAGCGCCGCGATCTTGGGTCGATCACCGCCCGAATCGATCACATTTACGACGGGGGACGTCGGCGTCGCGAGGTCTTTCGCGAAGGCGCGGAACTGCACTTCGATGTTGCCGCCGGGGACCTTGGTGTCCGTCGCTGTGTAGACGATTCCGTAGCCGGTCCGGTTCGGCTCGATCGCGACGAAGCCGTAATCCTTTCCGTCTTGCGGCGTGAGCTCAAGGTTCCCTCCGATCAACGTCCCATCTGCGGAGATGAGCTGCGCTCGAATCTGGGGTCCATCAGGAGGCGGCAGGATCTCCTGCCACAGGACAACAAAGCGCCCTTGGTCGTAGATGACCTCAGGGGCCCAGGACGACGACGGCGTGTCCGTCAGTCGAAGATCCGAAAGCCGCTTCTCACCCGAGGGGTCGAAGAGCGTGAAATAGACTTCGTAGTTGCCGCTGCGGGCGTCCTGCCAGGCGGCGCCAAAGTGCTGCCCGGACCAAGCCAGCGGTGTCCCATAGGAGCCGACGTTGACGGGCGAAACCAGCTTTTCCTCAGAAAGGACCTCGCCGCTCGCGTCCAGCCACTGAATGAAGCTTCGGTTCTCGGAAAGGGACCTGTCACGAGCGCGGTAGCCGAGCGCAAAAACGCCTTGTCCAAAAGCGATGCCTCGACTGCCAGACAAGACCCGCTCGTCTGACGCAACACGTACGGGCGTCATGAGCGCGCCCGGTGACGGCAGGATGGGCAGGCCGTTGTCGATGACGTCGTCGCAGTCGTTGTCGACGCGGTCGCAGACTTCGGTGGCGCCCGGGTAGGCGCGCGGGCTCGTGTCGTCACAATCGTTGCCGCAGGTGCCGTCGGGAAGCGGAGCGTAGAAGCCGTCGCCATCCAAGTCGACGCTCACCGAATCATACGCACAGCCTCCCGTCTCCGGGACGCAGCGCGCCGTAAAACACGGGTCATCGGAGTGACACTCGATGGGCGGCTGAGCCACACATTGTCCCTCGAGACAGCGGGCAGGCTGACAGAGGTCCGTCGAACAGTCCGAGTCGGTCTCACAGCGGAGCCCTGCGCTCAAGAGCGCAGAGCGCGAGCCACACGAAAACGCAAAAAAGGAGAGCGAAAGCCCCAGGGTCCACAGAGCACCACGCATCAATAACAAACCCCGTAGTTGAGCACGTCGGTTTCTCCGCAGATGAGCCCAGGCGGGCAAACATCGGGCTCGAACACGCTACATAACTTCGCGCAGCGCGGGCCACCGGTCGCTCCTACCACACAGAGATATCCCGGAGCGCACAGCTCTCCGTTTCCGCTGCCGCAGATTTCGCCCTGGGTCGCCTGCCCCGCCCGGGCGCAGTAGGTCCCGTACACTGTCGCTCCGCACTCCCCTTCTTTCGGGAAGCGTGAATAAGGAGCGCAGGCGCCGCCTTCGGGACACGTCGCGATCGGGTCCAAAGGATCGCAAGGGGTCATTCCTTTCACAGGAGGCACCACCTCGCAGGGCTCCTCGACGATCGTACCGCCCGCTCCTGGCACACCTCCCGTGAGTGGAGCGACGCCGCCGGTCCCACCGCCGCCGCTCGGAGCGCCACCGGTCGGGTCCGCACCTCCCGAAGCGAGGCCCCCCGTCCCGCCACTCGGCTCCCTCGGATCATCGTAGTCGGACGACGCGGCGTTCCCGCCGCAGGCCACGGCAGATCCGAGCGCAAGAACAAAGATCGTCCGGTGCATTCGAGCTCCCGAAGTATAGCGGAAATGAGCCGGACGCCAGACAATCGCAGCTCGGATGTGCGGCCGTTACGAAGCTCCTGCTGAATTCAGCGAAATCAAGCTGGCCTTCGAGCTCTCTGCGAGCGTGAGCGGCGCCGGATTAGCGTGGCATAATAATATTGCAGCCTCCTACGGCGTCGGTAGTTCCGCTCCTCTGATCGTCACAGACAATGGCGAGCGAGCTCTCACGACAGGCCGCTTCTGGTACGTTCCGCCTTTTTGGAATCAGCCGCTCAAAGAGCTCCCGACCTCCTTCAACGCGCGCAGCGAAAGGATCCGTGAATCGAAATTCTTCCGCGGCGCAGTGAGCGAGAGGCGCTGTCTCGTCCCGATGATGGGATGGTTTGAGCGAAGCCGCGAGCGACGTCGTGACTACCGCTTCGCTCCGAAGCGCCCTGAGCCGGAAGCAACGAAGCCCTTTGCGTGCGCCGGGGTATGGTCCACAGCCCACGATGAACAAGGCAACACGTTTCGTTCCTTCGCGATCCTGACCACGGTCGCCAATGACAGCGCTCTGCCCATTCACCCGCGCATGCCGCTCGTGGTCCCTCCGCATGACTATGAGCCATGGCTCCTCGGTGATGACCCCCACGAGCTCATCTCCCTCTTACAAGAAGCCAACAGATCGCTCCCCCTGTTGATAGAGGAGCAAGCGCCCAAGAAGAGGGCGAGCCGCTCTCGCTCCCCGAAGGCCCAGCTCGACCTCTTCGGGAAACGGCGGGACGACTCCTGAGAGCTCGCTTTCTCGGAAACCCGCGAGCTTTCCGGGGCCGCGGCGAAGCCTATAGATCCGGGCCCGGGGCCTTCGCTCGGCACCCGCCCTCGAGTCTGATAGAGCTCTCGGTCGATGAGAGGCAGAAAAACCCACTCTCGCGCGTTCTTGCTGCTCGGGCCCGCTTTCGGACTCCTCCTCGCGGGGTGCCCCGACGGACGCGGTCCTGGCGGAACCACGCCTTCCGGAGGCTCAACGAGTCCGGCGACTGACGACAGTGAAACGGGAGGCTCGACAGCCGTCTCAGAGAAGGAGCGCCCGAGTGACGCCGAGGGCCCGAGCTGTCTGGTCCCCCTCGCCGAAGTTCCGCCGCCTCCTCAAGTTCCCCGCGCTTCGTGTCCGGAGGATCCGTCGCGCCCCACCATGCCGGAAGGCCGGCTTTCGTTCCCCGGGACGAAAGCACCGGAGCTGCGCGTGGAAATCGCGAAGACCGACCCACATCGCTCTCACGGTTTGATGTTCCGTCCTTCGCTCTCGGAAGACGAGGGAATGCTCTTCTCATGGCCCCAAGAGGGGCCTCGCAGCTTCTGGATGCACAATACCTGCCTAGCTCTCGACATGTTGTTCATCGACGCCCGAGGTTTCGTCGTGGGTATCCTCGAGCAGGTGCCCCCCTGGAACGACCATCCCCGCGGCGTCCGCTGCCCCGCGGCCCATGTGCTCGAGGTGCGCGCCGGTTGGTCGCGGGATCACGGAGTTGTTCCTGGATCCCGCGCGCTCCTCGATGGGCGTCCCTTCGAATAGCGCACCTTCCGACGGGCTTGCGCTCCGGGCGCCCCTCTGAAAGAACTCGCGCGACTGTCATGATTCGTTTTGCCCTCGCCCGAGCCACTCGTCGTCTCGAACTGTCGTGCTCTCTCTGCGTGCTGCCCTTTTTGCTCACGCTCGGCTGCAGCCGCCGCGTCGAAGAGCCTGAGCCGAGAAAGGTCGAAGAAGCGACCGAGAAGCGGGTCGAGGTCAAACAAGCGGTGCCCCGTGAGGTCACTCGCGACAAGGCCGACGATAACGGCGACCCGCTGGGCGGAAAGTTCTCGCTCGCCGACGCCACGATGGGCCTGCCCGAAAAGGGCACGCTCACCGCGACCATGAAGACCACCAAAGGCACCCTCGAATGTGAGCTCTTTGAGGACAAGGCGCCCATCACTGTCGCAAACTTCGTGGGCCTGGCCCGCGGCTTGCGCCCCTTCCGCGATCCCCAGAAGAACTGGGTCAAGAAGCCGGCCTACGACGGGACTACCTTCCACCGCGTCATCAAGGGTTTCATGATCCAAGGTGGCGACCCGGAAGGAACCGGGCGCGGTGAACCTGGCTACGTCATTCCCGACGAAGTGTGGCCCGGCGCGACCCACAACGAGCGCGGCCTGCTCTGTATGGCAAACCGCGGACCCAACACGAACGGCATGCAGTTCTTCATCATGGACGGTAGCGCTCCGCACCTCGACCGGAGCTACACAATCTTCGGCAAGTGCGGCCCCGGTTCGGTGATTGAAGCAATCGCCGATTCAAAGGTTTCGGGTGACCGCGCCATCGATCCGGTCAAGATCGAGAAGGTCACTGTCACCCGGCGCTGAGCCCCTTTGGGTCGCCTTCCCTCTTCGAGCGCTCTCCTCCCTTTCCGGGTGAGCGCTCGAGGCGCGTTTGTTGTACGGTTGGCCCATGACAACGATTCCGCGCTACGTCGTGCGTGTCGCCGATCTCGAGGCCGGCCCCCAAATCATCCGAGCGCCGATCGCGCCAGAGTGGATCGACGAGAGGCTCGCGGACACGGAGGTCCGCAGCACCGGCGAAAATGGCGAGGTTTCCGTGAGCGTGACCAAAAATGGCGCGGATATCCTGGTCCGGGGGTCTCTCCGGGTGCCGATCCAGGTGCCCTGTGCCCGCACCCTGGACCCGGCCCTCTATGAGCTCCGGCCGGAGGTCTTCCTGATGCTCTCCCCCTCCCACAAGCGCGGCCCTGCTCGGGGGAAGGACAGAGAAAAGCGGGCCGCTTCCGCGGAGGGCGGGAAAAACAAGCAGCGCGGGAAAGGCGACTGGAGCGACGACCCGGAGCTCAGCCGGGAAGATGCGGCCGCGGACACTTACGACGGGGAGGAAGTGGCCCTGGACGAGTTTTTCCGAGAGTTCATCCTCCTGGAAGTGCCGATGGTTCCGGTTCGAATGGACTTGCGGGACGGAAGCTTTGAAGCTAGTCCACCGCTCCCCGAAAATTCGAAGAGCGAGAGGCTGTCTCCGTTTGCCCAGCTCCGAGAACGGCTCGAGAAAAAGGACTAACAGTGGCAACTCCCAAGCGCCGACACACAAGTAGCCGCCGCGACATGCGTCGCGCGAACCACGACAAGGTGACCCCGCCGAACGTCGTCCCCTGCTCGAACTGCTCGGCCCCGAGCCTGCCGCACCGCGTCTGTCCGGCTTGTGGCTACTACGGTGGCAAGGCCGTCGCTCAGGTCGCAGAGAAGGCTTGACCCTTGCGCTACGCTTGGCTTTTCCCAGGCCAGGGCGCGCAATCCGTGGGGATGGGTCGCGCTCTCGCCGAGAGCAGTAGTGCGGCGCGTGCTGTCTTCGAAGAGGCCGACGATGCGCTCGGCTTCTCGCTTTCGAAGCTTTGCTTCGACGGACCCGAAGGGGAGCTGACGCTCACCAAGTACACCCAGCCCGCGATCGTGACCGTCTCCGTGGCCGCGCTAGCGGCGCTGCGCGAAGCGATCCCGAACCTTCCCGACCCCGCGTTTGTTCTCGGCCACTCTTTAGGCGAATACAGCGCCCTTGTCGCAGCCGGTGCTCTCACGTTCGCGGACGCGGTCAAGCTTGTTCATTTGCGCGGCCAAGCCATGCAGGAAGCCGTACCTCCGGGTGTCGGCGGTATGGCAGCGGTGGTCGGCGCCGATGCCGCAAGCGTTGAAGCGCTCTGCAAAGACGCCGCCGAAGGGGAGGTCCTCTCCCCCGCGAACTTCAATGGCCCCGGTCAGATCGTGATCGCCGGCACCGCCAGTGCCATCGAGCGCGCTGCTGCGCTCGCCGCCTCCCGGTCCATGAAGCTCATCCTGCTCAAGGTGAGCGCTCCCTTTCACTGTTCGCTCATGCAGAGCGCCCGTGCCAAGGTCGAGGCCGCCCTGGCCCCGCTTCCCGTACAGGAGGCGAAGTTTCCGATCATCGCCAACGTCACCGCCAAACCTCACACCGAAGCGGCGCTCACTCGCCGGCTCCTGGTTGAGCAGGTCGACTCGGCTGTCCGCTGGCAGCAGTCGGTTGAACTCCTGGCACAAGAAGGGATCCGCGGAGCCCTCGAGCTCGGCCCGGGCAAGGTCCTGGCTGGGTTGCAGAAGCGCATCAACAAGGAGATCCCGGTGCTGTCCATCGGAACTCCCGAGGGGATCGAGGCAGCTCGCGACTTTTTGGGCGCGCTCAGCTGAGCTCGCGCGCGTGACCCCGGAAAAGGCCCCCTCGGAGCGGCATTTTTCGCTTCCCTCAGGCGCGAGGCGCGGGTATTGAGCCCCTCCGAAAGTCCTGTTTCGCCGAGATTGTCATGTTTGATCTGTCTGGAAAGGTAGCAGTGGTTACGGGCGGTTCTCGGGGAATCGGCCGCGCCACATGTTTGGCTCTCGCGTCCCAGGGCGCTCACGTCGTCATCGGTTACGTCCGCGGAGAAGCGGCGGCCCAAGAGACGCTCGCGAAGATCGTCGAGGCCGGAGGCAAAGGTGAGATCGTGCGCGTCGACGCGAGTAACTTCGCGGAGACCGAGCAGACGATCACCGATATCGCTAAGCGCCTCGGCCGCTTGGACATCTTGGTCGTCAGCGCGGGTATCTCGGTGGACGGCCTCTTGATTCGCCTCAAGGAGGAGGACCTCGACGAGATCCTTCGCGTGAACCTCAAGGGCGCTATCGCTTCCGCCAAGGGAGCTCTCAAGACGATGATCAAGCAGCGCTCCGGGCGTATCATCTTCCTCTCGAGCGTGATCGGCGAAGGCGGCAACGCTGGCCAGACCGCGTACGCCGCGAGCAAGGCAGGCCTCCTCGGCGTCACCAAGAGCCTCGCCAAGGAATACGCGGGCCGGAACATCGCGATCAACGCCATCACCCCTGGCTACGTCGCCACCGACATGACCCAGGCCTTGAGCGAGGAGCAGCGAGCTCAGATGCTCACCCAGGTCCCGATGGGTCGCCCCGCCGATCCGAAGGAAGTCGCCGCAGCAGTCGTTTTTCTGGCCTCGAACGAGGCCGAATACATCACCGGACAAGCCATCCGCGTCAACGGTGGAATGTACATGTGAGCCAGAGCTCACGTTTCGAGAAATAAGAGAAGCAGCCGAGCTACTTTAGCTCACGAAGGAGATCGTTCATGTCAGAAGGTCGCGACGTACTCGCCGAGGTCAAGAAGATCATCAAAGAACAACTGGACGTTGAGGAAGCGGACATCAAGCCGGAGTCCTCGTTCATTGATGACCTGGGCGCCGATTCATTGGGTCTGGTCGAGCTCGTCCTTGCTTTCGAGGAAGCATTCGAGATCGACATCCCCGATGAAGAGACGGAGAAAATTCGCACCGTCCAGGATGCAGTCAACTACATCCAAGCGCACGCCTGATCCCACCTGTGCGGCTGCCCCGAGGGGCAGCCGCTCTGTTCTTCCCCCTTCCCTTTCGGTCCCGAATTTCGCTGAGCGCTGATGGAACGTGTGGTAGTCACCGGAGTTGGCATGGTCACGCCCGTAGGCGTGGGCACGCATGCGTCCTTCGAGAGCCTCCTCGGAGGTCGCTCAGGCGTCGGCCCGATCACCATCTTCCCGACCGACGATCGCTATCCGACCCGCATCGCGGCCGAGGTGAAGAACTTCGAGCCTTCTCTCTACATGGAGAAGAAGAAGCTCAAAGAGGTCGCCCGCTTCATCCCCTTCTCGGTCGCTGCGACCCAGATGGCCCTTGAGCAAGCTCAGCTGAATCTCACGGACGAAGAGCGAGACGACGTCGGCGTCTTCATCGGCGTCGGCATGGGCGGACTCGAGAATCTCGAGAAGTGCACGCTCACTCTCGAGCACAAGGGGCCAGGCAAGATCAGCCCCTATCTGATTCCTTCGCTCATCGCGAACATGGCCGCTGGACAGGTCTCGATCCAATTCGACCTGCGCGGCCCTAGCTTCGCCCATACAAGCGCCTGTTCCTCCAGCGCCCACGCCATTGGCGAAGCGATGCGCTGGATCCAGTACGGCCACGCCGACGTCATGATCGCCGGCGGCGCCGAAGCTTCCATCGCCCCCACCGGCATCTCTGGGTTCTCTGCGATGTTCGCGCTCAGCCGGCGCAACGACGAGCCGGAGCGCGCAAGCCGTCCCTGGGACGTCGATCGGGATGGATTTGTTTGTGGCGAGGGCGCGGGGGCGCTCGTGCTCGAGTCGCTCACCCGCGCCAAGCGTCGCGGGGCGAAGATCCTCTGTGAGCTCACGGGCTACGCCGCCACCAGCGACGCCCACCACACCCCCAAGCCCCTCGAAGAGGGCCGCGGCGCCGTCCGCGCCATGACCAAGGCGCTCAAGGACGCGCGCCTGAACCCGGAGCAAATCGGGTACATCAACGCCCATGGCACCTCGACGCCGCTCGGAGATCTCGCGGAGATGCGCGCCGTGACCCAGGTCTTCGGCGAGCACGCGACGGGCGGAAAGCTTTGGGTCAGCTCGACCAAGTCGATGATGGGGCACCTCTTGGGCGCCGCCGGGGCTGTCGAAGCCGCCGTCTGCGTGCAAACTCTCGCACAGGGTGCCGTCCCCCCGACCATCAACTTGGATCGAAAAGATCCCGAGGTCCGCATCGACTGCGTGCCTCATGAGGCGCGCGAGCGGAAGCTCGCCCACGTGATGAGCAACTCGTTCGGATTCGGGGGCACGAACGCCGCGCTCATCCTCTCCGCGTTCGAAGGATGATCGAGCGAGGGTCGCGCCGTGCAGTGCCCTTTTTGTAAAGAGATGGATACGCGCGTCATTGACTCGCGTCTGGCCTCCGGGGGAACGGTCACCTGGAGGCGACGAGCCTGCGATCACTGCGGTCGTCGCTTTACGACCTACGAGCGCGTCGAGCACCAACTCCCGACCATCGTCAAGCGTGACGGCAAGCGTCAGCCGTTCAATCGCGACAAGATCCTTCGCTCCCTGACCATCGCCTGCAGCAAGCGTCCCGTCAGCGCGGACCAACTCGACGCGATCGCCGAGGCCATTGAGGCCGAGCTCGGCTTGAGCGGCGAAAAAGAGATCCCCTCCGAGGTCGTCGGGCAGCGGGTCATGGATAGCCTCAAGACGCTCGACGAGGTCGCCTACGTGCGCTTCGCGAGCGTTTACAAGTCCTTCCGCGACATCGACGAGTTCATGCGCGAAGTCGGCACCCTTGTTCGCAGCCGGCCCGAGGAATAGCGTCCCCATGCCCAACATGACCGATGAGCAGCTGATGGCCCGGGCGCTCGCCGCCGCCCGGCAGGGAGACCCCTCTCCCAATCCGCACGTAGGTTGTGTCATCACCTTCCTCGGCAGTGATGGTCAGCCGGTCGTGCTCGAGACCTTCCACCAGGCCGCGGGCGAACAGCACGCAGAGGTGCTCGCCCTTGAAGCCGCCGGCCCCCACGCCCGGGGCGCCACGGTGTACGTGACCCTTGAACCCTGTAACCACCACGGCAGGACCCCGCCCTGCGTCGATGCATTGATTCAAGCCGGCGTTGCTCGTGTCGTCGTCGGCTGCCGCGATCCGAACCCGAACGTCGTCGGCCAGGGCATCGAGCGCTTGCGCGCCGCGGGCATCGACGTGACCGTGGGCGTCCTCGAAGACAAAGCCCGCGACCTGATCGCCCCTTGGACCAAATTCATCACAACGGGCAGCTCGTTCCTGTCGCTCAAGCTCGCACTCTCCCTCGACGGCCGCATCGCCAGCCGCACCGGTCGCTCCAAGTGGATCACCGGCCCGGAATCGCGCGCTCACGGACACTCGCTCCGCGCCAGCCATGACGCAGTCATGGTCGGGGTGAACACGGTTCTCGCCGACGATCCGCGCCTCACGGTCCGCGCTGTGCCTGGCAGAAGCCCAGCCCGCGTCGTCATCGACAGTAAGCTGCGCATTCCAGAGACGGCTCGCCTCGTCACGACCGCGCGCGAAGTCTCAACCTGCGTGATGACCACGACCCGCGCCGACGCCCAGCGCGTCGCACTCCTCGAATCCTTCGGGGTCGCTGTCGTCCGTGTCCCGCCGACCGCCGAAGGACGCTGTGACATGCGCGCGGTTCTCCGCGAGCTCGCCAAGCGCGAAGTTGTGAGCGTCTTGTGCGAGGGCGGCGCAGAGCTCGCCGGGACCCTGCTCGCGGACAAACACGTCGAGCGGCTCTACGCGTTCATCGCGCCCCTGTTGCTTGGCCCCCGTGGTCGCCCAGGCGCCGTCGATTGGGCAGGACCCGAGAGTCCGGCTGACGCGCCTCGCCTGATCAATCCGGAGTGGGAGCTGCACGGGCGCGACGCCTTCGTGAGCGGGCGCGTCGAGTACCCCTCCGACGATCCGGACGATTCCCCCTGAATCGGCGAAGGTCGCTGAGCCGGCTTCCAGGTGATCAGACACTTCAGCGGGATAGAGCCCCCGAAAGCGTCGTCTGGCCCCCTGACGCGAGAAGCACGAAACCTCTTCCCGAGCGGTTGCGCAGTCGGGCACCCAGCCTCAGATTCTGCTAGAGTGAAGGCGAAGCCATGGCCCTCCTGCCGATCCTGAAATACCCCGATCCGCGCCTCAAGGAACCGGCGCTGCCGGTCACGAAGTTCGACGCCGAGCTCGAGAAGCTCGTCGAAGACATGGCCGAGACTATGTACGCCGCCCCGGGCATCGGTCTGGCCGCGAACCAGGTAGGCGTTCTGTTACGCCTCTTCATCATCGACATCGCGAGCGAAGACGAGCCAAGCGATCTCAAGGTCTTCGTGAACCCCGAGATCGTCGAGCTGACCGGGACTCAGGTCTACGAGGAAGGCTGCCTCTCGTTCCCCGGCGCCTCCGAAGAGATCAAGCGCGCCGCCAAGGTGCGCGTCCGCGCTCAAGACCAGAAGGGCAATCCTTTTGAGCTCGTGGCTGACGGCCTGCTCGCCGTCGCGATCCAACACGAGAACGACCACATCAATGGCGTGCTCATGATCGACAAGGTGAATCCCCTCAAGCGCCGCAAGATCAGTCGCCAGGTTCACGACGCTCAGGTGCGCGCCGGCGACGCGATCTGACGCTCCGAGCGGCCGAGCTCCCTGAAGCCCGTTTCTGACGTCGAAGAACGAGCCCTCGACAACAAGAACGGCACCCGCAAAGCGCTGGTGCCGTTCAATTCATTTCTGCCCCCCATTCGAGGCGCCCTTTTTTGAGTTAGGTGGCCTCGGCCGGGACATGGACCCTCGTTGACCTCGACCGTCCGTCGGCCGGCGCTGCTACCCTCTGCGCGTGGAAGAGAGGCCGATAGGTGTCCCGATAGAACCAGGCGAGGAAGAGCTGCGCGGCGACGATGAAGAGTGGGAGCCCGAGCCCCGGAGAGAGCACCGCGTGGAACAGGAAGATGTTCACGCTGATGGGCGCGAGGAGCACCAAGGCGAGGGGCACGAAGCGCCCCGAGAAAAGCGCAATCCCGACCAGGACCTCCGTCCCCTTGATCAGGGGGAACATGTACGGGGCCGCGGCGAGTCCGCCAATGAAGACGGCTGCGTCCCCCTCGAGGGATGGGGACGGCAAGAACCCGAGGAAACCGTTGAGTCCGAAGACGAAGAAGATGACGCCCAGAAGAAGGCGGGCGGCAGTGGCAAATTTTCCAGTATAGCGAGACATTTGTCGTCCTTTCAGAGAGTCGGCATCAACGCCGACCCGTCTGAAGCTGCGACTGTTCTACATTCTGGACTAGTCTGAGAGATCTGCACACACTGTTCAGCAGATGGAACAGTCGGACCTGAACGCTGCACAACTCTTCGTGGAAGTCGCTCGCCGACGCTCCTTCACTCGCGCCGCGGCGGCTTTGGGGCTCCCGAAGTCGACGCTCAGTCGAAAGATCACGGCGCTCGAAACGCGCCTCGGGGCGCGCCTCCTGCAGCGCACCACTCGCCAGCTCCACCTCACGGACGTCGGCGCCGCCTACTACGAGCGCGTGTGTCGCGTCGTCTCCGATCTCACCGAAGCGGAAGCCGCGGTGAGCGAAGCCCAGGCAAAGCCGCGCGGCGTGCTCCGCGTCACAGCTCCTCCCGATCTCGGTTCGACGGTGCTCGCCTGGGCCATGCCCGAGTTCTCCGCGAAATATCCGGAGGTCGAAGTGGTGTTCGAGCTGTCGGGTCGCTTCCTCGATCTCGTCGCCGAAGGCATCGACGTCGCGCTCCGCGCTGGAAAGCGGACTGACTCGTCCCTCATCGCAAGACCGATTTTTTCTGGGACTTTCGCGCTCTACGCGAGCCCGAGTTACCTCGACGCCCACGGGCGACCGGAAACAATCGAAGATCTCGCGGAGCACGCCACCGTCGTCTTCGGGAACTCCCCGGAGCGGCGCTGGATCCTCAGCGAGGATGGCCATGACCACGAGGTGCTCGTGCGCGGAAGGGTCGCCGTCGAAGACTATAACTATCTCCGCCTGACGACGGTGGCAGGCGCCGGGATCGCGCTCCTGCCGACCTTCCTCGTCGGACCTGATCTCCATTTCGGACATCTCGAGCGAGTCCTGCCGACCTTCTCACAATCCACTGATACACTCTACGTGGTCTATCCCTCTCGCGAGTTCCTGCCCGCCAAGACCCGTGCCTTTGTCGACTTTGTGGTCGAGAAGTTCCGCGAATGGGACCAGGTGTGCTCGACCTGTACCAAAGTGTGCCTGGCCGCCGAACGCCCCACGCCCGCTCAGCTCGTGGCCTCCGAAGGCGCGGTCTCAGTCCCCCGCGCTTCCTAAGACAACCCCGCTGAACCCTTGCCCCGGAAATGCGGGAGCAGAGTGAATCAGGAGGTTGTGCCGTCCGACTTGGCTTCGCGGAACTTGGAGGCGCGGATGTCATGCCGGCGAAGGAGTTCATGGAGATCCGTGCGGTTCCGGCCGGCAAGACGCGCGGCGCGACTCACGTTGCCGCCCGCGCGCCGAAGGACCTCTTCGAGGTAGGAGCGGTCAAAGGCCTCGCGCGCTTCGCGCAACGTGGGAAAAGGTCCTTCCCCGGTGTTGTTCCACGTCGGAACCAACATGACTGGGTGCTCATCCTCTGCGGAGCCTAGAGGTCGTCCCGGCTCTCGCCCCGGCTCAAGAACGGAAAGCACGTGCTCAGGGCGCAGATAGCCGTCCTGGCTCAGGATCGACGCGCCTTCGATGACGTTCGCGAGCTCGCGGACATTCCCACGCCACTCGTGTCCGAGGAGGACCCGGATCGCATCGAGGGTCAAATGAGGCGAGGAGATGCCGTGACGCGCGGCCGAGCGCGTCAGGAAGTACTCGGCCAGAAGCGGAATATCTTCGCGAAGCTCCCGCAAAGGCGGCATCATGAGCGGCACCACGTGGAGGCGATAATAGAGGTCCTCTCGGAACCGACCTTCTTTGACGTCCTGCTGAAGGTTTCGGTGTGTGGCAGCGATGATCCGAATATCCGCGGCGACGGGCGCCGTGGCCCCGACGGGAACGTAAGAGCGCTCCTCGAGGACCCGCAGAAGCTTCACCTGCACGCCCAGCGGCGCCTCCCCGATTTCGTCGAGGAAGAGCGTGCCACCTTCTGCCGCTGAGATGAGCCCGGTGCGTGCCTGGCTCGCGCCCGTGAAAGCGCCTCGCTCGTATCCAAAGAGCTCACTTTCGAGGAGCTGCTCAGGAAGCGCGCCACAATTGACGGCGATAAAAGGTCCTTTCGAGCGCGTCGACCCTTCATGGATGGCGCGCGCAGCAAGCTCTTTGCCGGTGCCTGACTCGCCCTGAATCAGGACCGTGGCGTCGGTCTTGGCCACGCGCCGAATCCGCGCTCGAACCAAGGCGATCGCGCTCGAAACCCCGAGGAGCGCCGAGCGCTCGTTCCCTTCGCCCATGATGCGCCGCAGGCCATCGAGCTCCCGGCGCAGACGGACGCTCTCGACCGCGTGCTTGAGCTGCTGGAGCAGGGCGTGTCCGTCGAAAGGCTTGGTCAGAAAGCCGTAGGCGCCGATGCGCATGGCTTCGACTGCCGATTCGATGGTTCCATGCGCGGTGAGCACGATGACCGGCAGGTCCCGCGAACGCTCCATCACCCGTCGCAGCACATCCAGGCCGTCCGCGTCGTCGAGCCGCAGATCGAGAATCATCGCGTCGACCACCTCCCGCTCGATGACCTCAAGCCCTCCGCGCGCGGTCACCTCCGTCGTCACCCGGTAGCCGTTGTGTTCGAGGCGTAGGGCCACAAGCTCACACAAATCGGCCTCGTCATCGACCATCAAGACATGAGGGCGCGGGCGAGCATTCTCCTCGAGCTCCTCCGACGATTGAGCAGGGTCCTCCGCCTCTCCTTCGCGAGCTTGAATCATGGACCAGATCTTGGTCGCTCGCTCCTCGAGCTCAGTGGTGGGAGGCTTGTTCGGTGTGGTCATCGGCTGCTTCCTCGTTGGATGAGAGGGGGGACGGTGCCCTGAGGGGAAGGAAGAGGTGAAAGGTAGCACCGGAGGCGGCGCTTCCGTCCAGCTCGAGATCGCCGCCGTGGGCGACAGCAACTTCCCGCGCAAAAGCAAGTCCGAGGCCGATCCCGATCCCTTTCGGAGATTTCGGCACGGCGCTCGTGACAAAAGCATTAAAAATGGTCTCGCGGATGGGCTCGGGAACACCTGGTCCCTGGTCCGAGACAGTGAGCCGTAAGAAGTCTTCGTCCCCCCGCTTCACCACGGACCTCCCGACAGTCACGGCGGCCCCCTTCGGCGAAACCACGATCGCGTTCCGCAGGAGATTCGCGATGGCGCGCTCGACGAGCACCGGGTCAGCGTGAATCGTCGGAACCTCTTCGCTCTGCTGGATGTCAATCCGCACGTCGGCCTGACTCCGGTCGCGCAGCTCTGCGGCGGCAGCGACCTCGATGAGTGAGTCGATAGAAACCCCGTTCTCAAAGCGGAGGGGACTCCCCGATCGGAGCCGCGAGAGGTCGAGCAAGGTCGCCACCAGTCGAATCTGCCTCTCGCAAGCGCTGCGCACAATCTGCACCACCCTGAGCTGTTTCGGCGCTAGCTCACCCGTGATGCCGTCTTCAAGGATAGCGAGCCCCTCCCTCATCTCGGACAGCGGCGTACGCACCTCGTGAGAGACGGAAGCCAAAAAACCCTGCTTCAGTGCGTCGAGCTCGTGCAGACGCTTCTGCATGCGCCGAATCTCCTCCGCCAGATCGACGATCTCCGCGGGCCCCTGCACCACCCCCAGGTCGCGAAACTCGCCACGCCCGACCGCCCGCGCCGTTTCAGCCAGATTGGCGAGAGGAACGTTCACTGAACGCGCCAGCCAAGCCGAGAGCAGCATCGCGACACCAAACGAACCGAGCGCGAGCGCCGTACCGACCCACACGGCGCGTGAACCAATACCTCGCGCCAAACCTTCCTGCTCTTCGAGACTCGCGTGAAGAACGATCAGGCGATCGGTGAACAAATCCGTCGTCCGCACATCGAGCTCAACCCGCTTCTCGTGATTCTCGAAATCACTGAGGCCCCCACAGAGGTCCGGCGTCAGCGCCGATTCGGCGGCCTGGAGCCACCCCATCGCCAGCTCGTGCATCGGGAGCGCCTGTCCTGGGCCCATTTTCAGCACTTCCGCGAGTTTTTCGGTGCTCTCCCGCACGATCTGCTCCGCCGCTTCCTCACCTCCAGGCGTCGCGCACAAACGTTCGGCGTTCCGCATCGCCACATCGAGCCGCCACACGGCGCGATGCAATCGGCTCTCCTCGTGCAGCGATTCGATCTCTCGCGAGCGAATCCCTTCGAGCACATCGATCATCTTCGCCAACGACGCCACGGTCACGGCGAGCGCGATGGTCACGATCGCAACTGGGATCGAGTGACTGAAGGAGAGAGTTCGCCGAAGCGAGACGCGAACACCGGAGAGCGGAAAGAAGCGCATGGATGACAAGAGTCGATCGACAAGAGCGTCTTCGAACGCTCAGCGGGGAAGCTTCGGTTCGGACTCGCGTGAGCCGCTCGAATTTCTCTGGAACAGAGCCGGATCGAGACGAACTCCCGCCGCCTGTAGGCGCTCGGTGAGCCTCGGCAGCTCGCCCGCGGCAGAAAAACTGCCTTCCACGCCGTGATTGTTCCCGCGCACGGTGACGAACGAGAACACGTCGCTGAGTTCCCTTTCGCCAGCCCATTCCGCAATGCGGAGCACACGGACGCGGCCGTCTCTGTGTCGTCCGAGCTCCACCGCCACGTCAAAAGCGCCGCGCACCCACGCGTCAGCTACATCCAAAGGAAGCCCCGGGCGAGCGAGGGCCATGGCCGCCGGCAGACTCCGAAGAGCCGCGCGCACCCCAGGTGCCGTGAGCGCGACAAGGGTGCCCTGGCTGGCTGGACTGAGCTCGAAGAACTCGGCCAGGCGCGCTGGCGACGGATACGCCAGCACCGGGCGAGAGCCCGGTACGCCGAGCGCAACAGGCAGGAGATCTCCGAGGGGTTCTCGACCTGTTTTCCCGATCACCGAGAGGGAAGGCCAAGCGTCGGGCAGAAACGTCGGTTGCCCGATCATCAGCGCGCGCTCGCGCGTGAGTCCGCCGAGCAACGCCTCAAGGAGCATGCTCGAACCTTCCTCGGGAGGGCTCGTCAAAAGAATATTCAAGCGCGCCCCGAGGCAGAGCTGCAAAAAGGTCGCCATGGCCCGGGAGAGCACGCCGCGTTTCACCAGCTCGTCCAAGGTCTGAGGCTCCTTGGAGGGCTTGCGCAGGACGAACATGAGCGCTCCTTCCCCTTCGGAGTGCCCGATCGAGAGGCTCAGTCCGCTCGCGAACGTCTCTTCAAAGTGGTTCGAAAAATCCTGGCTCTCGCCTCCCTCGGCAGCGATGAGGCGCTCGAAGGCGCGAAGCAGCGAGGCCTTCGAGGAAAATGCGCGCGTGACACCCTGTGATTTGCCGTCGCGCACTTCGACGAGATCGTCGTAGCGGAGGCCCGCCAAGACGGTTGCGGTCGGATCGTTGAGGAAGGAGCGAATCGGCCCGAGATCGAGGAGCTCCTCCCTGACCTGATCGATCACTGCGTCAGCCGCCACGCCGACCGGCACTTCGCCCTCGACGAGCAGGTGATCGACCGCGCTCACAATCGTTTCACTAAACTTCGATGCCGTCTCCTCCGAAACGACGGCAGGAGGCTCCCCCAGAGCGCGGATCACGCCTTCGATGACCTTCTGGACGGCACTGGTGCGGAGCACTGCGCCCTCGCTCGCCCGTTGACTCGGCCGACTCTGCTCGCTCGAATCGAGGGAACGGAGCGATGACGTTCCGCCGAGCGCCCGCCCCAGATCCTCCGAAGTCGGACGATCGGAACCGATCAGCGCTGACGCCAAAGGAGAGTCGGGCTCGGAGCTCGAAATCGGTCGCTGACCGGGCAACGGGGGCGCTGAGAAGCGGTCCGTCGTGTCTGCGGGGACGGAGTCGCTTTGCGGCTGACCGAGCCCCTCGACCCGCAGCACATAATCGCCAATGAAGAGTCGATCTTCTTCGCGGAGAATGGTGGCCTGGGTGATGCGCCGACGATTGACGAAGGTACCGTTGGTGCTGTTGAGGTCGGTGACGATCAACCGACCTTCGCGAAACAGGATGCGAGCGTGTCTCTTGGAGACGTTCCCCTTCGGAAGCACGAGGTCGTTGCCCGCGACTCTCCCGATCGTCGCTTCCGCTCCGCTGAACGCTTGGCGACGCTCGATTCCCCCCTTCTCGGAGATCAGGAGAGTGAACGTCGTCGCCGCTTCGCCTGCCGATTCGTTCAGCACTTAGACTTCTTTGCCTGCGAGGAGGCGCGCCGTCAAACCGTGCGCTTCAGACGTCGTAGGACGTCTCGGCGCCTTGGCTCGCAACCCCCTGCGCCACGAGTTCCAGGACCTCGCCGGCGAAGGCCATAATTTCCACGTCGGATAAGCCCCGATCACGGAGATCCCGATAAGTCTGGCGGGCGAGGTTCGCCGGGGTGGCCTTAGGCTTTTGAGCGTTCTTCAGCTCGAGTTCCGGAAGGGAGGCGGTCGGACGCTGGATCGGAAGAGTGTGTGGGATCATTTGATGGCTCCAAGTGGTCCTAGCTGTCCTCGGAAGGAGAGCTTTTGACCTCATTGTCGGTCGCCTCTTATTCAAGATTGGTGCCGGCCGCGATGAGACGGCAACACTACCAAAGTGCGGCAAAATCGGATCATTTTGCGCGAACAGACGCGAAGCACATTACGCACTCCCTCCATAAGGGCGGCGTTTACTTCGCGCCTCGGGTCCAACAGTGGTTTGACCACTCATATCGGGCGTTTCGCGCTCTCGAACCCGGAGAGGGGTTTGAACCTCCCCCCGACCTGGCTTCACTGCCCTCTTAACAAAGTGAGTCGAGCGGATCGGAATCGGGACGCTCCACCCGAAGCAAGGTGCTCGTGATGAGCTCCGGCCCACCGTCCGCGAAGAACAAGGCCTCTCCCACCCGCGGACGGTGAGGAGAAGGAGCAAGCCCCCCGCCCTCGAGCATCCGCACCGCCCCCGACAGCGAGCGGCCGACAGCCAGGTGTCCTTCGAGCCACTGGTCGCTTTCTCGATCCCGAACCGCGACACACACTTGGCCCTCCACGAAGTACTCGGTGTTCCGAGTGACGTAAAGCTGACGCTTGCGGCGCTCCGGTCCGCTGTACCTCTCTGCTCTGAACATCCCGAGACACTAACCCTGGCCACGAGGGTCGGAAAAGAAAACAGCGAGTCATAGACTCATCATGCTCTGGCTTTCCCCGGTGGCCCGCAGGCCCATCGCGAGCCGGACGTGGAAGCAGACCGAGCGGCGACCCACTCGAATCGGTCGGGCGGGCCCGAGGGCACAGTCAATATATTTCGTCACCTGCCGAAGGGCCCCGTGGCCGCTGTGGATAACCTCGACGGTCGCAGTTTGGACGCCGATCCAAGGAACATGCGGCGCACGATTGACAGAGTCTACCGATAGGGGGGAGAGAGTGGCTCGCACTCGAGACGCTCATGGCTCGTAGGAAGAAATCGGAAGACAAGGTCATCCATGTTGTGTTTGGCCCCGGGGGGGGACGGCGCGAAGGACAGGAGAGCAGTGCGCCCCAAGTTCCGAGTGAGCTGCCGCCCGCTTCTCAAAAGGAGCCCGTCACAGATCTCTTCACCAAGAGTGAGATCACTCGCCTCCTCGGGATCTCCGAGGCCCAGCTCCGCTCCCTCGATCGCGCAGGCATCGTCTCTCCGAGCGGGAAACGCCATGGGCGGCGCGCCTACGATTTCAGGGACCTGATCGCACTGCGCACCGCCAAGTCTCTCCTCGACCAGCGCATTCGCCTCCGGGACGTGAGCCGGGCCATCCAGTCTCTGAAAGCGGACCTGCCTCGCGTTGCGCGTCCGCTCAACGAGCTCCGCATCGTCTCCGACGGTCGCAACATTGTCGTTCGCTCCAAGGACGGCGCCTTTGAAGCGATGACGGGGCAGATGATGCTGAACCTTGAGGTACAGTCGCTCAGCGACGACATCGTACGCGTGCTGCGTCCGAGTGCCGGGCGCGAGCGCACACGAGCTGCCTACGAGCTCTACTTGAAGGCGAGCGAGCTCGACGAAAACCCGGGCACCCTGGATGAGGCTGTGCGCCTCTACAAACAGGCGATCGAGCTCGACCCTTGGCTCGCCATCGCTTACACGAACCTCGGCAACATCGCCTTCCGGCGTCAAGAGAACGCTGAGGCAGAGGCCTACTATCAAAAGGCTCTCCAGATCGACTCGAAGCAACCGGAAGCCAAATATAATCTTGGCTACCTGATGCTCGAACGCGGTGAACCCGAACGGAGTGTTCCCTATTTTCTCGGAGCGATCGCGGCGGACCCAGATTTCGCCGACGCTCATTTCAACCTGGCGATGGCCTACGAGCAAATGGGCAAACCGGAGGAGGCTCGCCCCCTCTGGCAGAACTACATCACGCTCGAGCCCCACGGGACCTGGACCGAGATCGCTCGCAGACACCTCTAGCCGCAGCGCCTCTTTTTTCGGTGCGTTTCCTGCGGAGCGCTAGGCGCAGGAGCTCTCGGCGCAAGAGGCTCTAGGCGCAGGAGCGCCCGAGCCGCCGGTGTTTCTCGAGCGGCATGTTGGTGCGCACCTGCTCGACTTTCTTCGGGTCGAGATCCGCGATGATGAACCCGATGCCCTCGGCGAGCTCGGCGATCACTTCGCCCCATGGATCGACGATCAGAGAATGTCCGAAGGTCTTCCGATCCAAAGGATGCGCGCCCCATTGTGCCGCAGCGACAAGGTACGACTGTGTCTCGATGGCGCGGGCGCGAAGCAGGGTGTGCCAATGCGCCTGGCCCGTCGTCTTCGTGAAAGCGGCGGGCAGCGTGAGGACGTTCACCCCGAGCTCACGCTGACGCGCGAAGAGTTCGGGGAACCTGAGGTCATAACAAATCGACAGGCCCGCCTTGAAGCCTGGGGCGACGTCGAAGACGACCACCTCATCACCGGCGGTGTTCCCTTTCGACTCGTGGAGCACCGTCCCGTCGGGGAGGTCCACATCGAAGAGATGAATTTTTCGGTAGCGCGCGACGAGCTGCCCCCCCGAAAACACGACACTCGTGTTGTATGGACGCTCCGGATTCGGACTCTGCTCCGGCATGCCCCCGCCGATGATGACCAGGCCGAGCTCCTTGGACCAGCGGGCAAGCTCCCCCGCGATCGGTCCATAGCTCGCGCCTTTTTCGCCCGGGGCCGGCAGCGCCTCGCTCACCTTGGCCTTGTCGATCTCCGCGCCCAGGAAGGCGAACCCCTCCGGCAGGAGCACGACCTCGGCTCCGCTCTGTTTTGCCCTCTCGACCTCACGTCCCGCGACCGATAAATTGGCTGATACATCGGCCTGGCTCTCGAGCTGGACGGCAGCGAATCTCATGAACCCCGTTATGCCTGATCCGCGGACCGGCGCAATGCAAAGCTTCCAGCGGACGCCTGGCGGACTCGCTCCGCGCAGTCAGAGCCCTGGCCTCGTCTTGCTCTACGCGGAGAACTTCCGAGCCGTCCCGCCGGTGCTCCCTCTCCGCAAAGACCCTCAAACGATCGGACGGGACCCGAGCGTCGAGCTTCGCCTCGAAGTGCCCGCGGTGTCCCGACGCCACGCCGAAATTCGCTTTGAGCGGGGGTCTTTCATCGTGCGAGACCTGGGCTCCACGAACGGCACTTTGCTCGATGGACAGCGCATCGAAGAAGCAGTGCTCGAAGATAACAGTGAGCTCCGCATCGGTGACGCCATCTTCAAGTTCGTCGAGGAGGGTTCCGCCGAACACGCCGGGTACAGGCTCGACGGCACACTCATCCAAGGCCAAACGCGCCTCTTCCGCGGCAGAAGTCCCCTGGTCGGAGGCTTCGAAATGGACCTCATTTCCGAAGCCTTGGGTCGGGTGGCCAAGAGCCCGCTCTCGGTCCTCCTGCTCGGAGAGAGCGGCACCGGCAAGGAGGTCGCCACGCGCCTCTTGCACCAAGAGAGCGGCCGGAGTGGAGAGTTCCACGCGGTCAACTGCGCAGCACTTCCCGAGAACCTGATCGAAAGTGAGCTGTTCGGATACAAACGCGGCGCCTTCTCCGGCGCCGATCGGGACAAACTCGGCCTATTCCAAGCCGCACACCGCGGCACGCTGCTCCTCGACGAGATCGGGGACATGCCGCTCGCAGCCCAGGCTAAGTTGCTCCGAGTTCTCCAGTCGCGGGAGGTCGTTCCGGTCGGCTCCACGAAACCGGAGCCGGTCGACGTCCGCGTCGTCGCCGCAACGCACCGCGATCTCGCCCGACTTCAGCAGGAAGGCCGGTTTCGTCCGGACCTCTTCGCGCGGCTCAATGAGTTCAGCGTCCGCCTCCCGCCGCTCCGCGAACGCAAGGAAGACGTCTACCTCTTGGTGCGGACGTTCCTCGAGCGGCATGGTCGCCCCGACCTCGAGCCCACCTTCCCGTTCATGGCCGCCCTCCTTCACTACGACTGGCCCTACAACGTGCGAGAGCTCGAGTCCGTCATCAAACGGGCCTCCGCCCTCACTCGGGGCACCGTCCTCGATGAAGGAGCCCTGCCCGAGACCATCCGCGAGGCCATTCTCGACTACGCCCAGGCCACCCGACCGAAAAACACCGGGGACGGCCCGACCGAAGAGGAGCTCCGGCAGCTCCTCGCCGAATCCGAAGGCAACATCGCCGCCGTGGGCCGGCGGCTCGGCAAAGCCCGCATGCAGGTTCACCGCTACTTGAAGAAGTACGGCATCTCGATCACCGACTACCGGAGCTAGCTAGAGGGGCGCCTTCAGGCCCGGCCGAGCCGTCCAAGGGGCGCGGCTCGCACTGGCTCGGACGCCCGAGCGGCCCCCCGGGTTGACCGGACCGGCCCACTCGCCTACCCGGGGTGCACGAAAACACCCGTTCAGGTTCGATCCGACCCGCGGCGTCGAACCGGAGTGAGACAAGAGACCTTGGCGACACGAAAGAACAGCGACGCAGATCAGGCGTCGACCCCCGGAACTGGCGGGCGCTCCCGCTCGGCGAAAGGCTCGAGCAAGGGCGTCGACCCCTTCGAGAGCGTCAATGCCGAGCCCGAGCAGCTCCAAGAGGTCACCAAGAGCCGCTATCTGAACTACGCGCTCTCCGTCATCACCAGTCGCGCGCTCCCGGACGTTCGCGACGGATTGAAGCCGGTCCAAAGGCGCATCCTCTACACGATGTGGCAGCAGCGCCTCGCGCCGCCCGCGAAACATCGCAAATGCGCCAAGGTGGTCGGTGACGTCATGGGTAACTACCACCCCCATGGCGACTCGGCGATCTACGACGCGCTGGTTCGCCTCGCTCAGCCCTTCTCGCTCAGGCTTCCTCTGGTCGACGGCTCCGGTAACTTCGGCTCCCTCGACGGCGACGCTGCTGCCGCCATGCGGTACACCGAGTGTCGCCTCGCGAGCGCCGCGAGCCCGCTGCTCGAAGAGCTCAACCAGGACACCGTCGCCTTTCGGCCGAACTACGACGGCACCCGGAACGAACCCGTCGTCCTCCCGGCGCAATTCCCGAACCTCCTGATCAACGGCGCCACAGGCATCGCGGTCGGCATGGCCACGAACATCCCGCCTCACAACCCCGAGGAGGTCTGCCAAGCCGCGATCCGCTTGCTCGACGCGCGCGTCACCGATCGAGAGCTCTCCAGCCGGGAGCTCTGCCGCACCATCAAAGGGCCCGATTTTCCGACAGGGGGCCAACTCGTGTCCTCGCCCGAGGAGATCAAAGCGGTCTACGAGACGGGCCAAGGCTCGCTCCGCCTCCGCGGCACCCACGAGATCGGAGAAGGCACAAAAAACTCCGACCTGCTCGTCCTCACGAGCATCCCCTACGGAGTGAACAAATCGACCTTGGTCGAGCGCATCGCTGAGGTCGTCACCCAGCGCAAGATGCCGCTGCTCACGGACGTGAGGGACGTATCCGCCGACGACGTGCGCATCGAGCTCGAGCTCAAGAAGGGCGCCGATCCTCAGAAGGTCCTCGCCTACCTCTACAAGAACACCCCGCTGCAGACGAACGTCGCGGTGAACATGACCTGCCTCGTGCCCACGGAGAACCCCGAGGTGGGCCGCCCGGAGAGGCTCGATCTCCACGCCATCCTCTGGCACTTCCTACACTTCCGCTGGGAAGTGGTGACGAAACGCCTCGAGCATGAGCTCGGCGCGCTGAATCGTCGCATCCACATTCTCGAGGGATTCGAGAAGATCTTCGACGTCCTCGATCAGGTCATCAAGCTCATTCGCGAGAGCGATGGCAAAGCCGACGCGGCTCAAAAGCTGATCAAGAAATTCTCACTCGACGCCGAGCAGGCGGACGCAATCCTCGAGCTCAAGCTCTACCGCTTGGCCAAGCTCGAGATCCTCGTCGTTCAGAAGGAACTCGCCGAAAAGCGGGCGCGAGTCCGCCAGATCCAACGCCTGCTGGGAGAGAAATCCGGGCTCGGTCGCTGGGAAATCGTGCGCAAAGAGCTGGAGGAGTCGCTCTCTGCCGTGCGCGCGGCCGGCAAGGGTCGCCGCACTCTGATCGCAGCCTCGACCGACGAGCCGGAGCTGACCGCGGAAGATCTGATCATCGAAGAGGATGCTCACGTTCTGCTCACGGCAGACGGCTGGATCAAACGGCAACGCGAAATCAAAGATCCGAAAGCCAGTCGAATCCGCGAGGGCGACCGCGTCCTCGCTTGTTTCGCTGGCTCGACGCATGCGACAGCCATCTTCTTCTCGAATCTCGGCACGGCCTACACGCTACGCATCGCGGATGTGCCCTCCACGACCGGCTACGGCGACCCGATCCAGAAGCTCTTCAAGCTCAAAGACGGCGAGAAGATCATCAGCGCCTACTCCCTGGATCCGCGTCTGGTCGGAGACCTGACGCAAGAGAAGCCGAAGCACCTGGCGCTAGCGCTATCGAGTGATGGGCTCGCCGTGACCTTCGCGCTCGCTCCGTTCCTCGAACCGAGCACCAAGGCGGGGCGGCGCTATGCGAAGCTCACCGATGGCCAAGAGATCGTCTCCGCCGCGATCGGAGGCGAGAAACAGACGGTCATCGCCGTCTCCACGGGGCGCCGCGCGGTGCTCTGCAAGCTCGCGGACATCAACTTCGTCAGCGGACCCAGCAAGGGCGTCACGCTCATGAAGCTCGAGGGCGATGAGCGGGCTCTCGGAGCCGTGATCGCCCCGGGCAAGAACCAGGGGATCGTCGTCAAGACCTCCCTCGGCGGCGAGTACGAAGTGACCGAACAGAACCTCGGACTCACAGGCCGTGCTGTCCGCGGTCACGAGGTGGTGAAGCGCGGCAAGCTCGTCGAGATCGTGCCACCAGAGTTGAGCGCGCCGCCTCCCCTCGAGGCCTGATCAAGAGCGGCTCGAACATTTTTCGGAGTAGAACATGAGCTCGAAGAAGACCGACGCGAAAGGCGGAGAGTACAGCGCCAAGGACATTACGATCCTCGAGGGCCTCGATCCCGTCCGTAAGCGCCCTGGCATGTATATCGGAGGGGTCGGCAGCCAAGGACTGCATCACCTCGTCTGGGAAATTCTCGACAACTCGATCGACGAGGCGATGAACGGTCACGCGACCGAAATCCGCGTGACGTTGCACGCCGATGGCCGCTCGGTCACCGTCGAAGACAACGGGCGCGGGATCCCCGTCGATGTGCACCCGAAGCTCAAGCGCACCGCGCTCGAGATCATCTTCACGACGCTCCACGCGGGCGGCAAGTTCGAAGGTCAGAACTACAAGACCTCGGGCGGCCTGCACGGCGTCGGCGCCAGCGTCGTCAACGCGCTCTCCACCAAGCTCAGGGCGAGGGTGAAGCGAGACGGCAGCGAATGGGGCCTAGATTTCACGCGCGGCGTCCCGGACGGTCCCGTGAAGAAAATCGGCCCCGCCAAAGGCACCGGCACCACGGTCTTCTTCAGCCCCGATCCCACCATCTTCCCGCGCACGGAGTTCAACCCCGAGACGATCACGAGCCGTCTCGAGGTCGCGACCTTTTTGCACAAGGGTCTCAAGATCGAGTTCGTTGACGAAGTGCAGAACCGTCGCGAGACGTTCTTACACAAGAACGGCATCGGCGATTACGTCCTCCGGCTGCAGAAAGATCGCAACGCCAAGGCCGCGCACGAATCTTTCTTCTTCCTTGAAAAGGACGGCGAAGTCGGCATCCAATGCGCTCTGCTTTGGACGGAGTCGACGGACGAATACGTCAAGAGCTTCGTCAACGGCATCCCCACCGCCTCGGGCGGAACCCACGAAAATGGCTTCCGTGCCGCGCTCGGGAAGGCCGTGCGCAACTACATGGAGACCCACAAGCTCACCCCACGCGGACTCACCATCGCCGCCGAGGATATCCGCGAGGGTTTGGTCGCCGTTCTCAGCATCTTCATCCCTGATCCGCAGTTCCAGGGGCAGACCAAAGACAAGCTCAATAACCCCGAAGCTCAGAGCGTGGTCGACAACGCAGTGCGTGCCACCCTCGAAAACTGGCTCCACAATAACCGCACGATCGCTGAACAGATCGTCGGGCGCATCATTCTCTCGGCCCGCGCCCGCGAGGCCTCTCGAGCAGCCTCCGCTTCCATCACCCGCAAATCACTCACCGGCGCTCGTCTGACTCTGCCCGGTAAGTTGAGCGACTGCACCCAGACCGATCGCACCAATACCGAGCTCTTCATCGTCGAGGGTGACTCGGCAGGCGGCAGCGCCAAGCAGGGGCGCGACCGAACGCGCCAGGCCATCCTCCCGCTCCGCGGTAAGGTGCTCAACACAGAGAGTCTCTCGCTCGGCAAAGTGCTCGAAAATCGCGAGATCGCTGACCTGATCACCGCCCTCGGCACCGGCATCGGGCCGAGCTTCGATATCTCGAAGCTCCGCTACTCGCGCGTGGTGCTCCTCGCTGATGCGGACTCGGACGGTCATCACATCACGACGCTCCTCCTCACGTTCTTCTACCGGCACATGCCCGAGCTCATCAAACAGGGGCGCGTCTACCTCGCGGTGCCGCCCCTCTATCGCATCGACATCGGCAATGACACCTACTGGGCCGCGGATGACCAAGTCCGAGACGCGATCCTGAAGGAGAAGAAGCCTGATTCGAAGAACGTCGAGATCACCCGCTTCAAAGGTCTCGGCGAGATGATGCCCAAGGTTCTCTGGGACACGACCCTGAACCCGCGCACCCGACGCCTGATCCGGGTCGACCTCGACGATGGCCTCGAAGCCGATCGGGTCATCGCCGATCTCATGGGCAAAGACGCCTCAGCCCGGTTCCAGTTCATCATGGAGCACGCGGAGCGGGCCGAGGCGCTGGATGTCTGAGGCCGAAACGCCCCAAGCTCCCGCCTCCCGGTTTTTCCGCCGGACGGACGCCAAAGGACGCGCGCGCTCTCTGCTACCCGCCCCTAGGAGCGCCCCACGCTTGAGAGAGCGCGGACCTTGGGCTAACGCGCTCCCTCCGACAGCGCCCAGAGAGCCCATGTTGAAGCCCCTTTCCCGAGATCAGACCCGCCGCGAAAGTGCGCCTCTGGCGAAGCTCGGCCGCGTCCTCCGGGTTTTCACGCTCGTGACGGGGCTCTGTCTCCCGAAAGCTTTCGCGCAGACGGGAGCAGACGCGGCGGAACAGGCAACCAAAGCTGCGCCCGAGCAGGACGAAGTCCCGCCCCTCACAGGCGGCGCTCCTGAACCTCAGGTCGAGGCGGAAGCAGACCCCAGCGACGCAGAGCCGGAAGCAGACCCCGGCGACGCAGAGCCGGAAGCACCACGGGTCGAAATCCCGCCGACGGACCTCGAGGCAGCCGAAGGGCTCGTCATCCAGGCCGTCGAGATCACCGGCCTCCGCCGCGTCTCGCCGGAAGACGTCGGCACCTACCTCAAGAGCAAGGCCGGCTCTCAGCTCGACCCGGACGTGCTGCGCCGTGACGTCAAAGAGCTCTGGCGATCAGGCTTTTTCGACGACATCGAGGTCGACCTGCGTCGGCTCAGCGATCGCGTGATGCTCCGTTTCCACGTCAAGGAGCGCGCCACGGTCCGCGTCGTCGAGTTCGAAGGGAACAAGGAGATCAAAGGGGACGATCTCGCCGAGGCCATCGAGGTCAAGAAGGACTCGGTGCTCAATCGCCCCGCGCTCCGCCGAGCGATCCAGAAGATCCGCGACAAGTATGCGGAAAAGGGCTACTTTCTCGCCGAAGCCACGAGCGAGGTGATCGCTGAAAAAGACAATCAGGTCACCGTCCGCTTCACGATCACCGAGAACGCGGAGGTGAGCGTCAAGCGCGTCACCTTCATCGGCAACGAGAGCATCTCGACCGATGAGCTTCGGGGCGTCATGTTCACCGGAAACCCCGGGCTCCTCTCCTTCGGCGCGGGCGGTCCTTTCCGCCAAGACGCGTTCGAGCGCGACATCGCGATGATCAGCGCGATGTATTACGACCGTGGGTTCTTGCAGGTGAGCGTCAACACGCCGCGCATCATGCTGACTCCGGACAAGAGCGGCATCGAGGTGTCCATCACCATCAACGAGGGGCCCCGCTTCAAGATCCGCCAGCTGCGCGTGTTCGAGCAGGCTCCGGATGGCAGCGAAGAGCCGAATCCTTTGCTCAACCACCGCGCGATGCGCTCGATGATCCGCGCGGAGTCCGGCGACTACTTCAACCGCGCCGCGCTGCTCGACGATCTCTCGCACATTCGCAGCATTTACCGCGACAAGGGCTACGCAAACGTCAGCGCAGAACCGCGCCCGATGGTCGATCCGGACACGCTCGAGGTCGACCTCATCGTGCCGATCGCGCGCGGCCCGCTCGTCTACATCGAACGCATCGAGATCCGCGGCAACACCAAGACCCGCGACAAGGTCCTCAGGCGCGAGTTCGAGATCGCGGAAGGCGACAAGTACTCCGAGACCAGCATCGAGCGCTCCAAAAGGCGCGTCACGGCCCTCGGTTTCTTCGAGCGCGTCGATCTCTCCACCGAGCAAGGCTCGACGCCCGACCGCCTGGTCATCTACGTCGACGTCACCGAAAAACCGACGGGTACGTTCCAGGTCGGCGCGGGGTTCTCGAGCATCGAGAGCTTCCTCGCGAGCGCCCAAGTCCAGCAGGCCAACCTGTTCGGCAACGGCCAGAACCTCGCGCTCATGGCGCAGATCTCAGGCATCCGACGCCAGGTGAGCTTGCGGCTGATCGAGCCCTACTTCCTCGACAGCAAGTTCAGCCTGAGCGCCAGCGTCTTTGACACCCTGCAGAGTTACATCGACTTCCGTCAGCGGAGCCAAGGTGGAAACTTCACGCTCGGCTACCCGCTCATCAACCCCGAAGTCGCAGTCTCCCTCAGCTACAACCTGACCTACGACCAGGCCGACACCCAACCGGGCAACTCGTTCCTCTTCGTGGGCTCTCAGGCGAGAATCAGCGCGTTCTCTCAGCTGCCGCTGGCGAACCTCTTCAACGCCGGCATCACCTCCAGCATCCGCCCAGCGATCACCTTCGACAATCGGGACAACCGCCTGTTCCCGACCTCGGGCGTCTACCTGAACTACGGCGTTGAGTGGGCGCTCAAGGAGTTCGGCTCCCAGAACCAATACGTCCGGCACCGTTACACCGGTCGCTTTTACGTCCCGGTCTGGAAAGGAATCGTCCTCAAGCTCAACACCGAGGCGGGCCTCGTGACCAGCCCGAGCCGCGAAGGCGTACCGATCTTCGCGCGCTTCTTCCTCGGGGGCATCCAGGACGTACGCGGCTTCTACTTCCGAAGCCTCGGCCCGCGCATGCCGCTCACGGAGACGACCGACCCGAATAGCGCCCCTTACGCCAACGGCGCGCGCATCGGCGGTAACCTCATGTACTACCAGAACCTCGAGCTCGAGTTCCCGCTGTTTGAGGCGGTCGGGCTCAAGGGGGTCGTGTTCACCGATCTCGGCAACGCCTGGAACCTCGAGGGGAACTACTGTGACGCGGCCGGCGGAGCCACCCGCTACATGGAGGTGAGCCCCTGTTTTACCGCAGAGTCACTCCTGCATATGCGCACATCATGGGGCTTTGGGTTCCGCTGGTTCTCGCCGATGGGTCCGCTGCGCTTCGAGTGGGGCTTCCCCTTCGCACCGCTCCCCTTCGAAGAGAAGATGCGCTTCGAGTTCACCATCGGAAACTTCTTCTGAGGCGGCAGCCTGAGCGGCCCCTATGCGGCGCTTTTTCGAACGGGCGCCGGACCTCCCGCCCCGATTGAGCTATGATGGAGTGTGGGTGAGGCCAGAGGCGTGACGAATCAGGGAGACGACAGCGGGCCTCCGACGCTCGTCGAAGGAGAGGCGCCGGAGCGGCCCAGAGCGGCTCCGAAGGAGAACACAGCCCCGAAGAAGAGTGAGGTGAGCGAGGAGCCCACGTCGCGTATCGTCGCGGAAGGTTCGCCCCGCCCCCAGCCCGAAGTGGACGTGATCCCCTTCAAGGACAGCGACACACACACCCAGCCGTCTCTTTCGGCCCTCTCCGATCGACCACCGCAGTCCCTCGACATCCGCCGCATGTGGAGGATCGAGGAGCAGTTCGACAAACACGACGCGCGCATCCGGCTGCTCGAAAAGGAGCTGACCAAGACGCGAATGCTCGCAGTTTTCGCCCTCGTTCTGATCGGGCTCTTCGCGCTCGTCTGGCTCGTGCGAGGGGCCTAAAGAGCCCTTTTCGCGCAAGATCGGCGCGAAAATTTCCGCTCGCAAAGCCCGGCCAGGCGCGCCCCAGTCAGGCGCTGAAATTGCGGGCGTATCTGTCCGGAATTACTGATAATTTTTCTACATCAACAGGAGCAAAAGAGCTTGTCTCTTGGCCTCTGCTCCGGTACGGCCGAAGTCACCATTTCCATGACTGACGATACGCTCGAACCGCCCGCTGGCCCCCCCGCCTCCGACGGCGGAAACACGCCGTCTGCATCCCACGATCAGGTGCCCGTGAGCATCCAGGAGGAAATGCGTTCGTCGTACCTGGACTATGCGATGAGCGTCATCATCGGGCGCGCGATCCCCGATGCCCGTGATGGGCTCAAGCCCGTCCACCGCCGCATCCTCTACGCGATGCGGGATCTGAACCTGACGCCGGGCTCTTCGTACTCGAAGTGCGCCAAGGTCGTTGGTGAGGTGCTGGGTAACTTCCACCCGCATGGCGACGCGAGCGTTTATGATGCCCTCGTGAGAATGGCGCAGGACTTTGCCATGCGCCACGTGCTCGTCGATGGGCAAGGAAACTTCGGTTCTGTCGACGGCGACTCCGCAGCTGCTTACCGTTACACCGAGTGTCGACTGGCCCGGCTCTCGATGGAGCTCCTCGAGGACATCGAGAAAGACACCGTCGATTTCGCGCCGAACTTCGATGAGTCACGCCAAGAACCGACGGTTCTCCCTGCGCGTTTCCCACACCTATTGGTCAACGGTTCCGGCGGCATCGCCGTCGGCATGGCTACGAATATCCCCCCGCACAACCTGCGAGAGGTGATCGACGCTACGATCCACCTGATCCAAAACCCCGACGCGAGCATCTCGGACCTGATGACCTACGTCATCGGTCCCGACTTCCCGACGGGCGCCTCGATCTATGGACGCGCGGGCATCTACCAGGCGTATACGACGGGGCGCGGCTCAGTCTTGATGCGCGCTCGGACGGAGATCGAGCAGGTACAGGGTTCTGACCGCGAACAGATCGTCGTCACCGAGCTGCCCTACCAGGTGAACAAGGCACGCCTCGCCGCCAAGATCGGCGAGCTGATTCGCGAGAAGCGCATCGAGGGCATCCGTGAGGTGCGCGATGAAAGCGACCGCGACGGCATGCGGCTCGTCATCGAACTCAAGAAGGACACCTTCCCCCAGGTGGTCTTAAACCACCTGTTCCGCCTCACGGACCTGCAGTCGTCCTTCGGCATCATCAACCTGGCCATCGTCCAGGGTCGGCCGCAGGTGATGAACCTGAAAGAGACCCTCGAAGTCTTCATCTTGCACCGCCGTGAGGTCGTCAGTCGCCGCACTCGCTTCGAGCTGTCGCGGGCCGAGGGGCAGCGCGAGATCGTCGAAGGTCTCGGAATGGCCGTCACCGAGGTCGACCTGGTGATCGACACCATTCGCAAGTCTCCGGATCCCGATACGGCTCGGGAAAGGCTCATGAAACTCCCGCTCAAGGGTCTCGAAGCCTTCGTGCGGAGGGCAGGTCGCCCCGAGTCGGAGATCGAGCAGGCCCGCGAGATTCCGGAGTACTACCTGAGCGAACGCCAAGCGAAGGCGATCCTCGAGATGCGCCTCTCACGCCTCACGGGCCTCGAGCAAGAGAAGCTCGCCAGCGAGTACGCAGCTCTGTCGGACGAGATCGCGCGCCTCCGGGCCATCCTCTCGGACGAAGGCCGCTTGATGGGGGTCATCGTCGAAGAGCTGAACGAAGTGCGCGAAAAGCACGGTCAGGATCGACGCACGGTCATCGAAGACAACGAGGCCGAGATCCAGATGGAAGACCTGATCCAAGAAGAGGACATGGTCGTGACCATCTCGCACTCCGGCTACATCAAGCGGACCGCGGCGAGCGACTACGAAGCCCAGAAGCGCGGCGGCAAAGGCAAGCGCGGCATGAAAGCGCAGGACGACGACTGGGTCAGCCAGCTCTTCGTCTCGTCGACCCACAGCCTCGTCTTCTTCTTCAGCGATCTCGGCAAGGTCTACGTCAAGAAGGTCTACGAGATCTCTCAGGCCGCGCGCAGCGCCAAGGGCCGCGCCATCGTGAACTTCATCGGGCTCGAAGAGGGCGAGCGCATCACGGCCATCGCCCCGGTCCCCAAGATTGAAGAAGGCCGTTATGTGATCACTGTCACCAAGCAGGGCAAGATCAAGAAGACGCCCCTCGTCGACTACCGGAATTTCCGCGAAAAGGGCATCATCGGCGTGCGCATCGAGGAGGACGATCGTCTCCTCACCGCCGCCGTGACCGACGGAACCCGAGATCTGTTGATCGGTACACGTTCGGGTCAGAGCATCCGCTTCAGCGAAGAACAGGTTCGCCCGATGGGCCGCAACACCGCCGGCGTGAAGGGCATCGAGCTCGAAGAAGGCGACGAGGTCGTCGGCCTTGCAGTCTCCGATCCGAAGCGCACGCAGGTCCTCTCCATCTGTGAACGCGGCTTCGGCAAGCGGACCCCACTGGACGAGTTCCGTCATCAGAACCGCGGTGGCAAGGGCATCATCTTGATCGACGCCTCCGAACGAAACGGGCCGGTGGTGGGTCTCGCGCTCGTGAGCGTGAACGACGATCTCGTCATCATGACCGACCGCGGTCAGGCCATCCGCGTCCGCGTCGCAGAGATTCGCGAAACCGGACGCAACGCGCAGGGCGTCAAGATCATGGACGTCGCAGAGGGTGAGCGGGTCGTCGCCATGGAGACGCTCGCAGAGAGTGAGACGGACGAAAGTGAAGCGGGCCGAGCCTCGGGCGAAGGTAACGAAGACAGTGGCGACGCGAGCCAAGGCGAGCCCGAGCTCTCCGGCGAAAGCGAATAAGCCCATGCCGGGCGCGAGCTCGGCTTCTCGGGCGGCCCGAGCTCCAACAAGCGCCGAAGGCGCCCGGCAGAGCAGGACCGAAGGAAAGACAGCGGGCAGCGGGCACGCGAAGAAAGCCCCCGCCCCTGTCGCCCCATCTGCTCGCGCCAAAAAAACGCAGCGATCGAGGCCCGCAAACGCTCCGAAGAGCAAGACGGTCTCAGGGAGAGCCACCCCTCAAGGCAAGGCTGCGCCCCAGGGCAAAGCTGCGCCTCAGGGCAAGGCTGCGCAAAACAAAGACAGAGCGGCAGCGATCTACGCGCGCCTCCGCGCGGCCCATCCCGATGCCCACTGCGAGCTCGACCACAAGAGCCCGTTCCAGCTCCTCGTCGCCACCGTGCTCAGCGCTCAGACGACGGACGTCCAGGTCAACAAGATCACTCCCGGGCTTTTCGCTCGCTATAAAACGGCTCACGAGCTCGCCCAGGCGGATCAGGAGAGCATCGAGAATCTCCTGAACCGCATCGGCATGTTCCGCCAGAAGGCCAAGAACATCATCGCGCTCTCCAAGATGCTCGTGGAGAACCACGACGGAGAAGTGCCGCGCACCTTGGACGAACTCGTCCTCCTGCCCGGGGTGGGTCGCAAGACGGCGAACGTCGTGCTCGGGGTGGCCTTCGGCGCGCCTGAAGGCGTCGTCGTCGACACTCACGTGGGCCGGATTTCGACGCGCCTCGGCTTCACCCGGAGCGACAAGCCCCCAGAAATTGAACAAGACTTGATGGCCCTCTTCCCCCCGAGCGAGTGGGACATGCTGAGCCACACGCTCATCTTCCACGGCCGCCGCATCTGTCGGGCCATTCGGCCCGCGTGCTCTACGTGCCCGGTGTCTGACCTTTGCCCTTCCGCGTTCCATGCGGAACATGTGGGCCGAAAACCGCCGCGCGCGCGCGGCTAGACACTAGATGCCCGAGCCTTTGCGCGCGCGGCCGCACGCGTAAAGGCCCGAGCCGCCCCACCTGCGCGCGGAGCCGCCCTTCCCTTGCGCTGCGGCGAGGGAGACGGTCCGCGGGAAGGCTCATCAGTCAGGCGTCCCGGAGGGAGCGGGGGCTGCGGAGGCGGCGGCGCTCGCCTTTCGCTCTCCGAGGAAACGATCCAGGGTATGGGTCGTCATCTTGCCCGCGACGACCTCAGGATCCGAGAGCAGCGCTTTCTGGAGCGGGATATTCGTGCGGATGCCGCCGATGATGTACTCATCGAGGGCTCCCTTCATCCTCGAAATCGCCTGGCCGCGCGTCGGCGCATGCACGATGACCTTCGCGAGAAGTGAGTCGTAGTTCGGCGGAACCCGCCATCCTCCGAACACGCCCGAGTCCACCCGCACTCCGGTCCCACCGGGCGGGTTGTACTCGCGGATTTGGCCGGGAGACGGCGCAAAAGTCTCAGGATCTTCCGCCATGATGCGACACTCGATCGCGTGCCCGCGGAACTTCCAGTTGCGCGTGTCAGGCAAGTTTAGCTTTTCACCAGCAGCCGCGCGGAGCTGTTCCACCACCAGATCGACTCCGGTGACCATCTCCGTAACAGGATGCTCAACCTGCACCCGCGTATTCATCTCCATGAAGTAGAGAGCGCCGCTCTCATCCATGAGGAACTCGAGTGTCCCGAGGCCGACGTAGCCAGTCTCGAGGATGGCGCGGCGAATGACGTCGCCCATCTTCAAGCGCTGCTCATCGCTGAGCGAGGAGCTCGGTGCTTCTTCGATGAGCTTTTGGTTCTTTCGCTGGAGCGAACACTCACGCTCACCGAGGGTCCACGCCTGACCATGCTGATCGGCGAGGGCCTGGAACTCGATGTGCTTGGGGCGCACGACAAGCTTCTCGAGATAGAGCTCCGCTGAAGCAAACGAGATCGCGGCTTCTGCCGTAGCGGACTCGAAGCCGCGGATGACCTCTTCGTCGTTGGTAGCGACGCGCATGCCGCGGCCGCCACCGCCCCCGCGCGCCTTGAGCATCACGGGATATCCAATCCGCCGCGCTTCCTCGACTGCGTGCTCCGCATTGTTGAGCGCGTCACTGCCCGGCAACAGCGGCAGACCGAACTTCCTCGCCGTCTCACGGGCCGTCAGCTTGTCGCCCCAGAGCTTCATCGCCTCGGCAGAAGGACCGATGAACGTCAGACCACACTTGGCCACGACCTCTGCGAAGTGGGGATTTTCGGAGAGGAAGCCGTAACCGGGATGGATCGCGTCCGCCGCCGTCACTTCTGCGGCGCTGATGATCGCCGGAATGTTCAGGTAACTCGCGCGAGCGGGCGCAGGCCCGATGCACACGGCCTGGTCCGCGAACCGAGTATGGAGCGCGCCGTTATCGGCCTCCGAATGCACGGCGACCGTTTGAATCCCGAGCTCGCGGCAGGCGCGAATAATACGGATCGCGATCTCGCCGCGATTGGCGATGAGTACTTTCTTGAACATGGCAGCGAGCCCGGACAATCAGGCTTTCTTCACCTTGAAGAGCTTCTGACCGAATTCGACGCTGTGACCGTTTTCGACAAGCACCTCGAGGATGGTCCCGGTGACGTCGGACTCGATCTCGTTCATCAGCTTCATCGCTTCGACGATACAGACGGCTTGTCCGGTCTTGACCGGAGCGCCAACGTCCACGAAGGGCGGAGCCTCAGGGGACGGTGCTCTGTAGAAGGTGCCCACGATGGGCGAGACGATGTACGCGATGTTCGCCTCGTCGACAGGAGCAGCGGCGGGAGCCGCAGGCGGAGCAGCTGCTGCAACGACGGTCGGAGCCGCGACCGCGGTGTGAACCTGAGCCCCTCCCCCGAACGCGAGGCGAATTCGGCTATTTTCATCCTCGTACTCGAATTCGCTAACTTTTCCCTCTTCGAGTGCTTGGATGAGGGCCTTGAGGTCGTCGAGTTGAATCTTCATCGGGCGTCTATTTTCCTTGGCGCGAAATCCCCGTCTCCGGGGGCCGAGACGCTAGCGCCGATGGTTCCTCTCGACTACCCCTCTTTCGTCGCCCGCAGCAGCTCGCAGAGGCCCACGAGCGCGATCGAGTAGGAGCGGACCCCGAACCCGGCCACCTTGGCGAGGCACGCAGGTGCCACCACCGAGGTGTGACGAAAGGTTTCGCGCGCTTCGGGGTTCGAAATGTGGACCTCAACGACCGGGATGCCGCTCGCCCGCACCGCGTCGTAGAGGGCGTAGGAGTAATGGGTATAGGCGCCGGGGTTCAGGAGGACTCCCGCAAACCCATCGGCTCCCGCCTCTCCGATCCAGGTGACCAGTTCACCCTCGGAGTTGCTCTGACGACACACGAGCTCCACCCCGAGCCCCTCGGCTTCCCGGGTCAGGATCTCATGGAGCTCGGCAAGAGTCGTTCGGCCGTAGATCTCCGGCTCGCGCAGACCGAGACGCTGCAGGTTCGGCCCACTTACGACGAGAATTCTCATGCGAGCTCGGCCACAAGTTGGGGCGCGAGCAGACGAAGTGCGAAGCGCGCTTTGCCGGCGTTACCTGTGGGAGAGAGGGTCATCGCGACGAAATACCGGTCGCTCACGACCCGGACGATGGTCGTCATTTTTTCACTGCGCAGCGAGACCTCTTCGGTTCCACCCGCCTGCAGCATGTCCGCGGTGCGCTGGATCTGTTTGACCAGAACGCTCACCTCCGCGCCCACTACCTCGATATCGTAGGGGGACTCCGAAGCGACATAGGTTTCCACCGGGATCCCCTCGAAATCCATGAGCAACCCGGCGTAGCCTCCCGAGCTCTCTACCGCGGTCTTCAGCGCTTCTTTGAACATGATAGCGCCGATCATAGGCCAAGACCGAGGGGCCGAGGAAGTTTCGCACACCAAAATCGGCAGGACCTTTCCCGAGGGTCCCGGGGATTCGGGCTCCGGATTCGGGCTCCGGAGCAATCGTACCCTCCCGCCGGCCCGGGCCGAAGGCCGGGGCTCTTCAGGGCGCGCTGTCGCCGGGGCGAGGCCCCTCGAACAAATAAACGACCTCGGTCTTCCGAACGAGGCCCAGCTGGTCTCGAGCGGCACGCTCGACGAAAGCGGGGTCCGTCTTGATGGCCTGGGCGGCCGCACGGAGCTCAACGATACGCCGCTTGGTCAGGGAGATCTCTGCCTCCACCCGGGCCCGCTCCGCCTCCAGCTCTTCGTGCCGCGTGTAACCGCGGGACCCGACCAACATCGCAGGCGCCCCCAACACTCCGAGCAACAGCAGGCCGACCGGCAAGGCGCGCCGGAGCCACTCGCGACGGGCCCGTCGGACGGCACCGCCCGTGCGTGAAGGGAGGCTCTCTAAATTCTCTCCGTCCATGGACTTATGGAAGATTATCGCCTTCCTTCCTCTTCGAGGTCAAATCCTCGGCCGCTTTTCTTCTCGTCTTATCACCGTCACGACCGTGCGGCGGCGCTTTCACGCTGGGCCCCCCATGAGCGAGTCGCCCTCGGGGTACTCATCGCATTCCGGACCGTGGGTCCAGGGAGGCGAGATTGCCCGCGCCCGCGCGATTCTGAGAACTCTACCTTCCAGAGAAAATTCTCGCGGCACGGGCGGGCAAAAGCCTGGAAAATCGCGGACTCGGACTTTCTTCGGCGAGCCGTCGCGCTATCGTCCGCACGATTTTGATTCACCCCGGCGGGAATCATCCCAGCCATGAGAGAAGTATGAGCCACACCGAAGTATTGCGCGCCGAGCTCGAAAGACTCTTCGACCTGGACGAGCTAATCCAATTGAGCAGCGAGTCCTTGGGTTTCGATCCCACTGAAGTCGGAAGCCAAGCGACCCTGGGATCATTTGCGGGCGCGCTCGTGTCCTATTGTGAGAAGGAGGACGCGATCTTCGCGCTTGCTGATGCGCTGCGTGCGTCCGGGCGCGATTTGCATCCGCGTATCATCTCTCTCTTGAATGGTGAGCCCGATAAGGAAGCTCTCCTCTCGCCTGGTTCCAGCCTCGGCGGATACCAGATCACCCGAAAGATCGGGGAAGGACGCGTCGGAGTCACTTACGTAGCGCGCGGCCCTGATGGCGACGTGCGGCTCAAAGTGCTCACACCCGAGGCCAGCCGCGATCGCCGCGGCCTGCAGCGGTACCTCACAGCCACCCGCCTCATCCACCGGGCCCACGTCACAGGCGTGCCCGAGCTCGTCTTCGCTGGGCGCTTGGAAGATCGTTATGTGGTCATCCATAAGACCCCGGAAGGGCAGCCGTTGGCTTTGCGCGTCGGACGAACCGGTCCGATGCACATCAACGAAGCGCGCGCAGTGATCTCAGCGGTGTCCGAGGTGCTGTCGCGTCTCCACGCCAAGGGCCTGGTTCACGGCGATCTGTCCCTCGACAATATCCTGACCTACCGCCTCCCGAGCGGCGAAACGGGCGTCTCTCTGCTCGACGCCGGGACCCATTTCATCCGCATGCGCCCCGGCCGCACGCGCACCGGCCTCGCCTCGACCGGAAGCAATCCGCGCACCGTGTCCCCCGAGCAGATCCGCGGCGCTGAACCGACGGCTCACAGCGACGCTTACGCGCTTGGCGCCGTCATGTTCGAGCTTCTCACGGGCAAGCCGCCCTTCGAAGGTGACGCGCTCGAGATGGCTTACGGTCACCTCACCCGCTCCCCGGCCACCCCGAGCAGCCTGGCCCCCCGCGGCTGGGTCGGTGCTGATCTCGATCAGCTCGTGCTTTCCCTGCTGGCCAAAGAGCCGGACGACCGCGTCGCGATCTCGCTCCTCCCCGATCGCCTCGAAGAGCTCATCCATTCGCGACGCCCGGGCCAAGATCAGCGCCAAGAGGCCGAAGAGCTGGAACAGAAGCTCGTCGCCGACCCGACGAACCTCGAGCTGGCCGCGGCCCTCGAAGCGACCGTCGGCCATGGTGTCTCGGCTGAGCAAGTCGGCCAGGCCTTTCGTTTGGCCGCGTCGATGCTCGACGACGCTGAGCAGGCAGAGGACAAGAAGAGGCTCCTCCTCCGCGCTGCTCGCCTCTTCGAAGCCAAGAAGGAAACGCTGGAAAAAGCAGAGCAGGTCTACGCCGAGCTGCTCGCCGAAGATCCGCGAGACCCCGTCGTCCAAGCGGGATACGACGAAGCTCTCAAGCGCCAAGAGAAGTTTGACGCCCTCGTCGAAGCTCTGCTCGGCCGCGCAGAAAACGCTGCGAACAACAGCGAGCGGGCACGGGCCATGGCTGAGATCGGCCGCACCTATCTCCGCGATCTCGGCGACACCGAGCAGGCAGTGATCGCCCTGAGCCAAGCGTTCTGCGACGATCCTTCCGACGAGTACGCGACCGATCTCGAGCGCGCCGCCGGAACTCAGGAGAACCTTTGGAACGAGGTGCTGAGCGCCGTCGGCGAAGCGAGCCAAGACGCGTCCCTGAGCCCCGAGCAGAGGAGCGCTCTCCTCTTGCGCGCCGGCCTCTGGTACCGGAGCCGCCTCTCGCGCACGGACCTCGCCGTTCCTTGTTTCCAGGCAGTGCTCGCTACCGAACCTGCAAACGAGCAGGCCCTGGTTCAGCTGACTGAGATCTACCGCAAGGCTCAGCAGTGGCAGGAGCTCATCATGATGCTCCACCACCGCGCGAACGCCGCGGCGACGCCCCAGGCCAGCCGCGATCTCCGCACCGAGATCGCCGAGATCCAGGAGCAACGCCTCGGCCAAATCCTTGAGGCCCGCGCCACCTACGAAGCGGTCCTCGCCGAAGACCCGAGTCACCCCAAGGCCAACGAAGGCCTCTTCCGCATCCTCGATCGCGCAGAGGACTACCCCGCCCTGGTTCAGTTCATCGAACGCCGTCTCGAGAGCGAGAGCCCCCAGGACCGCGTGCGCAGCCTGTGCCGTGTTGCTGAGATTTACGACACGCGGCTCGACAACTCCGAGCAAGCCCTCGCCCAGTACAAGAGAGCTCTCGAGATCGATCCCGAGAGCATCGACGCCCTCCACGGCATTGAGAATGTCCTGACCAAACAAGGCAAGTACCGCGAGCTGCTCGAAAACCTCGAGCAACAGGTCGCCGCCGCCGCGACGCCGAAGCAGAAGGTGCTTCTGTTCGAGCGCATGGCCTCCGTCTACGAAGAGGAGTTCATCGATCAGAAGGGTGCAGCCAGCGCTCTCGAACGAGCTCTCGCGCTCGATCCGAACCGCGTCACGGCTCTCAGTCACCTCACGCGCATCTTCAAGAGCCTCGGTCGCTTCGAAGACGCTTCTCGCCTCTACGAGCGTCAGGCACGCGTCGTCGACAGCCCCGAGGAGCGCATCGCGCTCGGTATGGCCTGGGGACGCCTCCTGGCTGAAGAGCTCGGTGAGCCCGAGAAGGCAGCCCGCGCCTACGAGATTGTCCTCGAGGCGAACCCGGAGCATCCGGCCGCCCTCGAAGCCCTCGCGAAGCTCCGAGAAGCTACCGGTGACGCCGCTCGCGCCGTCGAAGCCATCCTCTCTCTCGCTGACAAGGCCGAGACCCCCGAGGCCCGCGCTGAGCAGTACCTGCGTGCTGCGAAGCTGCTCGAGGCGCGAGGACAACGCGAACTCGCCATCGAGCACTACAGGAACGCTCTCGAGGCGAACCCAAGCGACCACAACATCGCTGTCCAGCTGCGCGCGGCCTATCTCGCGCTCGGCGATATCGGAGCGGCCCTCGAGCTCCTCGATCAAGAACTCGAGGCTACCGACAGCGATCGTCTCCAGGGCAAGCTCTCCGGCGAGATGGCTCGTATTCTCTACGACAAGAGCCACGACGACGCGCGGGCCAAGTCGGCGGCTGAGCGCGCTATCCGCCTCGATGGAACGAACTTCGATGGCCTTTACGTGCTCGGTCACCTCGCGTTCGACGAGGGACACTTCCTCGAAGCCAGCACGCACTTTGCGCGCATTTTCGATCGTCTCGGCCACATCGACGCCCCCTCAGCCATCCGCACCCTGGAGCGCTACATCGACGCTCTCGGTAAGACGGGCTCGGCAGAGGCAGCGCTCGCGGCGGCGGGAGCTCTCGCTGCCCTCGCCCCCAACGACGTCGGCGCTCTGAGCCGCGTCGCGAGCATTCGCTTCGATCACGGGACTCCGGCCGAAGCCGAGGAGGCGATCAGCGCTTTCTTGAAGGACTACGGTTCAAGCGCGAGCAAAGAGGTCCGCGCCCGCATGAAGGGCAGGCTCGCTGAGTCGATCCGGCGCCAAGGACGAGCTCAGGAAGCGATCCCTCTCTTCCAAGAAGCCCTCGAGCTCGATCCGTCGGAGGAGAGCGCCCTTCTGGGCCTCGCCGAGGCCTACGCTGAGGCGGAGAACTGGGCCGAGGTCATCGGCGTCAAAGTGCGCCAGCTCGACCACGCCGACAGCGACGCGCGCGTCCAGCTGCTCGTCGACATCAGCGAAATCGCCGCCCAGAAGATCGGTGATCGCAACTACGCGGCCAAGAGCCTCGTAGCTGCTCTCGAAGAGCGGCCCGACGACCGCCGTCTCCTCTCGCGGCTCATGCAGCTCTATAGCGAGGAGAAGGACTGGGACAGCTTGGTCGACGTCGTCGCCAAGCTCGCCGAGTTCGCGGAAGGTCCCGAGCAGAAGGTCAAGTACCTCATCACCGCAGCTCTCGTCAGCATCCGCGAGATCGGCGATGGGGTGCGCGCGGCGAGTTACTTCCGCCAAGTCCTCGAGCTCGATCCCCAGAACGAAAAGGCCCTCAAAGAGCTCATCGAGCTCGAGCGAGCTCAGCACCGCTTCACGGAGGTCGAGCAGCTGCTCGTGCAGCAGATCGACGTCGCCGAGGCGAAAAACGACACCAAGTCCCTCATCAAAGCCTACGATAGCCTCGCAGATCTCTACCAGAAGAACCTGGTCGACCTCGAACAGGCTGCCGCGGCTCTCGAGGCGGCGCTCGCGCTCGATCCTGAAAACCCCGCACGTCTCGAGCGGCTGAGCGCGATCTACCTCTCCGATCCGGCGAAGTTCGCCGAAAAGGGAATCGAGCTTCACGAGCAGCAGCTCCGCAAGAACCCCTTCCGTCAGGAGTCCTACAAGGCGCTTCGCAAGATCTACACCGTCGAGCGGAACGCCGACGCGAGCTGGGGACTTTGCCAAGTGCTCCACGTCCTCAACTTGGCGGAGCCGGACGAAGAGCGCTTCTTCCTCAGGATGCGCTCCGAGACGGCAGCCCCGGCCCAAGAGGCCTTCGACGAGGCGAGCTGGGGTCGCGTCATGCATCCCACCATCGATCCCCTGCTCACCATGATCTTCGCGCTCATTGAGCCGGCAGTGGTCAAGGCCCGGAGCCAGTCGGTGGAGTCCCTCGGACTTGGGGAGCACTTCCGCATCGACCCGAGCCAGCACGAGGCGACCATCTCCCAGACGCTCTACTATGCGGCTGGCGTGCTCGGTGTTGAGCTCCCGGCGGTGTATCTGAACCCGACGGACGGCGGAGGACTTTCCTACCTCCTCACGCCCTACCCGGCCCTGCAGATGGGCCGGGTGGCGCTGAGCTCGCGCATCCCGCCTCAGGTGGCCGCCTTCGTCGCTGCCCAGAAGCTCGCCTACAGCCGACCGGGCCTCTTCCTGCGCCACTTCATCCAGACGGGCACTGCGCTCAAGGCCTGGCTCTTCGCTGCCATCAAGCTGAGCTCACCGCAGTTCCCGGTGACGCCGGATATCGAGGGTTCCGTGCAGGAAGGCCTCCAGGCCCTCCGTCAGAACCTGAGCGGCGATGCCAAGGATCACCTCGCCAGCACCGTCTCCAAGCTCATTCAGTCGGGGACCTCTCTCGATCTGAAGAAGTGGACTGCGGCCGCAGATCTGACCGCAGATCGCGCGGGCTTTGTCGTCTGCCACGATCTCGAGACAGCGGTTCAGGTGATCCGTTCCGACGCGAGCTCCTCGCTGTCGCCCGACGAGCGCGTGAAGGAGCTCGTCTCCTTCGCGTCAAGTCGGAACTACTTCGAGACCCGTAAACACCTCGGCATCACCGTCGAGAGCTGAAGTCGCTCGGCGCGCCCGCTCACGCGGGCGCGCCTCCGCGCATCCTTTCGGCGAGCGAGTCCCCTCAAGTCCCAGAGGGGGGCCGCGGAGAGTTACTCGCGCGGCTCGACGCGAAACTCGACGGACGAGGCGTCCGGTCCGAGGGGCGCCTCCAGCACTACGCGAAAG
>NASX01000027.1 GCA_002085155.1 Sorangiineae bacterium NIC37A_2
CCCCCCCCCCCCCAACCTTTTCCTATAGTCCGGGGTCGGAGGTCTTGCGATGGAAGGGAGCGAGGGGTCACCAGAGTCGGAACGGAGCGCTATCACAGCGTTCATGAACGCCCACCCCCTGAGTCCTCAAGAAGCTCGTCTCGTACGTGCTTCCCTGCGCGAGCTCTCGAACGAGGAGATCGCCGACGAGCTCGGCTGCTCGCCCTCTACCGTCCGAACGTACTGGTCGCGCATCTTTCAAAAGATCGGCTGCTCGGAGAGACATCACGTCCTCGCGCGCATCGCGAACTTCCTTGCTGTACGCATACGTTCCGGCTCGTCGTGAGGGTGCGACGCCTCACGAAAGCGCCGTCCCGCCAAACAGGAGAGCCGGTCGCCCGCCGAAGCGGAGGACCGGCTCTTCCTGGCGTAGAAACGGGCGTTACTCCGCCGCCGTCGGCGTCCAGCGTAGGCGCGGCTTGCGTGCTGCACGAGCTTCGTCGAGCCGGCGAATGCGCGTGAGGTGCGGCGCGGCCTTCACCAGCTCCGGCTCAGTCTCCGCTTCCTGGACGATGCTCTCGAGGGCCTCCACGAACTGGTCGAGGGTCTCCCGCGACTCCGTCTCGGTCGGCTCAATCATGAGCGCGCCGCGAACGACGAGCGGGAAGTAGACGGTCGGAGGATGGAACCCGTAGTCGATGAGGCGCTTGGCCACGTCGAGCGTCTTCACGCCCGTCTTCTGTTCGAGCGCCTTGTCCGAGAACACGGATTCGTGGAGCGAAGGCGTATCGATCCCAAGCGGGAACAGGTCCCGCAAACGAGCTGTCAGGTATGCCGCGTTCAAGACGGCCTTCTCGCTCACGTTCCTGAGACCTTCGGCGCCGAGCTCTCGGATGTACGTATAAGCGCGCACCATCATGCCGAAGTTCCCGTAGAACGAGCGAACCTGACCGACGCTCTGGGGGCGATCGCTATCGAAGAAATAGCTCCCGTCCGCAGCGCGCGAGGGAACCGGTCCCGGCTGGAAAGGCGCAAGCTTCGCCTTAAAAGCAACAGGTCCACTGCCAGGACCGCCACCGCCGTGCGGCGTCGTGAAGGTCTTGTGCAGGTTGAACTGCATCACGTCCACGCCGATGTCACCGGGGCGCGCCTTGCCGAGCACGGCGTTCATGTTCGCGCCGTCGCCATAAACGAGACCTCCGCGCTCGTGCACCATACGGATCAGCTCAGGCAGAGCCGCTTCATACAAACCGAGCGTGTTCGGGTTCGTGATCATGAGGCCGGCCACGTCGTCCCCCGCTTCGTCGAGGGCCTTCTTCAGCGTCTCCGGCTCGACGATGCCACGGGGGCCCGCCGGGAATGGAACGGCGGCGAAGCCGTTCAGGGCACAGGACGCCGGGTTCGTTCCGTGAGCGCTCTCGGGAATGAAAATCTTGTGAGGAGAGCGCCCCTGACTTTGATGATACGCGCGCATCATCATGAGCCCGGTGAGCTCACCTTGTGCGCCCGCGGCTGGCTGCAAATTGCATCCATCCATTCCGACGATCTCAGCGAGGAGCTCTGAAAGCCGCACCATGACCTCGAGCGCGCCCTGAGCGAGGTGAGCCGGGGTGAGCGGATGGATTCCGGCGAAACCGGGCAGACGCGCGGCCCACTCGTTCACCTTCGGGTTGTGCTTCATGGTGCACGAGCCGAGCGGATAGAACTGAGTGTCGATGGCGAAGTTCCACTGGCTGATGCGCACGAAATGGCGCACGACCTCCGGCTCGCTCACCTCGGGGAAACCCGCCGCCTGCTCGCGGAGCAGGGACCCGAGGAGGGCCCCTGGATCGCGATCGGGAACATCCAGCGGATCGAGAGATACGGCGGAGCGACCGGGGACGCTCCGCTCAAACAGAGGGGGTTCGTCGAACTGCAAGCCCGACGAGGCAGTACCTGGCATTACTTACCCTTCTTCTTCTTGGCAGCTTCTGCCTCGGCCTCGGCCTCCGCCTTTGCCTTGGCTTCTTCCTCTTCGCGCTTCTTCTGCGCGATCTCACCGTCGTCGGCGACGAGCGTGGGATCCTCAGCGGAGCCATCAAAACCAGCCGCACCGACGCGCGCCTCAAGATCGGTCGGGCGCACGCTCTGCGGATCGGGCTCCTGGTTCTTCTGCTTCACGCTGTCCCAGGGATTGCCGGCGTCGTACTGGCCAAGGCCCCACTCGCCCTTCAGCTCGTGAGACGCGTCCTCACCAACAATCACATACTTGAAGTAGCCTTTGCCCTTCGAGCTCGCGTTCGGGCCCACCACACCGACCTTGTGCTCGACCCACTCGAAGCGAAGCAGATCGCCTTCGACCTGACCGTGGAGCTCGCCCCACTTGTCGCCTTCAGTGTTGCGCCAGGCGCCGGACACCGCTCCACCAGACTCCGTGAGGTGGAGGAAGCCGTAGCGTTGGTTGTAATAAACGCCGCGCCACTCGCCTCCTTCAGGCATCGGACCGGCCTGCACCTGGGCAACATTCGGGTCTACCTTGGGCCCACCACACGCCACGATCGCGCTAGAAGAGAGCAGAGCGGCGAGAGCCAGAGTTCCTACACGGATGGTCGTTCTCAGCATGGGCCGGACGCTATCACGAGCCGGGCGCCGACGTACCCTCGACTTTTTGCCGAAGAGCCGCGCCAATTTGGGCGCCGAGGGCCTCCGCGGATTGCCAGTCGGATGGAAATTTTGCTCGAGCCTCCATTCGCTCGAGACCCGTCTGGTCCGGGCGGGCTAAAAGCGCCCTCAGCCAAAGCTCGTCCCCCTCGCGCACCGCGTAGGCGGCCACCGGGGTCTTACAATCCCCCTCGACCGCCCCCAGCACCCCCCGCTCCGCGGCCACCAGGTGGGCCGTGTCTCGGTCATGGAAAAGAGAGAGCAGCTCGAGAACGTCCGGGGCGTCGACGCGGTACTCGATCGCGAGCGCGCCCTGGCCGACGGCGGGCAGACATTGGTCAATGGAGAGCGTCTCGGAGAGCTCATGGGCGACGCCGAGCCGGTTCGCGCCAGCTTGAGCCAAGAGCGTCGCGTCGACGACGCGATCTCGACACTTTTGGATCCGCGTCCCGACGTTGCCTCGGATCGGAACGACCTCGAGGTCGGGTCGAAGGAGTTTGATCTGCAGAGCGCGGCGAAGAGACGAGGTCCCGATCGGGCGGCCCGCTTCGACCGCCGACAGGGGGCGCCCATCAAAGGTCACCACCGCGTCCCGCGCGTCCTCCCGCGGAGGGATACAGCCGAGCGCGAGCCCCGGATGCAGAAGGGGCGGGACATCTTTCAAGGAATGGACGGCGATATCGGCTCTTCCCTCGAGGAGCGCTTCTTCGATCTCCTTCAGAAAGAGCCCCTTCCCGCCCACCTCGGAGAGCGGCCGATCTTGGATCTTGTCGCCGGTTGTCACGACGTGAAGCTCTTCGAACTCAACGCTCGGATCGAGAGCCTCGAGAGCTCGTAAGGTTTGTCGACATTGAGCGAGAGCAAGCTCGCTCCGCCTCGTCGCGACGACGATCTTGCGCTTCTTCATGTTTCCTTAGCTGTAAGTGAGGCTGGGGCGCGCTCCGCGGAGAGGTCATCGGACGAGACGCGTTCTTCCTCGAATGGCGGGAAGGCGCTCGTATGCTCAGGACTCGAGACCGGTTCGAGCTCGAAGAGCTCCGTGAGCGCCCGCGCCCACTCGAGAGCTTCTTCGGGCTCGCCACTCCCGGCCCCTTCACGGAGGCGTGTGCTCGGAGCGTGGAGCAGGCGATTGACGCCAGCGTCGATCATCCGCTCCACCGCCGCCCGCTGCTCAGGCTGAAGATCACGAAGCTTGCCGCGGAGGCTCCGCTCGAGCTCGATCGAAAAGGCCTCCCGGGCGCGATCGCGTAGCGCCTTGATCGTCGGCGCAACCTGAGCCGCGCTCTTTCTCTTCTCGAAATCGAAGAGGACCTCTTCGACAATCTTCTGGGCCCTTTCAGCCTCCAGAGCTCGTACGTCCCGAGACGCCTGAGCTGCACTCGAGAGATCGTCGATATTGTAGAGGAAGACACCTTCCAGATCGCCGACGCGCGGGTCGACGTCTCGGGGGACCGCAAGATCGATCAGAAATAGGCTCCGTCCTCGGCGCTCGCGATGGAGCCCGGTCATCGCCGAGAGGGGGAAGATCGGGACCTCAGAGCTCGTACTCGACACGATCACGTCCGCGGCACGAACGACGTCCCCGAGGTCAAAAATCGAGCGGTATTCCGCGCCCAGTCGCTCAGCGATGGGCCTCGAGCGCTCCTCCGAGCGCCCCACCACGGTCAGGCGTGCCCCTTGGTCGCGGAGCAGCTTCCCGACCATCTGTCCCATCTCGCCCGTCCCGACGAGCGCTGCCCGATGTCCCTTGAGGTTTCCGAAGATGCGCGCGGCCAGATCCACGGCCACCGTCGGCACCGAGACCTGGCCCGCTCCGATTTCGGTCTCACTCCGAACCCGCTTCGCGCTCCGGAGCGCCTGCGGGAAGACCTGACCGAGGATCGGCCCCACACTGCCGCGCGCTACCGCGCGCTCATAGCCTTGCTTCAGCTGGCCCAAGATCTGCGCCTCGCCGACCACCATCGAGTCGAGGGAGCTCGCGACCCGGAATAGATGGCGAAGAGCTGCGCTCCCTGAGTACTCATACAAGTGAGGCCCAAGCGCAGGTGACTCCGCGATGATCGCCTCGCGCAGCGCAGCCGTGAGCGGTGGCGCGTTGTGCCCCGCGCCCCGCTGGGCCGCCGCGTAGAGCTCCACCCGGTTACAGGTTGAGACGAAGAAGATTTCGCCCACGGCCCCCGTCCCGACGAGAGTCCGCGCCAGTTTGTTCTCCCGCGCCTCGTCGAGCGTAAACTGCTCGCGCAGCGCGATCGGCGCTGTGTGGTGAGAGAAGCCGACGACCGCGATCATGCGCTCTGGCTCCCGAGCTCTCTCTCAAAGGTCACGTGTCCCGCGGGTTCCTCCACGGCACCACGAACCAAGTAGGAAGCCAGCAAAAGGAGGACGCAAAAAACGCCCGCCAAGGTCCCGAAGGCGCTCTTCTTCCCGCGGTGGCCCAGGGCCCCGCGCCAGACGAGCACGGTCCCGAGGAAGAGCCAGGAGATGTAACCGAGGACCGCCCGCCCGAGGGAGGCAGACCCCGCGCCTCCGAGCTCAGAGAAGAACAGTCCACCCGTGACGATCCCGAAGGTCAAGAAGGGATAACCGAAGATCAGGAAACGAAAGGCGAGCAGGTCGAGGGAGTCGAGCGCCGGCATGCCAGCTGGCAAGAGCCCCGGATTCTTCCGCTTCAGACTGCGCTCAACGTACAGATAAAAAGCGGAGGCAACCCCCGCGAGCAGAAAGAGCCCAACGCCGAGCAGGTTGGCGGTGACGTGGAGCGCGAGCCAAAATCGTGAGATGGGCGGAGCCCAGGCCGGGGTCGACAAGAACTGCGCGAGGACGAGGAGAGCCAGAGCGATCGGTCCCGTGAGAGCTCCGAGGGCATGGACCTGATAGCGGGGTTCAGCCCAGAGAAATCCAGCGGCCATCACCCAGCCTGCGGCGCTTACCGCAAACTGCATGCTGCCGACCGGATCGTGACGAACGATGAACGTCGACCAGACGATGAGCCCAGCGTGAGCCACCACAGCCCCAAGGAGCGCCCCCCGCGCGACGCGAAGCGATGACGCCGCCGCCCTACGCAGCAGAGCGCCAAAAAAGAGCGTGCTTGCCACCGTGTACCCGATGACCGCAATGAGAAACGCGATAGTCGCCGCGGCGTCCATGGTGTTAGCGGACCGGGGCCGCGAGATCCCTCGGGAAGTGGGGGCGCCGATTCATCGGCGTACTTCTAGCCCACAGAGGGGCGGAGGGAAAACCGTCCGCCGCGGTCTCGAACGAAAAATCCCGTCTTTTCGGGCGATTATGACGTTCCGCTTTCAGTAGCCGGCGACAGCTTCGAGCCGTTCCCCGGGCACGAGCTCCCGGCTCGATTCCGAAACGAGACAGAGAGACGTCTCCTCCTCGGTCCGGATCACCGTCACCTCGCCGATCACCTCGTCGGGAAATTTCTCGTCGTCGCCGTGGAGAGGAGTCGTGGTCGCAGGCGCATCTTCAGGCAGGTCTGTCTCGGCGCGGAGTCGCTGATGTTTGGCCCCAGCCCTGAGGTTGCGCCGCCAGATGTCGCCGCGCGTCACGGCGCGCAGCCGATTCCCGGGAACCAGGCCGTCTTTGCTGCCCCGGTCAATGAACACGACCTGGTTTTGGCCGAAGTAGACGTGCGGGTGGATGCCCATGAGCACACGAGCTTCGAGCGCTGCCGTTGCTGGCTTAGGCGGGACGACGTCGAAACGCCGACCGACGGGTCCGACCTTGAGGCCTCGTTCCACCACGTCGAGAGACTCGATGAGTTGTCCCCGGGCGACTCGTTCCTTCTCGTTCCAGCCGTCGATCCGTACGGTGCCGTAGACTTTGACGAGGCGCCCTTCGGGAGTGCGCCCACCAGGCACTTTGGCGGGAGGACGGAGATCGCGGAACACGCTGAGACGTTGCCCGATCCGCAGATCGACGCCGTCGTTCATCAGCATGTACACGGTGCTGCCTTCGCTCAGCATCATCCGATCTTCACGGGCCCCCACCAGCTCTCCCCAAACGTCCTTCTCGGGATCGCCAATGTAGCCCTGGTCACGAAGGAAGATCGTCCCCGGTGGGACAGCCTGGCCACTGCCAAGCCCGAGGCGACTCTCGCGGGAACCACTGGCGGCGACAGCCAGAAAGGGCTGTCCCCCGGGAGGAGCGGTCCGCAGTTGGTCGCCGGGGTAAATCCAATGGGGGTTTTCGAGCTGAGGATTCAGACTCCAGAGCCGCGGCCACTCGTGAGGATCTTGGTAGTAGGTCTGGGAGACTTGCCACAAGGTGTCCCCCTTCTTGACAGTGTGGAACTCGGGAACCGGTCCCTTCACCCCTTTGCTGCGCTTGATCTCACCGCCGACCGGAGCGCCATCCTCGCCGTAGGCCGACTCTGCGCCTTGGCCGGAGAGAATGATCGCGCCTTGGCTCGAACGATTCAGGTCGAAGCCGTCTTGTTCCCTGCCGTCGACGATGGGCCGAGACGACGAAGGCAAATACGAGTTGATCTTCTCGAGGTCGACGTTCGGATTGTAGTAGGGCGAGGCCGAGACGACGGGGCTCTGGGCTCCTCCGGTGGTGACTTCAGCCCCCCCCGTCTGCTGCCCGTCTTGCGCAGAAGCGACCGATGCGACGAGCGACGCCAGAGCCAAGATCCCAGACGCTGCCCAGGGGTGGCTCGAGCAGAAGAAGGTGTTTTGCCGAATCAGTTGTTTCATGGGGACGTGTCACGGCGACTTCTGAGTCGCACCTTTCTGGCGGGCGCCCGCGGGCGAGCTCGAGCTCTCGACAGCAGTCGATTCTGGGTCTTCGGACAGCCGAACTCCAGAGTTCGGCGGCGGAACTGGGTCAGGAACCGACGGAGCCATCACGATCTCTCCTTCGGCGTCCCCTTCGGCGCGCACCACCAGACGGGACTCAGGGCCCCCCGTCGTGCTCGAGCTCTTGGGGTCTGTGGGGGCGAGCTTCACGACCGGGAGCGCGGCCAGGGGCTCATCGTGCCGGCTGCCCGCCGCGCGCTCCTCACACTTCTCCGCCTTGGCCTGGGCCGCGTCCCGTTCGGTCAAAGCATCGGCCAAACGCTCCTCGAGCCGCGTCATCTCCGCGCGCAACTGCTCCAATTCCGAGTCATTTTGGGGCGTTCGGGCGGGCGTTTGAGGGTCCGAAGCACAGCCCACAAAAAACATCGTTCCAAGGGCGACGAGCGCACGCTCGAACGAGGAAGGGGGACAATGACGGAACACGGCTCGTAAATTCTAGGCGGACCCGAGCGCCGGGCCAAAATTGACGCGGCCCGGGGGACATCCTAGGTTGAATTTCGTGGATCCGATGCCAGAGGTCGATCGGCCGAGCAACGCGCCTGAGACCGGTCCCCGCTTTCGTCGGCAACGCAGGTTCCTCCGTCGCCGCAATCGCGATCTCATGGTCCGGCCTCGGCGGCTCGACCTGAAAAAGACTCTTTTTGTCCTGCCGAACGCTGTCACCCTGGCGGCAGTCTTCTGCGGTTTCAATGCGATCCGGGTCGCGGCTTCCCCTGGAGCGGGCACGGACGAGTTCTATACAGCGGCGATTTTACTGCTCTGCTCGATGTTCTTCGACCTGATGGACGGGCGGGTCGCTCGCCTGACGAAAACGCAGAGCGCCTTCGGGCTCCAGATGGACTCGCTCGCGGACGTGATCTCCTTCGGCGTCGCGCCCGCGCTGCTCGTCTACCAGTGGGTCCTCCATCGCCTGCCCACCTGGGGGGTGCTGGCCTCCTTCTCCTTCATCGCCTGCGCCGCCATCCGGCTCGCGCGCTTCAACGTCATTTCCTCCGACGAGACCGGGCAACCGACCAAACCCGGCAAGTACATCATCGGACTCCCCTCCCCGCCTGCCTCCGGCATCTTGATCTCCCTCGTTGTCGCGAACCACGCCGTAGACGGAGCGCTCGGCGATCCCCGTTATACGGTCGCGATCGGGATCGGGACTGTCGCTCTCGGCCTGCTCATGGTCTCGACAGTGCGCTTCCGCTCCTTCAAAGATCTCAAGCTCAACTTGCGAACCGTCATCCTGGTCCTGCTTGTCATGGCCTCGAGCGCCTTCGTGTGGCAGAGGTTCCATGCCAAGTTCGTCTTGATCTGGCTCCTCACGTGTTACGTGACGATCGGCGTCGTGGAGACGCTGCGCGGGCTGTTCCTGCGCTCGCTCGGAGCCAAAGACCCGCGCGAAGTCACGGATGTCCATTAAGTCCCTTTTCCCTCAGGCTACGCTGATCCTCGTCGCTCTCGGCGGCTCCGTGTCCGCGTGCCGCTCGGAGTCCTCCGAGGCGACCAAAGACGCCGCGCCCATTGCCCCAAAAAGTACGCTGGACGTCGACCTCAATGACCCGAACCTCGCGTTTGTCTGGGTCGACAAAGAGGGGAACTTTCAGACGACCACTGATCGCAACGAAATTCCCGACGGCTCGAAGGACCCTGTTAGAATTCTTGGGCTCAGCGAGGGCAACATCGACCCGTCCCGGGTCATCGTGACGAACCTCGCAGCCGGCGGCGACAAGGCCAAGGCGCGCACCATGTCCCGCGACGAGTGGGAGAGCCAAGGCAAAGCCCTCCGCCAGGCGCGCGTCGACGCAGCCCGCCCGCGCCCCGTCCAGCGCGAAGAGGTGCAAGAGGGCGCGCTCTCAGCGATCATCTATGGCGCAAGCTGGTGCAAGCCCTGCCACATGGCTGAGGAATACCTGAAGATGAAGGGCGTCCGCGTCACGATGAAAGACATCGAGGAGGAGCCCGGCGCGAACGCTGAGATGCGTCAGAAGCTCTCGAGCGCTGGACTGAGTGGGGCGTCGATCCCGGTGTTGGACGTCGGCGGAACCATTCTTGTCGGTTTCAGCACGAGCGCGGTGGACAGAGCCCTCGAACGCGCGCTCAAAAAGTAACCCGGGCTCAGTCGAAGACGACCGTCTTGTTGCCGTAGGGCAAGATGCGATCGTCGAGGTGCCACCGGACCGCGCGAGCCAGCACGACCTTCTCGAGATCGCGCCCTTTGCGGACCAAGTCCAGGACCGTGTCCCTGTGGGAACAACGGACCACGTCCTGTTCGATGATGGGTCCCTCATCGAGGACCTCGGTCGCGTAGTGCGCCGTCGCCCCGATCAGCTTCACTCCGCGTTCGTGCGCCTGATGGTACGGGCGACCTCCGACGAACGCCGGCAAGAAGGAGTGGTGGATGTTGATGACGCGCTCGGCGTACTGCTTCACGAACGCGGAGGAGAGGATTTGCATGTAGCGAGCGAGCACCACGAGGTCGACCTTGAGCTCAGCGAGCAGCGCGAGCTCCTTTTCCTCGACCGCGTCCCGCGTCTCGCGCGTCTTTTTGAAGTGGTAAAAAGGGAGACCAAACTGGGCCGCGACCGGGCTCAGGGTCGTGTGGTTGCTCACGATCGCAGCGATCTCACAAGAGAGCTCGCCCGAGCGATGCCGAAGCAAGAGATCGTAGAGGCAATGGTCGTACTCGGAGACGAAAATCGCGACGCGCTTCTTGCCCTGGTCAGGGAAACACAGCCGAAGACGCATCCCGAAGCGGGAGGCGACTTCGCTGATGGCGCGCTCCAGCGTCCCCCGGTCGGTCATCAGCGTCGATGTGTCGAACACGATACGCTGAAAAAACTGACCGAGGGTACGATCGGTGTGCTGATCGGAGTCGAGGATGTTCGCGCCGTGCCCCGCGAGAAGCTGGGCCAAAGCCGCTACGATGCCCTTCGTGTCGGGACACGAGATGAGCAGCGTCGCGAGCTGATCGGCGTTCAAACCGGGGGCAGAAGGCGCGCTCTGACTCACGAAACCACAATCCCAGGAGGAGGAAACGCCGCGCAGCACTCCCGAACCTCAGCGGCCACCCGTGCCAACAGCTTCTCGTCCTCAGGAGCGCTGACCACCTCACGAACCCAGCCAGCGAGACGCTTCATCTCGCTCGGGCCAAAGCCACGGCTGGTCACGCTGCCGGTACCGATGCGGATACCGGAGGGATCGAAGGGCTTGCGCTGATCGAAGGGAACCGAGTTCGAGTTGCAAACGATGCCTGCGCGGTCGAGCGCCTGAGCGGCCACCTTGCCCGGCACGTTGTTCCGGGTCAGGTCGATGAGCACAATGTGATTGTCGGTGCCGCCGGTGACGAGCGTGAAGTCATGAGACAGGAGCTCTTCAGCCAGCGTCCGCGCGTTTTCGACCACGTTCTTGGCGTAGGTCTTGAACTCGGGCGCGAGGGCTTCCTTCGCGGCGACGGCGATAGCAGCGGTCGTGTGGTTGTGAGGGCCGCCCTGGATGCCGGGGAAGACCGCCTTATCGATAGCTTTGGCGTGCTCAGCTTTGCAGAAGATGACGCCGCCGCGAGGCCCACGGAAGGTCTTGTGTGTGGTGCTGGTGACAACATCCGCGATCCCGATCGGGCTCGGGTGGACCCCGCCGGCGATGAGGCCCGCGATGTGAGCGATGTCTGCCGCCAAGATCGCGCCGACCTCGTCAGCGATCTCACGGAAGCGAGCGAAGTCGAGCGTGCGCGGGTAGGCGGAGTGTCCGCACCAGATCAGCTTCGGCTTGTGCTCATGAGCCAGGCGCCGAACCTCATCGAAATCGATGCGGTGGTCCTCGCGCCTCACGCCATAGCCACGGCTATTGAAGTACATGCCGCTGATGCTCACGTTCCAGCCGTGCGTGAGGTGACCGCCCGCGGGCAGCGCGAGTCCGAGCACCGGGTCGCCGGCCTTCAAGAACGCCAGATAAACAGCCAAGTTCGCGGGAGAACCGCTGTAGGGCTGGACGTTGACGTGCTCGGCTCCGAAGAGCTGCTTCATCCGGTCGATAGCGAGCGTCTCGATCGGGTCGATGAACTCCTGGCCCTGGTAGTAGCGCTTCCCCGCGTACCCCTCCGAGTACTTGTTCGTCAGAATGGACCCGGTCGCTTCAAGCACGGCGCGGGAGGCGTAGTTTTCACTCGCAATCAGGCGGATCTTGTCAAATTCGCGCCTCTCTTCGCCTTTGATGAGGTTCCAAATCTCAGGGTCGCGAGCGGCAAGCGGCGGATCGTTCAGTGTGGCCAAGGGATTCCCTTTCGAAGGTTTCGGGTAAGCGCGGGCGGGCCGCTTTTCTCGAGCCCTGCCCTGGTGGAGCCCAGCGTGGGCAGCGCTATAGACCGGGTGCCTATCGGCCTCAACATGGCAGGAATTTCCGTTCTCGTCCTCCGAGGGTATGCTGCGACGAGCAGCGACCAGGTGGTCCGCGATGTTTTGGATGAGCCCCGATGACCAGCGCTAGACAAGGAAAAGGCGTGGGCCGAGCCAAACGTTCGGAGCACCCACCGTTGAATGTCCCCCTGACCGCGGAGGATAGCGCCCCTTTTTCGGAGGCTCCGCCGCCGATCCCGAACCATACGGAGGCCCTCGCCACCGATCTGCCTTCGGACGAGCCGACCCGGAAACGGGACTCGGACGCCGGCCCGCCGGTCCCTACCCTGGACAGCTACGCTGAACTTCTCGGGAGCGCCTCCACTGCAACGGGCCCCGACCCCAAGGGAGCCCCGACCGCTCAGGACAACCAGGTGCCCCCGGCCCCGGCCGCTCCTCTGGATGATCCCGAGCCCGATCCCCCGACCATCGCCCTGCCGAGCCCCGTCACGCGCACGAGCGCGCCTCCGTCGATCCCGAGCGCCGCGGCCTTGAGCGGAGCGCCGCCTCTCGCCGCGCGCATCCTCGAGGCCAACACGCAGGCCTTGAAGGGAGACGTGATCGCTTCGCGCTACCGCGTCGACGCGGTGCTCGGCGAAGGCGGCATGGGCATCGTCTATCGCTGCACTGACCTCACCGCGAACGAAAGCGTCGCGCTGAAGCGCGTCGTCGTGCCCGATACGGAGCACGCCGAAGAGTATGTGATGTGGTTTTACAAGGAGGCGCGCGCTCTCGCCGCCCTGGACCACTCCTGCATCGTGCGCGCTCGCGACTTCGGACGCTTGAAGGATGGCTCGCCTTTTTTGGTGATGGATATCGCCAAGGGCACGAGCCTTCACGATCTCGCGCACGCCGGGCTCAACTGGCAAAATATCTATTACATCACAGACCAGATCTTGAGCGCGCTCGCACACGCGCACGCGCGCGGCATCGTCCACGGCGACCTCAAGCCGTCGAACGTGCTCGTCGAGGAACGGGACGGCCAGCCACCACTCGTCCACGTGCTCGACTTCGGCCTCGCCTGGCTCAAAGCCGACACCCACGACGAACGTCTCGACGGCGAAAAAGCCCCCGAGTTCAAGCCACACGCGGGCGCCGGAACCCCGGGCTACATGGCGCCGGAGCAGATCCAACATGAACAGCACCACGTCTGCGGTGCGACGGATCTCTACGCCCTCGGGTGCATTCTTTATCGCCTGATCGGGCGCACGCCTCCCTTCACCGGTAACGCGAAGGAGCTGCTCCGCAAGCACGCTTACTCGGAGGTTCCGCGCCTGGTCCCCGTCTTCGAGGCCCCACCGGGCCTGGTCGACTTCGTGATGCGCCTGCTCGAGAAGCGCCCCTGGTCCCGCTACGAGTTCGCCGCCGAGGCGCGCCGGGATTTCGCGGCCTTCGCACCGAAAAACGTCACGCGAGACGGCTTCATTCTCCCCAAGATCCGCTCCGCCCCCGTTCGGCCGCTCCCGGAAGGCCAGGGCCGCCCTGGACGCAATCCGAACCTCGACGCGGAAACGGAGCGCACCACCAGCCTCATCAGCATCCGCCAGTCTCCCCTGGTCGGCCGCGAAGACATTCGAGCTCAACTCCGGGCAATCTGTGACGAGGTGATCCAGAGCCCCGAGCCGATGCAGCGCCTCGTCTTGCTCGTCGGCCCGGCGGGCGCGGGCAAGAGTCGTATCGCCGAGTGGCTCTGCCAAACCGTCCACGAAGAAGGGACCATGGTCCCGCTCATGGCCCGCTATCGGCCCCTGCGCGGACCTCTCGACGGCGTCGTGGGCGCGGTCACGCGTTATTATAACTTCGAGCGCGCCGAGCGCGCCGCCATCGAGCGTTCGCTCCTGCAGCGCTGGAACATCAAGAAGGCGGACCGTGAAGGGCGCACCTGGGTCGCCGGCGCCGCCGAGTGGTTTCGGCCGAATTCCCAGGGGCCCGACGCCCCGATCGGGCCGAGCGGCGTACGCTTCGCGATCGACTCGGTCGCCACGCGCCGCACCGTATCGCGCCATGTGGTGCGCCGGGTCGGTCAAGGGCGCAAGCTGCTCTTCTGGCTCGATGATCTTCATAACGCCTCCGACAGCACGTTCGAGGGCTTCCAGCGCATGTTCATCGAGGATCGCGACCAGCCGTACATGATCGTCGGCACGGTGCGCGCCGAAGACGTGCACCTCGGGACGCCCTCCGCCGAGAGACTGAAGAAGCTGGTCGAACTGATGGGCGGAGTCGCGATCGATGTCCCCCCCCTCGAACCCGAGACCACCCGCGAGCTCTTGCGCCGCTCGCTCCCCCTCGAAGAGGACGCCATCGAGGAAGCCGCCAAGCGCAGCCGAGGTAATCCCTTGTTTGCGCTCCAGCAGCTCCACGCCTGGGCCCTCGACGGCAAGATGGTCCAAAAGGACGGCGTCTACAGCGTTCCGCCCGACGCTTTGGCGGTACGCCCGAAGACGACGGCTGAGCTCTGGAAGGCCCGTCTCGACGCGGTTCCCGAGCGCTACAGGCTCGCCGCCTACGCCATCGCGGCCATCTCGAGCGACCTGCGCCGCGAAGTGCTCCGGCCGCTGCTCGAAGATCTCGGGCTCGCCGCCGATGAGTGCATCTTTGCGCTCCAGCGCGCAGAGGTCCTGATTCCGCGAGGCCCGGGCCGCTACTCATGGCCTCACGCTCTCTTGCAGGAGTATCTCTCCGCGGAGCTTGCTCAGAGGCCCGATCGAACACGCATCTACCGCGCCGCGGCCGACGCGCTCAAACAGCATCCTCTCGCGAACTCGCGCCGCGTCGTACGCCAGCAGGTCATGAACCTGATCCAAGGCGGCGATCCGAACAGCGCCGCCGCGCTCCTCTTCGACTTCCTCCACGCCTCCTGGAACGGGGCGCGTGAACCGCTCTCGACCTTGAGCGATCTCGACCTCTTGCGCGGACGTTTGCACGGGGAAATGCGGGCGCACCAAGATCGCTGGCGCTCTGAAGCCCTGCGCCATGTCGGTCGCACCACCGAGGCCCGCGACTACGCGGAGAGGGCGCGCGCGACGTTCCGCGAGCTCTCTCTCCCGATCGACGAAGCGCACGCGATGCGCCTGCTCGGGCACATCTTCGCCGAGCTCGGAAACCTGAGCGAAGGCAAGAAGCTCGCGGAAGCGGCCCTCGAGACCTTCAAAGGCGTCGGAGACATTCTGGGTCAAGCCCAAGCCGAATCGGTGCTCGGCGAGATCGACTACCTGCTCGGAGATCCCGAGAGCGCCCGCGCCTACGTCCTCTCGAGTGAACAACACTTCGCCGAGAGCGATCAGCCGCTCGGACGTGGCCTCTGCCTGTTGCTCTCGAGCTGGATCGAGCACAGCGAGGGCGCCGTCGACAAATCGCGGCGGATGGCGCTCCGCGCCCGCAGCGAGTTCGAACGCATCGGCTACCGGCTCGGCACCGCGCAGGCGGACGCGTCTCTCGCCCACGTCGAGCACCGCCTACAGAACTTCCATTCCGCGACCCGCGGCGCCGAAGAAGCGCTCGCCGCCTTCGAGTCCCTCCGCACTCCCCGCGGCCAGGCTGCTTGTCGTCGTCTGCTCGCGATGATCGCGATCGACACCGATGAGGCGGACGAGGCGGAGCGCCATGTCGAATGGGCCGCGAAGATCTATAGCGATATGGGAGATCCGTGGGGCGTGGTCGAGTCGAAGGTGCTCGAAGCTCAGGTCGCCCTCTTGCGGCGCGACTTCGAGCTCGCCGAATCGAAGCTCGCCGAAGCCAGCACTCTGGTGGTCGAAGAGCCCGAGCCCTACCAACACCGCCTCCTCACCGAAGCCTGGTGTCTCCGCGAGAGAGGCGCCCCCGACCTCGGCTCCGCTCGCATCCGCGAGGCGATGCATCGCTTCCCGAACCGCCGCCAGATCGGAGACCACACCTTGCACCTGCTCGCCCGTCTGAGCCGGTACCGGTGGCCGGAGAGCACGGTGACCCTGATCGCCGAGTGGCGGGCGGAGCTCGTCCAGCTCGCGCGCCTCACCGCGGCGGACGAGCGCTCACCGTAGCCGCGTTTCTGGGGACAGTTTTTGGTGTAGAAGCCTCCCCAAATGAGCAAGAGCCCGATCCAAGAGCGCGCCGAACGAGTCCTGGTCGGTGGGGTCAACAGCCCCGTCCGCGCCTACCGCGCCGTCGGTGGAGATCCTCCTTTCATCCGGAGCGCCTCGGGGGCGCGGGTGACGGACGAAGACGGTAAGACCTATATCGACTACGTCGGGAGCTGGGGGCCGGCCATTTTGGGACACGCGGAGCCAAGAGTCTTGGATGCTGTGCGTGAGGCGCTCGGGCGTGGGCTGTCCTTCGGAGCGCCGACGCTCGGGGAGGTCGAGCTCGCCGAAGAGGTCACGCGCCGCGTGCCCTCGATGGAGATGGTGCGGTTCGTCTCGAGCGGAACCGAGGCTACGATGAGCGCTCTTCGCCTCGCCCGAGGGTTCACTGGTCGTCCTGTGATCGTGAAGTTTGCGGGCGGCTACCACGGGCACTCCGACTGTCTCTTGGTGCAAGCCGGAAGCGGTGCCGCGACCTTCGGTCATCCGGACTCGGACGGCGTGCCTGCCGAAATCGTCAAGCACACGGTGAGCGCTCCTTATAACGACGCCAAGGCGCTCCGTGCGCTCTTTGCGAGTCACGGTCACGAGATCGCCGCCGTCATCGTCGAGCCCGTCGCTGGCAATATGGGCTGTGTGCCGCCGGAGCCGGGGTTCCTCGAGGCCATCGTCGAGCTCTGCCAGGAGCACGGCGCCCTCTCGATCTTCGACGAGGTCATGACGGGCTTCCGTGTCGCCCCGGGAGGCGCTCAGGAGCGCTACGGCCTCCGTCCCGATCTGACTTGCCTCGGAAAAATCTTGGGCGGTGGAATGCCGATGGCAGCGTACGGCGGACGGCGCGATGTGATGCAAAAGTTAGCTCCGCTCGGCCCCGTCTATCAGGCGGGCACCTTGAGCGGGAACCCACTGAGCGTAGCGGCCGCCATGGCCACCCTCCGCGGCATCACGAAGGAGACCTACGAGCACCTCGAGACCCAAGGACAGGCGCTCGAAGCTGGGCTCGTACAGGCCCTCCGCGACGCAAAGGTCCGAGGAGTGGTGCAGCGAGTCGGCTCGATGATCACGCTCTTCTTCACCGAGCAAAGGATCACAAGCTGGGAGGACGCCAAGAAGGCCGACACCCAGAAGTTCGCTCAGTTCCACCGCGGGCTTCGCGCCGAGGGCATCTACTGGCCCCCGTCCCAGTTCGAAGCGGCGTTTTTGAGCGCTTGCCACGGCCCCGCCGAAATCGAGGCCACCATCACCGCAGCGCGAACCGCTCTCGGGGCCCCGTAAGGGAAGATTTTCAGGAAACCCTCCGTACCCTCTCGAATACCCTCAATTCTTCTCTCGTTATGAAAACATCCCGCCTGGCCCCCGGCGTTCTTCTGGTGTCGGCCTTCACACTCGAGGCCTGTTCTTTTAGCGCCAGCACCGGCGCCTCTTCTTCAGGCTCCGCCTCGGCCAGCTCCAAAGAGGGCGTCAAGAGTGAGTTCAAGACGAGCTCCCATTTCCAGTCCGCGCCCCGCGCGAGCGGCGTAGGCCGGGCGACGAAGAGCTCGGACTTTCAAGGCAAGAGCCTGGTGAAGGTGGGGGGGAAGTTCTCGCTCACGGGGTCTTTGGCGGGCTCAGCTTCCGGCAAGGCCAGCGGCTCCGCTTCCGGCAAAGCGAGCGGCTCCGGATCTCTCAGCGGCAGCGGAAGCACCAAGAGCTCGGGCGGGAACAAGGCGAGCGCCGGTGAATCGAAGCCGAAGCAGAAAGAGCCCGTCGTCGAGGCACCGAAGACCGAGAAGTCGAAGACGGAAAAGGCTGAGACCGAGAAGCCGAAGACCGAAAAGCCCAAGGCCGAACCCAAGCCCGAAAAGCCCAAGCCCGACACGCCGAAAACTGAGACCGAGAAGCCGAAGACCGAAAAGCCCAAGGCCGAACCCAAGCCCGAAAAGCCCAAGCCCGAGCCCAAGCCCGAAAAGCCCAAGCCCGAGCCCGAGCCGACTGTCGAAGAGACTCCCGAGCCCGAACCACCGGTCGACGAACCACCGGTCGACGACCCCAGCGAGATCGAGCCGATCGAGCCGCCCGAAGAACCCCCGCCCAATGTGTTCGGTTATGCGGAGCCGGTTCGCGGCTGCTTCGAAGGAATCGTCTACCCGATCCGGCCGAACTCCCAGCGCCTTCCAACTGATTTTGGAAAACTCTCGCCGATCAGCGTCGTCTACGCTTGTGAATGGGACATTCCCGCCCGCGACTGGGGCCAAGGCTTCCCCGGTGTCGAAGACAAGTTCGAGTGGTTTGCGATCCGTTATTCAGGGTCGTTCAACGTCAGCCAAGGCGGCCGATGGAAGTTCCGCATCTCGAGCGACGACGGGGCCAAACTCTACATTGACGGGAAACTCGTCCTCGAAAACGACGGGGTCCACGCCCCCCGCGTCAGAAGTGCAACGGTCGAGCTCAGCCCCGGCGACCACGACATGGTTCTCGAGTATTTCCAGGGACCTCGCTACTTCATCAACCTCCAGCTCTACGCCACCCCGCCCGGCGGCGACGAGGGGATCTTCTCGGTCCGATAAAAACAGCCGGGGCCGCCTTTTCCTTTCGCCCTTCATCTGGGAGTCTCAAGAGGCATGAGCTTCGAACACGAGTCCGACGATCACGCCATCCGCGCCATCACCGATGACGCCTCGTTCCGCGTGATCGTCGCGCGCACCACCAAGACCGTTCAGGGCATCTTAAAGGCCCAAGAAGCACCAGCGTCGGTCGCGAGTAGCCTCGGTGACCTCCTGACTGCAACGGTCCTGTTCCGAGAGACCATGTCTCCAGGCCTTCGCGTCCAAGGTATCTTGAGTACCCAGGGCGGCGGAGCTTCGCTCGTCGCTGACTCGGCGCCCGAGGGGCGCACCCGCGGGCTCATCCAGAATCGCGCCGCGCTCGCCTCGACCGGGCCCTTCGACACGCTGCGCATGATGAGAACGCTGCACAACGGCTCCATCAATCAGGGCACCGTGCACATCGACGCCGGTGGCTCCACGACCCAGGCCATGATGGCCTACATGCAGAACTCCGAGCAGGTCGACACCATGCTCGCCGTGGGCACCCGCATCACGGGAGACTCAGTCGTGGCCGGCGGTTACATGGTTCAGCTTCTGCCCGAGGTGGGCAAAGCACCGCTCGCTGTGATGGCGGAGCGGCTTGAGGATTTTCGAACCATCGATCATCTGCTCACCCCAGGTTTTTCACCGGAGGAACTGCTAAACGAGCTCCTTTACCGGATGCCTCACACGCGGCTTGAAACGACGCCGATTGCTTTTGAATGTTGGTGCAGTGAGAGCCGCGTGCTCGGCGCATTGGCGACGCTGCCCCGGGAAGAAATCCAGTCGATGATCGACGATGGACAAGTCCTCGAGATCGGCTGCGACTACTGTCGTAAAGAGTACCGGGTTCAGCCGACGACCCTCGTCGGACTCATCCAGCAGAGCTGAGTCGGTTCCAACTTGCCCCTTCGACCCGCGCAGCGTCACGACGCTGCGTCACGAAGACCCAGCGCGGGGCGCGAAGTCATGGGACCTCCGGAGCGCGTGGGGCCCAAGCCCCATCATCGGCAGCGTGAGGACGAACGAAGCGACAAAGAAGCCGAAATACCCGACCGCTTCGGCGACGTAGCCGCTGAGCGCGCCCGAGATGGTAAAGCCGATCGTCATCACCGCGGTCAGGAGCGCAAACTCACTCGCGCGATGTTGGCCATGACAGAGCCGCATCAAAAACACCATCAACACGGAAGCCCCAAGCCCCGCTCCGAACTCTTCGCAGACAATCACGAGTCCAACGACGCCAAGATTGAGCTCGTGACTGAGGAGACCATCCGGCACCAGCGCCAAGGCTGCGTAGAGGAGATTCAGGGCGTTCTGGGCCAGAAGAAACGGCCAGAACCACCTCTCGAGCCCGTCGCGCGCGATCAGGCGACCGCCGACGATGAGCCCGACAAAAGAGACGATCACCCCGATCGTTCCGTTTAAGGTCCCGTACTCCGCTTTGGTAAGCCCCACGAACTCGCTCAAGAAAGGCCACTTCATCTTCTGCAGGAACGACTCACCCAGACGGAAGGTCACGATAAAGGCGAGCACCACGAGGAAGTGAGGATGGCTCAGAAGACGTGAGAAGGCCCCCTCGCCCCTGAGGTTCCGAAGGCGGCGCCGTGACACCAGAACTCCTATGGTGAGCCCGACGACGAGCAGCCCACTCCAGACGAGCATGGCAGTCGAACCGGTCAGTGCGCTGCGAACCGCCGGTACCTCATAAGAGAGAAACATGAGCAGCGAGGCCAAGGCGATGCAGCCGAAGAGCCAAATGAGCCACCTCCGAGAGCTCTTCTCTCGCGCGCCGGGCTCCTTGCGACGGGCGGAACCTGTGGGCAAAGCTCCGTGAGCCTCCTCGAGTCGCTTGAGCACTCGCAGATGGAAAAGTGCAAGGGCCGCGAGCACGGCGGCGGCGGCTGAGAGTCCGAGCGTCCAGCCCACGGCCGCGACGAGAGCGAGCCCCGGTCCACGAACGAGGATGGACGCCACCTTGTACGCAGAGCTCCGGAGGCCAACGTGACGGGCCTGTTCCTTTTCGTTTTGCGCTTCGAGGTAAAAAGCGTCGATGGCGACGTCGTGACTGGCAGAAGCGAAAGCCGCGACGAGAAAGATCACGGAGAGCAGAACCAACGTCAGCTCGGGACCGAAGCCCTCCCGAAAGAAGACGATGCCTCCTGCAGCGACGAAGAGGCCGAGAAGAGCGACTTCGAAGAGCAGAATCCAGCGGCGCATCGAGAGCGTCCGCTCCATCAGCGGCGCCCAGAAGAACTTGAAGTTCCAAGGCAAATGAAAGAGCGATGTCAGACCGACGCCAGCGAGACTCGCTCCCATGTCCCGAAATAGAATCTCCGCGAGGGAGTTGATGATCCCGTAGGGAAATCCCTCCGCGAAATAGGTCGACGAGATCCAAAGCTCTGGCCGGACCCGGGCTCGGCCCTCCTCCGGGGGAACTTCTCTTTCATCCACCTTTCCTCCGGCTACCACGTTCGTTCGACTCGAATCAAAAAACGTGAAAGGCCGCGCCTGTTTCAGGGCGGGACGAGCCGGGATTTTTCAGCTAAGGGAGGACCCATGTCGCGCTGTCCGATGTGCGGTACGGAACTGGGCCCTGAGCTCTCGCCGGCGAGGCCCTTCTGTTCTCCCCGCTGCAAAAAGCTCGATCTCCAGAACTGGCTGGACGGTGTGTACCGCCTCCCGCGCGAGCTCGTCCCAGAAGATTTGTCGGGGCTGAGCGACGACGAACAAGCGGAACTCTTGGCCCGGATCGCGCGCAATCAGCCGGAAGGGTGAGAGGCGGGTCCCCCGTCTTGCCCGCCTCTCTCGGTCCTATCGATTACCAGGTGTGGACGACGCCGACGGTCCCGCCGAGAGCGATCGGTGCGCCGCTCGCGAGACCGATGTCGAGCGCAGGAGTCAGCTCAACCCCGATCGCCGGGTGTACCTTCCACACGAACGGAGACTCCAAGCTGATCACGCCGGTGGTGAAATTGTTCCCGGTCCCGCCGATGCCGTAGATCCCGACGCCCAAGCGGGGCCAGAAATCCCATGTGGCCGAGAGGCCGAACCTGTAGCCGACGCGCGGTAGGACGGACCACTCGACAGCTTCGTTTCGACCGTTGTAACCGAGGCCCGCGCTTCCACCGAGTGAGAGACCGTCGATCACGAAGTAGTCGAAACCAATGCGTGGGTTCTGCTGGAAGGTCTGACCGGGCGCAAAATTGTAGGCCGTAAGCAAGTGCGTCGAGAAGAAGACATCCCCTTGCTGGGGGAATGTCAAGGACAAGCCCGTAAGCCGCTCGGCGGCCAGAGCCATAGAACCCTTCGGGGTTGTGCGGAGGGCCTTCGCCTCACGAGGAGCAACGAAGGTGACAGCGCCCAAGAGGGCGGCCAGGACCGGAGCATATCGGGAGAGTTTTCTCATGCGATGTCTCTTACCTCCAATTCCGCAGGCCCGGCAAGTCTATGGTGGGTTTGGATGACCTACAAAAATGCACACAAACCGGGGGCGCGAAGAGAATTACCTACTCAGCCGCGCTCTCTTTCCGCCGGAGGTGAACAAGACGCTCCTCCTGAATGCGGACCGCCTCCTCCGCCGGCGCTACGTCCGAATGACACACCGCCTTACCATGCTCATCGCCGAGGGCGCGCTTCGTCTTCGAGGCCAGGCGATGAATCTCGGCCGCTGAGAGAACGCCTCGCTTCTCGAGGATCTCTCGCTGCTCCGGCGTCAGAGCCTTGGACTTGAGGACCCGCTCGCGCTCAAATCCCTCCGCCTTGCCGCTCGCAAACTCGGCGATCTCTTTCGAGATACGCACCGAGCACCAGTCGTGCCCGCACATCGCACAGAAGTCGGTATCGACGTCGAGATCTTCGTCATGGAAGGCGCGCGCGAGATCCGGATCGAAGGACAGCTCGAACTGCCTCTCCCAGTTGAGCGCGGCGCGAGCCCGCGTCACATCGTCGTCGCGATCGCGGGATCCGGGGATCCCGAGCGCGACGTCGGCGGCGTGAGCCGCGATCTTATAAACGACACACCCCTGCTTCACGTCGTCCTTTTTGGGGAGGCCGAGGTGCTCCTTAGGAGTCACGTAACAGAGCATACTCGCGCCGTGGTACGCGGCGGCGGTCGCACCGATCGCGCTCGTGATGTGATCGTAGCCAGGAAACATGTCGGTCACGAGCGGACCAAGCACATAGAAGGGCGCGCCGTGACAGAGGCGTCGCTCGAGCTTCATGTTGTATTCGATCTGATCGAAGGGGACGTGTCCCGGCCCTTCGACCATGACCTGACAGCCCTTCTTCCAGGCCCGCTCCGTGAGCTCGCCCAGCGTCTGGAGCTCCGCGAGCTGCGCCCGATCCGTCGCGTCCGCGAGACCGCCAGGCCGGAGGCCGTCGCCGAGGGAGAACGAGACGTCGTACTCCCGCATGATGTCGCAAATCTCGTCGAAGTGCGTGTACATCGGGTTCTGCTTGTTGTGGACGAGCATCCACTTGGCGAGCAGCGAACCGCCGCGACTCACGATCCCGATCAACCGATCTTTGACGTAGGGGAGATGCTCCCGGAGCACGCCAGCGTGGATCGTGAAGTAATCGACGCCTTGCTTGGCCTGGTGCAGGAGGGTCTCCATGATGATCTTTTCTGTCAGGTCCTCGATCTTACGACCGATGATCATCGAATAGATCGGCACCGTCCCGATCGGCACTCGGGAGTTCTTGATGATCGCCTCGCGACAGGCGTCGAGATCGCCGCCCGTCGAAAGATCCATGACCGTGTCCGCGCCCCACTTCTCAGCCCAGCGCAGCTTCTCGACCTCCTCATCGGTGCCCGAAGAGACCGGGCTCGCGCCCATATTCGCGTTCACCTTGGTCTTGCTCGCGCGCCCGATGCACATCGGAGGCAGGCCGTAGCTGAGGTGCACTTTGTTGGCCGGGATGATCATCCGACCTGCCGCGACTTCATCGCGGATTTGTTCGGGAGTGAGATGCGGTTCGCGTTCAGCGACCGCGCGCATCTCCTTGGTCACGACGCCAAGGCGAGCGAACTCGAGCTGGGTCTTCGGCTCGTAACCGGCGGGCGCCACGGCGAATTGTCCATTGCGCTCGAAGCCTGGGGGAAGAAAATCCCAGGCTGTCTTGTCGCTGGGCGCGGGCATCCCGGGGGTGTCGGGCGAGGAATAGGTCCGCGCCTGGCCGAGCGCAGGGGCTTCGGCAAAAGAGCCCGGGTTGGTTCCCGCGCGAGTCGAGGAGGGGTTCTGTGCGCCGCGGAGAGGAAGGGGGAAGGACATCGCGGTCCGACTCTATGGCAGGGCGGCGATTTGTCGAATGATGCGCTCGCGCCTTTACAGAAATGCTGTACCCGTGGCCACTGAGGCGAACTGCGGCTATGGGGGGACCAGACCCGTGACCCTCGCGCGCATTAGCCGCCGCCTCTCCGAGAAAGTCGACGCCATCGACGTCCGGAGCGCTGCCGCCTACGTCTATAATCCCCTCGACTACGCTCGGGTACCCCACGAGAAGTACCTCAAGCTCTACGGGCAAGGGCGGCGCGAGATCGTGCTGCTGGGGATGAACCCCGGGCCCTTCGGCATGACGCAGACGGGCGTTCCGTTTGGCGACGTGGCCATGGTTCGGGACTTCTTGAAGGTCGAAGGCCGGGTCGGTCGTCCCCCACGCGAACATCCGAAGCGACCGGTGACCGGCTTTCACTGCCCGAAAAGTGAGGTGAGCGGGACCAGGCTCTGGGGCTGGGTTCGGGACCGCTTCCAGACCCCGGAGCACTTCTTCGCGCGGTTCTTCGTGGTGAATTATTGTCCCCTCGTGTTCATGAGCGAGACCGGGGCCAACCTCACGCCCGACAAGCTGCCGAAAGATCTTCAATCTCAGCTCCAAAGCGTGTGTGACGAGGCGCTCACGGAGATCTGTCGGGTCATGCAGCCCGAGTGGGTGATCGGGGTCGGGGCTTTTGCAATGAAGCAAGCTGAACGAGCCCTCGAAGGCACAGGGATCCGGGTCGGTACCATTTTGCACCCGAGCCCAGCCTCCCCCCTCGCCAATCGAGGTTGGGCAACGGAGGCGGAGAAGGGGTTCTCCCGCCTGGGCATCAAGCTCGCCTGACTCGGACTTTCACTAAAATCGCAGGCTTATCCCGGGATGATATGTGCTCGGGAGCGTGTTAAGAGGCGCACGTGCCGAATTTTACCTGGGATGTAGGCCCCATAGCCGTTGAACTGCCGAAAGGCCCGCTCCTGCTTTTTGTGGGCGGGATCGCAGTCTTGATGCTCCTGTTCGGGCTGATCAAGAAACAGAACGACCTCACGACCTTCGGGCTCTTTATGGGCGCGGTGATCGCCGTGGCCTCGAGCTTCCTGCCGGATCCCCTCGCGATCCGTTACTACAGCCTGCTCTTCGTTGGCGTCTTCCTCGGAGGCTACGCCCTTTTGAACTGGCAGATCGTGCGGGGCGGTGGCGGCCCCGAAGTTGCGGGCGACTTCATCGTTTATGGAGTCATCGGCGTGTTGGCCGGCGCGCGTCTCGGTCACGTCATTTTCTACGACTTCGAGAAGGCCATGGAGGATCCCACCTGGGTCTTCCGCATCTGGGAAGGGGGGCTCGCGAGTCACGGCGCTGTCATCGGCCTGATCCTGGCCATGTGGCTGTTTACGAAGCGGCGTGGAGTTCCCTTCCTGGAGGGCGCTGACCGCTTCTCGTTCTCCGCTGCCCTCGGAGCGACCCTGGTTCGAGTCGGAAACTTCTTCAACTCCGAGATCGTCGGACGCGTCGTTCCCGACCAATCCTGGGGCGTTCGCTTCCCCCGCTACGACGTGGGAGTCGCCGAGGCACCGCTGCGCTATCCGACGCAGGCCTTCGAAGCCTTGCTCGGCATCTTCGTGCTCTTCTGCATTTGGCTTGTGGATCGATTGGCAGGGAAAGAGAAGCGCCCGCGCGGGCTTCTGATCTCAACCTTCTTCATCGTCTATTTCAGCGGCCGCTTCATCGTCGAGTTCTGGAAGGAACACCAAGTGTTCGATCCGAACGCCCTGTTCGACATGGGCCAGTTCCTGTCGATCCCGGGCATCATCCTCGGCGCCGTCGGCATCGTGTGGTCTCTCCGCGAAAAGCAGCCCGTCGGTTGGCCCTCGGATGAGGTGGATGACGACGAAGACGACGACGACGAAGACGACGCTGAAGACGAGGAGGACGAAGCAGAAAGCCGGGACAACCTGGCCGACGAGATCGCCGAAGAACTCGCCAAAAAGCAGACTCCCGACCTGAACGATCGGACCTGATCGCCCGCGTCGCGCGAAGCGTCACTCGCCGGATCGCCCCCCCTCGGATCTCCCCGAGCGGGGGGCGTTTCGCATTTGTCGGCAAGCTCGAGCTCCAGGGAGTCCCATTTGTCGGCGAGCTCGAGCTCCCGGAAGTCCCGAGGGGTGCTGTGGCAATTCGGCACGCCTGAGCGACTTTTGCCGCCTAAAAAATGCCCATGTCTGACCCCCGCGAGTGGTTTCGCCGCGTCTCTTGGGTCGTTTGTTCCGAAAGCGGAGGCTCCAGCGTCTGGCACGATTGATGCTGTGCTCTTCGAGCTGAGGAGCAAAGAATCACGATGACGACACGGATCCCAACGGGTAGGCCCCAAGGAGCTCTCGCAGACGCCCTATGGCGCGCCGTAACCAACCAGACGCCGTGCCCCATCTGCGGCGGCAACGCTGGCTGCTTCGTTCACGAAGAAGACGCCTTCGCTTCCTGCGTCAAACACGCCTCTGACTGGCCTCTCATCAACGGCACATGGCTCCATCCCCTCACGGGCCGGGCCCCCGAACTTGCGCAGGCAGGCTGATTGGTCGCCGGGCCATCCGATCCGATGAACCAGCCCGTTGCGCTCGTAGCTCCCGCTCGCGCCCATTTTTCCTCCCTCGATGAGGACGCCGTCTGGGACGACCCAGAGCACCTGCGGGGGGAGATCTTACCCGAAGTCCTGCTCTTGGAGCATGCGGAGCGCCTCGGTGAAGTGCACCTCCGACTCGAGACGGAGCGCGGGCGAGCGAGCCCTTTGCGCCGTCGATTTCGCAAAGTGCGCGCGAGTATCCAGGAGGCTTATCAGGTCTTAGCGGAAGGAGCGGAGAGGCGACGAGATCCCTCTCCTGCCGAACTTTGGTTGCTCGACAACGGGCACGTCGTGGAAGGGCAGCTCCGCGAGATCGAAGAAGATCTGCCTTGGGGTTATCTTGTCCAGCTGCCGCGCATGAGCAGCGGCAAGATGCGCGGCTATCCTCTCGTCTACGCGCTTTGCCTCGACTACCTCCGCTACACGGATTTCCACGTCGACTTCGAGACCCTCGAGCGCTTCGTGGCCGCTTATCAGAAGCAGCGAGCGCTCAAGATCGGGGAGCTCTGGGCGATCCCGATCATGCTCAGGCTCGGGCTTGTGATCGCGGTCTCTGCCCTCGCTACCTCAGAGGCTCAGGCGACAGACCGCGACCAAGCGGACCAATGGGCGCGCCGATTGCTCGGTGAGAAGGGTCCCCTCGACAGAGCTCGACCCGCGCGCGGCGAAGAGCCTCAAGAAGCGCTCGCCGAGCTCAAGAAGACGGCTCGCAAGCAAGCGCCCAGCGATGCCTTCCTCGTGACCTTATTGCGCAGGCTACGTGAGCACGACGAGGCGCCCCCCGAAGCTCTGGCTTGGATCAACGAACAGGCCGAGAAGATGGGAACCTCTTCGGAGGCCCTTACGCGCCGTCATCACCTGAAACAGGCGGCCGCGCAGGTCTCCGTCGGCAGTGCGATCACGAGCATGCGCGCGATCAACACCCTCGATTGGAGCGTGTTCTTCGACAGCACAAGCTTGGTCGAGGAGACTTTGCGCCGCGACCCGAGCGGCGTCTATTCCAAGATGGACGCAGTCTCGCGCGATCGGTACCGCCATGGGATCGAACGCCTCGCGCGCGCGAGCAAACAGAGTGAGCTGCGCGTCGCCGAGACCGCTCTCCATTTGGCGATCCTCGGCCAGGGCACTCGAGAAGACTATCGCGCGCACGTCGGCTACTACCTCAAGGACGACGGTCAAACAGAGCTCTGGCGTGATCTAAACTACCGCCCGCGTCTCACTCACCGCGTCGAGCGATTCAGGAGCAAGCACCCGTCTTTGCTCTACTTGGGCAATATCACGCTCATCACGGCCGCGCTCTCTGCTCTCGCCTGGGCCGCGCTCGCAAGCGCAGAAGCTCCCCTTTGGCTCAGGGCCATCCTTTATCCGGGCATGCTCTTGGCTTCGAGTGAGATCGCCGTCGCCGTCGTCAACGCAGCGGTCGTTGCGCTGGTGTCGCCGCGCATTTTACCGAAGTTCGAGTTCGAAGACGGCGTTCCAGAGAGCTGTCGAACGATGGTGGTGGTGCCGACGCTCCTCGGCAGTGAAGCTGAGGTGAGAAGCTTGCTCGATGAGCTTCTCGTCAAGAGTCTCGCGAACCCAGACGAGCACCTCAGCTTTGCACTTCTGACGGACTTCCCCGATGCCGACGTCGCAGAGACGGAGGAAGACAGTCGGCTCCTCGAGCTGGTGCAAGCGGGCATCGAAGAGCTCAACAGTGACCAAACTCGACCTCGCTTCTTCCTCTTCCACCGCTCACGCATCTGGGACGAACAGGAGCAGCGTTATCTCGGCTGGGAGCGAAAACGCGGAAAACTCCATGAGTTCAACCAGCTGCTCCGCGGAAAAAACGATACGACTTTTTCAATCGTCACCGCGCCGGAAGGACTGCTGCACGAAGTCAAATACGTCATCACCCTCGATACGGATACGGAGCTCCCTCCCGGGGTCGCTCGTCGGCTCGTCGCGACGATTGCACATCCTCTGAATCGACCCATTTTCAATGCACAGGCGGGCCGCGTCACGCGCGGTCACGCCATGCTCCAGCCGCGCGTCGGAACCTCACCGATGAGCGCGAGGCGCTCCATCTACGCACGCCTCGCAGCCGGGCCGCCAGGCATCGACCCTTATACGACCGCGGTCTCGGACGTGTACCAGGACTTTTTCGGCGAAGGCTCTTTTGTCGGTAAGGGCATCTACGACGTCGACGCGTTCAGCGCCGTCATGGCCGGACGGGTGCCGGAGAACCAGCTCCTCAGTCATGACCTCTTTGAGAGCATCTACGCCCGCGCGGCTCTCGTCTCCGACGTCGAGGTCCTCGACGAACAACCGGCTTCCTACGCGGTCGCCGCCGGCCGGCAGCATCGTTGGATCCGCGGCGATTGGCAGCTCTTGCCTTGGCTCTTCCCTCGGACACCGGCTGAAGAAGGCACGCGGCGCTTCGATTTCCGCGCCTTCGACACATGGCGCGTGGTCGACAACCTGCGCCGCAGCCTCCTGCCACCCTCTCTCGTCCTATTCATGGCTGCGACCTGGGCCATGGGCTTCGAAACAGCCTGCGTCAGCACGCTGCTTCTGGTCTCCGTCTTCTGGGTCCCCGTATTCGGTCGCCTCGTGTTCGCGTTTGCTCGAGCCGATTCCCAGCTCGACTGGCTCGGAGGACTCGGCGGAGATCTGAAGAGCAACGCCAAGCAGGCATGGCTCTCGCTCACGTTCCTCCTCGACCAGGCCTTCGTCAGCCTTGACGCAATTGCCCGCGCTCTCTACCGACAATTTTGGAGTCGCCGCCATTTGCTCGAGTGGGTGAGCATGCGCGACGCCGCGAGCCGCGCCCCGAGCAGCGTGCTCCGCGTTCCCCGCTTGCTCGGTTCGGCGTTCCTTGCCCTCGGAGCGATAGCGCTCTTGATTGCGACCGATGCGCCCGCGACTCCCTTAGCTCTCCCGGTGCTCTCCTTGTGGGCGCTTGCGCCTTGGATCGCCATTTGGGTGAGTCGGATCGAACCGGAGCGCGCCGTCGAGCCCTGGGGAGAAGCAGAGGCGCTCGTCTTTCGCCGCATTGCCCGCAAGACCTGGCGCTTCTTTGAGCGTTTTGTCGGCGAACTTGACCACGATCTTCCCCCCGACAACTTCCAAGAACAGCCACGGGGCGTCATCGCCCACCGGACCTCTCCCACCAACATCGGTCTCTATCTGCTCTCGGTCGCCGCCGCGCGCGACCTCGGCTTCATCACGCTGCAAAGCGCCGTGGGGCGCCTTCATCGGACCCTTTTTACCCTCGAGAAACTCGAGAAACGAGAAGGGCACATCTTCAATTGGTACGACACAAGAACGCTCGAGCCCCTCGAGCCCCGCTACGTCTCCACCGTCGACAGCGGGAATCTCGCCGGATACCTGATGACGCTCGCGGAGATCTGTCGGGAAGCGAAGAACACTCCCCTCGTCTCCGAACGTCTCTTTCTCGCCACGCTCGACGCCCTCTATCTCGCCAGGGAAGCTCATCGAGAACACCGATCGAGGGCCGACTCGAGCTCCCTCGTGAGGCAGCTGATCGAGCTCATCGAGTCCATCGAGGCGAGACGCACAAGCGACGAGCCTTTTGTGGGTCTGGTTTTCGAGGCGGCGCGTGAGAGCGAGAGACTCCTGTCCGGATGGCAAAGGGAGCAGAGCTCGCCTTCCGCACGGTCATGGATCGAAGCGGCTCGCGCTGGGCTTCGGGAGGCGCTCGAAACCTGGACCGAGTTTTCTCCGCATCTCGTGTGGCTTGAAGCTGCTGGTTTTTTCTCGAACAAGAGGCCACAAGAGTGGTCCGGGGTGCAAGAGCTCCTCGACCAGGCGCGGCGCCCCGCTCGCTTTCTCGAGGTTTCGGACGAGCTCAAAGAACACATCACCGCGCTGGCTCCGAACCTCGCCAGCAAGCCATCGCTCAAAGAGCTCACAAGCGCGCTCAGCCAGGCCCAGCGGAAGACCGAAGAGCTCCTACAAGAGCTCGATTCGATCGCTGCGCGTTCTGACGAGCTGGTCGGGGCGATGGACTTCAGCTTCCTCTACGACGAAGAACGCTCGCTTTTCTCCATCGGCTACAACGTGAGCAGCGCGCGCCTCGACAACTCTCACTACGATCTCCTCGCATCCGAGGCTCGGCTCGCCAGCCTGGTCGCAATTGCCAAGGGCGAGGTTCCCGTCAAACATTGGTTCCGCCTCGGGCGCTTGCGCGCCAAGTTCGCGAGCGCCCGAGGCCTGCTCTCCTGGAGCGGCTCGATGTTCGAGTACCTGATGCCGCTGCTCGTGACGCGGAGCTACCCGGACACGCTCCTCGATCAAACCTACCGATCTGTGATCGAACGCCAGATCGAGTACGCACGCGAGTTTGGGGTGCCCTTTGGCATCTCTGAGGCCGCCTACAACGTCATGGATCTCGGTATGAACTATCAATACCGGGCCTTCGGCGTGCCAGGACTCGGCCTGAAGCCTGGCTTAGGAGAGGACCTCGTCATCGCGCCCTATGCGACGGCTCTCTCAGCTCTGGTCCGAGCCCAAGCCGCCGCGCGAAACTTCGAAGCGCTCGCCGCCGCCGGCCTCGAAGGGGAGTACGGCTTCTACGAGTCTGCCGACTATACGAAGGCGCGGCTCCCGCCGACCCGCAAGATGGTCGTGGTCAAAGCCTACATGGCTCACCACCAAGGCATGACGCTCGTCGCGCTCTCCAACTTGTTGACGGACTTCTCGATGCAGCGCCGCTTCCACGCGGACGCCCGCATCAAGGCCTGCGCGCTCTTGCTCGAAGAGCGCATTCCTGTGCGGGCCGGGGTCGTCGAGCCTGAGACGACCCGCACTGCTTCGCCCCTGGCCCAAACCTTCGAGCAAGAAGTCACCGAGCACCTCGATCTTGCGCAGGCTCGCACAAGCCCCCCCCGCGGACACCTCCTAGGCCAAGGCGATCTTTCGTCCTGGATCTCCGCGGGAGGCGAAGGTTTTTTGACCTGGCGCGGCATCGACGTGCAGCGTTTCCGAGAAGAAGCGAGCCTCTCTTGTGGCGGGATCTTGCTCTACTTCCAGACCCCGAAGAGGAAACCCTGGTCGAGCGGCTATATGCCCACGCGCTCGGAGCCCAGTCACTACGACGCGATTTTTTCGGTGGACAAAGTGGAGCTCTCTCGCCGCGACGGTCCCGTCGAGACGCTCACGGAAATCACGCTGTCTCCCGAGCATCCCGCCGAGATCCGTCGTGTCACGCTCACGAGTCACGCAAGCTCCCCTCTCCAGGTCCGCATCACGAGCTTCACAGAACTCTCGCTCACCCCAAGGAGCGCCGACGTCGCTCACCCGGCGTTTCAAAAGATGTTCTTGGAGCTCGAGTCCCTGCCCAATCGTCCGGTCCTCATCGCCCACCGTAAGCGACGCTCGAACCACGATCCGCACGTGTGGATGGCTCAGATGCTGGTGGGCCTCGACCCGAAGATCGAGGTCCACCTCGGTACCTCCCGCGCCGCGTTCTTAGGGAGGAATGGCGACATCTGCGCTCCCCGGGGCCTCTCCGATGACAGCTGGCGGGATCAGCCGGGGACCCTCGATCCCGCGAGCATCCTTCAAGCCGACATCGAGCTCGACGCGGGAGGGCACGTGCGTTTCTCGCTCATCACCCTGCTCGCGGAGACCAAAGAGGCGCTCCTCGCCGACGTCGAACACTTCTTCGACACCCACAGCGTGGCGCGCGCCTTCGAGTTCGCGTGGGCTGATGCGCGCGTCGACCTCCGGCACCTCGGCATCACCTCGTCCAAAGCTCATCGCTATCAGCGTCTCTTGTCTGCCGTGCTCTTCCCTCAGGCAGGGCTCCGCGAAAACAACAGTCCTCCCATCAGCGTGCGGGGTCGGGATGCGCTTTGGTCTCAAGGTATCTCAGGAGACCTCCCCATCGTTCTTCTGCGGCTCGACGCTCCCGAGTTTACGGACCTTTGCCGCGACCTCTTGCTCGCTCACGAGTACTGGCGCCTGCACGGCATGGCCACAGATTTGGTCATCCTGAACGAAGAAGCGGCAAGTTACCTGCAGCCGGTCCAGGACGCGGTCTTGAATCTGATCCGCTCCACCCCAGCAGAAGGCCACGTCGATCAGCGTGGCGGCGTCTTCGTTCGAAGAAGCGCGCTCATCAATGAAGAAGACCTCAAGTTGCTCGCGACCGCCGCCCGCGTCGTCCTGAGCGCTTCGAAGGGCTCCCTTGCGCAGCAACTTCGGAGCCTCACTCTCCACTCTCAGAACGAAGCCGGCCGCCCGCACCCGATCAGAGCTCCCCTCTCCCTTCCGAGGTCGTCAGCCCAGGACGAAAGGGGTGGACAAACTTTCCGAGCTCACGAGCGCGACGGCCAAAGCGAACGCGACCAATTGCTCTTCGAGAACTCGATCGGAGGCTTCGACCAAGAGACCGGCGCCTACCGGATGCGGATCGGGAAAGGCCAAAGGCCGCCTCAGCCCTGGAGCAACGTGATCGCCGGACCAAACTTCGGCACCCTTGTGACCGAATCGGGATCGAGCTTCACCTGGTACCAAAACAGCCAGAAGAACCGGCTCACCCCGTGGTCCAACGACCCCACCCTCGATCCGTCCGGCGAGCTCTTCTTTCTCCGCGATCTGGAGTCAGGCGCGTTCCACAGTCTGACGCCTTCCCCCGCCGGTGGCGACGCCATCTACGATGTTGTCCACGAGCCCGGTGTGACGACGTTCCGCCACACGCGCGAGGGATTGAGCGAAGAGCTCAGCGTCGGCGTCGACCCGAACGACCCGATCAAAGTCTGGCGCGTGCGCCTCGCGAACCATTCGTCCCGTGTTCGAAGACTCCGGGTCTACGCCTATGCCGAGTGGGTGCTCGGGCCGAATCGCGAGCAGCTCCGCGTCTCGACCATCACCTACCTTCGTCCCGATCTTCGGGCGCTCCTGGCGAGGAACCCGCTGTCGCCGTTCCCTAAATCTTGGGCCTTCTTGGCGTCGACGGAAGAGGTTCGCTCCATGACCGCCGATCGCGGCGAGTTTTTCGGCCCGTTTGGATCGCGCGCCGCGCCCGTCGGCCTCTTCGGAAGCAGGCTCTCCGGTCGCTCCGGAGCCGGACTCGATCCTGCCGCCGCCCTAGAGCTCGAGCTGACCCTGGCCCCTGGTGATGAGAGGGAATTCGCCTTCGCTCTTGGCGCAGGCGACGACGAGCGACAAGCCCATGAGCTCATCGCTCGCTACAATCAGCGGAGCGAAGCTTCAGCGGTCATCGAACGGAGCCGGGACCAGTTCCGCTCACTCTTCGGGCGCATGAAGGTCCGCTCTCCTGATCCGAGCTTCGACGTCATGGTCAATCACTGGCTACCGTACCAGGTGCTCAGCTGTCGCTTTTGGGGACGTTCTGCCTTTTTCCAATCGGGCGGCGCCTACGGATTCCGAGACCAGCTCCAGGACTCCATGGCTCTCCTTCAGCTCCGACCTGATCTCGCCAAGAAACACATTCTGCTCGCGGCTTCCCGCCAATTCCTCGAAGGAGACGTCCAGCACTGGTGGCATCCGGACACCGGCGAAGGTGTCCGCACCCATTGCTCCGATGATCTCGTTTGGCTCCCTTGGGCTGCGGTGGAGTACGTCACGACCACCGGTGATCACCTCGTCCTCGACGAGCCTGTTGGGTTTCTTCAGGAGCGTCGACTCGACCCCGGTCAGGACGATCTCTACAGCGTTCCTCCTGCCGCGGCCGAATCTGCGCCCTTGTATGAACATTGTGTGCGAGCCCTCGAAGCAGCGGTCACGCGCGGCCCGCGAGGGCTCCCACTCATGCGCGCCGGGGACTGGAACGACGGCATGAATCGCGTCGGCGAAGGCTTCCGCGGGGAGAGCGTATGGCTCGGCTGGTTCCTCGCCCACACCCTCGCTCGTTTCGCTCAGGTCGCCGAAGAACGCGGTGACCGCGCCCGGGCTCACTTTTGCTGGAGCGAGGCAGAGCGCATCGCTCGTGCAATTGATGAGAGCGCCTGGGACGGACAGTGGTACCAGCGAGCCAGCTTTGACGACGGTACGCCGATCGGGTCCCACGAAAGGAGCGAGTGTCGCATTGACGCCATCGCCCAATCTTGGGCCGTGATCGCGGGCGTCGGACGCGCCGATCGCGCCCGGCGCGCCCTCGACTCCTCGCTCGAGCACCTGTGGCTCCGGGAGGAGAAGATGATGCTGCTGCTCACACCGCCTTTCACGAGCGGCGAGCCCGACCCCGGCTACATCGCGACCTATCCGCCGGGAGTGCGCGAAAACGGAGGCCAGTATAGCCACGGCGTGCTCTGGACGGTGCTCGCCCTCCTCCTCGAACGCCGGAGCGAGGAGGCCTATCGACTCTTCCAAGACCTGAACCCGATCTCCCATACGAGCACGTCCGCCGAGGTCGAAAAGTACCAGGTCGAACCCTACGTTCTCGCCGCAGACGTCTACGCGGAACCGCGCCACCTCGGGCGGGGCGGGTGGACTTGGTACACCGGCTCAGCCTCCTGGATGTATCGCATCGCCGTCGAGTGGATCTTGGGATTACGGCGCCGAGGGGATGAAATCTTCCTCGACCCATGCCTCCCGCCCAGTTGGCCTCAGCTCGAGGTCGACTACACGACGGAAAGTGGCGGGACACTCCAGATTCGCCTCGACAATCCCCGGGGCTCGACGCACGGAGTAGCTCGCCTCTGGGTCAATGATGAACCGGCCCTGAGCTCGAGCATCGCTCTTCCGAAAGCCGGAGAGCGCACGCGCGTCCGCCTGGAGCTCGGTCCTCTCGGGGACGCGTGAGCGCTGCTCCTCGCGAGGAGGAGCACGTCTCTCAGACCGGGAGCCCCGGGGCGCTGTCGAGCGACCCAAACTCAGGTCGGAACATCCACCGGGTCGACCACAACAGGTCCGGCGCCGCGCACGCGGTCCAGAGGGCTCACGGGTGAGGCAAAATAGTCCACCCACGCGTAGCCCTTATACGCACAGTATGCTTCCAGATCGCGACGCAGCAGCCGGAGCGCCACCGCGATCACCACAGCGTCATCGAGCGCCCCAATGCCGAGGAGAGCATCGGGGATCACGTCAGCAGGGTTCACCGCATACAAAAGAGCACCCGTGAGGATGGCGAGAGATCCCCACGGAATCTCTCGGTAGCGACCGGCGCGGAAATCCTTGAGAAGTTCAAGAGCGAGCGCGACCTGATTGGCAGTTCGATGTAAGCTCTCTGGAATGCGCTCGAGAGGGGCCCCGAGCCGAACGCGCGCGTTGAAGCGAGCCATGAAGAGCTTTCCCACGCGCTCTTTCCAAGGCGGCTTGTCCTGCTCTCCGGTGGTATCCGCATGAGAGAATGCATCCGCTGCGATCGTTTTCATGCGATGAGAGCAAGCAAAGGAGGTGCCACTTTGAGATCCTCTGCGTCCGATGATGTTTGGCACATTGCCTACGTACCTCCCGCGGAAATAACCTCCCGCGGAAATAACCTCCCGCGGAAATAACCTCCCGCGGAACATGCGGTCGGCACCAAGCCCGCCCAGGCGCCGCTGACTCGCCCAATCTGGGCAATCCGCTAGCCTCTCGGCTGAGGCCAAGAGGTCACACCCCGAGCTCGAGAGAAAATCATGAAGACGTTGGTCACTGGTGGCACCGGGTTCGTAGGAAAAGCGCTCGTCAGCGCGCTCCGAGATGCTGGGGGAGAACTTGTCGTACCCAGTCGTTCGCTCGAGCGCGCCCGACGGACCTTCCGACAATCGCAGATTGAGGTCGTCTCTTGGGATGGCAGAAGCACCTTAGATCTTCGTGGCGTAGATCGGATCGTGCACCTGGCAGGCGAACCGGCCGTCGGTCGCCGCTACACGAGCGCTCTGAAGCAGGAAATATGGGCGAGTCGCGTCGAGAGCGCCCGCGCGCTCACCGAGAGCATCCGCCTCGCTGGCACTCATGGCCCGACGGTCTTCGTGTCCGCTTCAGGTGTTGGCTACTACGGCCCACGGGAGCCCCATGAGCCCTGCAAAGAGGACGATCCGCCCGGAAAGGACTTTCTGGCCAAAGTGTGTGTGGATTGGGAGCAGGCAGTCCGCGAGGCCGAATCCCTTGGCGTCCGCACCGCGAGCTTGCGCTTTGGTGTAGTGCTCGGAAAACGCGGCGGAGCGCTCGCCGTGATGGCCCGCCCCTTCCAAGCCATGGTCGGCGGACCGCTCGGAGACGGACGTCAGATGTTCCCTTGGGTGCACGAAGAAGACGCCGTCCGCGCCCTCATCTTCGCCCTGGAGCGAAGGGACGTGCGAGGTCCCCTGAACCTCGCCGCACCCGAGTTCGTCTCGAACGAAGAGTTCAGCAAAGCCCTCGGCCGCGCGCTCCATCGCCCTTCCTTCCTGCGCGCCCCCGCCTTCGCCCTGCGTGCACTCTTCGGTGAGGGCGCTGAGCCGCTCCTCACTGGTCAGAGGGCCGTTCCCGATCGACTCACGAGCCTGGGCTTCACATTCCGCTTCTCGAAGCTCGACGAGGCACTCCGAGACTGCTTCTCCTGAGCTCGGCTTGGCTCTCGGCTCGGCTCTCGGCTTTGGCTCGGCTCAAACTGAGCTCGACGAAAGAGCGCCCTGCAGCTCCGCGACTTCTTCGTCGTTGAGCTCGCTCGAGCGGATCATTCGCTCCAGGATATGTTCAGTCGAGCCCAGGTACGCGAGCGCACAGGTGGGATGCAGAAAACCGGAGGGGTTGATCATGCCGTCCTCGACGAACTCAAGCGCAATCCGCAGAGAACCAGCCGCGATCGCCTCGCGACAGTGGCGACATTTCGCGCGTCCTGTCGTTGCCCTCTCGACGTGAGCCGGACGGGTCCAGCGAGGGTGCTCTACACCGATCGCGGCGAGCGCCTTGAGCTCCTCAAGGGCGGCGGGCTCAGGCTGGGTCGACTCGGGGTCGGCGAGGGCTTCCAGAAACTCGGCGCTGCGTCGCTCCGCGCCACACACGAGATGGAACCAATGGAAGGACTCCCCGTCTCCGAAGGCGTTCGGAACGCTCGCCCCCAAGCGAAGGCTCCCCTTCTCGATCGTCTTCTTACAGGAGCGACACTTGGCGCGTCCGCTCGGAGCTGGTTCGATCTTGTGCGGCACGGCCTTTATACCGTGGGGATGGTGTTCTCGACCGCGCGCACCGCGTCAGCGTCGAACTCGACCGACCCCGCGCCCGCCGAGTCTTCGATGCTCTCAGCGCGGCGCGCACCGGAAATGGCGAAGGTGGTCGGGGTCTTGTTGATCATCCAGGCCAACACGAGCTGGTAGGGGCTCAGGCGACGACGACGCGCCTGATCGCTCAACTTGCCGAGCGTCGTCAGGGTCGGAGCGCCAAGCGTCCCGCCGAAAGGCGAATAGGCGAGGAAGGCCTTGCCGGTCTGGGCGCAGTAGTCAAGAACGCCGTTCTTCTCGACCTCACGCGCGAGCGGGTGCCACCGGTTCTGCACCACCTGAATGGGACCGACGGCTTCGGCTCGCTGGATCAGGGGAACATCGGCGTTGCAAATGCCGACGTGTTTGATCTTGCCCTGTTCCTTGAGGCGAAACAGCGTTCCAACACTCTCCTCGTAAGGGATCTTCTTGTCCGAAGAGTAGAGCAGCGCGACGTCGAGCGCCGACACAGCCTGATTCCGAAGGCATCGCTCGACGCTCTCGGTGAGATATTCAGGAGACGAATCGACGCACCAGGCGCCCCCGGGCCGACGGAGGCCGACCGTGGTCACCAGCGTCACCTTGTCGCGCTGTCCTTCGAGCCCGCGCGTCAGAAGGCGCTCGTTGTGACCGAGCTCGCTGTCGTCGAGCGCGTAGGCGTCCGAGGTCTCGAAGAGCGTGACCCCAAAATCGAGAGCGGAGTCGATCACCCGCAGCGACTGATCCTCGGGGGGTCTGCCGGTGATCGAAAGCAGCATCCCACCGAGCCCCACCACGCTGACTTGCGGGCCCTCGGGACCCAACTGACGCATCTTCATCGGGCCGGACTCTACCAAAGGCCGCAGGACATTTCGCCCCCAAAGTTTATAACTATCTATATTTCCTTCGTTTTTTGTGATCGCTCGGTCGCAAAAATGACCTGCGGCTCGCCGAGATCCCCTGGCGGACAAAAGACCTTTCGAAAAAAGCCCACCCGGGACACTCTCTCGCCCGAAGCTGTGCAGACGAGGGTCATCATCGTAGGCGTTGGAGGCATCGGCGGAGTGCTGGCCGCAAACCTCATCGGAGAGCCGATCGACCTCACGGTCGCGACCACCAACGCCGAGATCCGCGCCGCGTTCTTGAGCGGTACGGCGCGCTTCGAGGGCGAGAACCTGCCGGCGCTTCCGAAACAGAACGTCCTGTCGCGCGCCGACGAGGCGAGTGAGCCCTTTGACATCGCGTTCATCGCGGTGCAGCCCAACGCAATCGACGACGTAGCCAAGAGCCTCTTGCCCGTGCTCCGGCCGAATTCGGAGGTCATTACGCTGTCGAACGGACTCTGCGATGAGCGAGTGGCGGGTGTGGTCGGAATCGAGCGAGCCCGCGGCGCGGTCGTCATGTGGGGAGCCCGCATGCCGCGACCCGCCGAGTACATACGGACCTCCTCCGGCGGCTTTCTGGTCGGCGTGGTGGACCCGGAGGGGGGCGCCCTCAGCCTCGCTGCCGAGCGACTCCTCGAAAAGGTCGGACCGGTGCGCCGGACCCAAAACCTGCTCGGCGCTCGCTTCTCGAAGCTCGCGCTCAACTCGGCGATCTCCACCCTAGGTACCCTGGGAGGAAAAACCCTCGGCGAGATGATGCTCGCTCGCAATTGTCGCAAGGCTGCCCTCCTCATCATCTCCGAGGCGGTGCGCGTGGCGCACGCGGGCGGGACGGAGCTCGAGCGAGTGAACGCCTTGAACCTCGAATGGCTGGCTCGAGGCCGCGGCCCCCTGCGTCACGCCGCGCTGATCGCCGTCGGTCTCCGCTACCGGAGGCTCCGCTCCTCCATGCTCGCCGCCGTGGAGCGCGGGCGAGCGCCGGCTGTCGACCATCTGAACGGTGAGATCGTGCGCCGCGGTCATGAGGTTGGTGTCAGCGCCAGCGTCAACCAACGAGCCATTGACCTGGTTTGGCAGATCGCCCGCGGCGAACGCCAGGCAGGCGACGCAACCATCGCCGCACTCTTGCAAGGGAGCCAGGCGTGAGCCGACTCCTCCCTCGGCGCAGCTTCCTTGCCTCTCCGCTGCTCGTCGCCTGTTCGAAGAAGCGGGTGGCCGAACTCCCAGTGCTCGGCGCGCTGCCTGAGCTTCCCCTCACCGACCAAGAGGGCCAAGTGCGGAGACTTCAGGATTATCGAGGCAAGTTGCTCCTCGTCGCGTTCTTCTTCACTCGCTGCCCGAGCGTCTGCCCACGGCTCATCGCGCGGATGCAGGAAATGGAGCGGGCCCTCGCCCAAGGCTCGCGCCCCTTCCATCTCGCCGCGATCAGCGTCGATCCCGAACACGACACGCCCGAGGTCCTCCGCGGCTACGCGAGCGCTCGGGGCATCCGTGCCGAGTCCTTCAGTCTGCTCACCGGTGACCACAGCCAAATCGCCCGCGCCGCCGAGGAGAACTTCAAGATCGGCCTGGAGGGCAGCTACGATCCCGACAAGCCGGGGCTCGGCATCACCCACGGCTCCCACGTCATCCTGGTGGACCGTGAGTCGCGCATCCGCGCCTTCGTTCGGACCTTCGACGACGACGCAGTCCGGGCGCTGCTCGGGTACGTGGAAGCCCTCGAAAGCCCCTCTTGAGCCGCCCGCTCCTGTCGTGCCATGGTCGCGCTATGCGCCGGCTCGCCCTGCTTCTTTCCCTCGTCACAACGGCCACCGCTTGCGTCCCCGAGGCGCCCCCCAAGACAGCTGAAACCAAAGCGGAAGAGCCCAACGCCGAGGTCAAAGACGTTCGTCCTCGCGATCGCGAACCCGTGCTCGACGAAGTCCTGGAAGCGCACCTGATCGCGGAAAGCGTCGACGGCGTGATCGCGATCCTGGACACGAACGACGGCAAGCTCCGCTGCAGCAACCTCGAGCGCTGCCAGAAGCAGTACGTTCCCGCCTCGACCTTCAAGATCGCGCACACCTTGGCTGCCCTCGAGGAGGGTGTGCTCGAGAGCGCCGATTCGCCGATGAAGTGGGACGGGAAGGAGTACACCGTCGAGGCCTGGAACCAGGATCATACGCTGAAGAGCGCGATGGAGGTTTCCTGCGCTCCCTGCTTCCAGTCAGTCGCGCGCACCCTCGGCGAAGAAAGGGAGCGCGCCTGGCTCGAGAAGCTCGAATACGGCAACAAGGACGGAAGTGGCCCCCTCGACCTGTTCTGGCTCGAAGGTGGCGGCCTTCGCATTAGTCCGATCGAGCAGATCGATTTCTTGTATCGCCTCGATCGTGGCGAGCTGCCCGTGAAAGACAGCTCGCGCCAGACGACCCTCGACGTGCTCGTGAAGAGCGAGACCGACACGTACACCCTCCGCGCCAAGACGGGTGCCGCCTGTGATCCGACGACGGGCTGGTACGTTGGGTATCTCGAATCTGGAGCTCGTCGCGTGTACATCGCTGTCGCTCTCGAGGGGAAGCGCGAAGACGCTGACGCCGCCGTCGAGTTGAACGCCGCTCGTCCCCTCGTCGCCTTGCGCGCTCTGCGTGATGTGACTGGTCTACGCATTGACTAACGGTTGATCCGTGGCCGAAAAAAGGCGCCCGCCTCGCGTCTTTTCGCCCCTGGACGAGGGCGCGGGCTTGCCCCCGGGGGCGGATTCTTCGCGTCCGGGATAGGAGTTTCGCGCCTTGCCCCGAGGGGAAATCGGCTGGGAAACCGGTAGGTTCGGGTAGGACAAGCCTCCACTGTCGTCGGAACGACGTCCAAAGTTCTGAGCCCCTCCCCCTGACAAAGTTGTCAGACTCGAACCTCTCAAAGAGAACTCCTGTTCGCACTCCTTCCCTTCGCCCGTGAGGCGCGACTCGAAAAAATGGCTGACACAGATCGCCTCACCTCGGGCGGTCACCGTGGCCTACCCCGTGCAAGAGCGCGCACTCAAGCAATGAGCCTCCCCCGACGGCCTGAGCAGTGTAGTTGGAACCGATGGTCGAGTCGCTTCGTGACTTAACAGAAGCAAGCGAACCCTGTAGAAAACCGGCTGCGCTTGGGAAAGCCCAGGCTCAGGTGGAAGGGAACTCAGGGAACTGTCGTAGTCCGAAGGTTCCGTCGGGGGTCCGGACCTCAACAATCCCCACACAAAGTCTGAACCACATTGCTTGTCGGCGGGGACGCTCAAACAAGCGAAGAAACCAAACAAGAAAGAAAAGAAGAGGTTTTCAATATGGCAGTTTTCAAGAAACTCGGATTCTTTGGAGCGCCGCTCCTCGTCATGGCAACCGGCGCGCTCGCTACCGCTGCGTGTGACAAGGAATCGCTTCCTGGCGGCGAGGGTCTTTGCGGCCCCTGCGGTGACGTCGCTACCGGTGACATCGGTATCTCCGGCAACGCAAAGCTCGACGGCTTCTTCGCGGCAGTTGCGACCCTGAACAAGTCGGTCGTCACGATCAACGGTGATTTCGAGCTCGGCCTGAAGAACCTCGAAGCAGCGTTCGGTCTCGAGGCTGAAGGCAGCATCTCGGCACGCGTCGACGCGCTCGTCGCGGCCATCCAGGCGGAGATCGAGGCCAACGTCGGAGCCAACGCAGCGCTCAACGTGGACATCCAGCCCGCTCAGTGCTCGGCGAACGTCAACGTCGCCGTCGAAGCTCAGGCGCAGTGTGAGGTGAAGGGTGGCTGTGAGGTCGATCCGGGTAAGGTCGACGTCGAGTGCTCGGGAAGCTGCACCGGAAGCTGCTCGGGTGAGTGCTCTGGCGAAGTTCAGTGCAAGGTCGAAGCTCCGTCGATCGAATGCTCCGGTACCTGCGAAGGTACCTGCGAGGTCGACATCGAGGCTGAGTGCTCGGGCACCTGCAAGGGCGAGTGCGAGGGTGAGTGCTCGGTGAAGAACGCCGACGGTTCCTGCAACGGCTCCTGCAGCGGTACCTGTAAGGGTTCCTGCAGCGCGTCCGCTTCCGGGAAGTGCGAAGGCAAGTGCACCGGCTCTTGTACGGCTGACCCCGGCGGCGCGAGCTGCGAGGGTGAGGTCAAGTGCGAAGGCACGTGCGAAGGTAGCTGCGAAGGCGGCTGCACCGGCGAGGTCGTGCCCCCGTCGGCCGAGTGCGACGCGTCGGCCGATTGCCAGGCGCAGGCGAAGGCTCAGGCCAGCGCCAGCCTCGAGTGCACGCCTCCCCAGCTCACGATCGGCTTCGCTGCTAAGGCAGACCTCGACGCAAGCGCTCGCGCTTCTTTCGAGGCCAAGATCGGTGCTCTCAAGGTGAACGCACCCGTCATGCTCAGCGCCTTCACCAAGTACTCCGCGCTGTTTGACGGCAAGGTGAACGGTGAAGTTGTGTTCAAGCCGTCGCCCGTGGCTTCGGTCACTGCTGGGCTCGAAGGCGTCGTGGAGGCTGGCATCGAAGGCGACCTCTTCGCTGACATCCCGCTCGGCCGCATCGATTGCGTCATCCCCGCGATGGAAAGCTCGATCTCGCTCCTCAGCAAGATGACGAGCGAGGCTTCGGCTAACATCTCGGCCCAGGCCAAGTTCGTGACCGCCTTCGCTGGTGGCTTCAAGAGCTAATCTCGGTTAACCATACGCGCATGGCTTCGAACCCATCGCGCGACGCCCGACGGCTGCCCATGTGTTTGGCAGCCGTCGGCGTTTTGTTCTCCGTCTGGCTCTGGGTGATCCACGTTCGAACTTACGTGGCTCCCCGCTCCGACAGCGTCTGTTCCATCAATGACACGTTTGATTGCACGCGTGTCGCTGCATCAAAAACCTCAGTCCTCTTGGGCCTGCCGCTCGCTGCCTGGGGTGTGGTCGCCTTTGGCGCGCTCCTGTTCCTGATTTGGCGTCGCTCGAAGCTCGCGCTTCCCATTGCAGGCGTCATGGCTCTCGGGGCCGTCGTCCTGACCCTCATCCAGATCTTTCAGATCGGCTCGCTGTGCTTCGTCTGTGAAGGAGCCCATGCTGCCTCGCTCGCTCTCGCCTTCTTTGTCTTCAAGGATCGGGCCGAGTACACGGCGGACTGGAAGGACGAAACGACCCTCAAGTACGGCGTGCTCCTGCCCGCCTCCGTGCTCCTCTCGCTGTTCATGTTCTTGCCCCGCTATTGGGGCGCGTTCAGCTACAAGGCGCCCCCTCCCTTCCCCACGGGGAAAACCGAGGAAGGCTTCCCCTGGATCGGCGCAGAGAACCCGAGCCTCACCATCCACGAGTTCACCGACTACCGCTGTCCTCATTGCGCCTACGGGTCCGCCCGAAGCCTGCGCAAACTCGCGCAACGCAGTGACGTGCGCATCGTCCGACGTCAGCACCCTCGCCTGTACTGCACCGTGCCCGCGGCCTGCGAAGCGGTGCGTGTCGCTTATTGCGCCGAGGCTCAAGGGAAATTCTGGCAAGCGGACCGCTATCTTTTCGAGAATCTCGAGCCTCGAAAGAGCCTCGACCTGCCCAAGATTGCTCGCGATCTCAAGCTCGACGAGGGAGAGCTCGAACGCTGCTTTCACGATCCCAAGACGCAGGAGCGAGCGAACGCGGAAGCTCAAGCCGCTTTCAAGTACAAGATCATCGATACCCCCGGGTACATGATCGACGGCAAGCGCATCAAGCTCGAAGAGCTCGAAGAGATCTTCTGACAAGAGCCTTGCGGACGGCTCGTCGTGAGCGGAGGGCGCGTCCCTCCGCAGGAACCCCGCGCTCAGACTCCTTCGATGAGGCCGAGCTGAGGCGGCGGGTCACGCCAGCCTCTGAGCTCGCTGAGCGAGGCCGCAGCGCTCTGAGTCCACCGAACGTGGACTCGAGCGCCGCCGGACTCTGACCGTCTCAGTAGGCGACGCCGAGGAACAGACGGACGTTCTGCGCCGTCTGCAAACCCGGCATGGACGCGCCGGTCGCGGTCGTCTCGTTCGAGAGGTACCCGAGGCCGCCCATCGGGAACAAAACGCCGTACTGAATCATGGCGAAGAAGCCGCCGAGCTTTGACGGATCGTCGTTCAGCGAACCGTCCTTCGCTTGATAATAAGCCGTCGCGTTCAGCTCGATGCCGAGATCAGGCTGGTGCCCCGGGGTCTGCATGAACTGGGAGGCGCGGGTCCAGATCGCCTCGGCGCGTCCTCCGAGCCGCATTCCGTTCGCTTCCCGGAAGAAGTCGTACTGAACCGTCGGCTTGATGTAGTAGCTCCCCTGGACGCGGCTCAGGATGTGCCGGTTCAAGATCATGTCGACGCGGTACCCAGGGTGGAACCGGAAGGTTGAGATGGTGTTGTCGCCGTTCTGAGGCTGCATCCCGTTCAAGCCGGGCACAAGACCGTCGACATCGGCGTCACCGCTCGCGTAGCCGATATTCAGCCCGATCTTCAGGCGATCCTCGATGAAGAGCTGGCTGGCTTCGGCTGCAAAGCCCCATTGATTGACGCGCATATTGGCGTCTGCCTGAGGGCCAGAGGTGCTCGAGAGCACACTCACGCTCTGGTAGGTCCCCTGACGGGTCACAACCTCAGTGCCGAAGCGGAACTTCTTGTACTTCACCTCGGCGTAGAGATCAGGCGTCCAGATGTCCATGCCGCGCCGCACGTAGCCGCCAGCGCTCTCGCCCGGCTGACAGTCGAGCGCTGCCGCGCCGTTTGCGCACGTCGAAGAGGGCCCCGAGCGATCGTTGGCGATGCGCTGGAAGGCGTAGGTCAGGTAGAGACCGCCGCTGATGACGACGCCATCACGAGCCAAGATGCGCCGCTCGAGCTGAGGATCGACGCGGCGGAACAGCATCAGGTTCAAGGCCGAGACGTCATCGAACTGCGCCAGGTCGTAGGCCGGCTTGCCCTCTTGGACGAAGGCTTGGCTCGTCGCGCCTTCGTAAGGGAAGTCCCAGGCGAGCGCGCCATGGAGGCCGATCGACGGCAGGCCCGTCGAGACCATGATGCGATCGACGGTCGACTGCTGATCGCCGTCGATGTCATCACCCGCATTGTGCAGAAGGCCGAGGCCGAAGTGGTCGGGCATCCGGCCAAAGCGCACCTGACCAACAGGAGTCTCGTACTCGGCCCAGGCGCGCTTCACGTGCACGCTGTCGGAGAGGCTGTTGACGCCAGAGACGGGCGGATTCTGCGTCCAGCTCTCACCGCTGACAGGATAATATCCGCTGCGCTGCCCGACCGCGTAACCGCCGATATCAGGGTAGTTCGAGTACCCCTGGGCAGTCGAGCCCATCACGAGGTTGTCGAGGAAGTCGATCTGCGAGCGGATCCGCAGATTGTCGGAGATGATGATGGTGGGTTCGACGCGGAACCTGAGGTTCGCGCCCGCCTGAGTCGAGTTCGAGCAGCCGCGGTTCGCGTCGGCGACATCGGTGCTCGATCCAGTGCCCGCCTCTTGCGGCGTGCAAGCTTCGGCGCCGTGGGTGGAGCCGGAGACGTCCTGGTAGTAATCGTCGAGCGGACGCGGCCACATCGCGCTGCCGGGGGGATCGATCCGACCGAGCGAGAACTGGCTGAAGAGGTCGGCGCGCGTACGGAAGTAGCCGTGGATCTCGAGAGCGGGCCGGGTATGCGTCCACCAGTCTTCCGCGAAGATGCGATCAGCGTCGATGTCGCGAGACGTGTCCGGCTGCTCTTCGCCGTAGGACGACTCGAGCGGCACAGCGACCTCGGGGGCTGCAGTCTTCTTGGCCCGACGCTTCGTCTTCGGCTCCGGTGCAGGCTCCGGAGTCGCCTCGGGAGCCGGACTTTGCTCCTCGACCACAGGGGCAGCATCTGTGGGGGCCGCTTCGACAGGGGCGGCAGGAGTCTCACCCGCAGGTGGCTCTGACGGATGCCCTTCGGTCTCGGGAGTGGCTCCGGGGTCGGCATCTTGTGCCAACACAGGAGAAGCCACGAAAAACGCTGCGACGAGCGCGGGAGCGCTCGCTTTGGACAAGGCGGAAAGGGATCGTGTAGTTCTCATGGGCCCAGAGGGTGCGGGCCACTCGCGCGCCGCCCGCGGTCTTTCGCATGCACCCCGGGGCCCGTCAATGCCCGGGAAATCCCGTGCCCGAGCGCGACAAAAGCCCGTTGCGAGGAGCTGCTCACAATGAGAGCCTAGACGAGCGTGGAGGGCCCACCCCCGCGAGGCGCGGGGTGTCCGCGCCATCATTCGGCCGCCCACGAACAACCCTATGCGCCAAAGTCTCCCCATGAAATCTGGCCGACTGAGCTCGAGAGCGGTCGCTCTTCTCCTCTCTCTCGTCGTTGCGTCGCCCGCGCTCGCACAACAATTCGAATCCGAGGTCTCGGCGGAGCGCTTCGATCCCGCCCCCGGCACCAACAATTTCCTCATCACGCGCGGCGCGCGCATGGATGGCAATTTGCGCTACACGGTAGGCCTTTATGGCGCCTACGGGAACGAGTCGATCATCGTCCGGACGCGCACCGTGGATGCAGCGAACTCGGTCCGTTACGCCGTCGTCGAGAATATGCTCACCGGCAGCCTGGTCGGGAGCCTCGTCATCATCCCGGAGCTCCAGGTCGGCCTGAAAGTTCCAGTCACGTGGGTGAGTGGAGCGGGTGTGCCCGGAGCCGTCGGCCAAGGGCCCCTGCGTGAGCCGGTGAACACAGTCGGGCTCGGCGACGTCCAGCTCGAAGTCAAAGGCCGCTTCTATGGTGACGCGAATTCGCCACTGGCGCTCGGCGCTTACGCCTTCTTCGGGGCCCCGACGGGCAATCTGACGGCCCCCGGAACGTACATCGGCAACGCCTCCGTGGCGGGCGGCGGCGCCGTCATCGTCGACTACAAGACCGGTCCCCTCGGGATCGCGGTGAACCTCGGCGGCGTCTACCGCGAGGAGGCTCAGGTCGGCGTCACGATGCTCGGCGGCGAGGCGCGCTACAGCTTGGCCGCCTCCTTCGAGGCGACCCCGATCCTCAGGATCATCGGCGACGTCTTTGGAAGCACGAACTTCTCTTCAGGTCCCGCGACCTCGCTCGAAGGCGACCTCGGCATCCAAATCACCCCCATCAGCTCCAAGATCTCGGTGACGGCCGGTGGCGGCGCCGGCATTCTGCGCGGCATCGGAACTCCGGCCGCCCGCGGTCTGATCGGGATCATCTACGACTCGAAGGTCCTCGATCGCGACGGCGATCACATCACCGACGATCGGGATGCCTGCCCGGACGATCCGGAAGATCTCGACGGGTTCGAGGACGGCGACGGCTGTCCCGATCTCGATAACGACGCCGACGGCATCCCCGACAGCGTCGACAAATGCCCCAACGCCGCCGAGGATCTCGACGGATTCGAGGACAAAGATGGCTGCCCTGATCCCGACAATGACGGCGACGGCATCCCCGACGTCAACGACCATTGCCCACTCGAGCCCGAAACCAAAAATGGATTCGACGACGCCGATGGTTGTCCGGACGTCAAAGACACCGACGGTGACGGCGTGCCCGATGAGCTCGACAAGTGCCCCGAAGAGCCTGAGGACACCGATGGCTTCGAGGACACGGACGGCTGCCCCGATCCCGACAACGACGGCGACGGCATTCCTGACACGGAAGACGAGTGCAGCGAGCTCCCCGAAGACGGCAAGGGTAAGGGCGCTGAAAAGACAGACGGTTGCCCGATCGACGCGTGAGACAAGGGTGAGGTTCTCGTGACCGGGATCCAAAGAGGAGAGGCAAAAAAAGACGGAGCCTCTCCTCTGCCCACGGTCCAGTTCGTTTCGAAATCGATCGGACCTCCCTTCCGCGACGGAACCAAGTGTTTCGTCCGCGATCTGACGAATCACCTCGAGACCGTGCACCCGCTCGTGCTCGGCACTTCCGAGGATTGTTCAGAGCTCCAGGCCGAGCGGGTCCCGCTCTACGACGGAAGAGGCCATTTCGCGCCAGGGCTGCGCGACAACATGAAGGCCTTCTTGTGGCTTCTGACTCGCTCCCGCGCGAATCTCTGGCACTTCGTGTTCGCGCCGAACCCTCGCTCCAGCCAAATGGCCCGCGCGCTCGGCTGGCTCAGGCGTGTGCCCAGTATTCAGACCGTCGCGTCTCCGCCGCGCACTTTCGAAAGTCCCGCGCGCCTCCTGTTCGGTGATCGAGTCGTGACCCAGAGTCGCTGGACGCGCGATCGCTTCTTCGATGCATACCGCGCGCTCGGCCAGGAGCCGCCTCCGATCGAGGTCATCCCGCCGATCGCTCCGGCCGTCCCGACTCCTTCTCCTGAGGCCATCGCTCGCGTGCGGAGCGCCCTCGAGGTCAGCCCGGAGGACGAGCTCCTCGTCTACCCGGGCGATCTCGAGATGAGCCAAGGCGCGGACCGCGTCGCGCTCCTAGCCAAGGAGCTCACACAAAGAACGACGCTCAAACGAACGACCGTCGTGTTCGCCTATCGGAACAAGACGCCCCGCGCCGCTCTGCGCGCTCGGGAACTCTCCGAGGCCCTGTCCGGCACCGGGGCCCGCTTTCTCCCCGAAACGCCGGACATTCACGCCTTGCTCCGCACCGCCACAGCCATCCTGTTCCCGGTGGATGACCTCTACGGCAAGGTCGACATGCCCATCGTGCTCCTCGAAGCGATCCGCCTCGGCACCCCCATCATCACGAGCGGGGAGGGCCCGCTCGGCGAGCTGACTCGCGCCCACCACCATCCCTTCGAAATCCCGACCTGGCTCGAAACGATCGGAGCGATTCTTCGCGGCAAGGATCGCGAGCCTCCGCCCAGAGATCTCGGGCCCCACGAGCCCGAAGCTGTAGCCCGCGCCTACGAAACTCTCTACGAAGAGCTGCTCTCCCCGAGGAAAAAGGGCCGGGCCGGCTGATTTTTCGTGCCCCGGGCGGGCCACGCTCGCCCCCAACCTGTGCTAAGCGAGGGGCCCGCTCCATGGCGAAGACCACCTCCGAAATCCGCAGCGCCTTCCTCGAATTCTTCGCCCGAAATGGGCACGAGATCGTTCCGAGCGCGTCCCTCATTCCCCAAAACGATCCCACGTTGCTCTTCAACAACGCGGGCATGGTGCAGTTCAAGGACGTCTTCACCGGACAACAAACGCGCCCTTACAAGCGCGCCGCCTCGAGCCAGAAGTGCATCCGCATCAGCGGCAAGCACAATGACCTCGAAGAGGTCGGCCCTTCCCCGCGGCACCAGACCTTCTTCGAGATGCTCGGAAACTTCTCCTTCGGCGATTATTTCAAAGAGGAAGCGATCGTGTTCGCTTGGGAGTTTCTGACGAAAGACCTCGATCTGCCGAAGGAGCGCCTCGCGTTTACGTACTTCCGCGGCGAAGAGGGCATCGAGCCCGACTACGAAGCGCGCGATCTCTGGAAGAAGGTCACCGGCTTCGGCGACGACCGCATCCAGGGGCTCGGCATGGCCGACAACTTCTGGTCCATGGGCGACACCGGTCCCTGTGGTCCGTGCAGTGAGATCTACTTCTATCGCGGAGACAACCCGAGCGCCCAGCCCTTCTCCGATCAGCAAGCGCCCGACGGGAGCGGCTGGATGGAGATCTGGAACCTCGTGTTCATGCAGTTCGAGCGCTCCCTTGTGGACGGCAAGGGAGTTCTCGCTCCGCTGCCGCGCCCGAGCATCGACACGGGCGCGGGTCTCGAGCGCCTGGCGAGCGTCGTCCAGGGGGTGAGCTCGAACTACGGCGTCGACCTCCTCAGCGGACTCGTTGAGCTCACGGCGGAGATCGCAAAAAAGCCCTACGGCGCCTCGATGTCGCCCGACGACGTGAGCATGCGCGTCGTCGCCGACCACGCGCGCACCACCGCCTTCTTGATCGCAGAGGGGATTCTCCCGGAGAAAACTGGGCGCGAGTACGTACTCCGGCGAGTCATGCGCCGCGCCATTCGTCACGGACACCGTCTCGGCATTCGCGAACCCTTCTTGCACCTGGTGGCCGAGCGAGTGGTCGATACGATGGGCGACCACTACCCGGAGCTCCGCGAGCGCGCTGAGCTGATCAAGAGCGTCGCCGAAGGCGAGGAAGTGCGCTTCCGCCAGACGATCGAGCGCGGACTCGGACTTCTGGATGAGAAGTTTGAGGCCATGGAGCGCGAAGGCAAGACGGAGCTCGACGGCCGCTCCGCGTTCATGCTCTTCGATACCTACGGCTTCCCCGTCGATCTGACCGCAGTCGTGTGCCGCGAGCGTGGGCTCACCGTCGATATGGCGGGTTACGAGGAGGCGCTCAAGGAGGCGCGCGATCGCTCCAAGTTCGACGGACCTGGAGACGCCGTACAAGGCGTCTACCGCGAGGCCCGAGCCCTCGTTCCCGGCGAAAATGTGGCCTTTACGGGCTACGATCGCGACACCGACCAAGGGCGCATCGTGGCGCTGATTGTGGACGGAAAGCTCGTCCAGGAGGCTGAGCCCGGCAGCACCGTCGAGGTCGTCACCGAGCGCACCCCCTTCTACGGCGCTGGCGGCGGCCAGATCGGCGATCACGGCGAAATCCGCGTCGGAGAAGCGAGGGTCACCGTCGACGATACCGAAAAGCCCCTCACTGGCCTCGTGGTCCATCAGGGCAAGCTCGAGGGCGGCCCGATCCGCGTCGGTGACGAGGCACAGCTCGCGATCGATCGCGAACGGCGCGAGGCCACTCGCCGGAACCACTCCGCGACCCACCTCGTCCACTACGCCCTGCGCAAGGTGCTCGGCGGCCATGCGCAGCAGAAGGGCTCTTTGGTCGGTCCCGATCGGCTCCGCTTCGACTTCACGCACAACAGTCCGCTCGAACCCGATGAGATCAAAGAGATCGAGCAGATCGTGAACCGAATCATCCTTGAGAATCACCCCATCCGCACCGAAGTGCTCAGCATGGCAGAAGCGAAGACGCGCGGAGCCATGATGATCTTCGAGGAGAAGTACGGCGACACCGTGCGCCTGCTCACGATGGGCCCCTCTGTTGAGCTCTGCGGCGGAACGCACGCCCGCGAGACCGGAGAGCTGGGTCTTTTCAAGATCACGAGTGAACAAGGCGTCGCAGCCGGCGTGCGCCGCCTCTTCGCGACGACCGGCCTCGGCTCCCTCGCTTATGTCCACGACTACGAGGCGAAGCTCAAGAGCGCCCTCGAGCTCACCAAGGCGACTCCGGACACCCTGACCGAAAAGATTGAGAAGCTCCTCGAACGCCAAAAGAAGCTCGAGCAGGAGATCCAGGCCCTCGAGAAGAAGCTGATCACGGGCGGCGGCGGGGGCATCGATGCCCTCCTCTCCCAGGCGCGCGAGATCGGTGGTGTGAAGGTGCTCGGCGTGCGCGTCGAGATCACGAATCGAGAAGCGCTCCGCGAGCTCGCCGAACAACTCCGTGACAAACTTGGCGACGCTATCGTCCTCGTGGGAGCACCGGACGGCGACAAAGCCTCTCTCGTGCTCATGGTCTCGAAGTCCATCACCGACCGCTACCGGGCCGGCGATCTGATCAAGGCCGTCGCCGCCCACGTCGGCGGCAGCGGCGGCGGGCGCCCCGATATGGCCCAAGCCGGCGGGCCGAACGTCGCCGGCCTCGGCGCCGCCCTGGAGGCGATTTACGGGGTCGTTCAGGCGTAAAAGGAGAGCCCACCCGTGACGACGATTGAGGTCACCCGCCGCATCGAGGTCTCAGCACCAGCCCTCTGGAGCTACCTCTCGACGGCGAGTGGCCTCAGCACTTGGCACGCGGACGTCGTCACCGGCAGCCTGCGCGAAGGCCTCTTCATCGCGAAATACCCGACCCTCGGCGCTGAGCTGCCGTTGAAGGTCGAGAGCCAGGCGCCGGGCCGCATGGTTCTCTTACGAGCCGGGCAGAGTCAGGTGAGCCTTTCCCTCGAATCGACCGATCCGGCGACCTCCCTCGTGCGCATCAGTCACGCGGGCCTCGAGCCGACCGACGATCTCGGCGGCTTTCGGTCGTCCTGGGCCCTAGCGCTCGCGCTCCTCGATCTCGCCGCTACCGCCCACCCGGGCCACTCCCGGAGCGTCTTGTGGTTCTTCGAGCGCGTGCCCGTACCCGCCGCCCTCGCCCATTATTACTTCTCCACGCGCCAAGGTCTCGCGGCTTGGCTCGGCGAGACTCCCTCAGATATCGGCCCGACCGGCAGTCCGCTCCGGATTCGTCTGTCCCCCGAGCTGACCTTGAGCGGGGAGGTTCTCTGCCATGAACCGGGGCGAGACCTGTGTTTCTCTTGGCGTGAACTGGATAGTGCCGCGCTCACACTCCGCACACTGCCCGCCGGCCCCAGCGAACGCCAAATCGCCATCTCCTACTCGAGCTTCTCGAAAGCCTATAGCGATCGCCCGCGCCCTGAGCTCGCTGCCGCGATGAAACGACTCGGCGAACGGCTCCGCAGCGTCGGAAAGAGCTAGAGTGGCTCGGAGAGCCCCGCACCATGAGCCGACCCAAACGCCCTGTTTGAGCCGGCCCACGGTTCAGTGCTCCATACTCGGACGACGGGCCAAAGATCGAGGTTCGAAAACACTTCTCATCCTCCACCGGACGGGCGCGCATTTGACCCTTCGGCCAAGGATGTTTTCCGCGCTGCGCGCGTTCGCCGTTGTTTCGTGGCGTGCTGACCGCTGGGCCAAATACCTAGTGAGCATTTGATGTGCACGGGTCTTCTTGGTGGAGCTTGACTGATCGCTATAGAGTGGAATGTGAGCTGGCTCGCAAATTTGACCCGTCTTCCAGTGCAGTTTGTTGATTAAGAGTATCTCGCAAGAGCCGTTAGCCCTGAAAGGGAAGACTTAAGTTCAGGCTGTGAGGAGCTCAGCCTGAACGAACGGAAATCCAATGCCCCGCGCCGAACCTCCCATGTCCCATGCATCCATCGAGGCACTACTCCGCCGTGGCCTCGATCACTACGGACGGAACGAAGTCATGGAAGCCGTCGCGCTCTGGCGCGAAGTTTTGCGCATCGACCCCTCGAACGAGCAAGCGGTCGACTTCCTTCAGACAGCCGGCTTCATTCCGGAAAAACCCGAGGCCCAGGTGCTCCCCTTCTCCCGGGAGTCCACGAGCGCTCGCGCTCCATCCCCCTACCCGCCCGCGCCGAGTGACACGAGCAGCGCGCCGCGGTTCCTGTCGCTCGCGCCCGACGCCCCGAAGCAGCTCATCACTCCCGACGGCGACCTCGCCGATCCGGAGCTCAAGACCCTGCTCATCGAGCGACGTTTCGAGGACGCCCTGCAGCGACTCTACGCGCTGCGCTCCAAGCGCCCGCGCGACGAGGGTCTCTCGCGCAGCATCCAGCTCCTGCGCGAAAAACTCGCCGATGTTTACTCGGAGCAGCTGGTCCACCTGGACCGAGTTCCCCGCCTGACCTCGGCCGCCGAGAGACACGCCTTCAGCAGCGACGAACGTCAGATCGCCGCGCTGATCGACGGCATCTCCTCCTTCGGGGACATTGTCGCCGCCTCCAAGCTCGGCCGGGTGCCCACGCTACGCATCCTCTGCCAGCTCCAACAAGCGCACCTCATCACGAGCTCGTCCTCAAGCATCGCAGCTCCCCGACACGTCGGACCCGTGCCGGGCGCCTCGAAGGCGCATGCGCCTTCCGCATACCACCCACCCTCGCCCAAGGCCGCGTATCATCCGCCCACGCCTTCGGGACGCCCGACTCCCGCGCCCTCTTCCTCGTCCCCGGTCCTCACGCCTCCCTCCTTCGACGAACCTCCACCTTGGTCTCCGCCTCCGCGCGACCCGGGTGCCCCCGCAGGGAGCAAACCAGGCGGCTCATCGGCGCCGGTCAGTCCTCCTGCCTCCTCCCCCGAAGCCCGCGCGGCGGCCGCCTACGAGGCACGCTTCGCGCAGGCGATGCATTTTTACCTCGTGAGAGATTTTGAGCGTGCCATCGAGCTCTTTCGCCAATGCGAGGCCGAGCGTCCAGACGACCCGAGACCACGGCACAACCTCAAGGCGATCCAGAACCGCATGGGCAAATCATGAAAACTGTTGCAATTGTGAGTCAGAAGGGCGGCGTGGGAAAGACCACTCTCGCGTTGAATCTCGGGTTTTCGCTAGCGAAGCTCGGACTTCGGGTGGTGCTCGTCGACGCCGATCCACAAGGAGGCATCGGCCATTCGCTCAAGGGCTCCGGGGAGTCACCCGGACTCGCCGGTTACGCGACCCACGGCACGCGCGTCCGCGACGCGCTGCTGCGCACGCGCATCCCGGAGTTCAACATCCTCCCAGTTGGTGACGTCCCTCCTGAATACACGCAGGATTTCTCCTCCCAGTTCGCCGACGGCATGGTCCTAGCGACAGCAATGGATGACCTCTCGGCGCTGTTCGACGTCGCGCTGATCGACACTCCCGCCGGCTTCAACGGCGTGACTCTCGGCGCTTTGCGGGCCAGCGATCTGGCGCTCTCTCCCGTCCAGGCTGAGCCGATCGCGCTCCGAACTCTCCCCCAGCTGCTCGCTGTGATCGGTGCGCTCCGGGAGCAGGGCGCACATGTCGAGCTCGCGGGACTCGTGCTCTCCATGCTCCAACAGCGAAACTCCGATTCACTCGCGGTGGCCGAGGAGGTCTGGTCGCGACTGCCCCCAGAGCTCGTGTTCGAGACGACGATTCCCCGCGATCCCGCGGTCCTCGCGGCGAGCAGCGCCGGCGTCCCCCTCGCGCTCACTCACCGCTTACATCTTCCGCCCGTCGCACTCAGCTTTGACCAGCTCGCCGCTGAGTTTGCACAACGCACAGGACTTCTCACCGGAGATGCTGATGAGCCGCTCAGCCTTTTTGCCTGATTCGGTCCGCCTGCGGGGCCTTCTGCATGGACTGCACGCGAGGCCCGCGCCCTCGACGCCGCGCATCCCCGCCTCTGGGCACTACCGAACCCTCGACAGCGAGCCGTCTCCCGCGCAGCGACCCTCCTTCGAGGTTCCCCGCATCGAACCTACGGTCCCGCCCAGAAAGACGCTGTCGCCGAGCCACCTGCCGGAGCCGACCGTACGGATCCCTCTGAACGGCTCGCTCGATGACCGATTCCTCGCGTTCGCGGCCTGGGCCAAGGAGGCCACCCACGCCATCTCCGTGTTCGTCACAGACAGCGAAGGTCTATCGATGATGCCGTCGACCGTCACCGAAGACTACCTCGCGGTCGCCGCCGAAATCTCCGCAGCCCAGCGCAAGCTGAGCCAGCTCCTCAAGGCGGTCGAGGGTGGCAGCACACGCCTCGAACTCGGGTCCTCTCCGATCGTCGGAGTCCGCTTCATCGAGCTCATCTCGTGCAACACGGACTTCGGAGATTTCACGATCGGACTCCTTCTCTCCGAGCACCTTGGCTCAGGCCTCACCAAAGGCCTGCGCGCTGCATTGCGGTCGTATTTAATGGCAGACCCGACAAATTAAGGCAAATATCAAATGGTTCAGAGTGTGCAGCAAGTAGTCGCAGGGGTACCTTCCCTGCGTGGAGTGATCGTCACGGCGATGCCGGACTGTCTCCTCATCGACTCATGGATGAGGGACAACGAGAACTGGGCCTCCGAAGACGTCGCGGCCTATTTTGGTGACCTGATCCGCGCCAACCGCGAGGGGCTCAAGGCACTACATGCCTGGTCTGCGGAGATGGAGGTGACGATCGAGTCGACGGACATGCTCCTCGTGCTCCGCGAAATCTCGACAGACTTCGTCGTCGGGTTCATTTTCGAGCGGGCGACTCCCCTGGGGATGGTGCGGCTCCACGTACGTCGCTCCATGGGAATTTTGGCCGAAATGTTGCCGAAGGTGCAGCCCGAGCAGCGTCCGCGCGCGCTCCGGGTCGCCGACTTCTTGGCTCGTTACGCGCCCGATCCTCACACCGCGCTCCAGCGCGCCGCTCTCCGCTCGGGCATCCCGCTCGAGCTCCTCAAGTCGCCGGAGAAGCTCTCTCCGGAACAACTCGAAATCTTCGAACGCTCGGTACAGGACATCTTGGGGCTCGAGACGCTCAGCCTGTGAGTGCATCATGACGGAACTAAATCTCGGCACCCATCGCACATTCATCCCCGAACAGGAGCTCATGTTCCTGGCGGACGAGCCAGTGGTTTACCATTGCCACCACTTCAACCTCTTCCTCGACCAGACGATCGACGATGGCCTGGGCGCGGCGGAGGGGACCCTCTTACGCACCGAGGCCGCAGCCGAATTCTCGTATCGCCTCCTCAAGAATCTGTGCGAAAGGACAAACGCCGACACGCCCCCTGAGCGACTTCAGCTCGCCCGGGAGCTCTTCCGCCAGCTGGGCCATGGCACACTCGAGATCAACGCAGACGCCGACGGTGGCCAGGTCATCGGCACCCACCTCCACTACGGCTTCGCCTGGCAGGAGAAGTACGGGAAGAAGGTCAAACGCCACTATCCAGCGGACGCCTTCGCCGCCGGTTTCTCTTCTGCGGCCGTCGAAATCGCCTTCGGACTCCCCCAGGGTTCGCTCACAGCGAAAGAGGAGCAATGTTTCGCGCTCAAGGATAAGAACTGCGTGTTCAGTCTGAAGCGGAGGGTGCCGCCCGTCCTCGACGGCGCGCCGGTCGACGCCCAGTCGACCCTCGCCGTGGTCGGTCCTCCCGAAAACGGGATCGGCGAAGACGTCATCCAGCCTATTGCCCAAGGCCTCAAGGAGTTCACCGCCGGGGTCGCCGGGGACGAGCGAGGTCTCGTGCAGGCGTTCGGCGTGTTCGTCACGATGCAGCTCACGGGTTACTACAATCGCGTCTCCTACGACGCCGTCAGGCGCATCGAAGCCAAGGCGCCCCACTCCGTCGGAGTGCTGGAAGAGCTGCTCCGCGAGTCGGGACACGTGTGCGTGTTCAATACCTTCGGCGGGATCTTGTTGTCTCCCGAGTGGGAAGGGCTGGTCGGTCCGCTCACGGACGATCCTCTCGACATCTTGAAGTGGAGCATCGCGATCGGAAGGGCCCTCGGTATGGGGCGCTGGGTGATCGCGGAGTTCGAGGCCGATCGGCGCTTCGTGGTCCGAACCTCGAGCTCGTACGAGTCGGCCTACTACCGGACGCGGTATGGGCTCGCGGATCGCCCCGTGGAGTACTTGTTCCAAGGAGCAGCCCTCGCCATGGCGCAGCTCGCACATCGCGTGAAGTTCACGGAGAAGCCCGCACTCACGCCCGAGTACTATCAGTCGCTCTTCAAGGGCGGCGTGCCATGGCAAGCCGAGCAAACCCGCTCGATCGTCTGCGGCGATACGTTCAGCGAAATCGTCGTCACCCGCAAATGATCGAAGATGATCGAAACGCAGGAGCGCCCGCGCCGAGCTCTGGTCCCGCCGAGGTCCAGATTCGGACGGGCCATTCCTGCTATCGTGGACTGACTTGGGACTGTGAGCTCACGCCCCGAAAGAGCGTGGACCTGATCATCGCTCACCTTCTCTCGCTCGGGTTTATCGACGAGTCTCGCGGGGCTCGGGTCCGGGAGCTCGTGCATCCCGAGGCTCATCGCGTCATCCTGATTCCGAGCACCGGCCGTGTGCAGCTTCGGCTGCACTACCTCACGCCGCCCGAAAAGCGCCGCGAGGTCGCCGAGAACTTCGCTGGGTTGCTTCTGGGCGCCGCGCGCGCCGCCGCCTGAGACGGTCCAAGCCCCCGATCCGCAGAAGATCGCTGAACTCAACGTAAAATGGCCCTTCTGAGCGATCGTTTCGCCGATTGCTCAGAAGGAACGCGCCGCAGAATCACCGAAAATGCGCGGGGGCTCGCGTACGAGCTCAGGCGCGCGGCTTTGTCCCGACGGCGATCAACGCCTGGCTCGTCACCGCGTACGGCCCCTTTCCCTGTCGCTCGTGGAAGCCTTGGACCAAAACGTCGCGGAAACGAACCTTCTCCTCCTCCGTCATCCGATCAAACAGGCTCACCGACGAGGGGGTCATCAGCGGCAAGAACTCGGCGAAGAGCTCCGCCTTCTCCAGAACCCAAACGTGAGTAACGCTCACGACGTGCGCGTTCGAGAACCCTTGAGCCAAGAAGCGACGCTTGAGCTCGCGTTCACTCGCGAGCTCGAGCCAGGTCGGCGTCGACTCAGAAGGTACGGCGATGTCCGCGAGCATCGCCGTCTCACCGACGAGGCGCATCAGCTCGACGCGAGCCGGCAGCGCCCAGGTCGCGATCACGGCCTGACCTCCAGGTTTCGTCACGCGGAAGAGCTCGGCGAGTCCGCGCATGTGATCGGGAAAGAACATCAGTCCAAAAAGCGATGCCGAGACGTCAAAGCTGTTCTCTGGAAGCGCGAGGTTCATCCCATCCATCACGGCGGTCTCGACCTGGGACAAACCTCGCCCGATACAGTGCTGTCTTAAGGAGTCGATCATTTTCGGGGAGAAGTCGGTGGCGAGAACCTTCGCTCCCCGCTCCGCCGCCGCGAAGGTAAAAGCGCCAGTTCCCGCAGCAACATCGAGCACTTCCGCGCCAGGCCGTAGATGCACCAGGCGGGCGGCGTCCCTCGCGAACGGCCCCGTCACCGACTCCGCGAAGACAGAGTAGGCATCCGAGCATTCACACCACGCGCTCGAATACTGTTCGGGCGGGCGCGAGCCTCTCTTCCAAGACGACGAGGCGCGTTCCGGTTCCTCGTCCAGATCATCATCGTCATCGTCGTCGTCGACCGAATCTCGACGCACACCAATGCGGAAGGTTCCACTCGGGCTTCCACCCTCGGGCGCCTCAGCATCCTGAGCATGTCCTGAAGTTTGCTTCCTGGTTACCCCTGACATCTCGAGCGATCCTTTCGGTAGTTCAATAAGCACAGAGTAGCTCATCGACGCCAACTCTCAACTCAATTTTCTCTCACAATTGGTAAACCGGCGAGCATCCTCGCCAAAATTTTTTCCGACGATTTTTTGTCGAACGAACGTCTTTTTGCGCGGCGTGTCACCCGTCGCGCCGCATCACATTTCTCTCGCGTGAAGCCCGTTTCATGTTCGAAAATTTTCATCGCACGCGGACAGTTGTCCGAACGTTCGATCAGCCGTTCAGCTTCATTCTCATTCAGAGATCTCCCGAAGATCTCGAAGAGAGGATCGCTTCTTCTCACTCGCGCGAGCACCGCGAGTTCCTCAGTCGAAGGCAGCTACGGCGCGCGTATCAATTTGAGAAGAGGGATGCGCACAGGAAAGTGAGATGTCGATGAACTCCGGTCGGCCGTTCGGTCGAAGTGTCTAAATTTTACCTAAAGAACTGACTGTCCATCCGACCAAGCCTGACTGCCGAGACGAATCGCGTTCGTCAGGGCCGACGGGGGAAGTGTCCGAAACGAAAGAGCGCGCGCGTCGGGCGCAAGAGCGCGAAGCGCGGAGCGCGCGGGAGCGCGAGCGGTAGGCGGTGAGGAAGGTTGAAGGCTCGGCCTCGCTCGGTTGGAGGTGATGGGCCGGGGCCAAAGCAAACCCTGAGACTTCTACTCGGCGTTTTTGCAGCAGCGAACGCCGAGAGAATAGTCCGCGTAGGCGGGCCCGTGGTTCTCGATCTTGGCTTCGCAGCCCTCTCGCGTGCCTCGCGAATAGAAGCCGCCGACGAAGACGCCCTTTTCATCCGCGATCCACTCGTCGAGATTCCCAACCATGTCGTAGATCTGATCGGAGCCGTGTTTCGAGGCGCAGCCCGGAAGCGCTCCGGTCAAAAGAAGCATCGGCTTCTCCCCTTCCTCGCGCACCAGGTGCAGCCGGGGGTCGAGGTGTCCCACTGAGGAGTTCCCGTGGAGCTCAAAGGCCGGGTGCATGTTCCGGAACACGTTGCAGCGGCCGGGCTCGAAGTTGTCTCCGTAGGGATGTTTCGTGCCGCGGTCCGAGCGACAGGCTCTCGTCCACTCGGCCTCGCTGCACAGCCGCTTCCCCGCGGCCTGACAGGCGCGCTCCGCTACGAAATAGCTCATATACCCCTGAGGCAAGACACCCGGAGCACTGACCGCCCTCGGGGAGAACGTGCCGCGCTGGATCTCGGGGACCTCGGGCACCGAAATCTGTCGGGCGCGCGCCGGTCCCTGACGGCCCGCTTCGATGGACCAGTATTCGTACGCGACACGCAAGAGGCGAGGATCGGGAGGATAGAAGGGAGAAAGAGGCTGGCCCGTCTTGTCGTCGACGAGGTGCGCCTCGTAGCGATCGACACACGTCCTACCAACCAACGCCATTTCCGTCGGACACAGTTGGCGCGCGGCCCGAGCTACTGTCGTCGATCCCGACGGGGTGAGGGACAGGAGACATCCAAGGGCCAAACACGCGCCGGTCATGCGCAGCGCGACACGAAAAGAGAAGAGCGACCTTCGCATCCCTTCTTACGCCGAGCCCACCGTCCGCGCGGTGAACGACATCGGAGTCAGGCCGAGCCTCTCGTAGGCCTTCTGCCAGGCGTCGCGAGGGTTCGTCTGGAACACAACCTCCGGGTCGACGGAGCTCGGGAGCCAGGCGCCTTCGCGAATCTCGCCTTCGAGTTGATCGGGACCCCAGCCCGCGTACCCGGCCAGGCCGATCACCTGCGGCACCTCAGCGCCCCTCGCTAGCGCCTCGAGAAAGTCCTTGGAGGCGGTCGCGTAGATGCCCGGGGAGACCTGGAACTGGCCGTCGACGCCGGGCAGGCGCTCGGATTCGGGGTAGATGAGCCAAACCTGGCCCTCGAGCACCGGCCCACCGCGGCGCACTTCGCCCGGACAGGGGCGTTCGGTCTCGGAGATCCCTGCTCTTACGAACAGCTCACTCATCCGCATCACCCGCGCGCCGTTCAGGATCCACCCGAAGGCGCCGTCCTCATCGTGCGACGCGAGCAGAACGACCGAACGTTCGAAGTTCGGATCACCGAGCGGCGGCGCAGCGATGAGGAGTCCGGGGGCCAGTTTTGACATTTCTAATAGAGAATGCGCGTCCGAATGCTGGTGTCGAGGCTTTTCACTTGCTCTTTGACCTCTTCCGACAGTTCGCGGTCGAGATCCATGACCAAATAACCAAGGATCGGATCCGTAGCCAGCACCTGAGCCGCGACGTTCGCTTTGGTCGCGCTCACGATACCATTGATCGCCGTAAGAACACCGGGGACGTTCTTGTGAACGTTCAGGATGCGGTGTTTCCCGGGCAAGAGCGGCTGGCCAATCTGTGGGAAGTTCACGGCGCCTGTAGTCATGCCGGCGTTCAGGAAATCGAGGAGGCGTCCGGCGACCTCGAGACCGATGTTGTACTGAGCCTCTTCGGTGGAGCCGCCGATGTGCGGCGTCAGGATGACGTTCTTCAAGCCCACGAGCTCCGACTCAAAGCCGGGGCCGTTGCCCTTCGGCTCCTTCGGGAAAACATCGATAGCAGCGCCGGCCAGGTGGCCCGACTTCAAGGCCTCGGCGAGAGCGGGGATGTCGACGACGGTGCCGCGCGCCAGATTCAAGAGGTACGCGCCCTTCTTCATCTTCGCGATGCGCTCACGGGACATGAGGTTCTTCGTCTCGTCCGTCTCCGGCACGTGCAGCGTCACGAAGTCGGATTCGGCGAGCAGAACGTCGAGATCGAGGATGGGTTTGTTGTTGCCCATCGGGAGCTGTTGCTCGATGTCATAATAGGAAACCTTCATTCCCATCGCTTCGGCCAAAACCCCGACCTGGCGGCCGATCCGGCCATAACCGACGATACCGAGCGACTTGCCGCGCACCTCGAAGGAGCCTGTCGCGCTCTTCTGCCAGACGCCCTGGTGCATATCGCGGATGTTGTCCGGGATGTGGCGTGCGAGGGCGACGACGTCGCTGATGACGAGCTCAGCAACGGAGCGGGTGTTCGAGAAAGGCGCGTTGAAAACGGGGATCCCGCGACGCTTCGCCGCTTCGAGGTCGACCTGATTCGTACCGATGCAGAAACAACCGATAGCGAGCAAACGATCCGCTTTCTCCAGCACGGAGGCGGTGATGTTCGTCTTCGAACGAATGCCGATGATGTGCACATCGGAGATGCGCTCACGGAGCTCCTCTTCACCGAGCGCGCCCGAAAGCACCTCGAGATCGAGACCGTCAGCACGAAACAAGGCGCGACCACTCTCGTGAATGTTCTCGAGAAGCAGGACCTTGATTTTGTTCTTCGGATACGACGTCTGGGACATGGGGCCCTGACGCTAGGGAACCTTGCCCCGCGCGTCACCAGTGGAACGCCTAGGTGATTGGGAATATTTCATCGAAACAAGATTTGCCTCGCGCTCACAGTTCCTCTGGAAAACCGCGACAAGGCTCGTAGTCTGCCGCCGTCTGAGAGCGAACTTTCCTTCGCTCTCCATTGTCCGGCCTGCATGCAACCCTCCCTCCTTCTCTTGACCGGGTGGCTCACACTCGGCGCGCCGGGCGAGCACAAGCCGGAGGTTCAGCTCGAGGTGGGCGCAGCCTGTGGCACCTCCGAGGAATTGTTCTCGATTCTGGCCCGCGAGCACCAACTCTCCCCCACGGAGCTCACGTTCGAGCGCGTCATCATCGCACCGGACGGTGACCAGTTTCGACTCGACTGGAGCGACGCGCAGGGAATGCGCACTTTGCGCGATCCCGACTGCCGGACCCTCTTTCGTTCGCTCATCGTGATGGCGGTCGCCTCGGTCCGCGCCCAGAGGCTCGAGGATCCGGCGCCCGAGCCCGCCCCCTCCGCCCCCGAGCCCCCGCCGGAGGAGGCCCTCCCACCGCCCACGACTACTTCCGCCGAGACGGCGCCTCCCCTGGTCCCCGAAACGCCACGCGCCGCGAGGGCCCGCTCTCCCCGACGCTCGATCCCCGATGCGCCAGCGGAAAGAGACCGCGGGGGCCGGACGCCCCTCCCCATCGACGGCGAAGGCGCTCTTGGCATCGGGGGAGCAGTCTCCCTCTTCCCAAACCCAGCGTTTTTCGCGGAGCTCTCGGGGGCCGTCCTCCTCGGTCCAGGGGGGCTCAGCCTCGCGCTCCGCTATTTCCCGCCGAGCTCATCGACGCTCACGGGTTCCGTGGGGGTTCAGCTCGACGCCTGGGCTGGCCGCTTCGGTGTCCTCTTCGAGCCGATCCCCAGCTTGCGCGCCGACCTTGGATTTTCCGCTACCTACCTCCTGGGCGAAGGCCTCGGGATCCGTAATCCCAGTCGCGATGGCGTCTGGCTCCTCGCCCCGGAGCTCGATCTGTCGGCCCAGGTCCTGCGCAAAGGGATCTGGGGCCTGGATGTGGGGCTGCGCGGCTGGGTGGCCGGAAATTCACCCAGGTTTGAAATTGATGATGAGGGGGAAATTTATCGGGCTCCTCCCGCCGGGGCGGCTCTGTTTTTGAAGGGAAAGATCCAAAGCCGATGACAGATTGACCGGGCTGGGGCGATTCACGGACGGTCCATGATCAAGGGTCTGGTTTCTCCCAGCGCACTCGACGCCCCGTCCGAAGAGGCGAGCGGGTCGCGCACGCGCCATGACCTCTCCGCCGTCTACGCGGACCACTTCAAGTTCGTCTGGCGCTGCCTCAAGAGCCTCGGGGTCCCTGAGCAGCACCTCGACGACGCCGTCCAAGAGGTGTTCCTCGTGGTCGGCTCCAAGATCGACAGCTTCGACGGGCGCCACGAAATCACGACTTGGCTCTACGCCATCGCGCTCCGCATCGCGCGCCGCAGCCGAAGACAAAGCGCGAGGCAAAAGGCCCGTTTTCTTGCCACCGAAGAGGCCGTCGAACAGACCACAGGCGACGAAAGCCACGCCCTCACCCTCGAGAAGCGGCAAAAACTGGGCCTCGCCCAGCGCGCCCTCGACGAGCTCGACGAACAGAAGCGTGAGGCTTTTGTGCTTTCGGCCATCGAAGGTCTGTCGGCGCCCGAGATGGTGCCGATCCTCGGTGTCCCTCTGAACACCGTCTACTCCCGTATCCGCGCGGCCAAAAAGGCCTTCGCCGCGCGCGTGCGTGAGCTCGAACGAGCTCCACAGGCCGAAGATTAGCCCTCGAGGAGATTCCCCATGCCAGCGCACAAACACGATATCGACGACCTGATCTCCGCGCTCCGAGAGGACTTGCCGAGCGAGAGGGACCAGGAACGGGTCAAGAAGCAGCTCATCAGCGCAGGGCTCTTCGTCGGCGCCGCGAGCGCGACCCTCGGAGCCGAGGCGGCGGGTCTCGAAGCGAGCGGAGGAGGACTCAGCGCCCACGCGCCCGAGGCCACGACCCTCGTCGGGAAGCTCTGGGGACTCACCACAACCACCAAGGCCGTGCTTGTGACCGTTACGCTCGGAGGCGGCGCCCTCGTCGGCCCAGCATTGTTGTCCGGTTCTGAAGAGCCGTCGCCGAGGGCACAGGTGCACGAAAACCTCTCTGTCGAACCTCCCGCTCAAGCGCGCATGATCGAGCGCCCACCGGAGCCGGAGGCCGAACTGCCGAGAGCCCCGGATGCTCCTGACGCGGCCGAGCTGCCGAAGACGCGAGCCCCAGCTCCCTCGAAGCCAAGTCAGAGAATACTCGAGGCGAAGGAGCCGGAAATCACCGGAAGATCACCTGCCTTGAGCCCGGCGAGCGAGCTCGCGGAGGAGACCCAGCTCATGGAGAGCGCTCTTTTGGCGGTGCAGCGCGGCGATCAGAAGGCCGCCGAGCGCTTTCTCTCTCTTCACTCTCAAAAGTATCCGCAAGGGGCCCTTTCCCCCGAGCGCGAACGCCTCCGCGCGCGCATCTCCGCGCAGCGCGACTGACCCATCACAACCAACTTATCTCAGGAACCGAAGAACGAGAGCACTGAGAGGACAATCATCATGGACAACTGGCGAAAAATCTTAGGGAAACAAGGAGAACAAGGCCGAGCCCGCGTCCTCCAAGCTTTGGGGTGGGCACTTTTGGTTCCGGCTTTGCTCGGTGCCAAGGGCTGTGAAGTCGGACGCATCGGCGACAACAGCGCGAGCTGTGAGAAGTCGAGTGAATGCTCCTCGAGCGAGTTCTGTGAGTTCGACAGTCAATGTGGAGGCGAAGGGACCTGCACCTTGCTCCCCGACGCCTGTCCCGAAATTTACGCGCCCGTCTGCGGCTGCGATGACAAGACCTACGAAAACAAATGCGCAGCGAACGCCGCTGGCGTTTCCGTCGCAAAGAACGGCAGCTGCGACGGTCCCGAGCCCAAGGTCTGCGGCGGGCTTGTCGGCACGAGCTGCGGCAAGGGCGAGTTCTGTCTCTACGACGACAAAGCGAGCTGTGGCGCCGGAGATCAAACGGGAGTCTGCACCAAGCTCCCCGAGCTCTGCACCCTCGAGTACTCGCCGGTTTGCGGCTGTGACGATCAGACCTACGGCAACACCTGCGCCGCACACATGGCCGGCGTCTCCGTCGCGAAGAATGGCGCCTGCAAGGACGGCGGTGACGTCCTCTGTGGAGGTCTCAGCGGCGCCGCCTGTGACAAGGGAGAGTTCTGTTCCTTCGAGGAAAGCGCGCGCTGCGGTGCGGGCGACCAGACAGGCGTTTGCAGGCCGCGCCCGGACGTGTGCCCCGAGATCTACGCGCCCGTCTGCGGCTGCGACGGCAAGACCTACGAAAACGAATGCGTCGCCCGCTCGGCAGGAACCTCTGTCTCTTCGGAAGGCGAGTGCAAACCGGCGGGAGCTTCCTGCGGGAGCCGCGCAGAAGACGAGTGCGGTGAGGACGAGTTCTGTCACTTCCCTCCTTCCGCGCGCTGCGGCGCAGCGGATGGTCCCGGAACCTGCGCTCCACGTCCCAAAGCCTGCGACGCCGTCTACGATCCTGTCTGCGGCTGCGACGGCAAGACCTATGGCAACGAGTGCGAAGCGCAGATGCACGGCGTTTCCGTGAGCGCGCCCGGAGAATGCGCCGAAGAGGAAGTCTGCGGCGGCCTAATAGGCAAGACTTGTCCGAAGGGAACCGTCTGCGTCTACGAGCCCGAAGCCGCCTGCGGCCAGGGGGACCAAACCGGAACCTGTGAGGCTCTCCCCGTGGCTTGCCCCGACATTTACGCGCCTGTTTGCGGCTGCGACGGTAATACCTATTCGAGTAGCTGCGTCGCTCACAGCTACGGCGTGTCGGTGGCGTCGTCGGGCGAGTGCGAAGACCCTGGCAAGGTGTGTGGTGGACTCCTGGGAATTAGCTGCGAAAGGGGGGAATATTGTCACTTCTCCCCCGAGACCCAGTGCGGCAGTGGTGACCAACAGGGCATCTGTCGCCCGATCCCCGAAGGCTGCACGAAGGAGCTCAATCGGGTCTGCGGGTGCGACGGCGTGACCTACGCCAACCCTTGCATGGCCGCCGCTGCCGGCACCTCGATCCTCTCCCTCGGCGCCTGCGACACCAAAGAGCCCTGCGGCGGAGTCGCGGACGTCGCTTGCGCCGACGGATACTACTGCAACGACCCCACCTGCGGAGATACAAACGAGGCTCTCACGGGGCAATGTTTGGTCATCCCTGACGCCTGTGACGCGGTCTACGATCCCGTCTGTGGCTGCGATGGGAAGACGTACTCCAGCGAGTGTGTCGCCGCCGCGGCAGGGATCACCGCCGCAAAGAAGGGGGAGTGCGAGGAGCTACCCGAGGAATGATCCGGAGCGAGCGCCGCGGAAGCGGCGCTCGTGAAGGTCCGAGAAGCGGCACCGGAACCCCTCCGGTGCCGCTTTTCCTTTGGACCGCCCTGCACCACCGCCAGCGTCCTATTTTCTGCGCCGCTTTTCTCGGAGCTGCTCTGAGACGACTCACATTCCGCGTGTCGCTCTCCTCGTCCTCCCGCACCATCCCGCCCCCCTCACCTCGCGAACGCCGACGACAAAATCGCCCCACAAGAGCGCGGAAAAATGGCCCGCGGCACTTCGATATCTCATTTTGAGATTCGCGCGTTCCCTACCTCCACCGACCCCGCCATGACCCGCGAGAGCCGGCTATGAACGACGCTGCAAGCCTCTCGCTCGCGCCCGCTCGAAATCGCCAAAGTAGCGATCGGTTGGCGCCGCTCGCCCTTTCACGTACCTTCGTCTCGGAGTGATCGACCTCAACGCGGCGACTGAGAAGCTTCTTTCCAAGAGCCGTGCAACTGCGATCCGCGCGTTTTCGCTCAGCGCTGGCGGCTTCGTTTTGTTCCTCCTCGCGACAGCCTGGCTCCGCGACGAACCGTGGAGCGTGATCGTCAGCTACGTCGCTCTGCTCGGAGTGTTCGCGCTCTGCCTGAAGATCTACAAGGAGCACCCGACCTGGGCGGGGACCCTGGTCTGTCTCGGCCCGCTCGCGCTCATCACGGGCATTGTCGCGGTCCGCGGGGGTATCGCGAACCCGCCGGCGATGCTCGCTTATATGACGCTGGTCGTCCTGGCGGCGCTCTGTGGCGGCTCGCGCGGAGCCTTCATCTTGAGCGGCCTCGGCTCCCTCATCGTGGGCGGATTCGCGCTCCAGGGCCCGGCCCTGACCCACATGGGGCATTTTCAGGCCTGGGCTGAGATCACGTTCCAGCTCGTCCTGGTCGCGGTGATCACCCACGTCCTGCTCCGAGCGGTGAGCGATGCTGCCCGGCAGACCTTGCGCGCTGAAGCGGAAGAACACAGCGCCCACGTCGCTCGTCTCGCTCTCGAGGCCCGCGTGCTCGAGTCTCGCTCCCTCGAGGCCGTCGGACGTTTGGCGGGAGGCGTCGCCCACGACTTCAACAATCTACTTACTGTGATTCTGAGCAGCTCGGAGAATTTGCTCCGCCAGCAGGAGCTCTCTCCTTTGACCCGGGAGGAGTTGCTCCGGGTGGAAGACGCCGCGACCCGCGCTGCCAAACTGACTCAACAGCTCCTCGCGGTTGGGCGGAAACAGCTCCTCTCGCCGGTCGTCCTGTGTCCCGCGGAGAAGGTCCGGGAGCTCGAGCCGCTGCTCCGGAGACTCTTGCCGGCAACAACGGAGCTCGTCCTCGAGCTCGATCCCTCGACCGACAAGATCAAAGTCGACGAGTCGCGCCTCGAGCAGATTCTCTTGAATCTTGTGACGAACGCGAGCGAAGCGATGCCCGACGGAGGTCAGATTCGGATCGTCACTGAAAGCCGTTCGCTCAAGGCTCCTCTCGTCTCAGGCCCGGTCGAGATCCCAGCAGGCGACTACGTGGTGATTTCGGTGAGCGACACGGGCGCGGGCATGAGCCCGGAAGTGGTGCAGCGGATCTTCGAGCCCTTCTTCACTACCAAGGGTTTCGGCACCGGGCTCGGTCTCGCCACCGTCCTCGGCATCGTCCAGCAGAGTCGCGGCTACGTCGACGTCGAAAGCGAACTCGGTCGGGGCTCGACGTTCCGGGTCTACCTGCCTCGAACCGTCGATGCGAAGGCTCCCGCCGAAAAGCGCATCAGCACTCGCCCCTCATCCTCCGCTCATATTCTGCTCGTTGAGGACGAAGAAGCCGTGCGCAACGCCACCCACCGCCTCCTCGAGTCCCTCGGCCACACCGTCATCGATGCAAAGTCAGGCAAGGATGCGCTTGAGGTCTTCTCCCTCAGCGGCAACGACTTCGACATCCTGATCTCGGACGTCGTCATGCCCGGCCTGACGGGCCCCTCTCTCGCCGCCGAACTCTGGAGGAGACGCCCCGACCTCAAGGTCCTCTTCCTGTCCGGTTACCCCGCCGACCAGCTCCCGCTCTCCGAGCCCCTCCCCCACCAGAGCCGCTACCTCCAAAAGCCCTTCAGCCGCGCCGAACTGAGCGCCAAAATCGCCTCGATGCTCAGCGACTCCGAGGTCGCCGTGACTGAGCGCAGTAGGTAAGGTGCCCCGAGGGCTCTTGTCGCCCCAGGGTGGGTCATTTCAATAAGTAAGGGCATCGCCCGGTTCCCGTAGGCTTTGGGTGTCTAGACCAAACCGAAAGGACCGAGGATGC
>NASX01000071.1 GCA_002085155.1 Sorangiineae bacterium NIC37A_2
CCCCGTCCCACCATCTCTACTCGCGGCACGCGCTTCTCTCCTGCCACCCGCTCGACAAGAGCGAGGGTCGAAGGAGCGGAGTAGCGCGGCCGCGACCTCCCTCTCTCCGAGCCACCTTAGGGCGTAAGTGAAATGCGCACGACCGCCGCGCGATTGTCTCGCTCGCTGTAGCGACAGAGGAGGAGCGTGTCGCCCGCGAGAGCACGAGCATGAGTCGTCCACTCGTCGACGAGAGCTATGACCTGACGGTTCTGTCCGCGAGCTCTCGGGACGACCAGGACTACTTCGCCAGCCTTGAGCGCTCCGGGCTGCGCCGAAGCCGAACCCGCGATCACGAAGGAGTCACCGTAGACAAATCCCTCCCCCGAAAACGGCCGGGCATCGATCTTCTGGGGAGCGCCTCCCGCCAAAGAAACGCGGAAGGTCCCTCCTCGCTTGAAGTCGCCTTCCTCAAACCCGCTCAGGATCACCTGCGACTCGTCGCCCACCAAGATCAGCGACGACATCATGTGCGTCAGGTTCATGAGCAGACGCGGCTCTCCCGCGCCGGGTGTGAGCGCAAACACACCGGTCGGACCTTTCGGCTTCGGCGTGTAGGGGGACTTCTTCCGCGCCTTGTCGTACTCGGCGAGCTGCTCAGCGCTCGGAGGCTTCGTAAACTTGAAGACGATATCCTTTCCGTAGCGGTGCACTTCGTCGATCTCGCCGGGCGTGTCGAGCAGCAACTCGGGCGATCCACCTTTCAGCGGAACCTTCAGGATCGAAGACGACGACACCGAAGACATCGCGCCCACGTTTTGGAGCGAGAAGTAGAAGTCCGTCCCGTCAAAGTCCGCGAACGTCGCTCGCTTTTTCTCCCCCTTCTTGAGGTCGTCGAAGAGGCGCGCCATCGCGCTCCGACCTCCGCCCACCTTGTTCGGAGTCAGGTCCAAGAACGTCTTCCAGGGCCCGCCTGCTTTCGGGGTCTCCATGAAGATCGGCTCGCTCGGGGATTGAGCGATCAGACGCTCCCCGTCCTCCCAAAGAACAAACTTTCCCGCTAGCGTCATCCCGAGCGTCTTTCCGATCAAAGTCGGCGTGCCGCCGGCGAGAGGAACGCGGTAGAGCTCAGTGAGCGTCACGAAGTAGACGTCGCTGCCCGAGACCAGCACATCGCGGATGACATCGTGTTCCCCGTACTGCGTCGGCGGGACCAGATAGGTAGGTTCGGTGCTCTTGGCAGCCTTCGGCTTCGCGGAGGACCCCTCCGGGCCCGGTGCCTCCTCGGTCCCACGAGACGCCTGCGCCTTCTCAGCGCCTCCGGGGCTGTCAGTCTTTTTCTCGCAGCCCCCGAGGCACGCCGCCACGAGCGCTCCCCCGACGGCCAGTTTCTTTCCACGCATCCACTCCATACCTCATCGTAAAAGGCTTCATTTCCCAGAGAAAGGCGCCACTACGCGCCGCTCCGAGCGGCTCTTCCACGCTCCTCGCGCCGGAGCAGAGCCGCCTCCTCCTGTTCAGAAACGGTTCAGGCACGGGTGTCACCTTGGGGGAAGGCCCGCCTGGCGGACGCCCTGAAAGGACGAAACGACGATGAAGAAGACTTTTTCCTCCGCACTCGCTGCCCTCTTTTTGGCGACCACGATGACTGGCCTCGCTTGGGCGGGCAGCTTCAGCTTTGAACAAGCCATCGAGCGCGCGAAGCGCGAGGTGCCGGGCGGCACGGTGAAGTCCGTCGAGCGCGACTTCGAGTACGGTCGCGCGGTGATCGAGGTGGAGATCCTCGACAAGAGGGGGCTCGAGCACGAGCTGATCTTCGATGCGGAAGATGGAACTCTATTGGCTCACAAGATCGACGACTGAGACAAAACGGGGCCCCACGCGCCCAGACGGGATTTCGGCCCCTCCCACGGCCGCCCGGAGGCGCGGGAGCGCCGAGGACGGACGTCAGGGAGGGGCGGGCGAGCGCACACTTCGCGGGAGGTCGCCGCTGCCCGGGGAAACACGGAGGGAGACCTCTGTTCAGTGAGGCGCGAGACCGGGGGAGGGCCACCACCCGCAAGAAGAGCTCCGCTGGACTCCCCGGAAAATGCTCGCGCCCGGAAACGCCTCGCAGCCGAGGCTCCGGGGCGCAGCGTGCGTCCGGAAAGTACGAGGGGGATGAGCTTGAGCCCGTAAAGGCCCCGAAACACTAGAAATAAAGGTTTCTCGTCGATCCACAGGCGCGCTCCGTGAGCGATCGAGCCCTGGCGGGCCCGGCCGACGGGCGCCTTTACGGCCCCGATTTTTTCGTGTTAGCGAGCGCGACCATGTCAGAAATCATCAACGTCCACGCACGAGAGATTTTGGATTCCCGCGGGAATCCGACGGTCGAAGTTGAGGTCCAGACCGAGAGCGGCTTCGGTCGCGCTGCGGTTCCGAGCGGCGCCTCGACCGGCGAACACGAGGCAGTAGAGCTTCGTGATGGCGACAAGAAGCGCTACCTCGGCAAGGGCGTCCTCGAGGCAGTCGAGAACGTCAACGAGAAGCTCGGACCGGCAGTGCTCGGTCTCTCGGCTCTCGACCAGCCCACGCTCGACTACCGCCTCCTCGAGCTCGACGGCACGAAGAACAAGGGCAAGATGGGCGCGAACGCCATCCTCGGCATCTCGATGGCCGCCGCCCGCGCTGCAGCAGACGTGGTCGGTCTGCCGCTCTGGCGTTACCTCGGTGGCGTGCAGGCGCGCGTTCTCCCCACGCCCCTCATGAACGTCATCAACGGCGGTAAGCACGCCGACAGCGGCATGGAGATCCAGGAGTTCATGCTCGTGCCCCACGGCTTCAAGAGCTTCAGCGAAGCTCTGCGCGCCGGCGCTGAGATCTTCCACAACCTGAAGAAGATCTTGGCGAAGGACGGCTACACGACCTCCGTCGGCGACGAAGGCGGTTTCGCTCCGAAGCTCGCCAAGAACGAGGAAGCTCTCCAGAAGATCCTCGCAGCGGTCGAGGCCGCTGGTTACGAGCCCGGCAAGCAGGTCTCGCTCGCTCTCGACTGCGCGATCAGCGAGTTCCACAAGGATGGCAAGTACACCTTCGACGGCAAGCAGCTTTCGAGCGCTGAGCTCGTCGACGTCTACGTCGACCTCGTCAAGCGTTACCCGATCGTCAGCATCGAGGACGGCCTCGACGAGAACGACTGGGACGGCTGGAAGCTCCTCACCGACAAGATCGGTGGCCAGGTTCAGCTCGTCGGCGACGACCTGTTCGTGACGAACATCGAGCGCCTCCAGACCGGCATCGACAAGGGCATCGCTAACTCGATCCTCATCAAGCTGAACCAGATCGGCACCGTGACCGAGACGCTCGACGCCATCCGCCTCGCTCACAAAAACGGCTACACGGCCGTCAGCTCGCACCGCTCCGGTGAGACCGCCGACACGTTCATCGCCGACCTCGCGGTCGCGACGAACTGCGGCCAGATCAAGACGGGCAGCCTCAGCCGCACCGACCGTATCGCCAAGTACAACCAGCTCCTGCGCATCTCCGAGGAGCTCGACAAGGCTGCGATCTACGCCGGCACCAAGGCCTTCAACCAGAAGAAGTGAGCCCCATGAGCGGCGCGCGGCCCGAGGCTGCGCCCGCTCCGCGCCCATTTGACTGAGCCCCGCTCCTCGAAAGAGGACGCGGGGCTTCTTTTTGCCTCAGGCGTGGCAAAACGCTTCGTTTGAAGGAAAGCGCAGCGTCCCCTAACCCCCACCTTCCTGCTCGCTCGCGCCCATTCTCCGCCTTCCTCGCGCTGGCACGGATCTCGCTGAACCCGGGGGGACCCGAGGGCGCGCCGCTCTTTCGCGGCCGCTAAGAAAGGAATGCCAAGATGAATTGGGATCAGATTCGCGGAAATTGGAAACAGTTTAGCGGCGCGGCGAAGGTTCGCTGGGCCAAGTTGACGGACGATGACCTGAAGGCGCTCGAAGGGCGCCGAGACCAGCTCGTCGGTAAGCTGCAGGAGCGATACGGCTATGTCAAAGAAGCGGCTGAACGAGAGATCGATGACTGGCTCGCCTCGAACCCCGATCACCACTGAAGCCCGCTTGAGGTCCGGACGCTTCGGGCCTCCGCGATAGGTGTACTTATCTGTGAGAGGGTACGAGCTGCCCTCTCACGTCTTCTTCCTCAAAATGAGATCTCCGTCTCCGTGAGCGTCGCAGAACCCCGGTAGCGCTTCTTGAAGAAGAGGAGGCTCCCGCGCGCTTCAAAGGAAATTTCCGAGGGAGCACGGCCCAGGCTGGTTTGGTTTTCGAACACGACCGAGAGCTCGATTTTGTCCACGAACATCGGCGTCTTCGTCGGCGAGAGAATCATCGTCAGGATTTCGCCGCGCTCTTGGTCGACCCAAGCGGAGCCTGTGTACGTATTTTCCGCTCGCTCAAGCGGAATGAAGCGGACGCGGACGCGGGAAGGATTCTTCAGGTTCCGCTCCGCGAGCTCGAAGCGATACCGATCCTTCGCCAGGCGCGAGAAGGGCAACATAAAGCGCTTCTTCGGATCGTCCGGCTCCGCTTCGCGGCGCTTCTGCTTCGCCCGCGCCTCCTCGGTCTTGTCGACGCCATCCTCGAGGTACTTGAGGATCTCCGTCACCCGTGCCGTGGGCCGCGCTGTGACCTTCACCACGAGCTCCTTCGTCCCGCTCACGCTCCCGTTGCCGTCGAGCTCGTCCATCTTGCCCGACAGCAGGAACGAGCCCCGCTTCTCCATCTGGTGGAGTCCTTCCGCGTGCAATTCCAGGCGGCCCAGGAGAGTCTCGGAGACCGCCGGGTCAGTCACCCCCGGGACATCTCGCTGGGCCCAGGCGGGCGCGCTCGCGAGCGCGCACCAGGAGCACAATGCCCAAACTGAAGCGCGAGGCCAGCGGAGGACCATCGTTTCAGCTTAACTCGGCCCGGCGGCGCGGCAACGAAAAACAGGAGGCCACCGCTTTCGCCCCGCCCCCGCGCGCGCTTCATGACCACGGTGAGCGCAAGATGAGTCGACCTTCGGGACAGTCGCGTGCAGGACGGCCACAGCCAAGCCCACGGATTGTTTGGCGCAGGATTTGCTGAACGGAAATGGAAGCCCCCCGCGCCGGGGTCTTCTCACCCTTCCTCGAAAGTGCGATGAAACGATCCATGCCCCAGAGAAAATCGAGTTCTCTCGCTCCCTTTGCTCTCAGCCTCGCCCTCGTTGCCGCGCTCCCGGCCGCGACGGGTTGCGGCTACAACGAGGTGATCACTCAAGACGAAAACGTCAAAGCGAGCTGGGCAGAGGTTCAGAACCAGTATCAAAGGCGCGCCGACCTCGTCCCGAACCTGGTCAAGACGGTCCAGGGCAGCGCGAACTTCGAGCGGGAGACCCTCGAGAGCGTCGTACAGGCCCGCGCCAAGGTGGGCCAAATGCAGGTCGACTCGTCGATCATCGACGACCCAGAGAAGCTCCGGCAGTTCTCGGAGGCCCAGGGCCAGCTCGGCTCCGCGCTCTCTCGGCTCATGGTTGTCGTCGAGAAGTATCCCGACATCAAGTCCACCGCCGCATTCCAAGACCTCCAGGCTCAGCTTGAGGGAACCGAAAACCGGATCGCCGTCGCTCGTCAGCGCTACATCAGCGCGGTCGCCGAATATAACAAAGTCGTCCTTCACTTCCCGACCTCGATCGGCGCCAGCATGCGCGGGAAAAAAGAGCGCCCGACCTTCGAAGCAACCACCCCCGGAGCCGATCGTGCTCCCGAAGTGAATTTCTAAGACCGAAGTTTTCCCATTGTTCGTTCAGCTCTCTCCTCCTCGCCCCCTCGGCCGCGCGCTCGACCTCTTCCTTTGGTTCGGGCTCAGTCTTGCGCTTTTGTTCTTTGGGTCGCTCCCGGCGGCCCACGCCGAGGCTCAGCTCCCGGAGCTCAAGGGTCACGTCAATGATCTCGCGGGCGTCCTCTCACAAGAGACAGCTCAGAGGCTCGAGGCCGAGCTTGCCCAATACGCGAAGGACACGGGACATCAGTTCGCCTTCCTCTCGATTGAGACGCTCGACGGCGGAGCTCTCGAGGACTACTCCATTCGGCTCGCGGAGAAGTGGAAGCTCGGCGACAAGAAACGCGACGATGGGCTGATTCTTCTCGTCGTCAAAGCGGACAAGAAGATCCGGATCGAGGTCGGCTACGGTCTCGAAGGAGCGATCCCGGACGCCACCGCCGCTCAAATCATCCGCAATGAGCTGCGCCCCGCCTTTGAGGCCAACGACTTCGACGGCGGAATCACGCGCGCCTTTGCGCTGCTCATGCGCGCCGCGGAAGGCGAAGCGCTCGCGCTCCCGGGAGAGGAGAAACAACCGGCTCCTGCGCTGCTGCGCCTCTTGCCGCTGCTGATCTTCGCTCTGATCTTCTTCGCCATGGCGCGCGGAGGAGGCGGCGGAGGCCCAATGGTGTACGGCGGCATGGGCGGCCTCGGAGCGGGGCTCGGCGGACGACGTGGCGGCTTCGGAGGCGGCTTCGGGGGCGGACTCGGTGGGGGACGCGGCTTTGGAGGCGGCGGAGGTCGCTTTGGTGGCGGCGGCGCTTCGGGGGGCTGGTGACAGGCGATGAGTCTCTTCAGCGAAGCAGAAAAGAAAGACATTCAAGAGGCGGTGCGCGCGGCCGAAGCGCACACTGCCGGCGAGCTCGTCATTGTGCTCGCCGAGCGTTCCGACGACTACGCCCCGATCCGCGGCACTTGGGCCCTCGTCTTGTCCTTTGTTGTCACCGAGCTCCTCCGCTTCGCCCCGATCGACGATGGTTGGCTCTTACCGCTCTTCGCGCTCGGGGTGATCCCCTTCTACTTTCTGCTCGGGGTCGGGCCGCTGCTTCGGCTCGTCGTGCCCACACGCATCAAGAGTGCCCGTGTCCTTGAGCGCGCTCTGCGCGCCTTCACGGAGGAAGGTGTCACCGAAACCCGCGATCGAAGCGGCGTGCTGATCCTCCTGAGTGAAGCTGAGCACCAGGTCGTCATCCTCGCAGACAGAGGCATCCACGAGCGCGTGGAGGCCGGCGAATGGGAGAAGGACGTCCAGACGCTCACCAGTGGACTCAGGCAGAAGCGAGCCGCAGAGAGCCTGCTCGAAGTGATCCGGCGCATCGGCGGGCTCCTCGAGAGCGCGTTCCCCGCAGGCGAGGAGAATCAAAACGAGCTCCCCGACGCGATCCGGGAGCGCTGAGCTCGGCTGAACCTGTCGCCTCCGCGCTCAGGATTCGCCTCACGTCCCCCGCGAGCTGCGCCCGGCGGAACTTGTGAGCGGATGCTCTAAATCCAGGGATCGACCGCTCGCACCAGGCGGAAACCGCTGCGCCCCTGCACCAGCAAGAGAAGCAGGACGAGCGCTCCGAGGAAGAGCGAGGTCACGAGCGGCCAGCCTGCGTACATCCGGAAGCTCGCAAGCGGGATCGAAAGGGCGAAGAGCAAAGCGGCGGGCAATGTGGCGGCGCCGAGGACGAGTCGAAAAAGGCGCGGCACAGATGCGCGAGGAAGTGCGGCGGCGGCTGCGCCGGACAGCTCCAAGAGCCCAATCGTGACAGCTCCCGTCAAAAACAGGTCGAGAGGCGAACCGGGCGAGAAGAACTCACCGAGAAAGAGCCGCACCCAGTAGCTCGAGAGCACCACGAGCCCGAGGCGCCCGAGAGGCGCCGAGCGCTTGCCCAGGAAGTTGAGCCAAGTCGCGGCGAGACACAGGGCGCCGAGGAAGCTGAGCCCGGCGAACAGTGACCAGGGGTTTTGGGTGAGAGGGAAGGCGAAGGGCTCTGCGTCGCGCGCGATAGCGAAGCTGAGGCCGCCGAGCTGAGCGAGGCCGATCGCCGCGCCGACTCCAAGCGAGAGAGAGAACGCGAGCGCGACAGAGAGGCTCCTCAGGGCCGAGGGGCGCCCTAGGGGTCCCGGCGCAAGGACGAGCGCGGCCCCCGAAAGGAAGAGACCCACCATGAACAGGAGCGCCGCGTCCGTGCCGAGCTCACGCTCCCGCGCGAGTCGGAAGACCCAGAAATCAAGAAGAAGCGAGAGCGCGAGCAAGAGCGCGTAAGAGGGACGGCCCCTCGTTCGGCTCCCAGAGGAGCGCGCTCCCGACAAACCCGAGAGCATCCACACGAAGAGGCGCGGCGGACGCAGCGAGAAAATGAGCGCGACCGTCGCCGCCACCAGCGCGCTCACGCTCTGATTCGCAAAGCGCGCGTGGGGCCGCGAGTAGCCGCGTCGATCGAGGAGCAACGTGAGACTCTCTCGCTCTCCTTCTCGAAATACCTTCAAGACCGAGAGAGTTCGCCCCGGGCGCGGCAAGACGTCCGTCTTTCCCGAGAGTCGTACGTCGTCGAGCTCGACGAGAACATCACCAGCCTGCACTCCCGCCGCCTCGGCAGGACCTCCGACGTGCACCGCCGTCACTGTCATGAGCGGCCCGAGCTCAAGGCCGACATGCGCTAAGAAAGCGCTCACGTCCTCGGGAGCCGCGCGCGTCGCGCCGCGCACGTGCACATCGAACACCACACCGGACAAAACTGCTCCGAGCGGCGGACCACCGGGGCGCACGGGAGCGAACTCTGCCTGGATCTCGCCGCGGAAAGTGACATGGGGCTCGTCGCCCGCGAGCCGAGCGAGATCTTCTGGAGTCGGCGCGAGAGCAATGCGCGTGCGCGAGTCCGAGTGGCGCGCGAGACGCAGGGTCACAGGCGATGGCTTCTGACCTGGGGCGTAGACCTTGCCCCGCAGAGTCACGGTCACGGGACGCCGAGGTGGGAAGCCTCGACCGAGCACGGACCAATCCGCGTGCGCTTCGACCGAATCTGTCGAAATCCCGGTCAGCTCAATGAGACCCGGGAGCGGATCGCGAGCGCAGCCGAGGAGCGCAAGAAGGCAGAGCAGGAGCGCCCACATGCCCGCGAAAAAGGGGCCCTTGAGGCCGCACGCGACGAAGACCCGAGTCAATCTTGGTTCTTCTACGGGAAGCGCTCGAAAAGAGGGAAATTTTCAGCGAAACTCGCGCTGCGCTGCGCAGAGCCGAGCCGGTCAGCTGGAGATTCGCTGCCCTTCACTTATGTAAGTGCGCTGATCGGGGGGGCGCCCGGGCCGGTGCTGGGGGCGCCCTAGGTGTGCCGCATCCTCAAATTTCTTCAATCTTTTGGCCCTATGTGGCCCCACAAAAGCACCCAGATCGCCCGTCAAAGCGGGAAATGGCGGAATAACCCGCGGTCGGTGCTAGTTCCTCCTGAGCGCGGTCGAATTGACAATGGGTGCCCCGGACCCAAGTTGGACAATAGCGGCCCTCATAGCGAGTCCCGCTATTGCACGGAGATGTGAATGTTCTGGCAGGCTACCCCCAAAGACGAAACCGCTGAGCTCAACTTCGAGACCAACGCCCTCTCGCACGCTCAGTCCCTCTATTCGGTCGCCGTCCGTATGACGGGAAAGCCGAGCGACGCCGAGGACCTCGTCCAGGACACCTTGCTCAAGGCCCTGCGCGCGAGGCACCAGTTCACCGAGGGCACGAACCTCCGAGCTTGGCTCCTGCGTATCCTCACCAATACCTACATCAATCGCTACAAGCGCGGCGTCCTTGAGCGTTCTCTCTTGGGGGCGGAGTCCCTCGATCCGGTCAGCGACCAGTGGACCGGAACCGCGTCGCTCCGTTCGCTCCGAGAGCCCCTCGCCACCGCCGAGCGCTCGATGCTCGAAGGCGAGATCCAGGACGCGCTGATAGAGCTGCCTGAAGATTTCCGACTGGCCGTGCTGCTGGTCGACGTCCAAGAGCTGTCGTACAAAGAAGCCGCAGACGCCCTCGGGTGTCCGATCGGGACTGTGATGTCACGACTGCATCGTGGACGAAGAATCTTGAAGAACCGTCTTGCAAGCCAGGCACAGGCTCTCGGGCTGCTCGAGCAGAGTGCACCTCCCTCTGAGGTGCACGAGGCCGAAGCAGCCCCTGAGAACGCGATCTCTCTCGACGCGTTCCGCAAGCGCAAGGTTGTTGGCGTATGAAGTGTTGTGAAGCCCGCGCGTATCTTGAAGCCTACTCCGATTCAGAGCTGAGTCAGGAGCGAGCTCTCGATCTCGAGGCTCATCTCAGCGATTGTCTTCCCTGTCAGAAAGAGCTCGAGCTGCAGAACGCCGTGAAGTGTCTCACGCGCTCTTGTTGCGCCAAAGACACGATCTCCGCCGAGTTCGCCTCCCGGCTCAAGCACACCCTGACCGAGGAAGCGACCCGCCAAGCCCATCTTCGAGCCGAAGGCCTCCCTCTCTCCTGGTCCACCATTACGCCGCTCGCTGCTGTCGCAGCGGCGGCGTTTTGGTTTAGCTTCAGCGCAAATCGCGTCCGGGGCTCGGACGTAAAGCTCGAAGCACGTATGCCTTACGTGGGCGCTGCTGCCTCCACCGACCAGCTCGTCGAAGCCCTTGTGCAACATCACTCCGCTCTGAAAGAGCCGAGCATCCGCGACCGCGCTTCTCTCTCGGCTATGGAGCCGACCCTCGGTCTGCCGATTCGTGAGCCTGATCTTGGGCGTTATGGCGCCCGCTTCGAAGGCGCCGAGATCGTCCACGTGAAGAGCGCGAGCGCTGCTTCCCTCTACTATTCTCTCGCAGGTCGTCGCGTGACCTTCTACGTCTACGATCCGAACGAGCTGCCGCTGCGCACTATGCGTGACCTCGAGCCTCGCGTCGTCGGGAATCGCGCCGTCTTCGTCGGAAAGCGTCGCGGCTACTCGATCGCCGCTTGTGAGCGACAAGGCGTCGGTTACGCGGTCGCCGCCGATCTCTCGGACGAAGAGAGCGCCGAGCTCGTCGCTTCGCTCGGCAACTAGAGCACGCCACCCAAATGCCGCGGCCGAGCTCTCGTCCGCCCTCAAGGGCGAGCGGGCGGGAGCTTGAGATGCGCCTCGCCGCCGCGGCTCGCGAGGATTTGTGGGCCGCCTGTGAGGATGAGGCGCTTACTAAGCTGTGGACTTTCCAGAGTTTAGGTGGCCCGTCCCAGGCCCCCTTGAACATCGACCATCCTCAATATAAACCATATTTGAACTTCCAGAGCCGTTCCGAAGCGGCCGTTCCGAAGCGGCCGTTCCGAAGCGGCCGTTCCGAAGCGGCCGTTCCGGATCGCCCGGCCGCTCCGGCTCGCCCAGCTGCTCTTCCTCGTCGCCCTTGAGTCCACCCATGCCCCCCCACGCTTCCCACTTGGACGCTGCCTTCGCTGCGCTCGCCGATCCGACCCGGCGAGCGATCGTACTCGAGCTCACGCGCGGCGAACGGATGGCGAGTGAACTCGGGCGCCCCTTCGCCCTCTCACAACCCGCCATTTCGCATCACCTCCGCGTTCTCGAAGAGGCCAAACTGATCCACCGGCGCGCCGAAGGCACGAAGCGGATCTTTCGGCTGGAGGCCGAGCGCGTGAACGAAATCGAGACATGGCTCAGCGCGCTCCGCGTCGCGCTCGAGACGAACTACGCGCGCCTCGACACGCTCTTGGAAGAACTTTGTTCTCCCCATCCCCCACCAGAAGAAGACCCACCACAAGAAGACCCACCAGAAGAAAGGCAGACCGATGAAGCTCGAACTCACCACAATCGGAGAAAACCAGGTCCTCGTCACTCGGCGGTTCCGCGCGCCCCCCGAGGCCGTCTACCGCGCCCACGTCGAAACTGACCTCATCCAGCGCTGGATGCTCGGCCCGCCCGGCTGGACCATGCCGGTCTGTATCAACGACCCCAGGCCCGGCGGCAAGATCCGCTTCGAGTGGAGAAATGGCGACGGGCACGGCTTCTACCTCACCGGAGAATATGTATCGCTCACGCCCCACTCACGCATCGAACACGTCGAGCGCATGCATCTCCCCGATCCGACCCCCGATAACCACGTCGTGACAACCTTCGAGCCCGATGGCACAGGGACCTTGCTCAAGATGATGATGACGGTGCCGAACTCCGAATCGCGGCGCATGATGCTCGAGAGCGGCATGGAACATGGCATGGAGGATAGTTACCAGCGCCTCGAGAGTGAGATCTTGGCCTGACCTAAAAAGGGTCGTGCCGGCGCGTCGCCCAGGTCCTCGTTAGGCGCCACGAAACTCCAGAAGGGTCGCACCGGCACGTTGGGTGACTTCGATGAGCTGCCACGACGCGAGCCCCCCCCGGCGGACGCAGATCGCTCCGGTGGGGGTCGCTCGCAGCCGAGAGACTCTCATCCATCGCTCATATGTCTCGCGGAGCGCACGCGAGGTGCACCCCGAAAGACGGGGGTGCACGCGAGGTACAACCGAGAGATGGAGTGCACTCGAGGGACGCGGTGCACGCGAGGGACGCTCGACGGAAGGCGCTCGAGGGGCACTCTCGCTCGGCGCCTCGTTGCCGAAATGTCACTCCGCTGCGTCGTCGACGGCAGACGCGCTCTCGGCGACCTCGGGCGGATTCGCCGTAGTGGGCTCGAGGAATCCGCCGCTCTTGGCAGGGTCCTCGCTTGCGGAGCGCTGGCGCGACCTGCGCGCGGGCCGCTCACTTTCCCCGATCGACATGGCCGCGAGCTCGGCCAAGAGCTCAGGCTCGCCTTGGGCGAAAATCGTCGCGTAGGCGTGGGCTTGCTTCGAGAGCGCGAGGAGCTCTCTTTGGCGACGAGCCACCTCTTCTTGGGCTTTCGTGAGCGCCGCCTGGGCGCGTTCCTGCTCGGCGAGCTCGGCTTGGATGTCCTGGACGGCTTCAGCGAGACGCGTGAAATCGACGCCCGGAAAGCGCAATTCCTCGGAGCGCTTCTCGAAGAGCTCGATGAGACGACGAACGGATTCGGGCACGGCGGCGGGGAAAAGGAGCGGCTGGACCATGGATACTGCGCTCTTGTACAGTAATCGAACGCCCGAGCACGTCAACACGCGCAGTGCACGCGAATGACGCAGCGCGAGGAAACCGCTCGCTTAACCCCGTGCCGGAATCAGTGATCGGATGACCGGAATCGCTGATCGGGTCCGGCCGGAATACTCAGTCAGCGAAGCGCGCGCAATTTTTCTCAGCTGCCTGCGCGGCAGTGAACGCGGCGCACGTAGTAGATCGGCGCGGGGTCACATTTCTCAGCTGCCTGCGCGGCAGTGAACAGTTCGCGCGGTGTAACGCCGTTACATCAGCATTTCTCAGCTGCCTGCGCGGCAGTGAACATGCAAGGGATGCGGGTGACCACGGTTCAGGATTTCTCAGCTGCCTGCGCGGCAGTGAACCTGCCCGTGCTGCGCTCTCTTTCGGACTTGGTTTTCTCAGCTGCCTGCGCGGCAGTGAACCTGCCCGTGCTGCGCTCTCTTTCGGACTTGGTTTTCTCAGCTGCCTGCGCGGCAGTGAACTATCAGACATGGACAAAGGTCGGGGCTTTCCCTTTCTCAGCTGCCTGCGCGGCAGTGAACACAAATTTTAACGAAGAGTTGATTCTGAGCTTTTTCTCAGCTGCCTGCGCGGCAGTGAACACGTCGCACTCCAAGACGCCCGAGGCCGACTCTTTCTCAGCTGCCTGCGCGGCAGTGAACCGATCGACTCGGCGGCGAACACCTCTTCAGGATTTCTCAGCTGCCTGCGCGGCAGTGAACGACTCGAGCAAACGAGCCGTCGACCGCGCGAATTTCTCAGCTGCCTGCGCGGCAGTGAACTATGCCTTCGTTGAGGGGCGCCCCTGCGTCGATTTCTCAGCTGCCTGCGCGGCAGTGAACGAGGAGATTGAGAGCGACGTGTTTCTGATTGATTTCTCAGCTGCCTGCGCGGCAGTGAACGGAGTCGGTCGTGACCTCTCCGCTCTCGGGATTTTCTCAGCTGCCTGCGCGGCAGTGAACACTCCGAGCGCAACCGGAAGGACTTTCAGGCTTTTCTCAGCTGCCTGCGCGGCAGTGAACGAGAAGGAGCTGAGGGGCATTCTTCGTGTTGATTTCTCAGCTGCCTGCGCGGCAGTGAACCGTGGGACGCCGCGGATGAGGCCCTCGAGGAGTTTCTCAGCTGCCTGCGCGGCAGTGAACGATGGCCGGACCCGAATTACTGGTCGAGTGGATTTCTCAGCTGCCTGCGCGGCAGTGAACGACGAGCTCGACGCTGAGGGCGCCGTCTATCATTTCTCAGCTGCCTGCGCGGCAGTGAACGAGCTCGCAGGTTCACCGTCGCATCCGTGACCTTTCTCAGCTGCCTGCGCGGCAGTGAACTGCGGCCGCCGGGCATACGCTCAAGTCCTCGTTTTCTCAGCTGCCTGCGCGGCAGTGAACGAGACCCATCGAAACGATGCCGAAGGCGGGACTTTCTCAGCTGCCTGCGCGGCAGTGAACGCTTCGGCCGGGGGCCTTTCGCCTTCTCGCGGTTTCTCAGCTGCCTGCGCGGCAGTGAACCTCGCTGAGATGACGCTGCCCAGCGACTGGATTTTCTCAGCTGCCTGCGCGGCAGTGAACTCTCCCTCGCGGATGCCGTTGCGTCGGCAATTTTTCTCAGCTGCCTGCGCGGCAGTGAACCTCACCGTCGACTCGTCGAGCGTGACGCTCAGTTTCTCAGCTGCCTGCGCGGCAGTGAACTCAGCCTGCGTCACGACTCGGGAGTCGCCGTCTTTCTCAGCTGCCTGCGCGGCAGTGAACTTCGCCGAGTGATGCGCCGAGCACCCCTCTAACTTTCTCAGCTGCCTGCGCGGCAGTGAACGACGAGGAGTGCCGATGCGACCTGTGCCGGGATTTCTCAGCTGCCTGCGCGGCAGTGAACGAGCTCGGGCGCGTTCGCATGGCTGCGCTCGATTTCTCAGCTGCCTGCGCGGCAGTGAACAACCATCCTCATGAGGATGGTCTGCCAAATCTTTTCTCAGCTGCCTGCGCGGCAGTGAACCTCGACGCAGGGG
>NASX01000072.1 GCA_002085155.1 Sorangiineae bacterium NIC37A_2
GTCGGCGGCGGGGGACGGCGCCAGGGAGGTTCTGGCGAGACGTCGGGGTGAGTTTCGAAGCTCTTTTTGGTGAGGCGGGTGAGCGCAGCCAGGCTCGTCCTCAGGTCCGCCTGTGCTTCCGCCAAAAGGACGCGGTTGCGCGCGAGCTCGACCATAGCAACGCGGGAGTCGCGCACAGTGGCGTCGCCTGCCTCGGCCCGAGCCTGGTAGATCTCCGCTTCGTCGCTTGCGATTTGGATCGTGTCGCGGAGGACGTCGATGCGCGCGTGCGAGACGACGATGTTGCCGTAGGTCGTCACCGCGCCCGCCAGGGCGCTGGCTTTTTGGGAGCCGAGGGTAGCCTGCGCGAGGCCGGTATAGGCCTCAGACTCGCGGATCCGCTTGCTCCGCTGTCCCCAGATCTCCCACGGCACCGTCATGGTGCCGTCGATGAACACGTCGCGGGTGACGTTCGAGCCGTCGACGTTCCCACTCTCACCGAAGACCTGAAAATCAGGATTGCCGATCGGGGGCAGCTTGGCGCCCACCATGGTCGCTCGGCTCGCGTTCACGAAGGCTTTCCCTCGCTGAATTTCCGGAGCGTTATCTGCGACGACCGCGAGCACCCGCTCAAGATCAGGGAGCTTCTCACCCCGGGCGCGTCGGCTGGGGTCCGTGTCTTCGGCGAAGGCGGGGGCGACGAGCAGCGGCGTCATGCCGGTGGAGAGGACCACGGCCCGCAAGAATTTGCGTAGAGAAGAGGTTGCGCCAAAGGGGCTCAAACCGTCTGAAATCAGCAACACGCGCTCACCATACCGCTCGAACGCCGTCTGGGAAGAAGGAAATGAATGCCAAACGTGTCGACGAGTGTGGGCGCCGACTTCGGGCGCGACATTCTGTGACGATTGACTACGCATCGGTGACGATTGTGTGACAGACGAAACTTCAGCCTCGCGCCCGGCCCTCTGAAACTTCTTCATTTTCAAAGGCGACTCTCACCGAACAGCCGGGGTTGTCCGGTGGACTCGACGACGCTGAGCCACAGGTCTTCGCCGGGCAGGACGTGCTTCTGGCTGCGCGTCGCGAGCGGCATCGGGACATGCACGAAACGCCCGTGCCAGCGCCCGATGAGCATCTCGGTATTCCCTGCCATGGCCGCGTGGACTGCGTTCCGCGCCATATTCCAGCAGTAAACGCTATCGGAAGGGGAGGCGGGTACGCTCCGGATCTGGTAGCTCGGGTCGATGTGTTTGAGTGTTGTCTCGCGACCGCTCTGTCGGAAGTGACGAGCGAATTCGTCCCTCAATAGCACCCCAATGTCTTTGAGCTTGACGTTGCCGCTCTTGTCCCTTGCGTCGTCCCCGGGCTGAAACAGGTCCTGCCCTGCGCCTTCCGCGACGACGATCACTGCATGCCCCTGGCGGTCCAAGACGCGTTCCAGATAGGCGAGCACCCCGCGCGGACCGTCCAAAACCAATGGAGCTTCCGGGATCAACACGAGATCGACGTCGGTCGACGCGAGGGCCGCGTGGCACGCCACAAACCCGCTATGACGTCCCATGAGCTTCACGAGACCGATCCCGTCCCGGGCGCAGAGGGCTTCGACCTTGGCGCTTCGGATCACCTCTACGGATGCGGAATAGGCGCTCTCGAAGCCGAAACTTCGGTCGATGAAGTGAATGTCGTTGTCGATGGTCTTCGGAATGCCGACGACGGCGATCTTCGAGGCGCGCCGCTTGCACTCTTCGACGATGCTCATCGCGCCCCGAATGGTGCCGTCGCCGCCGATCACGAACAGCACGTCGATGCCGTAAGCCTCGAGGGTGTCGACCATGACCGCTGGATCTTGATTGCCCCGGGAGGAACCCAGCAGGGTCCCTCCCTGGTGGTGGATGGCGTCGACGACCTCGGGTGTGAGTGGGATGGGAGGGCGACCGCTCGGGACCAGCCCCTCGTAGCCGTAGCGGAAGCCCTGGATCTTCTTCACGCCGTAACCAAACCAGAGCTCGAAGACGATGCCTCGGATGACGTTGTTCAGGCCCGGGCAGAGTCCCCCACAGGTCACGATACCCGCGCGCGCCGTGCGAGGATCGAAGAAGATCTGATTTCTAGGGCCGGCGAGCTCGAAGGCGGGGAGCCGATTGACGTCCCCGTGATAGGAGCTCAGGTCCGAGAGGCAGTCATTGACGAGAACCTTGTCGGCGGCGCCTACGAAGAGCATGGCCCGGTCGCCGAGGTGCGCTGCGACGGGAGAGGGGTAACGGCATGCACCGAGATCTTGGATCGCAACGTCGGCGCGTGTGATGCGCCCGGTCATGCCGAGGGGAGCGTCGACATCGACCGATCGTTCGGAAGGAGGCGCGGCGGGAGACGCTGGTTCTGCACCCACACCTCTGTTCTGCTCGCCCCGAGTTTCCGGCAGGCTTCCGCTCGGCGTCGACTCGAATCGCGGGGGAGGCGAAAGGGGACGCCCCGGGCGCCTCGTACTTGCGCTCAGTCCGTCGGCCGGGCCGGGAAATTCCAGAAGTTACCGGTCAGCATGAGCAGGGACATCACGGTCCAGGAGTGGTTGTAGTAGCGGCTCCGGGCCAAAAGATCGCCCTTTCGGATCCGCCGATAACAAGCGTCGACGAAATCCTGATAGGCCGGGTCATGGCTCGCGGCGACCGCAGCGGGACCGACGAAGACCGCTGAACCGGGGTTCGGGCGCTTCGCGTTGGGATCCGGCGCGGGCGTGCCGTCGAGCTCGTAACCGTCGACGATCTGCTCTGCGCCGACGCTCGCGTAGAAGCGGCTGATGCGTTTGAGGTAACGGAGAGCGCGCTCGTCGCCGTTTTCGATGTAGTCCTGGGCGATGCGGAAAGGGGTGCGCGCCGAGTCGTATTGGTGATTCATCATGGCGCCCGGGAAGGCCTCGACGGGTTTCCCGTCCCAGTCGCACCACGCTGGAACTAAACCGTTCTTCTCTTCCTCGGACCCCATCTGGCAGCGTTCGAGGATCTCGTAGCCGCGGTCGATGACCTGCTCCCAGCCGCGGACGTTGCCCGAGACTTCACCGAAGAGGCGATACTGGTGCGGCGCGAAATAGGACGGGTTGAACACGTTCTTCCCGCGCCAGTCGTCTCCGGGCAGGAACATGAAAGGGTACTGGTCGTGATCGACCTCGAACTCCCAGAGACGCGCGATCTGCTGCCGGGCGAGGGTCAGGTAGGATTCGGTGAGACAGCCCCGGCCGCCCCACGCGCGGTCCGCCATGATCAGGGCGAAGGCGATGTCTTCATCAGAGTCAGAGGCGCCGCCCACCCCGAGGCGCTTTTCACCGTCCGGCGAGATGTACCAATCCATCAAGCCGTTTTCGTTCAGGAAGCACTGAGAGTATTGGAACAGGTCGTCGAAGAGCGCCTGTTCGTCCATATAGACGGCGATGATCATGCCGTAGGCGATGCCCTCGGAGACCGTTGAATGGGCGACTCCATCGGGCGTGTCTGGACGGCGTGCGCGAATGAATCCCCGGGCCCCATCGCGGGTCAGGATCTCACTCCGGTAGCGCGAAAACGCCGCTCGCACGTCGGCGATGTCGGCATCTTTCGGGGTAATGGCTCGGGGTCTTTGGCGGATCGATTGGAGAGGGAAACGGCTCACTTATTCCTCGCACTCGAGCCGCCGAAACGACTGCCCGAGATAGTTCGGGTCACAGTTTCGAAGGACCAAAGATCCATCCCAGGCGCTCAGGCATTGGGTAGGAGCGTTTTGGGGCGACAGTTTGAAGCTACCGTCTGGATTGTCCGTGACCACAAAAAGTTGATTCTGGAAGCGATGGGGATCGTATAGGTCGATCGGGGTCCAGGGCACAACTGCCGCATACTGTACGTCGAGATTCAAGTCGACGGAGTAGTTGCGCACCTCAAGGACGCCCTCGCTGAGCTCGGTGAGGATCCAAAGCTGTCTCGGGGTCGAGCTGCATTCGGTGAGCGAAATGGTATAGGAAGGTTCGCCGAGCAGGGTCTGGTAGGTTCCGCGGCTCACACAGAGGCCATTGTCGATGACCTGGAGGCGCTCGACCTTGGTATCGGTGCCCGGGATGATGCACTGCTCCATCGGCTCGGTCGGGGCGCCGCCATCACCTGAGCCTACCGCACCGGAGCCGGAGCCTTCCCCGCCCATTCCGCCGCTCGGCGCGGGCGTGACTGCGCCGCTGCCGCAGCTATCCCCGCAGGGTTCTCCTCCCGATCCCGGTTGTCCTCCAGTCGGCACTGTGACTGGAGGGGGCGTGTCGAAGAAGCGGAACGGGGTTTCGCCGCAGGCAAAGATCGTTAGCGCCGCTGGAATAAAAGCGACGATTCTGACTTGGCGCGGCATTTGCGGTTACTATAGCTGCAATTGAGAACGTTCCCACTGCTTGACCGCACGGCCGCGATCGCGCTTGATGAAGGTGACGCCCCCGTCTTCGATTCTGAGGAAATATCCGTGCGCGATCTCTCGACCCCCAATCCCCGACCGGCTCACCTGAAGCCCGTGCCCCCGCCGCTGAGCCTCGGGGACTCGGCTGATGCGCGCCTTTTTTCGATGATCCAGGAGGGGGGAACGGCCTGGCAGCGGCTCGCGTACGATCAGTATTTCCCCTTGGTCAAAGGGCTCATCATTCGCTCTTTGGGGCCGATGGCGGACGCCGAGGACCTGATCGCGGACGTCTTTGTCGGTTTTTTTGAAAGCGCGTCGAATATCCGTAGTCCGACCCGTGTCCGCAGTTACGTCGTTTCGATCACAATGAACGTTGTGCGGCGCGAGCTCCGGCGGAGGCGCCGTCGACGCTTCTTTTCGCTCGTGGAGGAGGAAAAGCGCGCCGTCGATCGGGTTCCGAGCACCGACGACCCGAAGGCCAAAGTTGCCCTCTTGCACCTGAGCCGCATCCTGTCCACGCTGAATCCAGATGATCACCTTGTCTTTGCCCTCCATGTCCTCGAGGACATGAACCTCGAAGACGTGGCTCAGGCTCTCGATATGTCCCTGTCTACCGTCAAACGTCGCCTCAGGCGCGCGAATGAGCGACTCCTGCGGCGGGTTTCTCAGAACCCTCTTCTCTCGGACTACGTCCGCGATAAAGGGGAACGGGACGAAGCGTTGTCCGCGGAAGATGGCCCCTTGAAGGAGGTCCTGTGATGTCCTCCGAGAAGAAGGGCACAGCTCGTTCCCTCGGCGAAGCGGAACTCGGTCGGGGATTCCGCTCTCTCATGGATGACTACCTCACGTCCGGTGAGCGTGTTGATAAAGAAAGGGTCTTCTCCCAGATCGTGCAGCGTCGCACGGGCCTCAGAGCTGTGGAGAGTTCTCCCTCTCGAGTCCCGCGTTGGGTGAGGTGGGCTGCGCCTGTGGCTGTGGCCGCGGCGGCCGCGGCCGCGTTTGCTTTCGCGTTCTATGGGCTCGGCTCGGACCCGCGTGATTTGACCTACGTTGTGACCGCTCACAGCGGAGCCCAGGTCGATGACCAGGGGTCTCACCGCTGGTCGACGGAAGATGAGCCGCTTTTGGTCACCTTCTCGGATAAGAGCACCGTCCTCCTCGCGCCGAAGACGAGCGTCAATCTGGAGGTGGTCGAGTCTGGAAAAGTCCGGTTCGGCCTCGAGCGAGGGCGCATTCATGCGCACATCGCGCACCACGAGGACACCGACTACCGCTTCCGAGCGGGGGAATATGAAGTCTTTGTGACAGGTACGGAGTTCGATCTGAGCTTCGAGCCGAGTCGGGGCAGTGGTCTGCTCGACATGCAGGAGGGTTCTGTCGAGGTCAGTGGACCGAAGGGACGGCTCGGCCGTGTCCTTGGTGGCGAAAAGCTGGCTCTTGTCGGAGCCCCCGCGAAGGCCGAAGAGCCTGCTGTGCCGCCTCATGAGCCGGTGAAAGCTCCTGCCGCCGAAGAACCTGGGGAGCGGGATGACGCGACAGCGAGCGGCGCGGGTGACGCGAGCTCAGCGAGGGTCCCCTCTGCTCATCGTTCGGTAACACCGAGTTATCGGTCTCTCGCAAAGCAGGCCCGCTTCGCGGAGATCGTCAAGGACGCCGAGAGCCGTGGTCTCAAGGCCGTGCTCGCCACGAAGTCGCCGGAGGAGCTCGCTGAGTTGGCGCACGCGGCGCGTTACGTCGGCCGGGGAGATCTGGCGACGCGCGTGCTCAAGTCTCTCGTTCAATCTCATCCCACGAGCTCAGCCGCCCAGAGCGCCCACTTCTTCTTGGGGCGGATCGCCGAGGCGAACGGCGAATCCCAGAAAGCAGCGCGCGAATATGACATCTATGTCAAATCTCGCCCCGGCGGGAGCTACGTCGCGGAGGCTCTGGGGCGACGCATGGCGCTTGCTCAGAAGAGCGGCGACCTTTCACTCGCGACGTCTTTGGCTCGCCAGTACCTGAAGCGGTTCCCGAGTGGTCCTTACCGAGCCGCTGCTCTGTCTCTGACGGAACAGGCCGAGGGCTCGCGCTTGCTCCACCGCTAGGGCGCGTCTTTTGAGATGCGCCTATTGAACTTGACTGGCCGACGCGAAAGGCCCTGGAGCCGGTTTCGAGGAGCGACCCGGACTTGTGCGATGGGCCTTTCGAGTGCGCTCATGCTTTGGGGCGCCGAGACACGAGCAGAGGCGGATCAGGCGATCGTTTGTTTGATCGCGCCAGGGGCGCACGGACCCGGCCTTCTCCAAGAATCGAGCCTTCGCGTGCGAGCCGAGCTCAGGACGGCGGGCTTCGAGGTGGTCGGGGGCGACGAAGGGGAAGGCGAAGGCGGCGAGACGCGCGAGTGCCCCGTTGGTTCTGCGACCATTAGCCTCGAGGTCACGGGCAACGTGCTCACGATCTGGGCGCAGGTGAGCGAGGCTCATCTTCCGCTGAGTCAAGCTGTTGATCTGACGAACCAGTCGGACGCGCGCGCGGAGGTGATCGCAATTCGCGCAGTGGACGGCCTGCGCGCAGCCGTGCTCGAGGCCATCGTGGCGAACCAAGGGGTGGTGTCGCGCCCCCTCGCCGAGTTTGCGAGCGCGCGGCCGATGAGCCCGGCGCCAGAGAAGCCTGAACCTGCTCCTACTGAGCTGAAACGAGCTCCTGTGCTCGAGGCGGAGCGCGCCGAGCCCTATCGCGGGCGCTCGCGCGCGTCTCGCCGCCCCGCTGCTCGACAAGGAGGTTTGGCCACGGTGATCGGCTTCGGGCCCGAGCTGACGGGAGGGGATCAGGGTGTTGGTTTGAGCTTCGGAGCCTCTCTCGACTTTTGGTGGAAGTTTGTGGGCGTTGGGCTTGTGGCTGACGTCGCGCTCTTGGGCCCAGCTTGGGAGACCCAGACTTCTCGCGTCTCCATCCACGAGTATGGGTTTGGGGTGCGAGGACAAGCAACGCTCTGCCGGCGGCCCTTCGCATGCCAGCTGGGTCTCGGCGGCTCGATGCGCACTGTTGCGCTCGACGCGATTCAGACGATGGATGGCGCCGAGCTCCTCGAGCGCGGGGCCCATGTCTCGCCGGTCCTCGATCTGGGTGCAGGGGCCGGATATTGGTTCGGGGATTCGGTGGGAGTGTTTGCGGCGGGGTGGCTTCATCTCTACGGAGACGCCCCACGACTCATCGTGGGCGCTGACGAAAGCCTATGGGGCCGTCCCAGTTACACTCTCAGTGTCGGGCCCTGGTTCCGTTTATGAGGATCTTGAGGCAAATCTGAGAAGTCGGAGGAAGCGCTTTGCTTTTGACTGTGGTCAGCGCTAGCGCGCTGAGCTAGGCTCGTGGCCCTCAGAGAAGCCGGAGGCGGTTTCGGCGCGCTTGATTGACTTGGAGACGATGAACAATGGCTAAACTATTTCGGTTGGTTCCGGTGACGGTGGCTTCGGCCGCTCTGATGGCGTTTGCTTGTAGCAGCGGGAGCGCGGACGGGACGGCTGGTTCGGGTGGGGCGCCTGCTGGCGGTGCAGATGGTTCTGGCGGCGCAGCGGCGGGTGGCACGGTGGCGGCTGGTGGCGCAGACGCGGCTGGTGGCACGGTGGCTGCGGGCGGCGCAGATGCTGCGGGCGGCGCAGATGCTGCGGGCGGAACCGATTCCGGTGCTGGTGGCAGCGCGCCTGCTTGCGCCGAGGAATGGGGCACGACCGGCGAGATGGCTGGCATCGACGGTTTCGGGAACATCTACCAGTACTTCGACGAGTGCTACTCGTCCATTTCGACGACCGCTACTGATGGGAAGATCTGTACCAAGGGTGCTGCGGCCGAGGTCGTGGACATGAAGTACTCTGAAATTTGGGGCGCCGGCGTCGGCCTCCAGGTCGAAGCTGACGCGGCTGTCGACTTGAGCGCGTACACGGGCTTCAAGTTCACGATCGACACGCCTCCGGGCGCTCTGCGCATCGGCGTGCTCGTGAAGGGCGTCGGCGACGCTTTCTTCACCGAGACCGTTGCGGCCGGCGAGAACACGGTTCTCTTTGCTGCTCTCGAGCAGGGTTCCTGGGTCGAAACGCCCGCAGAGCTCGATCTCACCCAGATCACCGACATCCAGTTCCAGATCCCCGCAAACGCGAGCGCTGAGGAGCCCTTCGAGTTCTGCCTCAGCGGGATCGAGCTGATCGGTGGTGGCGATCCCGGTGGCACCGGCGGAGCGTCGGGAACGGGCGGCGAAGGCAGCGGCACCGGCGGCGAAGGCAGCGGCACCGGCGGCGAAGGCACCGGCGGTGAAGGCACCGGTGGCGACATGGGCAGCGGCGGCGCGGCTACCGGCGGCGAAGCTCCGAACTGATCCTGACGCGGTGAAAGGGAGAGGGCCTGCTCTTCAGCGGGCCCTTTTTCTTTTGTCAGGGGGGGCGCGGGCTCAAATCGCGACCGTGGCTCTTTGATAGGATGGACGAGACGCTGCTCACCAGCGCTCAATCGTCCAGCCGCGGCTGCGCGCCAGGCGCGCGAGGCGACGGTCGGGATTGATGACGACCCGCTCCGCTACAGCTTCGAGCAGCGGCAGATCCGTGATGCTGTCGGAATAGAAACAGGCGTCGGCGAGAGAAAGGTCGTAGCTCCTGAGCAGGCGCTCGACCCGTTCGACTTTGCCGGGACCGTAGCAGAGAGGCTTCACGTAGCGACCTGTGAGACATCCCTGATCATCAAGCTCGAGCTCTGTCGAAATGACGAAATCGAGGCCGAGCTTCCTCTTCAGAGGCTCACTGGCGTAGAGCGTGGAGGCTGTGACGATCCCGGTCAGGTCGCCGCGCGCCTTGTGCCTCTCGACGGCCCTTTGTCCTGCTTCCGACACGAAGATCTCGACGGACGACCTAAACCATTCGTCGCAGCGATCCCGGAGCTCTTGTTCTCGGGTCCCCGCGTAACCTCGGATGACACGTTCGGCGACGCGGGGCGCGTCGAGCCAGCCGACGGCATACTGGAGCAGCCATCCGCTGAGTTTGAGCTGATCCCAGGTCGTCGCTTCGCCCCGCGCCCGTTGCCATTGGATGTAGAGCTCGGCGGAGTTTCGCGAAATGAGCGTCTTGTCCATGTCGAAGAGCGCGACCTTCCGGAGAGCCATCTGTCCCCATCGGAGCCCGAGTGACGCGCTCTGGCAAGGGTCTGAGCGCGAGTGACGAGGCGCCTCTGCGCGTTTTCGCTGGCTCACTCGGTGCGGAGCGCGTCAGCCGGGTCGAGGCCGGCTGCACGCCGCGCCGGAAGGAGGCCGAAGGCGACCCCTACCACCATGCTCACGCCGGTTGCGATGAACACTGACGATTCCGAGAGCTCAAGGGGCCAGCCGAAATAGGCTTCGAGAGGAGGCAGCAGCAGGAGCGCTGAGATGACCCCAAGCAGGCCGCCCGCGAGGGACAAGAGCACCGCTTCGATCAAGAACTGGAGCATGATGTCGAGGGGATGCGCGCCGATCGCGAGCCGCGCGCCGATTTCCCGGGTGCGCTCCTTGACGCCAACGAGCATCACGTTCATCACGCCGATGCCCCCGATCACCAGGCTGATGCAGCCGATCGCAAGCAAGAGCGTTCGCATGACTGTGACGACTCCTTTTTGCGCTTGGGCGATGCGCGCCGAGTCGCGGATGGAAAAATCGTCAGCGTCCTCGGGTTGAAGACCGTGATTTTGACGCAACAGGCGCGTCATCTTGCGCTGTACGCCAAGAGAGTCAGCTTCGGGCGTGAGCTTGACCAAGATTTGCTGGTATTCGCCGCGCTTTCCGCTCCCGAGGGAGCCTTGGGCCGCCTTGATGGGGACCAGAGCGATGTTGTCTTGGTCGCTGCCGAAGGCCGTCTCGCCTTTGGCTGCGAGGATCCCGACGACGGTGAAGGTACTCCCGCTGATACGGACGGCCTCTCCGATGGGCGGGGTAGGGCTATCGGGGAACAGATTCTTTACGAGCGTGGGCCCGAGGAGCGCAACGCGGGCCCCGGTCGACTCCTGGGCTGGCGTCCACGCGGCGCCAGCTTTGACGGCATAGTCGCGCACGACGAAGTACTCGGAGGTGGTGCCGAGGGCTTGCGCGGTAGTGTTCTGTTTGCCGGAGGCGAAACGTCCGGAAACGGTCTGAGCTGGTGCGGCGGCGACCACTTCTTTTACGTCGCGTCGGAGCGCCAAAAGGTCCTGATCGGTGAGCCGACCTTGGCTCGTCATGGTTCCGCTCGCGAGCGTCTCCCGCGGCACGATCGTAAGAAGGTTCTCGCCGAGGCTCTTCATCCGGATCTGGATCGAGCGGTCCGCGCCTTCGCCGAGGGCGACCACGACAGTGACTGCCAGGACCCCGATCCAAATCCCGCTCGCGGTGAGACCCGCCCGGAGCGGGTTTCGGAGCATCGAGAAAAGCGCGATCTCGGCGGCGGTCTTCAGGCGTCTCAAGAGCATCCTAGGTCAGCCTTTCCGGAGCGCGTCGACGGGATCGAGCCGCGCGGCTCGCCTGGCGGGGAGGATACCGAAGAGCAAACCGGCTCCGGTACTGGTGGCGACGGCAGCGATGACTGCGTTCATGTCGATAGACATCGCCCAGCCGAGCGTGCTTCGCATCACGATGGTCACGACGACTGCTAAGAGGATGCCGAGCGCGCCGCCCGTCAGCGTGAGCAGCAGCGCCTCGAACAGGAATTGCAGGAGGATGTCTCCCTCTCGGGCTCCAATCGAGAGACGGATCCCGATCTCTCGTGTTCGTTCGGCGACGCTGATCAGCATGATGTTCATGACGCCGACGCCGCCGGTGAAGAGCGCGACGAGAGCCACCGAGAGCAGGAGCGTCGTGACGAGATCGAGGATCTCTTCTTGGTTCTTGCGGAAGGCTTCCTGGGTCCGGATGGCGAAATCATCGAAATCGCCGGGTCGAAGTCGGTGCCGTTCGCGCAGAATAGCCCGGATCTGTGCCTCGGCCTGGGCCGTGTGAGCCGGGGAACGAGCGCTCGCCACGAGGATTTGCACTCTCCGACCGCTCGTGACTGAGACGCGAGCGCGATAGCTCTCGATCGGCAGCATGATGCGATCGTCTTGGTCCTCGAAGGAGGAGCGGCCCTTCTCCGCGAGGAGGCCGATGATCTGGTAGGTGTGCTGACCGATGCGCACCGTTTGGCCGACGGGATCGTGAGCCCCGAACAGCTCGAGCCGTGTCGTCTGCCCGATGACCGCGACCTTGGCCTTGTTTCGGAATTCCTCAGGCGTGAAGGAGCGGCCGGAGCGAATGGAGAAACCGCGGACGTCAAAGTGGCTCTCATCGATGCCCATCACCACGGTGCGGTAACTGTCGTAGGCGGAGTGCACTCGAGTTCGGATGCTGCTCCAGGCGGTGATGGCCTGGACCGAGGGGGCGCTCAGGCGAATTGCGTCACGATCGTCTTCGGTGAGTGCATTCGAGGCGACACGGGCGCCACTGTGGCTGCGCGATTCGGGGAACACGAAGATCACCGCGCTGCCCATGTTGTCGATCTCGGCCAAGATGCGCTCGCGTGCGCCGCTACCGAGCGCGACCACGACGACGACGGCGGACGTTCCGATCAGGATGCCGAGCACGGTCAACCAGGTGCGGGTGCGGGCGGCCAGGAGCGCCCGGAGCGCGAGCCGGAGCGCTGTGATCACGATTCCTCTGCGCGCTCCTTGAGCTTCTTGAGCACCTCACTCGCTCGTACAGGCGAGGCATTCTTCTGGTCGAGCACGATGCGTCCGTCGCGCACTGTGACGACGCGGTCGGCGCAGGCGGCCACCTCGGGTTCATGGGTGACGAGGACCACGGTACGCCCCGATTCGCTGACGAGCTCTTGAAGCAGCGCGAGGACCTCGTAGGTCGTGAGGGTGTCGAGGTTGCCCGTGGGTTCGTCCGCGAGCAGTAGCGGCGGATCAGTGACCAGCGCCCTTGCGATCGCGACGCGCTGCTGTTGACCGCCGGAGAGCTCGGCGGGCGTGTGGTGGATCCGTTCAGCCAGGCCAACCCGCACCAAAGCTCGGAGGGCTTTTTCGTGGCGCTCTTTGCGGGAGAGACCACGATAGACGAGCGGCAGCTCGGTGTTCTCGAGGGCGCTCGTGCGGGGCAGCAGGTTGAAGCCTTGGAAGATGAACCCGAGCAAGCGATTGCGAATGATCGCGCGCTCGTCGCCGGTTCGTTGGCCGACCTCGACGTCGAGGAGCTTGTAGGTGCCGCGAGTCGGACGGTCCAAACAGCCCAAGATGTTCATGAGCGTGCTCTTGCCGGACCCAGACGGGCCGACCACGGCCAAGAACTCGCCCTGTTCGATGTCGAGATCGAGGGTGCGCAGGGCGTGCACGACCGAGCCACCCACTAGGTAGTCTCGTCCTACCCCGCGAAGCTCAGCTAATCGAGACATCACTTCCTCAAAACAGGCGGAAACCGCGCTTCTGTTCGGTGGGCTTCTCGTCCACGACGACCAAACTACCTGCCTCGAGCGGACTGAGGACAGTTGCGTACACGCCGTCCGAGAGGCCGATCTTGAGCGTGAGCGGTTCGATGGTCTGGGCTGCGCCTGCGCCCTTCAAGAGGTAGGCGCGCCCTTCATCCGGTCCCAGAGGGGCGAGAGGAACGGGGGCGGGAGCGGCCGGAGCAGCCCCTTTATCGGCAGGACCGGTCCGGAGCGGCTCAAAACGGAGCGCCGCGGTGGGCACCGCGACGACCTGGCGAGCGCTCGCCGTCTCGATCGTGACGTTTGCTGTCATGCCGGGGCGGAGCTTGAGCTCCGGGTTATCCACAACCACAACCGCTGAGTAGGTCACGACGCCTTCGACCGTGTTGGGGCTGAGGCGAATCTGAGTCAGCTTTCCCTGAAAGCGGTCGGTGGGGAATGCATCAACAACGATGCTCGCCTGCATGCCCTCTTTGACTTTCCCGACGTCCGCCTCATCGATCTCTGCGAGCACTCGCATTTGTTCGAGGTCGCGGGCGATGACGAAGAGGACCGGCGTATTGAAGGAGGCGGCCACGGTCTGACCGGGCTCGACCTGCCGATCGATGACGACGCCATCGATCGCCGTCACGATCTTCGTGTATTTGAGCGTGGTTCCCGCGCTCTGCACCATGGCGCGCACCTGGCCGACGTTGGCTTCGGCGCTCGCGACCTCCGCCTTCGCCATGTCGAGGTCCGCTTGGGCTTGATCGAGCTCAGCCGGACTTGCGAGACCTTCCGGGACGAGGGTCTTGATGCGCTGGAGGCGGATGCTCGCGGCATCACGGGCGGTCTTGGCTCGTTCGAGGGCCGCCTGACGTGCGGCGAGCTCCGCTTGGGATTGGACCAGCTGGGCGGCGGGGATCTGGGGATCGATCTCAGCCAAGAGGTCGCCTTCTTTCACCACGTCGTTGAAGTCGACGTAGACCTTGGCGATTCGACCGGAGACCTGGGTGCCGACCTCGAGCTTCGTGAGCGGCTCCACGACACCGGTGGCCTGGACCTTCTCGACGATGTCACGGACTTCAACCGGGGCTCCAGTGAATCGAGGTTCCGGCGGAGGCTGGTTCCGTCTCTGGTACTCGCGGAAGCCGACATAACCAGCGACGAGGACGCCGATGGTGATGCCGATGCGGACCCAACGCTTTCTCTGCGTCTTTTTCAGCTCGGCTTGAAGAGATCGGACGATCCGATCGACTTCGGTATCTTCCAGGCTAGGAGCGGGCGTTGGAGGGGCGGAGGCGTTCTGCATGCGCTGACTCGGAGCAGACATTAGATCGGATCAAGGGGGGAGGCACAAGGGCAGCGGGGAGCTGAGTTATTTGTGATAGATATGTGAGCGCGGGCGGACCGAAAGAGGCAGGAGCTGTGTTTTTGTAACAACGGAATTCGGTGGGGCTGTGGACCGCCCGTCCTCGGAGGGCCCCGTCGAGCCTTTTGGACCCGCCCACGGGTTTTTTCCTCGGTTTTTGCTATGGACTTATATTCCTTGGATATTTCCTCACTGAGCCCCGCGGGCGGCTCGCTTCCCGGACCATCAATCCATGAACAAACCGCTGACCTGCTTATTCTTATCCCTTCTTCTCTGTGGCTGCGCGGGTGTGACGGAAGACTCGGCCGATGACGGGTTCTCCGAGGACGATGATGCGGGCGGAGGGACGGGCGGCGGCGGGGGAAGCGCCTCGGGCGGTCGAGGATTTGGGGTCGGGGGCCGGGCTGAGCCGGGGGCCGGCGGACGGATCGGGGGCAGTGGTGGAGGAGCGCCTGGCTCGGGGGGCGCGGCACCGGGCGGTTCAGGTGGCCAAGGTTCGGGGCCGAAA
>NASX01000073.1 GCA_002085155.1 Sorangiineae bacterium NIC37A_2
GGCAAGCCGCCTGACACTTCGCACATTCGACACGCGCCCCTGGGTCGCTCGGAAAGTTGCACCAATAACGGAATTCAGCTCCCTGACAGAGCCCAGGGGGGCGCGGAAGCGGCAAATTTGGCCCAGCGATCGGCTCCGGAATACCGGTGGGAGCTGTCATGACCACACGTTTCCGCATCACTTCGTCGACTCCCGCGTCCAAGGAGTCGATCCTCGGTTGTCTCAAAGCGCACCTGACGGAGTGCATGCGCCTCCGTCGCGAGGGAACGGCGCGCGGTCGGATCGCGTACGAGCAAGGATACGTTGATGGCGTCATGCGCACCCTCCTCGACGCCGGGCTGGCGACAGAGAAAGAACTTCTCGATTTCGTGACGGAGCTGCGTCGCCAGGTGGACGGGCCCGCCGCTCGTGAGGTGCTCCTGTCAGCACCCGAGGAGACCCTCGGCTGGGCCTCGTCGGGTACCTAACTTCTTGCCCACGAGAGCCGCAGAGCGGCGCCGTCTTCAGCTCTCGAGCTGTACCATGCGGGACAGCTCGTGCAGACGCGCGTCGATGTCGCCGCGGCTGATCTCGGAGAGGCGATTCAGGCCCACCCCCCTTCGACGCAGAATGAGGCCACGGCCGTCGCGTAGGGGAGGGCGAGGCGAAGCGCCGCGTCGTCGGCGCCGCCGATCTCAGCCAGGCGACCGAGGAGCGCGCCAGCGAAGGAGTCGCCAGCTCCGGTTGGATCGATCTCGACCTCGAGGGGATAGGCCGGGACGAAGTTGATGCGATCGCCGGTGAAGAGGAGTGCGCCGTGCTCTCCTTTCTTGACGATGAGGCGCTTCGGACCCATGCCGAGCACGAGCTGCGCGGCGCGGCGCAGGTTGTAAGTGCCGGCGAGCAGACGGAGCTCTTCGTCGTTGATGATGAGGCAGTCGATGCGACGGAGCAGGCGGTCGAGAGTGGCGCGTTCACCCTCGATCCAGAAGTTCATGGTGTCCGCGGCGACGAAGGCACCGGGCTCGAGTTGGTCGAGAACCTCGAGCTGGAGCGCGGGGTGGATGTTGCCGAGCAGGACGAAACGGCTCTTCTTGAACTCCGGCGGCAGAACCGGGCGGAAGTCCGCGAACACGTTGAGCTGAGTGTCGAGAGTCTCGCGGCTCGACAGGTCGCTCGCGTACTTACCGGTCCACTTGAAGGTCTTGCCAGGGAGGCGAACGATGCCCGACGTCTCCACGTTGCGGCGCTCGAGCTCCGCGAGCACCGCCGGGGGGAAGTCTTCGCCGACGACCGCGACGATGCGCGCCGGATTGAAGAGAGCTGCGGCCACGGAAGCGAAGGTGGCAGCGCCGCCCACGACGTTCGGGAACGAGCCGGAGGGGAGAATGAGGTCGTCGAGGGCCATCGATCCGATGACGAGGACGGGGGTGCGATCGGTGTTGCTCATGGGTGCCTTTACGGAGTGAGGAGCCTTTTCGGTGGGCTCGGGGCCTTCTTGGGAAACGGAGGAGACCGCTCGAGCGCTCGAAGGGGCGGAAGCGGAAGAAACGGGCGCGACGGATGCGGGAGGCGGAGACGAAACGCCCGGCGGAGTGGAGACGTGTGCGGGGGTCGCGCCCGAAGCGGGCGGAGTGGAGACGTGTGCGGGGGTCGCGCCCGAAGCGGGCGGGGTGGGGACGTGTGCGGGGGTCGCGCCCGAAGCGGGCGGGGTGGAAACGTGCGCGGGGGTCGAGCCCGGGGCAGGCCCAGAGGCCCGCGGGGCGACCGAAACGGGGACAGCGGGGCCGGTTGGAGCGCTCGGTGGGGCGGAGACGGGCGCGGCTGCGGAGACCGGCGTCGCCGCTGAGATCGGAGCGGAGGAAGCCCGCGGCGCCACGGAAACAGGCGCAGACGGGGGCGCGGAGGGCTGAGCGGCGGCAGGAGCAGACGGGCGCACCGAGGGAGCCGTCGAGACCGGGGCGGGAGCCGCGGACGGGCGCACCGAGGGAGCCGTCGAGACCGGGGCAACACTCCGGGGAGCGGGGCGGCGAGCGATCCAAGCGAGCTCCGGCGGGAGCTGGTCTCGGGTCACGCCGATCAGCGCCGAGTCGAGGGCTGTGCGCGCGGGGCTCGGATCGAGGGGGGGGAACGTTTGAAGCAGAGAGAGCACGATCTGGCGGGCGAGGGCCGCGTTGCTCTTGAGCACAGAGAGGACGTCCGTGACGCTCACTGACTCGTTGTCTCTCCAGCTGTCGTAGTCCGTAGCGAGTGCGAAGGTGACGTAAGGAAGCTCCGCCTCTCGGGCCAGTTTCGCCTCCGGCAGAGCTGTCATTCCAATCACGTGAGCCCCATAGGAACGATAGAGGCGGCTCTCCGCGCGCGTCGAGAACTGAGGCCCTTCGATACAAACGTAGGTCCCGCCCGCGTGAGTGCGCGCGCCCGCGCGCGTCGCGGCAATGAATCCGGCGCGAGCGAGCTCCGGGCAGACCGGATCGGCGAAGTTTACGTGGGCGACGATGCCCTGATCGAAGAAGGTCGAAGCACGATTCTTCGTAAAATCGAGGTACTGGTCACAGATGACGACGTCGCCGGGGCATATCTCTTCGCGCAGGGAACCGACCGCCGAGACGCTGACGAGGGCCTCGGCGCCGAGCGCTTTGAGCGCGGCGACATTGGCGCGATAGTTCACCTGGTGGGGGGGGATGTGGTGCCCCCGGCCGTGACGGGCGATGAAGAGGACGCGGTGGTCCCCGGCGCGAAACTCGAGCACGGGACTGCTCGGAGGCCCGTAAGGGGTGTCGAAGCTGTGTTCGCCTGTTTGTACGAGGCCCTCGAAGGTTCCGAGGGCCGTGCCACCCATAAGTCCAATCGTCGTCACGGCAGGTTCCCCTCGATGGCGAGTCGATCCTGGAGCAGGAGCTTCTCGGCAAGACGAGCCGCCCGGGTCCTGCGGCACTCCTCGGCGCGGAAAATCGCCTTGAGCTGCTCGGTGGCTTCGTCGAGATCTTCGTTCACGAGCACGTAGTCGAAGAGCCCATAGTGAGCGATCTCTTCGCGAGCCACACGAAAGCGGCGCAAGACAGTCTCCTCGTCTTCGGAGGCGCGCCCGCGAAGTCGACTGAGAAGGACCTCCATGGAAGGCGGCAAGATGAAGACGGCGACCGCGTCCGGGCGCTTACTCTTGATCTGACGGGCGCCTTGGTGATCGATGTCGAAGATGATGCCCCGCGCGCCTGCGTTTGCGGTCAGCTCGCGCTCGCTCGTGCCGTAGAGATTGCCGTGGACCTCGGCCCACTCGAGGAACTCTCCCGCTTCGAGCAGTTCAAAGAAGCGCTCGCGGGAGACGAAGTGGTACTCGCGGCCGTCCTGTTCGGACTTCCGCGGCGCCCGCGTCGTGTGAGACACGGAGAACACGAGGCCTTCGATCCCCTGGCGGAGTCGGGTGGTCAGGGTCGTCTTGCCCGCTCCCGAGGGGGAGGAAATGATCATGGGCAGAGGGGACATGGGGGGCGTCTCTGGCTTGGTCATTCGACGTTCTGAACTTGTTCGCGCAGCTTTTCGATCTCGGCCTTCAGGTCGATGACCAACGTGCTGAGGGAGGCGTGTTGAGCCTTGGCTCCAATCGTGTTGGCCTCACGGGCCATCTCCTGCATCAGGAAATCGAGCTTGCGTCCGGTGGGCTCGCTTGCGTCCAGGAACGCCAGCGTTTGGGCGATGTGGCTCTCGAGGCGCACGAGCTCTTCAGTGAAGTCGCTCTTGTCCGCCAAGATGGCGAGCTCTTGCTCGAGCCGTTCCCGGTGGAGCTCGACGCCAGATCCTTCGAGGAGCGCCTCGAGACGCTTTTTGGTGCGTTCGCGCTGCTCCAGACTGACCGTGGGTGCTTTGGCTTGGAGCTCGGCGCTGAGCTTTTGGATCTGGGTGACGCGAGCTTTGAGCTCCGCCCGGAGCGCCTGGCCTTCGCGCTCGCGCATGGTGGAGAGATCACGGATCGCCAGCTCGAGAGCTTTTTCGAGGGCCGCTTGGGCGGTGCCGTCGTCGCTTGTGTGCGTGCCGAGGAGCCCCGGAACCGCCAAGAGGTGACCGATCGACAGCGAGGGTGTCGAGACCAGGGTCTCCTCGAGGGCGCGCAGCGCGAGAAAAAGGCCCTTGAGGCGCTCGAGATCAAAACGCTGGGCGTCGTGATGCTGGCCCTCTTCGCGGACCGAGATGTCGTAACGTCCGCGGCCGAGGCGGGCCCGCGCGAACTGCTCGAGGGGGAAGGCGAGATCTTGGAGGTGGGGAGGGAGGCGCAGTCTGAGCTCTTGGTGGCGGTGATTCAGCGCGCGCACCTCGACCCGCACCTGGCCAGCACCCAGGCTGGCGGTGCCCTCACCAAATCCTGTCATGCTCCGCATGGCGAGCCTCACATGCCGCGACGGCGGCGGATCTCATCGAGCATGCGGCGATACTCAATCTCCCAGAGCGCTCCCCCTTCTTCGACGTGCTTCATCTGCTTGCGCACGGCGCGATCGAGGTCGGGCGCCTGGTTCGCGTGCTTGCGCAGCGGAATGCGCAGGCGGCGGCGCAGCTCGTGGTCTTCGACGTAGAGCTCTTCGACGTGTGCGGAGTTCAGAAGCATCTCGGCGAGCTGGTCGAGGACGTAGTCCATGGCGTCCTCGCCGACCTTGACCCCGCGCTGATCGGAGAGGTTTTTGACGATGCGGCCGTATTCGGTGGGGGCGAGGCCTCGGCTGGCCAAGGTGTCGCGGGCTTGAGTCGTGATTTCTTGTTCCGTCCGGAGGTACTGACGAAGGACCGCCTCGAGATCGAGCTGGACCTCGTAAGGCGATTCGGTCTCGAGGTCCCCAGCGTCGCGCAGCTCCTGGACCATTTCCTTGGCGACTTCGGTGACCTTACTCAGGGGAAGAAACATCCCGGCCCTCCTACCAAAGAACGGGGCCTATGTCAGAGGGGAATCGGCGGCCGACAGAGCAGAACCGGTGAGCTCAAGAGGACCCGGGACCCGCAGGCGGAGGCGGCCGCTCGGGGGCCTCAATCGCTCTCTTCTTCGTCCTCGTCCGGTTCGGCCCGGTCCGGGCCGGCCCCGAGCCTGAGCCGGCGGAAGACAGCCTCTTTCTGGCGCTGCTTGTAGGCGTCGTGGCTGGCCTCGCCGCGCTCGTTGGCCGCGTCGGTGTCCGCGTCGAGCATCTGGAACTCGCAGGGGACCTGTACGACCGGCCCGAGGAGCTCCGAGCCGGGAGGAGCGATTTCCATCAGATGCTCCGGCACGCGCACGGGCACGTCCGCCACGAAGTGCACAACGCGGTAGGTCTTGGCGCTGAAGCGGTTGTCCCCGGGATTCATCTCTTCGTCCGGCGCTCCCTGGAAGCGGGGGACGAAGTTCGCGAGGTGCGGGTGGCTCAGGCAATACGAGCGGAAATGGAACAGGGTGTTCGTGCTTTCGCCCGTGATCACCGTGTTGAATGGGAACAGGTGCTCACTCAAGTAGAGGAGCATCGGGAGGATATCGTCTTTGGTGCGGACGACGATGCGGAAGCGGAGCTTGTCGTAGAGGTTCGAAGCCGTCGATGTCGCCTTCGAAAGCAGCTTCGTATAGGTCGAATCGAGGTTTTTTCGGCCGCCGACGAACTCAGTGATCGGGAAACCGCCGCTCAGCATGGCCCCGACGACGCGGTAGACCTTCTCTTCGACCAGGTGGAAGAGGTCACGGTCCGAGACGGGGAGCCGGAACAGGAGCTCACGGCACGTCATGTGGTTGATGATCGTGAGCGTTTTGAGAATCGTGCAGGCGCAGAGCTGGCGATGGCCCTTGCCGGAGGCCATGAGCAGGAGCTCGGGGAGCGTCGCCTGCTCGACCGATTTGGGGATCTTGAAGTTGAACTGCCGGCGCAGATATCCGATCGACTCAGCGATCATGCGCTGGGAGAAGGCGCGATCCGCTTCTCGGGAGAGATCGATCTCGTGATTGCGAATGAGCGCTTCGGCTTCCTCGACGCGGGCGAGGTCGAGGCGATGCCAGTCGATGACTGAGCCGCCCCGCAAAATCAGGCGCAGCGCCTGGATGTCATGGAACGAAAAGTCGTCGATGACTCGCAGCGGAGCGACGAGGGTGGGGGGGCGCGAGGTCATGGGGCAGCTCCGCGTCTACTCAAAAGGGCGCCGGGCTGAGAGCCACGAATCGCCGAACTCAGATTCCTGGATTGGTGTGGGTCGCGTCGGAAGGGCGCACGCGGCCGAGCGTGACGGTCCCGAAGAAGATCGCGAGGGTGACCCCGAGGATCGCGAGCTGACCCAAGCCGACGCCCAGGACGGCGAGGAGGAGGAAGGCGACCGGAATCACGAGGTACCAGGGGTTCAGATGCATTGTTTTCTCACCGGGTTTGGTTCGCCGGCCCAAAGACCGCTGCTCCAATGTAGGCAAATCTGCCACAAGGCGCGCAGCCGAGGCAAGTATTCGTCGAACTGCGGCCGATCCTCAAGAGAGAATCAGAGGGGCGAGTCAGAAGGGCTGCGATTTGTATGCGCCGGGAGGTATTTGTCGGAGCTGACTGCAATCTGGCCGAATTTATTGGTTTCTTGGTCGTTTCGGAGCTCATCGTCGGGCGGCCCAGGGGCGGAGCGGCGGGGGCGGAGCGGGATCCGGAGGAGCTCCCCGAGGCGCTGGACTCAGACAAAGGCTCGGCCGGACCTTGCTTCGTGTGATGGACCGGGGCCCTCCTCACCATCAAGGGCTGGCTGTGCCGTGGGCAGGAGGCGTATCGGCCTGACCCTGCTCGGCGTTGCCTTCCGAGGGGCCCATGCGCCGAACCAAGCGGACGAGGCTCTTCACGGTCTCCGGCGGAAGATGACCGAAGGCGGGCATACGGCCGCGTCCCTTGAGGATGGCTCGCTCCATTTCCTGCTCCATGGCCGTACGCTGCCAGGCGGCGCTCGCGAAGTCCGGTGGCTTAAAGGTGGCGGCCTGAGGGCCATCGCCGCGTCCAATCATGCCATGGCAGGTGGCGCAGTTCTGCTTCCAGGTGGCTAGGGTGAGGTCCGTGATGCCCTCCTTCTGGAGATCGGGCATGCCGGGGCGTGCCGCCTTGGTGTCGACCTGGCCGGGCGCTGGTTTGGACTTGTTGTCGTGGTCCGCGGGGGTCCACTCGGGCAAAGAATCGGGGGATCGATTGCAGCCGAGCGCAATCGCGAGACCGCCGAGAATCGACAGGATCGGGCGAAGGTCGGGGAGGGCAGAGGGCTTCACGACCTGGGCCATACCATGGCCCCCGCCCAGGACGAGCCGATTCTTTGGACGTGGGGAGCGCGGTTCTGGCGCGGCCCTGCCTCGTGTAGGGTCCCTGGGCCATGGCGGCTGAGTTCGTCCACCTCCACGTCCACACCCAGTATTCGTTCCTCACGAGCTCGGTGCAGCTCGGGAAGCTCGCGGAGCGAACCCGTGAGCTCGGCATGCCCGCCGTCGCGATGACGGACCATCACAACATGTTCGGGGGCATTCAGCACTACAAGAAGTGCAAGAACCTCGGCATCAAGCCGATCCTGGGCGCGGAGTTGAACGTGACGGGGCCCACGGGCGGCCTGCATCACCTCGTGATTTTGGCCTCGAGCCTCGACGGCTACAAGAACCTGGTCAAGCTCGTCTCCCTCGGCCACACCGAGCCTGCTTCGCCCGACGGGCCGAGCGTGACGCTCGAGCGGGTGGCGGAAAATGCCCGCGGGCTCGTCGCGCTCACGGGGTGTCTCGGCGGCTGCATCAGCCAACGGGTCCTCGAACACGGTCCGGAGCCGGCTCGTCGGACGCTCGGCCTGTTGAAAGACTGTTTCGGTCCGGAGCGGCTCTTCGTCGAGCTCCAGAACCACGGCTTCGTCGAGCAGCCCGTCCTCAACGGCATCTTAGAGGGGTTGGCGAAGGACGTCGGTCTTCGCACCGTCGCGACCAACGATGTGCACTTCATGAACAAAGATGACGCCCAGGCTCATCTTTACCTCGACTCGATCCGGCTCGGGCGGACCTACCAAGAGGCCCTGCTCACGCACCACGGCTCGAGCGAGATGTACCTGAAGAGTCCGAGTGAGATGGCCCTGGCCTTCCCGGACAATCCCGACGCCCTGAAAAATACTCTGCTGGTCGCCGAGATGTGCGGGGACGTGACGCTCGAGCTCGGGCGTCCGATGCTGCCGAACTTCCCCGTGCCCGATGGGCACACCACCGACAGCTATTTCCGCAAGGTGAGCGAAGAGGGCCTGCGGGCTCGCCTCGACCATATGCGGAAAGCCGGGATCAGCGTCGATGAGCGCGCCTACTGGGAGCGCCTGGAGACCGAGCTCCAGGTCATCATCAAGATGCGCTACCCGGGCTACTTCTTGATCGTCTGGGACTTTATCCGTGAGGCGAAATCTCGCGGCATCCCGGTCGGCCCGGGGCGAGGTTCCGGTGCGGGGAGCCTGGTTGCTTACGCGCTCGGGATCACCGATCTCGATCCGTTGCCCTACGACCTGCTCTTCGAGCGCTTCCTGAACCCCGAGCGCGTGAGCATGCCTGACTTCGATATCGATTTCTGCATGTCGCGTCGCGAAGAGGTCATCGCTTACGTCGCCCAGAAGTACGGCGAACAGAGCGTCGGGCAGATCGCGACCTTTCAGAATCTCAAAGCCCGCAGCGTGATCAAAGACGTCGCGCGAGCCATGGGCATTCCGGCTCCTGAAGCGCAGCGGATCGCGTCTCTCGTGCCCGATCTCGGGCAGGGCAAGACCGCGACGATCGCCGAGGCTCTGGTCATGGAGCCGAAGCTCAAGGAGATGGTCGACGACAATGAGCAGGTCGCTGAGCTCATCGAGCAGAGCGCCCGTCTCGAAGGTCTCACCCGGCACGCCGGCATGCACGCCGCGGGCGTCGTGATCAGCGACGGTCCCCTCTACGATCACGTCCCCGTCTTCAAGAGCGACGCCTCGCTCGTGACCCAATACGACAAGAACGACGTCGAAGACGCGGGCCTCGTGAAGTTCGACTTCCTCGGTCTGAAGACGCTGACCATCATCGATATCGCCGAGAAGCTGGTCAACGCGCGCCCGGATCGCAAAGAACCCTTCAAGGTGAACGACATTCCGCTCACCGACGTCAAAACCTATCAACTCATCTCGAGCGGCGACACAACCGGCATCTTCCAGCTCGAGTCGAGCGGCATGCAGACCCTGCTCCGCCAGCTTCGCCCCGACTGCTTCGAAGACATCGTGGCTGTCGTGGCGCTCTATCGCCCGGGTCCCCTCGGCACGGGCATGATCGAAGACTTCGTCGCGACGAAGCACAAGCGGAAGGAGACGCGCAAGCTGCATCCGCTCATCGATGACGTGCTGGCCCCGACCTACGGAGTCCCGGTCTACCAAGAGCAGGTCATGCAGATCGCTCAGAAGCTCGCCGGCTATTCGCTCGGCGGCGCTGATCTTCTTCGCCGCGCGATGGGCAAGAAGAAGGCCGAAGAGATGGCCAAGCAGAAGGCCACCTTCATCGAAGGCGCCAAGAAGAACGGCGTCGATCCGGCCCAAGCCGACGCCATCTTCACCGAGATCGAGGGCTTCGCCTCCTACGGCTTCAACAAGAGCCACTCAGCGGCCTACGCACTCATTACCTATCAAACTGCTTATCTCAAAGCGCACTATCCGACCGAGTTCTTCGCGGCCGCGCTCACGGCGGATAAGGACAAGATCGAGAAAGTCGTCCGCACCATCGCCGAAGCCCGCGCCTGGGGCGTGTCGGTGCTCTCGCCGGACATCAACGCCAGCGAAACAGACTTCAGCGTCGTCTATGAACCGGACAAGCAAAAGGAGCGCCGGGGCCGCGGCGGGGACAAGCGAGATCCTTTGAATCCGAAGATCCGCTTTGGGCTCGGGGCAGTACGGGGCATCGGCGAGGCCGCCCTCGAGAGCGTCTTTGAGGCGCGCAGGACCGGTGGACCTTTCCGGGACATGTTCGACTTTGCGGCTCGCGTCGACGGGCGGCGCCTGAACAAGGCGGTCCTCGAAGCGCTCGTGACCTGTGGAGCGCTCGACAGTGTCCACCTGCCGCTCGGCATCCACCGCGCTCAGGCCTATGCCAGCATCGATCGAGCTCTCGAGCGGGCCCGCAAGGCCACACGGGACCGGGAATCAGGACAAGCGAGCTTGTTCAGCCTCTTCTCTGAGGCTCGTCCGAGCGAGGGCGCGAGCTCCGGAGGGCTCACGGACTTCGTCAGCGCGCCGGCCTGGGATCGCCACGAGCTGCTCGCTCGAGAAAAGGCGGCCCTCGGCTGTTATGTCTCGGGGCACCCGCTGGCTCGCTACGGTTCGAGCCTCTCCCGCGTCGGGGCGATGAGCACCCAGGCCCTCCGCGAGGCGCCGAACTGGAGCGTCCAGGCTGTCGCTGGCATGGTCGAGAACTACCAGGTGAAGATGTTCAAGAAGGGAGGGCAGGGGAAAGCCGCCTTCTTCGACATCGAAGACCGTGAGGGCCGGGTCCAGGCGAAGCTGCGCGGCGACAAAATCGACGCCTACGCTCACCTTTTCGCGTCTGGGGACGCGGTTCTCGTACGCGGAAAGGTCAATTTCCCCGTCTCCGATGACTCGGACGAGGAACAAGAGCCGACCTTGTTCGTCGACTCCGTCGAGCGGCTCAGCGACAAGGTGCTCGAGGCCACTTCGCGCATCACTTTGCGCCTGCCTCTCGACGCGATTTCTTCGCGGCAGCTCGAAGAGCTCGCACAATGTTTGGGCAATGCACCCGGATCCTGCCCGGTCGATGCGGTCTTGGAGCTCGAGTCAGGGGATGTAGCGGGCCTTGCGCTCAAGAAGCGGGTGGCGCCGAGCGACGCGCTCTTGGCTCAGATTGAGCGGATCTTAGGCGAAAACGTGGTCGAGCTCGAGCTCACTGAGGTGAGACCTCAGGCACCTGAGCGGGGCGGCGGGCGCGACCGAGGCTCTTCGGACAAAAGCGGCGGCCGGCGCGGTAAACCGAGCCCTTCAAAGGAACAAGGGGGAGCGCTACATTAACTGCCAGTAAACCATGGCCGACGTACGCGACGATTTGGTCCGGATCGATGGGCAAGGCGTGATGCACCCGATCGGACGCGTCGCGAGCCAGCGGATGCGTCGGCACTCAGGGGACTACCGCTGCCTGCCGTCGCCGGATCATCTGGTCTTGCTTCGTTATACGGGGCCTGACGGTCAGGTCGATCCAGGAGACGGGGCCATTGTGCGGCTCGCCGGCGAGATCGTCGCTCCCGGAATCGTGTGTGATGTCCTCTCGCTCCTCGCTCAAGCTGGTTGGCGTGGGGTGCTCAGTGTCCACACGGACGAGGTGCTCCGAGATATCTTCGTCGATGGCGGCAACGTGATCGACGTTCGCTCGACGCACCCTGAGGAGCGTCTCGGGCGAGTGCTCTATCGTTACGGTCGCCTCGGGGAGAAGGAGCTCGCGCAGGCGGAAGCGGAGGATACGCCGGGCGAAGGGAGACGCTTCGGCGAGAGCGCGCTCCTGCGCAACGCGCTGACGGAAGAGGCTCTTTATCAGGGACTCCGCGATCAAGTGACGGAGGTGGTCGTGGGAGCATTGCGCGTCGGCAGCGGTACTTTTTTCTTCCTGGACGGCATCGATGACGAAGAGCAGCTCAGGACCCGTGAACCGGTCCCGATCCACAAGCTCATCATGGAAGGCGTGACGCGCATCGATGAGATGAGCTACTTTGAACAGAAGATCCCGACCTCTCTGCACGTCCCGGTGCGCGTCGAAAATGCGAGCGAAGTCCCGCCGGAGCTCGCCCTCGTCTGGGAGCAGATCGACGGGCGTTCTTCGGTCGCGGAGCTGGGCCGAAAGACGGGCCTCGGAGAGTTCGAGACAACACGCCAGCTGTTCGCGCTCATTCAGTCGAAACACGTCAAGATCACCGCGGCTCGCCCCTCAGGAGGACCGCGCGCCCTGGTGCTCGTGGCGAATGATGTGCTCGCATTGACCTTTCGTCGCGCCGACGAGCTCGGTCGCCGCGCCGAGCTCACGGTGAGTTTGAGTTCCTTCGCGAGCGGCGGCGGGCCGCTCTTCAGTGTCTTGCTCCAGGGAGCGGGGCCCGACGAGTCAGGACAGCTCATCGTCGATAAAGTTGTCGCGAATCTGCCCCTCGTCGCTCAGGGTGCGGACCCGGAGGCCACCCTCGCGCGGCTCCTCCTCGACTATGTCGGCTTCGCGATCTTCAGCGTGGGAGCCTATCTCGGCCGTCATGGCGAGTCGGAGCTGCGCACGGAGTGTGAACACGCCCTGCTCAGCTTGCGGGCGTACGGCTGAGCTACCTCGCGGCCGGCTACCCTGCCCGGTCCGGGCCAAAAAGTCAGTCCCGGTTGACGGACCGAGGGAACCAGTCTAACCACGCGGGCAACAAAATCGGGTCGATAGCTCAGTCGGTAGAGCTGCGGACTTTTAATCCGTAGGTCCAGGGTTCGAGTCCCTGTCGACCCACAAAAGAATGAAGCTGGTTCCGTCGCTGCGCGGGCCAGCGAGGTTGGGAGGGTTCGGGGGAGCGCGAGCGCCACGTACGCGCTCGGGCCGCTGATGTGCGCTCGTCGCCTACAGAGATCGCGGGGCGAGCCCCAAAGGAGGCGAGGCCGGAGCGTCGCGTGAGGGCTCGCCGTCTGTTAACGTAGGGAGTTCGAAGGGCTATGCGGGCTTCGCTCGCCGTGGCTCTCGGTTCTGTCAGCACGATGCGCCCCTCGAGATCTCTTTCGTCCCTGCCGCGGTCCTCTCGGCCCGCCTCGCGTCCATGACCGAAGATCGTTTTGGCATTGTGGGGAAGGTTGTAGCCCGGACCTATCGCGTCGAAGCGGTGGTCGCCGAGGGCGGATTCGGGGTTGTTTATCGCGCCGACCATAAAGGGTTCCGCGCCAAGGTGGCGCTGAAATGCCTGAAAATTCCGAGCAACTTTAACGAGGCCGAGCGGCAGAACTTCCTCGAACAGTTCCGCTCGGAGGCGGAAGTTCTCTTTCGGCTCTCCAGCGCGAGCCCTCACATCGTGCGTCCGCTCCACGTCGATGCGTTCCACACGGACGACCGCCAGCTGGTTCCCTTCTTGGCCCTCGAGTGGCTCGAAGGTCGTACGCTGGGCGCCCTTGTGAGCGCCCGTCGCGACGCGGGTAAGCCGCCGCTCACGATCGAACGTCTCGTCCACTTGCTCCACCCGATCGCCACAGCCTTACATCAAGCTCACAATTTGGTCGGCGATGATGGGCGACCGGTTCTCGTGATCCATCGCGATCTCAAGCCCGAGAACATCTTCTTGGCCCGGTCCGGCGACACGGATGCCCCGAAGCTCCTCGACTTCGGCATCAGCAAGGCCAAATCTAAAAATATCGCCCAAGCTGGGCAGCTCAGCCAACTCACGGGCGCCGTTTCGGCCTTTTCGCCCGCTTACGCGGCCCCCGAACAATGGTCTCCGAAGCGCCTCGGACAAACGGGACCGTGGACGGACGTGTGGGGGCTCGCGCTCTGCCTCGTTGAGGCGGCGAAGGGCGACGACGCGCTCACGGGCGAGCAGGCCGAGATGATGAGCGCGGCTTTGGATCCCGAGCATCGACCGACGCCCCGGAACCAAGGGGTACTCGTGAGCGATGCGGTAGAGAACGTCTTTCGGCGAGCGCTCGCCGTGGATCCGCGCGCTCGCTACGGATCGATCGCTGAATTCTGGGACGATCTAGTCCAGGCTGTGGGCTTGCAGAGAGAGCTCTTGCCCCTCGGGGCGCGCTCTTCGAGCAAGAGGATGCAAGACCGGGACCCGAACGCGAAGGCGCCGCGTGAGAGCGTCGAGGAGCCGACGCCGCTTGTGGCTCGGACCGCGCCTGTGCGCCCCGTGTCGGCCGGGGCAGGCCCTCGCCCTCGCCTCGACAGCGGGGCGAACGAGCGGCGACCGGCTTTCTCGAGCGGTCTTGAATTGCAGGCGATCTCCCGCCGCCCTCGGAGTTTTCACCGGTCGCTGCGCCCCGGGCGCTCGCTCTGGAGAGCGCTGAGCCCGAGCATGGCGCTCTTCGTGCTCAGCCTGGCGATCACGGTGCTCGATCGGACCTTCGCCGAGAGCCGCGGCATTCCTCTGAGCTTGGGCATCATCCGCGCAAGCTGGGTAGCAGGGGGCGTGATGATTGTTGCGATCACGCTCGGCGTGCTCACGCTGCGCCGCGACATGGACTGACAAAGCGCTTGCCGCCCAGTGACGAGCGCTCCGGAGAGGTGCCCGCGTGCCCATGTCGTCGTGCGAAGGCGTTGCTGATCCACAAAAAGAAGCGGCCCCGCCGCGGAGGCAGGGCCGCTCGGGTCGCGGGAGCTAGCCGATCACCACCACATGCTGGCTTCGAGCTTCACAACGTTCTCATCGGGCAGGAGCGTCGGAGCGCCGCGGAGGCCAGGCGACTGATTGTCCATCGTCGCGCCGAAACCTGCCGGAGGTACGCCACC
>NASX01000138.1 GCA_002085155.1 Sorangiineae bacterium NIC37A_2
AGAGTATTTAAAGGCATTGCTGAGTACATTTACGATGCAATGACGAAACATTCTTTTACAGAATGTAACAGTCTGTAGTTCTGCAGGATTGGTGATTTCATAACTGAGTTTGCGCCCATCAGAATATGGGTAGAAAAGATCCTGTACTATTTCTGTGATATAGACATTGAGGTCGCCTTCCGAAAAGTCGAAAGCTTCCTTACCGTCTTCAATTCGTCCGACCACCACGAGATCGGCAAGGAGATTATCCATTCTATACACCTCCTTTAACACTCGCTCAATATGTTCTCCATATTTTTTTGTGAGTTCTTTGTTCAGTTGGTCTTTTTCGAAGAAGAGCTGGAGAATCTCCATATTACTCAAGATGACCGTGAGCGGTGTACGCAGTTCATGAGATGCAATTCGTATAAAGCGGGTTTTTAGATCGTTTAGCTCTTTTTCTTTTTCTACCAGTTCATTTAATGTTTTTTCTTTGATAACCTGATTCGTTACGTCTGAGAATCTGCCGATAATTTCACTTGTCTCATTGTCGGAAGGTGAATGTGTTATGAAATAGTCGACGAAGATGTTTCTGTCTTTGACTTTAGCGATGCCCGAAGCAAAGTCTTGCGGATTTCGTATTTCCCGCAATCTTTTTCGAAACATCCATGCATCTGTATCTTCAAGAAGCTGAAAGACATTTCCCGGCGAATCTCCTGGTTTAGTTCCTGTAAGCCTGCTAAAGGAGGTATTGTTGTATGTAATGTCGCCTTCATGATTGCAGAGAAAGATCCCATCATTTATCACGTCGATCAGATCTTTGATGCGCGCTCGTTCTCGAATCAAGGAAAGTTCTCCTACTTTCTGTTCTGTAATATCCGTGCAGTGTTCAATGACAAGCTTCACTTTGCCGTTTACAACATGCGGATAGAAGATGTGCAGGAAGTAATGTTGATGATCATCTTTGTTGACGATATCCACATATTTTATAGGCTGCTGTTTGGAAACAGCCTGCATGAACAAAGCTCTTCTTTCCATTGCTTTGCTTCTGTCGCGTTGTATGTGTCTGTAGTATTCAAAATCGTCGCGACCGATGACCCAGGCTCTCAACGCATCATTGGCGATGGAATATCTGTTCGCAAAGAGATATTTGTAATCTGGACTCAGGATGTTTACTCCTACCGGCAGTTCATGAAGTATTGTTTCATAAAATTGTTTTTGTTCTTCAATTTTCCTTGTAGATACAGCGTCGTCAGTAATGTCTGTATATTGCCAGAGATGGTTTATCCGGCCTCTTTCGTCGGTAAGCGGCATATAGTCCACTGACAATATTCTGCCGTCGGATAGATGAAGATGGTCGCCGATATCAAGCCTTTTTTCCTCACGCAGCCGGTTGACTTGCGAAAGGAAGCTTGCACGATCGGATACGAGCTCTAATACCAGTTCGGACCTATCTGTCCAGTTGATACCCACGAGCGAGTCTGGGTCAACCGGTACATCAAA
>NASX01000074.1 GCA_002085155.1 Sorangiineae bacterium NIC37A_2
GCGGGAGCGGCCGAAAAGGCCGCTCCCGCCACTCATCTCTTTATCATGCATTCATCTCTTCGTTGCCCGACGACGCGTCGTAACCGTTCCTCGCGCAAAGGTCTTCCTCCGCGGGTCCACCTGCGCATCTTGACGAGCGCAGGGGCCATTTGTCTGGCTCTCCTTGCGTCCTGTCGCGCTCATCCTCCCCCGCTCGACATACTCCCCGAGCGGGAGACGTTCATCGCTCTCGCCCGCGATTTCGCTGGGTTTCGTGAGTTCGGCCGGATCGACCTCGGCGAAAGACCAGTCCAGAGCGAGACCCATCCGGGCGGGAGGCTGGTTGTTTACGTGAACTCCGTCCCGAAGCCCGGAGCGAAGGAGTTTCCCGTCGGTACCATCATCGTCAAAGAGAATCTCTCAGCGAAAACGGAGCCAGCTTCGACGAAGAAAGTCTTCGCGATGGTCAAACGCGGCGGAGGTTTCAACGCGGAGGGTGCGACGGGTTGGGAGTGGTTCGAGCTCGAAGAAGGGGACAAGGGGGTAGCGATCCGTTGGCGAGGAGTCGGAGCGCCCGACGGTGAAGGTTATGGCGGCGATCCGATGGGAAGCTGCAACAGCTGTCATCAGATGGCAGTCAAAAATGACTACGTCTTAGCCGCTGCGCTTCAGCTCAAGTGAGCTGAGTTCACGGCACCGAGGTGTCGACTCCGTCCCCGCGTTTCGAGAGCCATGAGCGTTCAATCCTTGCGCGCTTCGAAGCGACGCCAGACGCCGTCGATGCGCCTTTCGTGGGGCAAGAAGGCTGACTTGTAGGCCATCTTCGAGCAGGCCTCGATGTACAGGCCGAGGTAGAGGTAGTCGAGCCCTTCGTTGCGACAGAGCTCGAGCTGCTTGAGGATCGAGTAGGTGCCGATGCTGAAGGTCGAGTAGGCGGGATCGTAACAGGTATAGACGGCGCTCACGGCGCGGTCGCTGCGGTCGATAACGCTGACGCCGACCAGGAGCTTTTCGTAATAGAAGGCGAACTCGAAGGTGTCGCAGCAGGTCGCGACGAGGAAGTCTCGATAACCCTCTGCGTCGATCGGCGGCTGGCCGTCGCGCAGGTTTCGCCCCTGTTTGTGGAGGTTATAGATTTCGACGCGGCGTCGGTCGACGCGCGGCGGACCGCTCACGATCGTGAGCTTCTCATCGCCGCGCCGAAGGATGCGCGCTTCGCGTCGACTGAGGACATATTCGCGGGCCGGGATCCGGATCGGCTCGCAGGCGATACAACTCGGACAGCGGGGCCGATAAAGGACGAATCCCTGGCGACGGTCGCCGCAGGCGAGCCGCTGGTCGAGCTCGGCCCCCGTGAGGGGACGCGACGGGAGGCGGAGCGGAAGCCGCGAGACGCGCTCGGGCAAATAGGGGCAGGGCTGTTCCCGGTCGTAGACGACGAGCTCGGGCGGTGACCCTTCGGCTATCCGTGGTGCATTCACATGCGGACTGGCCATGCCAAGCGCTAGACTTGCATACCGAGGCGCCGCTTGCACAGCTCTTCCAGCAAATCGCAGAATTTCTCGCTCGCCCCGAGGGCTCGCTCCTTGACCTCGGTGTGGGACAAGGGAACCGGGCTCCGGCCGGCCGCACGGTTCGTGATGCACGAAATGCCCAGCACCGGAACTCCCATATGCCGGAGCGCGATCACCTCGAGCACCGTGCTCATTCCGACCGCCGAGGCGCCCAGGCGCTCCAGCATGTCAATCTCCGCGGGAGTTTCGTAACTCGGGCCGAGCAGGCCCGCGTAGACCCCCTCGCGGAGCGGGATCCCGAGGGAGCCGGCGGCGGCGAGCGCAGTGTCGCGGAGCTCGCGGTCGTAAGCCTCGCTCATATCAGGAAAGCGCGGACCGAGACTGTCGAGGTTGGGCCCTGTGAGAGGAGAGCGACCTGTGAGATTGATGTGATCGTGGATGAGCATGAGCTCACCTGCTTCGATGCTGCGCTCGATGCCGCCCGCCGCGTTCGTGACAATGAAGGCGCGAGCTCCGAGCAGAGCGAGCACCCGCACTCCGAACACGACGGCGTCCGGTTCGTTTCCTTCATAGAGGTGCGCACGTCCACTCAAACAAGCGACACGTTCCGCGCCGAGGTCGCCGACGATGAGCTCCGCGGCGTGGCCCGCGACTCCCGCGCCCGGCATGTTCGGGATTTGCGCGTAGGGAATGACGGTTTGATTTTGAATGCGCTCCCGGAGCGCGCCGAGGCCCGAGCCGAGCACGATGCCGATCGTCGGAGCAACACCCGCCTGCGTGAGGAACGCTTTGGCTTCTTGGAGGTGACGGAGGGCTTCGATCTCGCCAGGCATGATCGGCGATAGTCGCAGACCGGACCGGGGTGAGGCAACGTGAGCGCTCTCGCTTTGCGCGGGCCCCTACTTTCTTCTCACGAGGAGGAGGGTCCTTGTCACGAGGACGAGGGTCGCGCTGGGTCTCGCAAAGACGACGGCCGCCGTTCGCAGGCGGCTGCCCCGGAGCCTGAGAGCTCCCTCACTTTTTCTTCATGACGACGGTGCGTCCGTCTCCGAGAACCCAGCGCAAATGTTCCTCGTCGTCCACGATGACCTCGAGCTCCGAGGTCGCGCCTTCGGTGTCGACGACGGAGAGCCGGATCAAACGGTCTTCGATCGCGGAAAGTGCGAAGGTTCCGCTCCGCGCCTCTTCGGCGGGGATCGAGACGGTGACCCGGGAGCTCCCGAACTCGAGCGAGGTCCCCCGGGCCCAGGCGGTGGCTTCGGCGAGCTCACTCGGGTCGAAATTCTCGACGCTCTCCCCGAGCCAGCGACCGCGCAGCGCCCTTTCGGCTGGGTGCGCGCAGCCGGCAAATCCGAGGGCCAGACCCGTGATCAGAAGCAGGGAGCGAGGCGCTATCCTCATCTCCCTCAGTTTGCCTACATGTAGGTTTCCTGTCCACATTTTCGACAAAATCTTGTCCCCTTTGCGCCCCGAAAGGCGCCAGAAGGCGCTATCATTTTAGGTTGGCCTGGCTTTTTTTGGGGTCGCCGACCCATCTACCCTCGAGGTGGTCCGCCCGGCGAGTGCGCTCCCGGTCCCGCCTGCTCGGGGCGGCCGCCGCGGCCCAAGACCCCTCACCCGCGCCGGCCCGCAGAAAGAACGCTTCTTGCTTCGAGCGGCCGAAATGGGGTCCCGCTTCCGTCAACGCCACCGCCCGGAATTCCTCTTCTGCCTTGAGCTCGGGGGCCGGCGGTATTACGCGGAGGCCCCGCGGCGGCCGCGCGCGTTTGACGCTCGGGCGGTTCGGCCATAGGAGCCGCTCCCGCGGCTCCGGTCTTTCTTCAATTTTTCCTCATCCTCCATGGCCAAAACGACCACCGAAACAGTCCTCGAAGTCGAACACTTCACCGAAGATCTGTTCCGCATCAGGACTACCCGCTCCGCCGCCTTCCGCTTCATCCCGGGACAGTTCGTCATGATGGGGCTCCCGGATATCGACGAGGGCCGCCCGCTGCTCCGTGCCTATTCGGTTGTGAGCGCTTTCTACGAAGAGTTCCTCGAGTTCTTCTCGATCAAGGTCGAGGGAGGTCCGCTTACTTCGCGCCTCAAGGACGTGAAGGTCGGTGACCAGATCTTGGTGGGCAACCGCGCGACGGGGACGCTCATCGTCGAGAACCTGATCCCTGCGCACACTCTGCTCATGCTCTCGACGGGCACGGGACTCGCGCCTTTCTTGAGCGTCATTCAGGACACGACCCCCTTCGAGCGCTTCGAGAAGGTCGTTTTGGTCCATTGTGTGCGCCGCGTGAAGGACCTCGCCTACCGAGAGTTCCTCGAGAAGGGCATCTTCGAAAATGAGCTCGTGGGTGAGCTCGCCCGCGAGAAGTTCCACTACTTCCCCACGGTGACCCGCGAGCCCTTCGTGAACCATGGCCGCATCACGACGCACCTCGACGAAGGCACCATCGAGCGCGCCTTTGGCCTCCCGCCCCTGTCCCTCGACAGCACCCGGGTCATGCTCTGCGGCAACCCGAAGATGCTCACCGACCTCCAGGCTTACTTCGACGCCCGTGGTTTCTCCCACGGAAACAGCGGCGAGCGCGGCCACTACTTGACCGAGCGCGCCTTCGCGCCAGGGTAAGCTCTGCTTTCCCCTTCGACCGATGTCCGACGCCCCCTCGCCCGAATCCCCTGCGCAAAAGCCCTTCGTGCGTGAGAAGCTCTCGCTGCCTCCCGGTCACGATCGACTGCTCTTGCATTCTTGCTGCGCACCCTGTTCGGGCGAGGTGATGGAGGCGATCCAAGCCTCCGGCATCAACTACTCGATTTTTTTCTACAACCCGAACATCCACCCGCGCAAAGAGTACGAGCTCCGCAAGAGCGAGAACATTCGCTTCGCCGAGAAGCACGGCGTGGAGTTCATCGACGCGGACTACGACACCGAGAACTGGTTCGCCCGCGCGAAGGGGCTCGAACACGAGCCCGAGAAGGGAATCCGCTGCACGATGTGCTTCGACATGCGCTTCGAGCGAGCGGCGCTCTACGCCTATGAACACGGGTTCACTGCGCTCTCGAGCTCCCTCGGCATCTCGCGCATGAAGGACATGGACCAGATCAACGGCGCCGGCCATCGCGCGGCCGCTCGTTACCCTGGCCTCATTTACTGGGACTACAACTGGCGCAAAAAGGGCGGCTCGCACCGCATGGTCGAGATCGCCAAGCGCGAGAACTTCTACCAGCAGGAGTACTGCGGCTGCGTGTTTTCTCTGCGGGACTCGAACCGCAAGCGGATCCAAGCCGGCCGCGAGCGCATCCGCATCGGGCTCAAGTTCTACGGCGAGCCGAGCGGAAGTACCGACAGCACTTCGGGCGGCGACCAGCAGCCCTAAGAGCGGCCGATCCGTTCACTCTTCGACGGCGACTGCTGCGGGCGTCCTTTGAGGTCGCCGTCGCTCGAGCTGAACGAGCTCCTGGGGCGAACGAAGGGGGCCCGGCTCTTCTGCGTCCAAGGGTTCGACGATCACCTCGAAGTGTTCATTGTCGAAGGGAGTTCCGGGCGCCTCCGCGTCCATGACAAGCCGTTCTCTTAGGCCCCTCGCCGCATGTTCCCGGGCTCGGAAGTGGCAATAGCCCCAGAGGTCCGCCGGCAATATGACAAAACTGTCATAGAACTCCTCGGGCGACCGGCGCTTATTCGGGTTACGGCTCTTCAGGGGCAGGAGCGCCCTCGGGAGCGCTTTCCGCCTGCGACTCGATGGAGGACTTGCGCTCGAGCCGCGCTCCCTCAAGCTTGTTTGCGAGACGACGCTTTTGCATTTCGTCGCGCTCTCGCTCCGCTTTGGTGCGGCCGTGGAGGCGACGATTCGTCTCCGCCTGGCGCTCCTTTTCAAGCTTGGCTTTCTTCTTCCGAAAGCGATTGAGATTGACGACGATGCCCACGACTGGTCTCGATTGGACGCATCTTGCCTGGGTGGCCTGTTCCGGTCCACTCGGGACGAGGCGAGGAGGGACTGCGGGCGCGTCCGGTGTCGCCCGAAGCGAAGCGGGCGTCAGTTGAAGGCAGGCGAAGGCTCGTCCGGGCTCAGTCTTGTGTGATGGACCGGGGCCAAAAAAACTCGGCCGCAATGCGGACTCACGGTCCTTAGTGCGGCTATCCCGGCTGTTTGCAGCAGCGCGTTCCGAGGCTGTAGTCGAAGTAGGTCGACTGGTGGCTCGCGATGCGCGCCATACACCCTGCCGTCGTGGCTCGTGAGAAGAAGCCCCCGAGGAACGCAGGACGAGGCCCTGCGACCCACTCGTCGATGTTCCCGACCATGTCGTAGATCGCGTCGTCGCCCCAGACACTCTTGCAGCCGGGACTATCACCGGTCTTCTTGAGCAGCGGGCCGTCCTGGTCTTCGGTCAGGCCAAGGCGAGGGTCGAGATGGTTTCTCGAGGCGTCTCCGTGCAGAAGGCGCGCGGGGTGGCTCGCGCGACGGATGTTGCAGACTCCTTCGCGATAGGTGTCGCCGTAGGGGAAGGTCGTGTGTCTTTCGCCGCGACAGGCTGTGAGCCACTCCTCTTCGGTGCACAGGCGCTTGCCTGCGTTTTGACAGGCGAGCTCGGCGGTCTTCTGGGAGAGGTAACCTTGAGGCAGGACGCCCGCGACGGAGCGGGCGGTGGGATCGGCGGTACCTTTGAGCTGAACGCCGGGCAGCTCAGGGAGCTCAGGGATAGCGAGCAGCCCCAGACGTCCGACCGGCTCTTTGCGAGGTTTGGACCAGGTCGCGTGCAAGCGCGGCGCGAGCTCGGTGGGCGGATAATGAGGAGAAAGTGAAACGAGGCTTGAGCGATCGACGAGGCTGACTTCGTAGCGGTCGACGCAAACGCGGCCCGCGACGAGCACCATCTCCTCCGGACACAAGCGCCGCGAGACAACAGGCAAATCGGCGAATGCGCCGCTGCCGCCGCTCGGGAGGTAGAGCTCCTGCGGCGGCGGCTCGCTGCTCCCGCCAGCCCCTTGGATTTGTTCTTCGGGCTTCTTCGACTTGTCCTGACAGCCGACAGCAGCCGCGCTCAAGAGCGCGACGCTCACAAGCGTCGGACGGAGCCGGGCACGGAGCTTAGCTGCGTCCGCGGTAGACGATGAGTCCGTGGGTAAGATCGTACGGAGAGACAGCAACGCGAACACGATCCCCCGGAAGGACTCGGATGTGATGGCGCCGCATGCGCCCAGAGAGCTGAGCTCGTACGACTGCTCCGCCTTGATCCACCTTGATCGTGTACTGACCGCCACCCAGCGCGTCTTCGATCACACCTTCCATCTCTAAGAGGTCGCCTTTACTCATCGGTTCGAATGCTTCGCTCCCTTGCTGCCCGTAGGTTTGATGCCCTCCCCGGCAGGGTCAGGCGGCCCGGAAGCTGACATAGGGGCGTGGCGCGCGCAACCTGGCCATGCCAACATCGGCCCCGCGTGTTCCCCGCCACCCTCTTCGACTTCAATGGCGTCCTCGTCGACGACGAGCTCGTGCATTTGGCCGCTTTCCAAGACACCCTCGTTCCCTATGGGATCACTCTCACGGACGCCGATTACTGGGATAAATACCTCGGATTTGACGACGTCGGTGCGTTTGAGGCGATTTTCGCTGACAATGGAAGGGAGCTCTTACCTGGGGAGGTGAAGGGGCTCGTGGAGGCCAAACGGCCCCATTACATGCGGCGCGCTGCTACCGATCTGAAGAGTTTCCCGGGGGCGGCGGACCTGGTCCGGCGCCGAAGGGCGGCTGGGCCCGTGGGCATCGTGTCTGGCGCCCTGGAGGACGAGATCGAGCTCGGCCTGAACCACCTCGGGGTTCGGGAACTGGTCGGCAGGATCATTTCCGCCGAGCGGACGCGGGCTTCGAAGCCGGATCCGGAAGGGTATGAGCTCGGGATCGCCTGGCTCCACTCCCAGGGGGTCGTCGGGAGCCACGCGCTCGTCTTCGAAGACTCTCCGGCGGGGATCGAGGCTGCCGTCGCCTGTGGGCTGACGGTGGTCGCTGTGGCCCATAGTTATGAGGTGAGTCTTTTGAAATCGACTGGCGCTGCCCTCGTGCTCCCGACGATCGCTGACGCGACGGACGAGGTGCTCGCGGAGCTCTATCGCTTCAGGTTCTCGAAGTGAAAGCGCTGGCGCGGCTCGGGGTCCTCTCCACTGCGCTTCTCACTCTGACGGCGCGCGCGGCTCCGCCGCGCGCGCCCGCTCCTCTCACAGCCCAGTCACTTGGAGCTCCGAACGCGGACCTCCCGGCACGTCCGGCTGGAGGCTCTGTGCTCGCGCCGCGCTCCTTTCAAGCGCCTGTTCCCATGCCGATCTATGGGTTGCCTCCGGCTGTCGCGCTCAGGGCCCAGCCGCGCCAGGCGATCCGGGGCGTGACCCTCGGGCCCATCGAGAGCACCCTGCAGCCAGGGCGTGGTTACGGTTCGGCGGCCTTCGAGCAGACTCTTGATGAGCTGGTCGGGCTCGGGGCGAACTGGGTCAGTTTGACGGTCTTCGGCCGCGTGTTCGATCTCGCGAGCGCGACCGTCGAACCTTCCTTCGAGGCGCCCTTCGAGGTGACGCGCGACAACATCCTCCGCTCCGTCGAGATGGCGCACGCCCGCGGCCTCCGCGTGCTGCTCGTGCCTCATCTCTGGGTTGAGAGCGGAGGCTGGCGCGCGGAGCTCGATCCAGGGCCCGCTTGGCCTCGTTTTGAGCAGACCTACGGCGATTTCGCGCGGGCCTGGGCGGAGGTGGCGGAGCGCTCGGGGGTCGATCTGTTGGCCGTGGGGGTCGAGCTCGCATTTTGGACAGCATCTTCGCGGGCGCCGAGCTTCGTCGAGCTCATCCGCGACCTGCGGCGCGTCTATCATGGACCGCTCACCTATGCGGCGAACTGGGATGATGCGGCGGATACGGTGATCTGGAGTGAGCTCGATTGGATTGGGGTGAACGCCTTCTATCCGCTGCATTGGGAAGACAGCCCGACGGACGAACAGCTCTGTCGCGGGGGGCAAGCGGCGAGCCAGAAGGTGCGCGAGCTCGCCGAGCAGTGGAAAAAGCCCGTTCTATTTACAGAGTTTGGCTACACGACGCGGAAGGACTCGATGGTCAAACCGTGGCTTTGGCCCGAGGAGCTCGGTGAGGTCGAGGTGAGCGAAGAGGACCAAGCGCGAGCATATGCGGCGCTGCTCGGGGAGGCGCGCCTCACGCCCCGGCTGGGCGGCGCGTTCCTCTGGCGCATGTACGCGGACGTTGCTGACCTTTCGCAGGAGCCACGTTTCGGATTCAGCCCTTGGGGCAAGCGGGCGGAAAAAGTCCTTCGGCGCGCTTACCGTTCGCCGTTTTGGGCGGACGGGCGCGCTTTACCGGGGATAAGCTCGCGTCCCTGCGAAGAGCGCGATTGTCGCGAGCCATGAGCGCGTTCATCGCGCTTCGTGTCTCATCTCAATCTCCGGCAGGGGCGTGACCGTGCTGGGCCAGAGGGCTTCGAGCTGGAGCGCCATGGCGTCGAAGGAATGGCGCGGACGAAGGCGGACAACTTCGCGGGCCCATTGCCCTCGGCGAATACCGTGGCCCGTGCATCACGGGTTCAATCGGTAGGAGCGGAGAGAGCCGTGACCGGCAGCAGGTCGATTTCCTGGATTTTTTCTGACCCGTTTTTCTCTCTTGGTGCCTGAGGTGGGTGGGCGACCTGACCCAAGTTGGGCGTCGGAGTGATACTTGTGAGAGATCTTGAAATGTTAGAGTTAGCTCACAGAAATTTGAGTCACTGGCTCGCGGGCCGGTATTGATGGGTGAGGAGACGAGTGCGAGCATGGGAGCGGCTCGCCTGTGTGAGCTGGGAAAAAAGGGAAGGTTCTATGAAAAAACTCGTTCTATTGGCGTCACTTCTTGGGGTCGGCACAGTTGGTCTGGCGCCGAGCGATGCGCTCGGAGGAAGCACGGCAACGGGAGCTCATTGTCAGGTCTTTAACTACCAGTTCGCGACTCCTCCCCCCTTTCAGAGACACGTCAACGCAATCTCACACGGCCTCTATGACCAAAACGCTCAGCTGCTCGGCGTGACCTGCACATTCCCCACGGAGAACACACTCTCCACCACCGTGAACTGGCGCGCCCGCGTCTTCGATAACAGTACCACCGCCGCTGTGACCTGTTACGCGAATGCCTTCAACCAAGATGGCGGTACGGTTGCGTCTTCGACCGTGAAGACCACGAGTGTGTCCGGCACTGGCACCTCGACCTTGAGCGGGACGATATCCGTTTCGCCCCAGTCCAGCTCCTACACATATGGCGTGACTTGCACGCTGCCGGGCAACCAGTCAGCCATCTACTCAGCGCGCGTGTACTGAGCGAAGGAGTTCCGATGACCACGCGTGACGACAGGTCGCGAGCGATGATTTGGCTCGCCCTCCCCGGAGCCGTCGCGCTGGTCGCATTGGGGGTGGTGGTGGGGCGCGCCCAGGTGCGCCCTGCAGTGCTGAACCCGGCTCAGGAAGTCGCTCCCTCACCGGGCGCAACGGACGATCGAAGGATCGCTGTCTTGGAACAAGAGCTCCGCCGATTGCGCGCGGAGGTCGCTGCCGGCGCCGAAGAGCGCGCCCGCTCCGAAGGGGAGCTGGCGGGTGCTCCTCGCGACGTCGAGCAGGAGACTGAGCTCGATCCCGGAGAGCAAGAGCGGGCTGCGGCGGCGGGGAGACTCGAGTATCTCGATGGCCTGTCGCAGCGGGTCGAGACGGAACCTCGCGACGCGCGCTTCCGGGCCGAGACTGAACCCGCTCTTCTGCGCCTCTTGCCTGAGCACCTGGGACCCGACGTGCAACTGAATGATGTCGTTTGTGCGGCGTCGGTCTGCCGCGTCACCGTGAGCCATCCGGGGTCGGCCCGCCTTTCGGAGGAACGGCTCACGAACTTCATGCTGGGGCGCGGAGCGCTCGGAGAGATGTCCGTACAGCTTGATGTTCGGGAGGACGGGGAGACGACCTTTTATTTTCTTCGCGGCGACGGATGAATCTTGGGCGGCTCTAGACTCGCGGAATTGAGTGATGTCGGCGTTCCGTCCAGATCTCGCCAAAAGAGCGGGATCTCTCGTGTTGACCTGAGCCCCAACTTTCGAACGACTTTGTGGGCGATGGTCGCGACCGTTGATTCCTTGACCCCGAGCTCTACTGCGACGATTTTTTGACTCATTCCTTGTGCGATGCGAGCCACGACTTCCCGCTCCCGCCCCGACAGGCGACGAGGATCGAGGATCCCTACCGGATTCCGATAAGCGACGACATAGTGGCGACCGTTCTCTTCGTATCGATCGATGAGCGACCAGCGCCCCTCGAGCAGCCAGTCACGGGGGCTCGGTCGATGTCTGTCTGATCCTGGCTTTCTCCCGTTGACGCGGTACCGAACGGCCGCATGGAGGAGCGTTCGGGCCGAGCGCTCCTGGGCCATTCCCTGTGCGTACAGACAGCGGCCTTCGTCGCTGAAGATCGCCTCGACGCTTTCGGTGTCGAGATCGAGTCCGGTGAGTGCGCGTCGGAGTCTGAACGCAGTACCCACGTGTGGCAGGACGCATTGTGTGAAATAGCGCTCGGGCAGCAGAAGCTCTGGACGATGGACGCCGCTCGGGGCACCGAAGCCGATCGCCGTTCCGACTCCGTCGCTGCCGAGGAACGCTACGCAGTCTTTTACGGAAATTTCGCGGAGAAGAGGTGTGAGGCCGCTCCAAAATGGGGACGCCAAGAACGAGCTGGCTCGGCTCAGGGTGAAGAGTACTCTCGAAGAAGCGAATCTCGCTGAAGTCGACCAGACTGAAGGATTAGGCGTTCCTCGCGGCAGAACTTCGCTGTTCTTTGGGTGCGCACCGTCGAGTTCGTGGTGAACTACGGCGAAGTTTGACCAGTGAAAGATTGTTCCTAACGCTCCATGCCCTCTGTCCGATACGCTTCGGACCATCGCCACGATCTCCGAGAACCACGTGTTCGTGTCGATGGTGAGGTCATAAATGCGCGAGACAGCGTCTGCGGCCACGAGGTTAGGACTTCTTTTTGACACTCGACGACCCATCCCTCACCCACCCGAAGTGTCTGCGAACAAGAGCGCCGTTTTGAACGTGGCGCCCGTCCGGGTGGGGTTGACCTGCTGGGTGTTTTTCGGACCAGCTGAAGCGTGAGAGATTGCCCTTTCGGACCCACCGAAAAGAGCGAGAGAATGAAAAAAAGCCGATTCAGCGACGAGCAAATCGTTAAGATTCTGCGCGAAGTCGACAAAAGCACCGTCGCCGAGGTGGCGAAGAAGCACGGCATAAGCGAGCAGACGATTTACGTTTGGAAGCGACGGTTCGGCGGCCTCGAAGTTGCCGACGCGAAGCGCCTGCGCTCGCTCGAGGTCGAGAACAATCGACTCAAGAAGCTGCTCGCAGAGCGCGACCTTGAGGTCGAAGTGATGAAAGAGGTGGCAGCAAAAAAATGGTGAGCGCGTGCGAGCGTCGAAAGGCTGTAGAGTTCGTGCGAACTCGCGGCGTTTCACTTCGACGAGCGTGCGCGCTGTACAAGGTCGCTCGGTCTTCCCTTTGCTACAAGTCGAAGCTCAAATCGAAGGATGCACCAGCCACGACCGCAATGCGCGAGCTCGCGGCCCAGTAGGGCGTGTCAGAAATCTTGTGTAAGTTGACAAGACGGGTGACGAATAGGAGTCACTCATGGAATCACAGTCAGCAAAAAAAATACAAGAAGAACGCAAAGCAACCGTGAGCTGAACAGCGCTCACTCGGAGCTCGTCGATAGATTGCTCGAGCAAGGAAGCTCGGGAGACGACTTCTTCGGTTCCGAGGGCATTTTCACCAAGCTCAAGGGAGCCTTGATGGAGCGGCTGCTCCAGGCCGAGCTCGAGGCGCACCTGGAGCAGGAGGGTGCGGAAGCCGCCAAGAATTCCCGCAACGGCTACTCCGACAAGACCGTGCAAACGGAGTCGGGTCCGCTGCCGATTCGCGTTCCCCGCGACCGAAATGGGACGTTTGAGCCGGCTCTCGTCAAGAAACACCAGCGCCGCGTCGAAGGCTTCGATGAGAAAGTGTTAGCTCTCTATGCGCGCGGCATGACGACGCGCGACATCCAGGCTCACCTCAAGGACCTCTACGGCACAGACGTGTCTCACGAGCTCATCTCGAAGGCGACGGACGCAGTGCTGCCGGAGTTTCGCGATTGGCAATCCCGAGCGCTCGAAGCCGTCTATCCGGTCGTCTACCTCGACGCGCTCTTCGTGTCGGTGCGAGACGGCGTCCAGGTCCAGAAGCGAGCCTTCTACGTTGCGCTCGGCATTCGGCTCGACGGTCGAAGGGACGTACTCGGCATTTGGGCCGCAGAGACCGAGGGGGCCAAATTCTGGCTCTCCATCCTGAACGAGCTTCGAAGTCGCGGCGTCGAGGACATCCTCTTTGTCTGCGCTGACGGGCTCTCTGGGCTCGATAAGGCACTCGAGACGGCGTTCCCGAAGGCGGTCTTCCAAACCTGCGTCGTACATCTCATTCGCTCTGCTTTGCGCTTTGTGAGTTGGGCCGACCGGAAGGAGGTCGCAGCGGCCCTCAAGCCGCTCTGCGTCGCCGAGAACGAACCCCAAGCCGAGCTCGAACTCGAGCGCCTATCAGCCAAGCTCGACGCGAAGTATCCCAGCGTCGCTCGCACCTTCCGCAACCGCTGGGAGCTTTTCGTCCCGTTTCTTGCCTATCCGCCAGAGGTCCGTCGTATCCTTTACACCACGAACGCCATCGAATCGCTCAACTCTCAGCTCAGAAAGTCTCTCAAGGCCCGTGGACCTTTTCCTAACGACGAGGCTGTCTTCAAGCTCTTCTTTCTCGCCATTCGGAACGCCAACGTCCGCTGGCGCGCCGCCCCCAACTGGCATCGCGTCCTCGCTCAACTCGACATCTTTTTCGAAGGTCGTCTCCCCGTCTGAAGGTCAAGTTACACAGAAATTCTGACACCCTCGCCCAGTACCCTCGCTACGGCTATCGCAAGATTCGCATCTTTCTGAGCCGCGAGGGTCACAAGATGAGCGTCGACCGAGCACACCGCTTGTGGCGTCAGGAGGGCCTGCAAGTGCCTAGAAAGCGCCAAAGGCGGCGCATAGCGACGTCACGACCGAGACCCGTGCCAGCAAGCGGTCCAAACCAAGTTTGGGCATACGACTTCGTGCACGACGCCTGCGCGAACGGACAGAAAATCAAATGTCTCACGCTCATCGACGAGTGGACTCACGAATGTCTCGCTATCGATGTCGCCGGGAGCATTCGATCGACGCGTCTCATTGAGCTCCTCAGTAAGACGATGAGCGTTCGGGGAACACCCAAATACTTGCGTTCCGACAACGGTCCGGAGTTTATTGCCACGAAGCTCTTGAAGTGGCTCACGGACGCTGGCGTCGAGACCGCATGCATCCCGCCAGGCAAACCCTGGAACAACGGCACGAACGAGAGCTTCAACGGGAAATTCCGAGATGAATGCCTGAACATGGAGTGGTTTCGCTCTCGAGCCGAAGCCGTCGCCATCATCGAAACCTGGCGAAAACACTACAACGACGTCCGACCCCACTCGAGCTTGGCCTATCTCACCCCGAACGAATTTCGATCGTCCCTCAACCCGAAATCAACAACCACCTGAAGGGC
>NASX01000075.1 GCA_002085155.1 Sorangiineae bacterium NIC37A_2
GTTGTGGGGGTGCCAATATCGTTTTTCTTCCTCCGGAAGGCTCAAAAATAGCTTCTCGGAGATGATGTATTCGATCCCGACCAGGTTCGAGTCGCTGGTGCTGCCATCGAAGATCACACACTGGGTAAACTCGTCGTTCAGGTCGCGACAATAGTGGTGAGCTTCCATGTGGAGATCAGGGTGATCTTTCATCACGTGGAAGCCGTTCAGGTAGTAGTCGAAGCCTCCTACGGGGCTCATGTTCTGCAGGAGGCTCGCGCCCTTCTGCAACACCGCCGAGCCTAAGTCCTTCTCAGATCCGGGAGGAGCCAGCGGATTTGAGGGTTCCGTCGCCCTGTCACAAGCAACGAGGAGGGGAAGAAGCGAAAGGCTATAGCGAAGGAGTCTGGGTCCCATAGGCGGAGCTGCTGCAAGACACGTTCCGCACCTCACTCGCATGCATCTGCTGTGAGGGCCCGGCGTGGAATGAGCCTTGCACGCTCTCTCGAAGAACCTCCACCCATTCTCCGAGGGAGCTCTCCGATGAAAGCAGCCATATTTCACAAGCCGAAGGATATCCGCGTCGAACAGGTTGAAGACCCTCGCCTGGAAGATCCTCGCGATATCATCCTGCGCGTCACCAGCACAGCCATCTGCGGCTCTGATCTCCACATCTACAGTGGTGCTTTTCCACAGCTTCGGCCCATGGCCCTTGGTCACGAGTTTATGGGCGTCGTCGAAGAAGTCGGCAAAGACGTGAAGAACCTTGCGCCAGGTGACCGCGTCGTGGTCCCTTTCCCGATCGCGTGCGGCGGTTGCTGGTTTTGTAGCCATGAGCTCCCCACTCAGTGTGAGAACTCGAACCCCAACTATGGTCCCGACGGTGGCCTTCTCCGAAACAAAGGTGGAGCGCTGTTTGGCTATACCGACCTCTACGGAGGGTATAACGGTGGTCAGGCGGAATACGTTCGGGTGCCCTACGGCGACGTCGGTCCCCGCAGAGTGCCTGACGGGCTCAGCGATGAACAGGTCCTCTTCTTGAGTGATATCCTGCCCACGGGATACTCCGGCGTCATCTGGTCGAAGCTGAAACCCGGCGAGACCGTCGCCGTCTTCGGCTGCGGGCCGGTCGGCCTGATGGCCATGAAAGTGGCGCGAGTTCTCGGCGCGGCGCAGGTCATCGGAGTCGACATCCAGGATTATCGCCTCGCTATGGCGCGCGAGGTCGCGTCAGCCCAGACCTTCAACATCGCCCGGGAGGACGCCATCGCGCACATCCGCGAGCTCACGGAGGGACGCGGCGCGGACGTCTGCATCGACGCGGTCGGACTCGAGGTGGACCGAAGCTTAGGCGAGAAGATTATGAACGTGCTCAGACTCCAGCGAGGTTCCATTACAGCCGTCGAACTCTGTTTTCAGGCAGTACGGCGGGGTGGTCGCGTGAGCATCCTCGGCGTCTATGGAACCGACTACGACAACTTCCCGCTCGGCCAAATGCTCGACAAGGCCATCAACGTCTCCATCGGGCAGGCCCCGGTTCAGGCGCACATCGACGAGCTGATGACCTGGGTCCAAGAGGGGAAGGTTCGTTTGGACGACATCATCACTCACAGGCTCCCGCTCTCCGAGATCGCCCACGGGTACAAGATCTTCAGTGAGAAGCTCGATAACTGCGTGAAGGTTGTCCTGACTCCAGGCGCTTGACGCGCCTCGGGGGACTCTCTGGAGGTTTTTCCTCAGAGCCAGCTCCCTAAGGGGAAGCTCGGGCCGTCTCGATCCGTAGATCTTGAGACGGCCCGAGCTTCTTCGGATCTCCTTACGGCGCCGCGCTCTTGGAGCGTCCGTTGCCGCTGCCCGGTGCCGCCTGAGCCCGGTGCTGCTCAGCGAGCAGCGTGGCCGGGGTCAACCCCGCGACGACTGTCTGCAGCTTATTCTTCCACCCGGCGACGACTTGCGCCTCTCCACGCATGACGGCTTCATAGCCGATGCGCGCCACCTCATCGGCTGCCTGCTTCTCAGAGACGGCAAACTTCGTGTCGAGCAGATCTGCACGACGGAAGAACTCCGTGTCCGTCGGACCGGGCATCAGATTCGTCACGGTCACCCCCGTACCCTTGAGCTCCGCTCGAAGTGCGATCGAGAAGGAATCGAGCAGCGCTTTCGTCCCATTGTAGACCGCCTGATAGGTACCGGGAATGAACCCGGCGATGGATCCGGTAATGAGGATCTTACCGCTCTGCTGCTCACGCATCAGATTGCCGATCTTGTGAATGAGGTAGAGCGTTCCCGTCACGTTGGTCTCAACGACGTGGCGAATCGCCTCGAAATCCTGCTCGAGAAACGATCGCCCAAGGCCCCTCCCCGCGTTCGCGCAGAGGAGCTCAATCCGTCGTCCCTGAATCGCTTCATAGACGTGGTTGTTGCCAGAGACGGTCGAAAGATCCGTCTCGACCACGTCCACCCGCGCGCCAAAGCCGCGCAAAGTCTCGGCAACGTCGAAGATCTTGGGTTCGTCTGCGGCGATGATGAGGTCGTGGCCTCCCTTGGCGGCGAGAACCGCGAGCTCATAACCAATGCCTGTCGACGCGCCCGTGATGATGGCTAAAGGACGTTCATTTTCCATTTTTTCTCCTTCTCGTTCGAACAACTGAAAAAGTGGGTGCAAGAGCGGGGCCAGCCTGGGCCGCTCCAGCGACGCTGATGTGATGCGCGCCCCCCGCGCCCCCCGCGCCCCCACACCAAGGGAAGCTCTCGCTCCCCCGAGTCGAACGCGACGCTCAATGACGCTCCGCGCCGCGAAAAATCGCGGCGGAGTGTCCGGCGAGATAACCCTCCTCCAGCGGCTCCGTCGCGAGCAGGAGCGCCCCGACTGGGAAGTCAGAGACCGGACGCGCGGTTCCAAAGTTCCAAACGAAGATCCGCTCCTCGGCTCCCGCGCGCCGCCTGACAACCAGCGCATCTTCGTTGACCTCCGCCTTGAGGTCCTCCCGGACACCTGGTTTCGAGAGCACAGGATCGTGACGACGCAACTCAAGAAGTCCCCGGTAAAGGTCAAGGACCTCCCGATGCCCTTTTTGCGTTCGCTCGTCCCAGTCGACCTGAGATTTCTTGAAGGTGCTCTCGGCCTGAGGGTCGGGGATCTCGGTGCCTTTGAACTTCGTAAAGCTAGCGAACTCCTTTCGTCTGCCCTCGGAGACCGCTTTGCCCAGCTGGGGCTCGTGGTCGGTGAAGTAACAGAAGGGCGAGCTCGCTGCCCATTCTTGGCCCATGAAGAGCAGAGGAGTCATCGGCAGGAACAGCAGGAGCGCCGAGGCTGCCCGATAGGAGGAGGGGTCGCACACGTGGTGCAGCCTCGAGCCCCAAGGACGATTGCCGACTTGGTCGTGGTTCTGAAGGCAATAGATAAATGACTCCGGCGCCATTCGATCGGCCGGCTGTCCCCTCGGGCTTCCGTCGACAAAAGGCTGTCCTTCGTACAAGAAGCCGCGCTCAATGACGCGCGCGAGTTGAGAAGGCTCGGGAGCGTAAGCGGCGTAATATCCGTCTTTTTCTCCGGTCAAAAGACAATGGACCACGTGATGAAAGTCGTCGGCCCACACCGCATCGACGCCCATGCGCTCGAGTTCGCGGGGGTCGTTGCGTTCATCTTCCGCGACGAAAAAGTACTCGGCTCGGCTCCTCGCCTGTTCGCGGATTTCCCCGATGATGTGCAGCGGTGAAGAGTCGTGGATCTGATGGCAGGCATCGAAGCGCAGCCCGTCGAACCGATACTCGCCGAGCCAATACAGCGCGCTCTCGAGCGCATAAGAGCGCATCGCGGGATCGGTGAAGCGCGGCGCCTGGCCCCAAGGGGTCTCGATGTCGGGATCGAAATACCGCGAGCTATAGGCGCCGAGATAGTTCCCGTCCGGGCCAAAGTGGTTGTAAACGACGTCAAGGAGGACCTCGAGTCCGAGGCCATGCGCGGTGTCGACGAAATGTTTGAGGTCTTCTGGGCGCCCGTACGGGGCAAAAGGAGCAAACCCCGCCACACCGTCGTAACCCCAGCCATGGCGCCCCGGAAAAGCCGCGAGCGGCATGAGCTCGATCGTGGTGATGCCGAGCTCCCGAAGCTCCTCGAGATGTCTCTCCGCGGCTCTGTAGGTGCCCTCTTTCGTGAAGGTCCCTACGTGAATCTCATAGATGACGCGAGAAGCCGGCGGAGGCGGGGCGTCGCATCGGTAGGAATAGTCCGGCTCGATCACCTCTGCCGGTCCGTGCACTCCAAAGGGCAAAAAATGGGCGAAGGGATCGGGGCGAGTCTCACCGTCGACAATGAACTGATACAACGCCCCGGCGGTGATGCCCGGCCACTCGAGCTCGAACGTGTGATCGGCGACCAGGCGGAGCGCTCTCCGCTCTCCTTTGACGTCGGGCGCTGAGTAGATCTGAACTTCAACCACCTTCGCTTCAGTGCTGAAGACGCGAAAGACGGTCCCGGATGCGCGCGGATGGGCTCCGAGCCCCCGCGGCACCCAAATTTCGGGGCGCTTCATGACCCCTCCGGGACGCGCAGGAGCAGTGCGCAGGGAAGAACCGAAAACAGCTCCGCAAGCGGCACGGATTTGTCGATCGTAAACTCCCGTCCCGAAAGGACGTCCCGATATCGCCCACCGTGACGCACCCGGAGGCGCTCGTCACCCCAGACCTCTCCGAGCGCAAAGGGCCGCTCGCCGTTCGTCTTACGGTAGGAATGGCGCACTGTGGCGCAGATGAGGCGACGTCCCGCGTGTCCTCGTGTGAACGCGACCACAAACTCACTCGACGGCAGGCCCTCATAGTCGCCGCGCAAGAAGAGCTCCGGATCCTTGCGGCGTTCTGCGAGGGCGGTCAGAAGGACGTATTGTTTCAGGCGGCCGTCGGAGTAACTCCCAAGAAGGCTGCGACAAAGGGAGTCGCTGCCGTCCGAGCGAGCCCGCGCGAGGCTCTCGAGAGCGCTCTGCCGCTTCTTGAAGTCGACGGGGCGCCGATTGTCGGGATCAACCAGGCTCTGATTCCAGAACTCGGTGCCTTGATAGGTGTCCGGGATGCCCGGGACAGTAGCGCGCAACAGAGTCTGCGCGAGACCATTGGCTGCCCCATAAGGGTCCACTTTCGCGCAGAACTCACGCGCTTGTTCGACGAAGCTCTCGTCGCCGAGAACGTCCTTCACGTAACGCTGGACCGCGTCGTCGTACGTGTCGTCGGGGTTCGTCCAGGAGGTCTGCTGTTTCGCCTCCTTGCTCGCCTTGCGCAGGTATTCAGAGAAGCGCTCCGTAAACTCATCGCGGCCTGCCTGTCCGTCCCACCCGAAGGGCCAAGCGCCTACCAATGCTTGAAAGAACAGGTACTCGAGGCTCGGAGAAGGCGCGCGCCCCTTGTCCAACGATTCGACATGACGCTCCGCGAGCTTCTGCCAAGTCCTCACCGCGCTTCGCCACTCGTCGGGCATCTCCGATAGCACTGCGATGCGGGCGCGGGCGTCCTCCCCGAGCTTGGTGTCGTGCGTAGAGGTGCTCACCATCGAGAGCGGCCAGGACCTGACTCGGTCCAGGTTCTGCTGATGGAACTCCTCCACAGCGCCGCCAAACTTTCCAGGATCGGCCCCCACTTCATTCAGGCAAAGCAGGCGGGGATACCTGTAAAAGGCCGTGTCCTCGACAGACTTCGCCTTCACAGGGCTCGTGAGCTGTTGAAAACCAAGGGCCGCCCGCTCGAGCTCTCCGCGGGCCGGACCTGGCTGCTCTCCGGCGAGCTCACGGGAGAGCGAAAGCACGGCCTCGAGGAAGTCGAAGACGCTCGACTCGATCGAGGGATGGCGCTTCTTCGCGAGCGCAATCGCTTCGAGCAGAGGCGCGACGTCGCGTTCGGTGTATGGCTGATTCGCGCGCAGATAGGTGCGGTAGACAGGGAAGCTCGCGAGCACCGCCATCAGCGCACGCGTTAAGCTGATCAACGTGAAGTCGCGATACTGGCGCTTCCGCGACGCGATCCGCTCGAGCCGGCGGGCGAGGATGTTCACCTCGCTCGCCAGGCTGAAGCGAAGAATATCGAGCTTGCTCTCGTGGACGTGCTCCGCAAAGCTCCGTCGATCCCCGGTGAGCGCGACGTAGAGCCGATTGAACGAGGCCTCCGCGTCTTGGTTGACCCAGAGCTCTGTGACGGCGGCGCAGAACTCATAGCCGGTCGTGCCGTCGATCGGCCACGTATCGGGCAGACGCTCGCCGCGCTCGAGAATCTTTTCGACCAAGATCGGGATAGGGCGGGTCAGATCGTCTGCCGAGGCAGAGGAAGACCGGTCCGTCGTATCGAACCGGCGCTGAAGTTTCTCGAAATAGCCAAGAGGATCGTAGAGCCCGTCGGTGTGATCGAGGCGCAGCGCGCTCACCATGCCGGCGTCCATCATTTCGAAGAGCAGCGCGTGTGTAGCTTCAAATACCTCTGGCTCTTCCATACGGATGGCGGCGAGCGAGTTGATGTCGAAGAAGCGGCGGTAGTTGATCTCCTCAGAGGCCACACGCCAGGACGCAAGGCGATAAGCCTGCGAGGAGAGGAGCTCGTCGAGGAGCTCCAGAGACTCAGGGTCCCGAGCGCTTCCGTTGTATTCGGCCAGCGTCGCCTCCACCGCCTTCCGAACTTCATCCGAAGCCTCAAAAAGTGCCTTGAAGCGACGCTTGATGACTTCTTTCTCAAGGGCCCGCGCGCGCCGCTGCTCGGAGGAGGTGTCGTGCTGACTCGGCAAGTTGCGCATCGCGGAGATGATGCTCTCGAGCTCCTGGCGGTCAGGATCCGTCTCAGCGAGCCCAGTCCGCCCCGCAACTCGCTCCAGCACAGGCACCAAGGTCTTCGGCCCCACCGGCAGACTGTGATCGTAGTAGCGCACTCGGAAAAATCCCTGCTCCACAGCGAGCTGGATCTCGAAGTTCTCGAGGGACTCTCCGTACTGTTTCCCTAAGATCGGAAGCAGCACTCGATTCTGAAGGTCGTGTTTCGGCGGGTGGAAGTCGATATCGAAGTAATCCGCGTAAGCGGAGCTGGGCCCGTTTTCGAGCACATCATCCCAAAGGGCGTTCTGACCGCTCGAGATGCCCATGTGGTTCGGCACCCAGTCCAAGATGATGCCCATACCGCGATCCCGAAGGTCGCTGGCGAGGGCCACAAAGTCTTCCCAGGTGCCCAGGGCCGGGTTCAGCTTTCCGTGGTTCACGACGTCGTAGCCGTGGGTGCTGCCTTCGCTCGCTGCGAGGACCGGCGACAGGTAAACGTCCTTCACGCCCAGTCGTTCGAGATACGGGATCAACTCGCGAACCTTGGAGAGGTTCATCTCCGAGCTGAGCTGGATCCGGTAGCTCGCTGAGAGCGAATAGTGCGCGCCTCCCGTACGGTACACCCGCGACGGCGAGGCGAAGAACTTCATCGAACGGCCCACAAGACGCGTCTTCGAGCCTCCCGCGCCCACGACCTCCTCCGCGTCGTCATCGGCGGTGTCCAAGACCAGTTGCCAGCTGTCCTGGGCGTGAGCGAGCTCCGGCAGCGTGAACTCTCGCGACTCAGGACCAGCGTTGATGAGGATCGCGAGGTTATCGTCAACAATCGCTCGCCCGAACTCGTCCACGTCGCCGATCCCGCGCCCGGCCAGAAACACTGTGAGCTCACGGGTGCTGCTGCCAGCCCAGTCGTCGCCCGTCATCGGAGCGCCGTCGGGTCGGAACCACCTCAGGTCGTGGAACTCGGTCCCGAGCACCGGCTCGCCACGGAAGAAGTTCGTGCGGTGGAGCGCCGGGTGGGCCCGGCGCAAGGCGATCAGACGCTTCGTGAACTCGAAGAGCGCCTTCTCTTCGTCCCCCCACCTCCAGTCATACCAAGAGACGGGATTGTCCTGACAATAAGCGTTGTTGTTGCCGTGTTGCGTGCGGCCGAACTCATCGCCCCCGAGCAGCATCGGGGTCCCCTGGGACAGGAACAAGGTGGTGAGCAGATTGCGCATCTGCCGCTGACGGAGCGCTCGCACCTCCGGGTCCGACGTCGGTCCTTCGTGGCCACAGTTGAAGCTGTCGTTGTCGTTGCAGCCGTCGTTATTGTTTTCGCCGTTCTCCTCGTTCCTCTTGTGCTCGTAGGTCACAAGGTCGCGCAGGGTGAAGCCGTCGTGCGCGGTGACGAAGTTGATGCTCGCGGAGGGCATCCGCCCGCTGCCCTGGTAGAGGTCACTCGATCCGGTCAGGCGATAACCCATCTCAGCCGCACGTCCCGGCGCTCCGCGCCACAGCTGCCGCACCGAATCTCGGTAGCGTCCGTTCCATTCGGCCCAGCGAATAGGGAAGTTTCCGACCTGATATCCGCCCTCCCCGATGTCCCAGGGCTCCGCGATCATCTTGGCATGACGCAAGTTCGGAGACTGGTGGATGAGAGTGAAGAAGCTCGAGAGCTGGTCCACCTCGTGAAGCTGGCGCGCGAGCGACGCGGCCAGATCGAAGCGGAAACCGTCGACGTGCATCTCGTCCGCCCAATAGCGGAGCGAATCCATGATGAGCGCCAAGACCTGCGGATGCCGGACGTTCAGCGTGTTGCCGGTACCCGTGGTGTCGAAGTAGTAGCGCGGCTGATCCCCGACGAGGCGATAGTAGTTCTTGTTGTCAAAGCCCTTGAAGCTAAGCGTCGGGCCGAGGTGATTTCCCTCCGCCGTGTGGTTGTAGACCACGTCGAGAATGACCTCGATTCCAGCGCGGTGGAGCGCCTTGACCATCGACTTGAACTCCCGCACCTCGCTGCCGAGCTGTGGATTATTCGAGTAGCGCGGATCGGGCGCAAAAAAGCCGATACTGTTGTAGCCCCAATAGTTCTTGAGACCTCGATCGAGCAGGTGTTTGTCGTCGACGAAGGCATGCACGGGCATGAGCTCAATCGCCGTCACCCCCAGCTCCCGCAGGTAGGAGAGGATCACGGGATGAGCGATGCCGCCATAGGTCCCGCGTAGCTCTTCAGGTACGCCCGGGTGAGTCTGGGTCAGGCCTCGGACATGAGCCTCGTAGATGATCGAACGATGCAGGGCCGTACCGAGCGGAGCGTCGTCTTCCCAGTCGAAGGTTGTATCGACGACAACACCGCGAGGCGCGCCCAGCTGCGGCCTCTTCTCTTGCACGAGGTCCCCGTCGGGATGTCCCAGCTCGTACCCAAACGCTCCCTCGTCCCAGCGCACGGGCCCGTCGGTCGCCTTCGCGTAGGGGTCGAGCAGAACCACCTCGGGGTTGAACCGGTGGCCGGCCTGCGGATCATAAGGGCCATAGACTCGATAGCCATAACGCGTCCCGGCCGGCAGATCCGGCACATAGACGTGCCAGATGAAAGCCGTCTTGTTCCGGACAGGAACGCGGGTCTCGGCGCCTTCGTCGTCGAACAGACAAAGTTCGACCTGGGTGGCGTGCTCGGAGAAAACAGCAAAGTTCACTCCTCCTCCGTCCAAAGTCGCACCGAGGGGGTAAGGAATGCCGGGCAGTGTGGGTCTCATGCAGCAGCGGGACTACTGCAAGCAAAGGGCCAAGCACTTGTATGCTCACGCGGGGACGCGACCCTGGCGGCCTCAGCGGATGGTGAGAGAGCCACGATCGAGCCCTTTCGTCCGCTGAAAACATGTACTCCGCTCGAAACAATCTCCGGCGCCGATGTGCGGCGATTTGCCACAGTTGAGAACAAACCTGCTCAAGGGGACGAAGGCGCCCTGATGATGCTAACGTCGAAATCATGGCGATTTCTTCGAACGCTCTCTGGTACAAAGACGCCGTCATCTACGAGATCCCGATCCGTGCCTTCAGGGACTCGAATGCCGACGGTATCGGAGACCTCCGGGGACTCATCGAGAAGCTCGACTATGTCGCCGATCTCGGCGTCACTGCGATCTGGCTCTTGCCCTTTTATCCTTCGCCGCACCTCGACGGTGGGTACGACATCGCCGACTACACGTCCGTTCACCCCATCTACGGGACTCTCGACGATTTCCGCGAGCTGCTCGACGAGGCCCATAAGCGGGGCCTCCGCATCATCACCGAGCTCGTCATCAATCATACGTCAAAGGCGCACCCCTGGTTTGAGCGCGCACGCCGCAGCCCTCCCGGCCATCCTCATCGAGATTTCTACGTCTGGTCGGAGGACCCGAAGAAGTACAAAGAGGCTCGCATCATCTTCAAGGACTACGAGACCTCCAACTGGACCTGGGATCCTGTTGCGAAAGCCTACTATTGGCATCGCTTTTACCAACATCAGCCCGATCTGAACTTCGACAATCCCGAGGTTCACAAGGCTGTTCTCGAGGCGGTCGACTTCTGGTTCGACTTGGGTGTCGATGGCATGCGCCTCGATGCCATCCCCTATCTTTACGAGAGAGAGGGGACCATTTGCGAGAATCTGCCGGAAACGCACGCCTTTCTGAAGAAGCTCCGCGCGCACATCGACTCGAAGTACGAGGATAAGATGCTGCTCGCCGAGGCCAACCAATGGCCCGAAGATGCCGCCGCTTATTTCGGCGATGGCGATGAGTGTCACATGAACTTCCACTTTCCGCTGATGCCGCGGATGTTCATGGCGCTTGAGATGGAGGATCGTTTCCCGATCGTCGACATCCTGGATCAAACGCCGCCCATTCCTGAAAATTGTCAGTGGGCGACCTTCCTACGGAATCACGACGAGCTCACGCTCGAGATGGTCACGGACGAAGAGCGGGACTACATGTACCGCGCCTACGCTGAAGATCCCACGGCTCGTCTCAACCTCGGGATTCGTCGCCGCCTCGCGCCCCTGCTCGAAAGTCGGCGCCAGATTGACCTGATGCTCGCGCTTCTCTTCTCGCTCCCGGGGACCCCTGTCCTTTATTACGGGGACGAAATTGGCATGGGGGACAACATTTATCTCGGAGATCGCGACGGTGTGCGCACTCCCATGCAATGGAGCGCTGACCGAAACGCGGGGTTCTCCGAGGCGAATCCCCAGCGCCTGTACCTCCCCGTCACCACCGATCCGGAATATCGCTACGAGGCCGTCAACGTCGAGACTCAGGAACGGAACACCTCTTCGTTGCTCTGGAGCACCAAGCGCATGATCGCGCACCGCAAGCGAAACCCCGCGCTGGCGCGTGGCTCGATCACCTTCCTCTCCCCGGACAACGCGCGGATCCTCTCGTTCGTTCGCAGCGCGCCCGAGCAGCGCATTCTCGTCGTCGCCAATCTCTCGCGCCTGCATCAGTGCACGGAGCTCGACCTCTCGGAATACGCGGGCTTTGTCCCTGTCGAAGTGACCGGAGGTGTCCGCTTCCCTCGCATCGAACAGAGGCCGTGGGTCGTCATGCTCCCGCCCCACGGATTTCTTTGGCTGTCCCTCGAAGCCAGCGAAGTCAGCCGCGCCAGAGAGAGTCGGGCGCCCCGCCTCCCGAAGCGAGTCTCCCTCGCCGAAGGCTTTTCGGGCACGAAGACGGAAGGGCTCGAAAACGCCCTTTCCGCCTATCTTGTGGGACGGCGCTGGTACGCGAGCAAAGATCGGACTCCCACCAGAACCAAGCTGCTCGACCTCGTCTTCTTGTCGAGTGATGCCGAGCAGGCCCTCGCGGTCGTCGAACAGTCGTTCACGGAGGGCGAACCCGACACCTATCTCGTCCCTCTCGCGATGGTCGCGGGCGCTGTCGCCGACGAACTCGCCCAAAGTGCTCCCCACTCCATCGTCGCCGAGCTAACAAACAGCACCCAAGCGCAATACCTCGTCGATGGCGTCGCCGCGGCCGTGGGTCTCGGGCCCCTGCTCGAACAGTTCCGGGCGGCCGCACGCGGCGCGTCCCATTCGAAGCTTCGCGTCACGGCGGCTCCGGAAGTCGCCGCCTTGCTCGACGAGGCAGCTCTGCCGACAAAAATTGAGCCCCTCGAGCAGACCAACACCACGGTCGTGCTCGGCAGCCATCTTCTCCTCAAGATCTACCGGCAGATCGCCTTCGGCCCTCACCCTGAACTCGAAGTTGGCCGCTTCCTCGCCGGAACCCAAGCGCCTGTCCCTCGGCTCCTCGGTAGCATCGAGTACGCCCGCAACAAGGAAACAGCTGCCCTCTGCGTGCTCCATGAGTTCATCCCGAATGAAGGCAACGCCTGGCAGATGACGGTGTCTCGTTTGCGAGGCGCCTTCGAACACGTGCTCGCGGAAGGGAATCGCAAAGGAGAGGATTCCTCACGGCACGGCGCGAGCTTCCTCGGTCTCGCAGAGAAGCTCGGCCATCGGGTGGCGGAGCTTCACCTCGCGCTCCTCGGCGACGAATCGGATCCGGCGTTTTCTCCCGAGACGTTCTCGTCGTTCCATCAGAAGTCGATCTACCAGCGTGCGCGCACCATGCTGCACCGGACCTTCGAGCGGCTCAGGAAGGCAGATCTTTCCGCTCATCCGAGCGCAGACGCTTTGGTCTCGACCCTGCTTCCGCGGGTGCGCGAGATCGAGCGCCGCCTCGCGCGCGTGACGCACATCCGCACCGAAGCCATGCGCATTCGCACGCACGGTGACCTGCACCTTGGGCAAATCCTATTTACCGGCCAAGACTTCGTGATCGTCGATTTCGAAGGGGAGCCGGCTCGCCCCCTCCACGAGCGGCGCTACAAGCGCTGTCCGCTCCGAGACATGATGGGGCTCTTGCGCTCCTTCGATTACGCCACAGCGAGCGAGCTGCGCCTCGGGCACTACCGCGAGGAAGATCTGCCGCTTCTGAGCGCGTGGGCCGAAGGGTTCCACAGCCAGGTGAAGGAGCGCTTGCTCGCCTCGTACCTGGAGCGCGCCGGCGACGCTCCGTTCTTGCCCAAAGAGCCCGGCGCACTCGAAGAGCTCATGGCGTTCTACGAGCTCGAGAAGGTCATCTACGAGGTGCGCTACGAACTCGAGAATCGTCCCGATTGGCTCGAGCTGCCCCTGAGTGGCCTGCTCAAGATCCTTGAGCGAGACCCGAGCACTCCCTTCGGATAACTTAAGATGCGCGCAACGAGCCAAAGGCAAGTGGGCTCTCGACCCGAGAAAGACCGAGAGCCCACCTATTTGAATCACCTGCGCCGAGAGCCCGGCACCTTAGGAAGAGACGCCCTGGAGCGTCGCCGCCTTGATTTGGTTGGACGCGTCCGAGAGAGCCAAATCTGCGAGTGAGACAATTCCGACCAGGTTCTTCTTGCGGTCGATGACGGGCACGCGGCGGATCGCCTTGTCCCTCATTTTCTTGGCCAAGGCCTGAATCTCATCGTCATCGTAGGCCCAGACGAGCGTCTCCGTCATCACGTCAGCGACACATACGCTCGGAGATCTCCCGTCAGCGACGACGCGCAGCGCGATATCCCGGTCCGTAACGATGCCGAGGAGCTGCCCTTCCTCACAGACGGGCAGTGAGCCGATGTCGAGCTGACCAAGCTTCCGAGCTACATCCCGCACGCTCTCCGTGGGCAGGACCGACTCGACGTCTGTGGTCATAACGTCTCGAACACACATCCTGTCCCGCTTTCCTTGCCCCCTTGCGGGAGGCAGCTTTTGATTCTGCGTCTTCATGTTTCCTCCTTCGGAACGCTCATAAAAAATGGCTCCGTACGGAGATTCCAGTGCAATCGCCGTGCCCCCTTTTCTTTGGATCGAATGTTGCTTGGACCAGGGTCATGACCCCACCGACAGTTGTCCCTCAGCAGTTCGACCAATTGCCCGAACCGGGGCGCACCAAGGCCTTCGAGTTCTTTCAAGAACTGATGGCCGATGGCTGGCAGAGTGAGCCCGAGGCGATCGAAGAGGCCCTGAAAAGAGCAAAGAGCTGGATCGCCGAGCGCGCTCAGCCAGCTCACTGAGTCCGAACGCGCTCA
>NASX01000076.1 GCA_002085155.1 Sorangiineae bacterium NIC37A_2
GGCGGGCCGCTCTCGGACAGGCGGGGCAGGACGAGCCGGCGCGGGAGGCCGCCCCAGGCCGAGGGCTGCTCCCAGTACCGGTTCCTTCGCGGCGCCTTGGTTCTGGGGGTGATCGACTCGGAAGGACGCGCCACATTTCGGACAGCGCATTTGCATCCCTTGCGCAGGGACGCGGCGCTCATCGAGCTGGTAGCTGGCTTTGCAGGACGGACACGCGACGTCGATCATAAAATTCTGTAAGGCGCGAGCTCGAAGGGACGAGGGAGAAGCCTCCCGCCTCCGAGCTCGAGGACAATTTTCCGCGAGGCTCCGGTTTGCCGGAACCTAGGGTCATGGTACGGACCCGAGCCCATCATGTCAGCCCAAACCCCATACATCCTGCTCGGAATCTCGCTGGTGGGACTCACATTGATCCTGAGGCACGAGTCCGAGCGGCAGACCGAGGTGGCCTCCGCCCATGATACGGTCAAGGTCGAGGAGAATTCAGCGCTCACCGAGCCCCCGAAGGCCGAAGCGGCGCCTGAGCCTGAGCCGGAAGCTCCCCCCGTCGCGAGCGCTGCTGAACCGGGCTTCGTCGATTTCGGCAAGATGCCCGATGGAAGCCTGGTGCCTCCCCTTCCGGCAGGCGCTCCTCAGAAAGTACGCATTGGGGTCGCTCTCTTCCGTTATCGAGGAGCGCAAGGTGCAGGCCCGGGTGAGCGGTCCCGTGAAGAGGCGTTGGCCCTGGCGGAGCGGGCCACCCAAGCGGCCGAAGAGGGCTTCCGTCGGGCCATCGCCCAAGCGGATCCGGGCTCCAACGAGGACATCGGTTGGGTCAAGCGCGGGGTCCTCGAGCGGCGCGTGGAGTACGAGGTCTTCTCGCTGCCCGTCGCCGGCATTTCTCCCCAGCCCATCGAGACGCCTCGTGGTTTCTGGGTGGTACGGCGCATTCGCTGAGGGAACAGTCCAAAGGGCGCTGATTTAGGACTGAACGTCTGGCGCCCACGCGCATTGTCCGCGTAAAGTCGGAGAGGAGGTTTCGGCGCCCAGGCTGGCCTTGTCAGAATGTCGGACTCGCCCTCGTTTCTCGTCTCTCCCGGCGCCTTAGCTCATAAAGCGCGGTTCCCGGCCCACGGTGCGCGCGCACTCCGGGCGGAGATCGAGGCGACCAAGGACACGACTCTCCTCTCCTTCCTCCACCACGAGCTCGGCAGGATTTGTCTCGTGGCGGGAGATTTGAGCGCCGCCGCTCGCTCGGCTCTCGAGGCCCACGAGCTCCGGCCTGATCTTGTCGAGCCTCTCGAGAGCCTGATCACCATCGCGCACCTCAAGGGCTCGAGCTCGCTCTTGCCCAAGCTGCTCGGCGAACTCGCGCGGAGCCCGAACGACCCCGAGCTCTCCCTCCGCGCCACCTTCGAATTTCTGGCGGCACTGCTCGTCCGCACTGAAGCGCCTCGGACCGAAGCGGACCAAATCCGCTCGATCCTTGAGCCCATGCTCGAAAGCGGCCCCGAGAGCGCGGCCGCTTGGCTGCTCGCCGAAATCACAGCTGCGCTCGCCCTCTCCGGCGAAGCCTGGGCAAAAGCGATCCTCGGGCGAGTCGGCGCAACCCATTCACCGGAGCTCAGGGGAGCCCTGCTCGAACGCGCCGCTACCATCCACCAAAAGCTGGGCGACGTCGAAGCCGCGCGCGCTGCCCTGCTCCAAGCCCGTGATGAATTCCCTCACCGTGGGCTATTCCGCCGGATCGAAGAGCTCGCAGGAAGCGAAGGTGACTTTTCGACCGCCGCATGGGCTGCTCTCGAAGAGTCAGCTCTCTGTGAAGGGCATGAGGCCACGGTTCCGCTCTTACGCCGGGCCTTTTGGCTCGAGAAAGACGGAGCTTTGGACGAAGCCCGCACGGTCCTCGGCCAGCTCGAAGAACTCTTGCCGGAGGACCGAGCCGTTCGACTCCTGCGCGCTTCGCTCGAGAAGCGCGCACAGGACCGCGAGAGGTTTTTCCTTGCCCTTGAGCAGGCGGCGGCCCACGCGCCCGAACACGATCGCGACGTCTACAAGCTCGCGCTCCTGCAAACGGCGTCGGCAGATAGTCGCGCTTCTTTCTTTGACGCACTCGAATCGCGCCTGGGGGCTTCTCAGATCGCCCTCGGACTACGCCTCTGGTTCGAGCTCTCGAAGGGGGAACAGGCCCAAGGAAACTTCGCTGCGATCCTCTCGGCGCTGCGAGCCACCGAACCGCTCACTCCTGCGCTCGAACAAACCATCCAATTTCTCGAAGCGCTCGAGAAGCGGACGCGCGGAGAGACGGGGCTCGGGCCACGGCTCGAAGCAGGGCAAGTCGAAGAAGCTCTCGAGCGCGACTCATTTTCAGGGCTGCTCTTCCGCGCCTATTTTCGCGATGGTCAGGGGCTAGGTCTCGCAGAATCAAAAACCCTCGACTTTCTCGCGTCCGAGCTCAGAGCCGTCGTCGCCTTGGCCCGACAGGACCAGCTCCTTTCGAATCCGGAAACGCGAGACGAAGCCCTCCTTGAGCTTCGTTCACGCTTCACTCATGATCCTTCGGACTTGGTCTCCGCCATCGCGCTCGCGCGCGGTCTCGAGGAGAAACCCGCTGACGTCGCTTTCATCCTGCTCCGAGCAGCAGAGGGGAGCACCGATCCGGACCTGCGAGCGGCGCTCTACCTCTGGGCCGGCCTGGAGCTTTCCGGAGCCAAGAACGACCGCGCGGCCCGCCTCTTCCTCCTCGCGGAAGAAGCGCTCCCGGGCGCGCTCGGCGACGCAGCCCCCTATTTCGGGATCACAGAGCAGGAGCATTCCCAGGGGTCCTACGCCGTCCTTCGCGCACACAAGGAGGCCCAAAGCTGGCTCAAGGGAGACAGGCTGGACAGCGCCGCTTCCGGGGATTCCGAAGAATCGCGCGCACTCGAGGTCCTTCGCCAACTCGCTCGAGGAGAGATTGAGGTAGATGGCGAAGCCATCGGACTCAGCGGAGAAGACCGAGCGATCGTCATTTGGGGGAATGCTTTCGATGGCTCTCTCTCAGAAAATCCGCTCACGCACGGATTCGTCGAGCCGACTCCTGGTCCGCTCACCGCGATCTTAGAGGCTGTTTGGGACATTCGAAAAGGACGTGAGAAACCAGAGCGGACGCGAGAAGCTCTTCGCGAGCTCATCGGCGAGAGCCCCGCGGATTTCTGGTTCTCAGCGGAAAGCGCGCTGGCCCAAGGGGATATCCCGGGCGGCCTCTCGATCTTGGATCAGGCCCTCGCCCCGAGCGCCTCGAGCGGCGATGACCGAGTAGGCGAAGAGCCGAATCAGGAGCGGCTGACCCTCGACCTCCTCCGCGCCCACGAGTCCATTGCCGAAGCCGCTCTTCGTTCGGACAAGGGCCTCGCCGAAGAGGCTCTTGCGATTCTTCTCTCGATCCAAGAGGACCTGGGGCAAGACGAGACGTTCTTGCTCGCGCTCCTGGCCGCAGCAGAGCTCCTCGAAAAGAAGGACATCGAACTCGCTGCGCTCGAGAAGCTCGCGGTGCTCCGCGACGACACCGTCGAGGCCGCCGAGCTCTGGGAACGCGTGGGCTTGCTCCGACTCTCCCTCGAACTGAAGGATCTCGGAACAGAGCAGGCCTTCGAGCGAGCCCTCGAGCTCGACCCGGATCGAGACATGAGCTTCCGTCATGCGCTCCTGCTCGCGCGCGCGAGGCAAGGTGTCGAAGCGGAACTTCGAGCCCTTGAGCTCCGTTCGCGAGGGTCTTTGTCACCCGAGAGGCGAGCGCGTTTGCTCTGGGAACGGGCGCGCGTCGCCCGCAGAGCCGGGCGAGCTGCCCTCGAGCTCGAAACGCTCGACGCGCTCAAGAGCGAGAGCGCTTACAGGTTGCCCGTCCGTGGTCGCCTCGCACAGATCCATCTGAAAGATGGACGACGCCGCGAAGCCGCCGAGTGCCTCACAAACTTGGTGACGGACCCGTTCCTCCCCTCCCTCGCCGTGGAGACCCTATTGGGTGAATGCCTAGCGCTTTGGGAGGAACTTGGGGAGCCGGGACGAGCCCTCACGCTGCTCGAAAGCGTCCGCGTCGAGCTTCGCCCTGCCTGGTACAAGGAAGAACTGGCACGGAAGGGCGCCCTCGCAGGCCGCCATGAGCTCGCCTTCGCCGCCTTCTCAGAGCTGAACGACGAGTGCGACGACATCCCGAGGCGGCTGCACTACGCGCGACTCATGCTGACCATCGCGCGCGACCATCTGAAAGATCCGCGCCGGGAGATGGAGGCCACGAGGCGTGTGCTCAGGGACTCGCCCGTAGATCGAGATGCGGTCGATTCCGTCCGGCGCCTGAGTTTTTCGATCGACGAGAAGCGAGCGCTCCTCGCCCCAAGCCTCGAGAAGACCAAGCGAGAGCTCATGGAAAGGCCCCTCGGTGGGGAGCTCGCGAGCCGCTACGTCGAGCTCGCCGAAGCCGGCGGTGAGCCCGGCGAACTGCCTCGAGCTCGAGGTATCGGGCGCTTGCTCGGACGAGACGACAGTGCTCCGCCTGCGTCGACCGCGCGCCCCGTCGGCGCGCTCGCTCCCGATGATCTCGAGCGCCTCTACGGGAGCGAGGTCTCCGAAGACGAAATCCGATTCCTCTCCCTCGTCGGCAAGAGCATCGCTCCCCTGACCCAGCCAGACCTCGCCTCCCTCGATCTCTCCTATCTTCTGGCCGCGAGCTCCGAGCAGGAATCCCACGTCTTCGAGGAAATTCGCCCCTTTGCCCGAGCTTTCGGCTTGTCGGAACTGCGCGTGATCGTCGGCGGACGCGACCCGAGCGCGTGGTTCTTGATTCAGATGGACCCGCCGGTTTTCGTCGTTGGCTCGGCGATTCCTTGGCCGCTCTCCGAGCGGCGCGTGGCGCGACTCGCGGCGGAACTCGCGAGTGCAAGCGGCCACACCTTGAGCCTTCTCTCGCTGCCGGATCGAGACGCCGAGGCCTGGCTCAGTGCAGCGATCGCGCCCTCCGACGATCGAGACAGGAGTGAAAGGCGCGCTTTGCTGCGGGAGCGCACAAACGGCGCAGAGTGGACGCAAATCGAGCTCTTGGGCGAAACCTTATCCACCCAGGGCATCACTCCTTTTTCGCTCCTCAAAAAAGCGAAAGCGAGAGCTCTCCGCGCCAGCATCGTCGCCGTCGGTCACGCGGGCGCACTCGCCCATGTCCAGCACCTCCTCCCTGAGAGCGAGCCCGAGAGACAGGAGCTTCTCGCTTCCGGTGTTCGCTTCGCCCTCGGCGCAGACCTCGAGATTCTCCGCAGGAGGGCAGGCTGGTCATGAGCGCTACATCTCTGCCTTCCCTCCCCCCCGAGGCAGCTCTCTCGAGCGATGAACTCCTGTTTGGTGAGCCGAGCGCCGCCACAAAACCTCTCGGAACGAGCCTCGCAGAGTCGCCAGCGCTCTGGGCCGAGCGCCTCTCTTTCGTCAGCGAGCGACAGTCGTCCGCCACGGCCAAGGCGCGGGCCCTCGCCGCCGCTGCGCTCCTCTCCACCCGCGCAGGGCAAGCCAAGGAAGCAGCCCTCGCCGCCGAGCGCGCCGCTCAAACGCAGCCTCGCCTCGCCCTGCTCACACTGCTGTCCCTCGCACTGGCCGACGACAGTGGTCCGAGCGAGCTGGCTCTTTACGCCCTCGAGCAATCGTTCCGGAAGAGCGATACGCTCTCCGCGAGAACGTACGCGCTCCGGCGCGCGCTCGAGCTCTGCCAAGGACGCGGCGACGTCGACCGAGCCCGAAACCTCCTTGAGCATGGCAGTCGCACCCTCGACGACTCCTTTATCAACGCCGAGCGCTTGTTCTTTGCCCTAGCGCTCGGCGAACCCACCGCCGGACTCAAAGTTCCCCCAGCGCTCTCCTCGAGCTGGCCAATCGCACGCGAAATCGCCGACCGGACGGAAGCGGACGGAGATGTGCCCGCGGGCATTCCGCTCCTCCGCGCCCTCCGCGCCCGCCGCTCCGGCGATGTTTCGGGGTTCATCGAGAGGCTCGGCCAGTATCTCGTGCGCACCCCCGAGCCCCCTCCGGCGCTCCGGCACGTGTGGCTGCTGCTCATGAGCGCCCATCCTGCCGGGGGTGCCAACGCGCGCGCTCTGCTCAAAGAAAAAGCGCCCGTCGATCCGACTCCCTTCACGCTGCGCCTCCTCGCCTATCTTTCTCTCGAGGAGGACGACCGCGAAGGCCTGAAACTGGCGCTCGACTCCGATCGCGACGGGACCTTCAGCTTCGAGGAGAGAGCGCTGCTTGCTCGCATGGCAGGACTGCCCGCGCCTGACGACCAGCAGGGCGCTCGCTCGCCTGCTCTCGTCCAAGCCCTCAAGAAGAGCCCAGCTTCGGAGTCCGATCCTCTGGCGTCCGCCCGCGCTCTGCTCGGCGCCCATCTTGGGCGTCTCACAAGCTCTGAGGGAAGGAAGGTCGTGGAAGAGTGGCAGCGGCTCGAGGGAGGCTCTCATAGCGAGATCCTGCTCTCGCTCCTCGACCTCGAGACGCAGAGGCAAAATGGAAGCGAAGATCCCGAACCTCTGCGTGTCCTTTCCGAGCTGACCTCGGATCCGGAGCTTTCGCTCTTGCTCGGCTTCCGCCGAGCGACAAGCGGCGACGCAGCCGGGGCCGAAGCTGCTTTCGAACAAGCCTGGACAGCGACGAACCCCCGTGTGCGCGCCGCCGCGCTCTTGGGCCTTGCGAGCCAAAAAGGTCCCTCCCGAGAACTCGCGCACAGGCGGGTAGAGCTCGGAAGACAGCTCGATATCAAAGAGCGAACGCCACTCTTCTTCGAAGCCGCGCTCGATCTCGACACAGTAGAATCCGCTGCCCTCTTGCGCGAGCTCGCCGAGAGCCCCGAAGGCCCCACGCTCACCAAGGAAACCGCTCTTTTCCTCTCCTTCCTCCTGGAGCGGATCGCCCTGCCTGGCCTGGCCCGAGGAGAAGCTCTCGAAGCGCTCCTCGAGCTCGAGGGGGCTTCCCTCAGAGACGCTGCCGCTACATTGCTGGCCCTCTTCGCGAACGACACTGATGATCGAGTGAACTGGCTGGGGCGCGTCTCCGCACGCGCCCAGGCGCTGCCCCTCTTTCAGCTCCTCCGCGCTTCGACGCGAATCGGAGTCCGGGAGGAGGACCAAGGGTCAGGAACATCGTTGGATGTCGTGCACCGCGCGGCGACCGCTTGGCTCGACGGAGATTCTCGGCAGGCCCTCGCCGAGCTCACGGCTCCCGTCGTCGCCGAGAGCCCACTCTTCCGAGCCTTCCAGAGGCACCTCGAGCTCCACCTAGGTGAGGCCGCGTCTTCCACCGTCCACCTCCTCGAGCACGCGCCCCAAGATGGCTCCCCGGACGCGCGTCGCGACACCCTCCAAGCCCTCATCCACTACGACGCGGCACGAGGTGATGGCTCCAGCGCCGCGATGTGGCGCAATATCCTCGTTCACGAAGGGCTCGCCACACTCGGCGTGCACATGGACATCGAGCACCGAGCTCTCGAAACCGGCGACCTCCAGGCGATCCGCTCTCTCTTCCCCGAGCTCATCCCCGCGCTTCCGCTCGCCGACCGCGACCCCTATCTTCTCGTAGAAGCAGCTTTTGCGCTCGGAAGCGGCGATCTGCGCGGCGCCCGCCGCGCCCTCGAGCAGCTCGGAGAACCTGCTCGCCTGCCTCTGTTTGCGCTTCGTGCGCTCACGACAGATGCCTGGGATCGAGCAGATCTACTCCGCGTGCGAGAGCTTGAGCGCGAGCTCGCTACGCGCCACCAAAATCCAGAGGACGTTGCCCTTCTCCGCACCGAGCTAGCGCGCCTTTCTCTCGCGCGCGGAGAGACCGAGGAGGCGCTCTCCGACCTTGAGATCGCCATCGAAGCCGCTCCATCCGCCTTCGCCCCTCGTTTGCTTCGCGTCGAAGCCATCGACGCTCGAGAGGATGGGGAGGATGAAGCCGAAATGTGGCGCGACAAAGCTCAGGCGGCGGACGCTGTCGCCGGGGCGAGTCACTCGGACGAGCATCGCCTGCTTGCCCTCGCTCGAGCCGGAGACGCATTTGAGCGAGCACAAGATCCCGAGAGCGCACGGAATCGCTTCGAACGCTGCCTCGAACTCGAGCCCGATTCGCTCGAGGCCTTCACGCGCCTGCACCACCTTTACCAAGGGCACGATGAGGCCCTGGTGGGTCTACTTTTGCGCCGACTCGAACAGCCCCTCACTCCCCACGCGCGCCTGGAGCTCGCGCTTGAAGCGGGTGAGCTCTTGATGAAAGCAGGGCGCGCGGAAGAGGCCGAACGCCTCTACGGCGAGACACTCAAGGCGCACCCAAGTGATCCTCGCGTCCTCGGAGCGCACGCTCGCAGCGCCGAAGCCATTTCCAAGTACGCAGAGGCCTGTCTCTCCTACAAGCGCCTCGCGCAAGCGAGCCAAAGCGATGAGGCGCGCATCAGCGCCCTTTACCGAGTGGCCCGCATCTCCAGCGAAAAACTGAAGAAGTTCGAGGCAGCGATGGACGCCTATGAGACCATTGTCAGCTTGCGACCGGAGAGCTTGACCGCGATGCGTGAGCTCGTCGCCGTCTTCCTCGAGCTCGAACTCGCGGAGCGCGCCGCAGAGCTTCAAACGAAGGTCATCGCACGCACAGAGGCCACGGACGACAAGATTTGGGCAGTCCTTGAGCTCGCAGAGATCTATCGAACGGCCGCCCGCGATCCCGGGCGCGCGGCCGCTACTCTCGAGCGCGCCGGACGCGCCTGGCCGCTCGACAGTCGCGTTCTCAGCGCGCGCGCTGAGCTCCTTGCCGAGCTCGGTGAGACCCAGGCACGCCGTATGCTCGTCGATCGCACCGCCAAGGAGGCGCGGAGGCAGCTCGAGTCGGGTCGCCTCGAGCTCGGTATCCTCGAGACGGTCGGGCTCGCCACAGATCTGCTCGGCGGACGGGCCCAAGCAGAGGCAACCTACGCCGCGCTCCGCGTCTTACGGGGAGAGCCCGAGGCCAAGTCTGGCGGGTCCGCCGGCCCGCTCGCCCTCGCTCCCGAGCTCGATCCATTCCTCCGTCCCAAAGAGTTGCCGAGGGCCCTCGGAGAGCTCCTGCGCAAGACCAAGGAGGCGCTCGATCTCACGCTCCCGCTCGACGCAACGAGCGCCCGCCCTGCGCCCGCTTCCTCTCCCACTCTCCAAGCGCTGAGTCGAGCCCTCACAGCGGCCGGCAGTCCGAAGTTCGAGCTCCTCACCTCGGATGCGCTCGGCCCCCGTGTGCTCGTCCTCTCGAGCCATCCCTTGCGCTTCATCGCCGGCACGGCGGTCGATGCACTCTCTGAAGGCGTAAGAAGCTTCCTCGTGCTCCGCGCCGTCAAACAGGAGCAGATGGGCGCCGGCGCGCTCTTCCGAGGCAAGGCAGAGGGCGCTTGGCCGACCCTCGTCGCCCTCTTGCTCATCTTCGCGCCGAATTTCAGGCCCGAGGGAGCCGACGCTCGGCGCGTGATGCAGGCCCAGGCTCAGCTCGAACGAGGCTTTGCACGCCTGGGTTACGACGACGACGTACCGACTCTCGCGCTCGAAGCGGTCGGCGCGCTCGGTCGAGGCGGCGCCTCGGTGTACGCAGCCCTCGGTGCACTCGCGCAGCGAGCCGCTTTCCTCGGTGTCGGCTCGCTCGAAGTGAGCTTGAGCGCTCTCGCCCTGGAAACGAGGCCAATTCCAAGTGACGGCCCTGCCCGCCTTCGTTGGTTCGAGACCATCGCCGAGGCAAAGGACCTGCTCCTCTTCTCCACCAGCGAGAACATGCAGAGGGCCATCGAGGCTCTCTCGAAGAGGTCAGCGCCGAGATAAGCTCAAGCAGAGAGTGAAGTGCGCCCCAGAGCGGCGCCGCGCCCAAGCGATCACTCGCGGCGCACGAGCTTCTCTTCTTCGTCCAAGTCCGCGCTTTTTAGCGACGCTGAGAAGCTCGCACCGTGGTCGTGGGAAGCCAAGACGAGGTAAGGCTGCCCGCGTTCGCTGACGCCATGGAGCAATACTTCATCATCCACGTGCAGAAGGCGGCGCGGAGCAGCTCTCGAAGCGGCGGGCAGCAGCTCCCGACCGTCAAAGGCGAGTACCCAGGGCGTCCAGGTCTGTCCCCGGTCGCGGCTCGTCGTCACCCGCGTGAGTCGCCCTTCAGAAGCTGCAAGCACGATGTCTCCGCCCACCCAGGCGACATCGAGCTCAGACGGAAGCGGTCTTTCGCCGAGCGTCGGCAGGGGCACTTCAACGCAGACGCCCTCAAGGGAACAAGCCTTCAACCGGCGTGCTTTGGACTTCCTGTCATCGAGCAGCGCCAAGAACCCTGAACCGTCACAGTCTGCTGCTTCCACGCGCTCGTGGCGGGCCGCGAGCTTCGTCATCCGGCTTGAACCCGCCGCGTTCCGCGATACGAGCACTGTCTCGTCGGCCTCACTCAGGATGATCGAGAAGCCAACGCCCTCAGGACTCGGTGCGCAGGGACCCGAGGGGCCCGGCTCGGCGCGACCAGAGACCCGTTCGAAATGGAGGCCGCGGTTGTGGGAAATCAGCCGCTCCGCGTTGGCCCCGGAGCCCATCTCGACGACCCAGGTGTCCCCGTAGGAGACCGCACTTCGATAGAGGCTCCTCTGCGGCGGCAGTCCTCGTCCCACCGCAGGGCGCACGGGCTCTCGCGGATGGGAGGCCTCCTCCGCATGGCGCTCGGGAATGATGAGCGCCTCAAGGGAAGCTGGAGCAAAGAGCCCAGCGCTACCGGCAAGCTCATCCAGCTTCGATCGATCGAAAGTCAGCTCGCTGACCTCGTGGTCCCCAGCGCTGCCATCAAAGTACTCGCGAAACGCGGAGGCCTCGAGCTCGTGGAGCGCGCGCGAAAGGCCCACCTTCTCCCCGAGCGCCGCGCACCGGGCAAAGGGTCGATCCTTTGGCCCCGCAGCAACGACACGTCGCTCGAGCAACCGCGCGTATTCGTCCGCACCCTCCCGAAGCAGCTTCGGACCGGTCGGGCCCACCATGCAGAGCGCGTAGTTCGCGGCCTTGGCGGCGGCGTCATGGAGATCGAAAGCGGCCCGCGCCTGGCGCGCCAGACTGACCCCACCCCAGCCGGCGACCACGATCGCGAGAAGGTACCTCAAGCGGACCGGAGGAGACGCAGGGGTCGCCGGACGACGACGCGAAGCCGACACTCTTTGCACCACGAGCCTCCCTTATCTCGGAGACGCTCTCCTCGGGCCAACTTCCCGAGGCTCCCATCGCAAAGCCTGAGCTCAACGAAAAAGGCCCCAGACGTTACGTCCGAGGCCTCTCATTGCCATTTACGGCTTCATGGCAGCCGGCGTGGGCTGCTCATCCGGGCGCACCCGCTTGCGGCGACGACGCGCAGCTTCCGCGATCTTCTTGCGCTTACGCACGGAGGGCTTCATGTAGTTCCGGCGACGCTTGATTTCGCGAAGGATGCCCTCCGCTGCCATCTTGCGCTTCAGGTGCTTGATGGCGCGCTCGATGCCGCGATCACTCACAGCGACTTCGAGGGGCTTACAGGGTACGGCTTCTGTCGTCGTCATTGGGCGGGGGCGACATATGGCAGAGGTTCGGCCCTAATGCAAACCCATTTCGCCTCCAAAAGGGGTGCTTCCGGTCCATATTTCGGGCAAATGGCCTCCATGCCCCACCCGCAAGGCCCCCAAAGCCCTTCCGAAACGCCGATCCGCCCCTTTCCCGGGGGGCGTCCCCAGGGCATCCGGGCCCCCCACAGCGCTCGAGTCCTGCAGATCACTTGGTCGAGCCCCGAGGGTCCGGTCGTCCACCAGCTCTCCCACTCCATCGTGAGGGGTTATTGTCCTTGTGCTGGATGCCAGGGGCACGGCAGCAAGGTCCATTTCGTCGCGGGCGGCGACCAGGAGCTGCGCGACATTCAGCCTGTCGGAAACTACGCCCTCTCTCTGACCTGGGGCGACCACCATTCGACCGGCATCTACACCTTCGAGTATCTGTGGAAGCTCGGTGAGCTAGAGCGCACGCTCGGAACAGAGGCTCTCAAGGAGCTCGACGAGTTGCCTCGGTGACCCACTTCGTCCTCACGACTTCATTCCCGACCTACCCAGGCGAGGCAGCGGGACATTTCGTCGAAGCCGAGGCCCGTGAGCTCCTCTCGCACGGACCGGTGACGGTGCTCGCAGCCGGACGCGGAGAGGATCCGAACCCAGGCCCTCTCCAAGTGACCTGGCTCGGGGGCAGCGGTCTCTTTGGGTGGCCCGGAGCGCTCCCTCGCTTAAGAAGCAAACCATGGGTCATTGGTGAGCTCTTCGGCGTCCTCCGCCGCGCACGCCGAGTCCTCGATGGCAAGAGAGGTCATCTCGTAGCACACTGGATTTTGCCCTTCGGCCTCTTCGCCGCGCGTCTGCAGAGGAGAAGAGCGCGCACCGAACGCTTCGACAGTCTCCAGGTCGTCGCGCACGGAAGCGACGTTCGTTTATTGCTCGCGCTGCCACGGCTCTTTTGTCGCGCGATCCTCCGCGAGTTGTTCCTGGCTGATGCCGAGCTTCGCGTCGTCTCCGCCGAGCTCCGAGACGAACTCGCCTCCGCCCTTCCGCCGGAGCTCGCGGGGTATGTTCGAAGAGCCCACGTCGAGCCTGCAGCTCTTGCCCTGCCTTCCGATCTCCCCACCCGCGAGCAGGCAAGAGCTCAGCTCGACATCGACGGCGACCGCCCAGTCGTCCTCTTCGTCGGTCGTCTCGTCGAGGGGAAACGCCCCGAGGTGGCCCTGGAGGCAGCAACGCTCATCCCGAGGGCGCGTGTGTATTGCCTCGGGGATGGCCCAGAGAGAGCTCACCTCGAGCGAAGATATCCCGAAGTGCAGTTCTTGGGTCAGGTCGATCGAACGACCTGCATGACTTGGATGCGGGCCGCCGACCTTCTCATCTCGAGCTCCCGTCTCGAAGGCTCGCCGGGCGGCGTCCGTGAGGCTCTCGCGCTCGGGACCCCCGTCGTTGCGGTCCCTGCAGGCGACCTCAAAGAGCGCGCCGTCCAAGATTCAAACCTCTGGTTAGTCGGCGCTGAGTCCTCGCTCTAGACGCGCTCGAGGAGCTCAGCGAAGTTACAAGGCCGAGTCCGCCGATCAAGTTGAGGCCTGAGGATCGACTCGACGGCGAGCTCGACGGCGCCGGTCGAGCCCGGGAGCGCGAACAGGAGTTTTCTCCGAACGAGACCAGCAAAGGCGCGAGATTGAATCGTCGCAGCTCCGATGTCCGCGTAGCTGAGCCAACGAAACAGCTCTCCAAACCCCGGAATATGGCGCTCGAGCAGGGGCTCCAGGGCCTCGGGGGTCACGTCGCGTCGCGTGATGCCGGTCCCGCCGGTCACGATGATGACAGACACCTCGGGATGATCGGCCGCTTCGAGAACGAAGGAACGGATCGCCTCGATGTCGTCTTTCACGATCTGGCGCAGGATCAAGCGATGCCCGGCGGAGTCACAAAAATCCACGATACGCTGGCCGCTCTTGTCAGTCTCAATGGACCGAGTATCGCTGACAGTGAGGACCGCGATCCCGAGCGGCATCGGAGTTGGTCCTTCGAGGCTCTTTGGGGAGCCCGGGAGATGAGGCGAGTGCATCGAGAGAAGCGTAGCGAAAGCCAGAGGCGGCGACCAAATCCGGGAACGACCCCGCTCATCTCCGCGCTTTCTGCCCTGCTCTCCCTCGCTATCCCCGCCTCTCTCGGCTGCGAGCGCGCCTTCGGCGCGCCACCCCCGGGAACCGAGCGGAGCGCCCCC
>NASX01000139.1 GCA_002085155.1 Sorangiineae bacterium NIC37A_2
CGGGTTCCTTCGGCGCGCACGCCCACGTCGACGAGCGCGCGATGGACTCCGGCGACCTCGAGCGCGAGAAGGGCATCACGATCCTCGCGAAGAACACCGCGATCCGGTATCGCGGTCCCGCGGCGGTCGCGGCCGGTCAGCCCGAGGGCATCACGATCAACGTGATCGACACCCCGGGCCACGCGGACTTCGGCGGCGAGGTCGAGCGCGGCCTGTCGATGGTCGACGGCGTCGTCCTGCTCGTGGACGCGAGCGAGGGCCCGCTTCCCCAGACCCGCTTCGTGCTGCGCAAGGCGCTCGCCGCGAAGCTGCCCGTGATCATCGTGGTCAACAAGGTCGACCGCTCCGACGCGCGCATCAGCGAGGTCGTGCACGAGACCACCGACCTGCTGCTGGGCCTCGCGAGCGACCTGCACGACGAGGTCCCCGACCTCGACCTCGACTCGATCCTCGACGTGCCAGTCGTGTACGCCGCCGCGAAGGCGCGCCGCGCGAGCCTCGAGCAGCCCGCGGACGGCACCCTCCCGGAGAACCCGGACCTCGAGCCGCTCTTCGCGACGATCCTCGAGAAGATCCCTGCTCCGACCTACGAGGAGGGCGCGCCCCTCCAGGCGCACGTCACCAACCTCGACGCCTCGCCCTTCCTCGGCCGCCTCGCGCTGCTGCGCGTCTTCAACGGCACGATCCGCAAGGGTCAGCAGGTCGCGTGGGCGCGCTCGGACGGCTCGATCCAGCAGGTGAAGATCACCGAGCTGCTCGAGACCAAGGCCCTCGACCGCGTGCCGACGGCGGAGGCCGGCCCCGGTGACATCGTCGCCGTCGCGGGCATCCCCGACATCACGATCGGCGAGACCCTCACCGACCTCAACGACCCGCGTCCGCTGCCGCTCATCACCGTGGACGACCCGGCGATCTCGATGACCATCGGCATCAACACCTCGCCGCTCGCGGGCAAGGGTGGCAAGAACCACAAGGTCACTGCGCGCCAGGTCAAGGACCGCCTCGACTCCGAGCTCGTCGGCAACGTCTCGCTGCGCGTGCTCCCCACGGACCGCCCGGACGCCTGGGAGGTGCAGGGCCGCGGTGAGCTGGCCCTCGCGATCCTCGTCGAGCAGATGCGCCGCGAGGGCTTCGAGCTCACGGTGGGCAAGCCCCAGGTGGTCACCAAGCAGATCGACGGCAAGGTCCACGAGCCCATGGAGCACATGACGATCGACGTGCCCGAGGAGTACCTCGGTGCCGTCACGCAGCTCCTCGCGCAGCGCAAGGGCCGCATGGAGACCATGACGAACCACGGCACCGGCTGGGTCCGCATGGAGTTCGTGGTGCCCGCGCGCGGCCTCATCGGCTTCCGCACGCAGTTCCTCACCGAGACGCGCGGCACGGGAATCGCCTCCTCGATCTCGCACGGCTACGAGCCGT
>NASX01000028.1 GCA_002085155.1 Sorangiineae bacterium NIC37A_2
CAGGAGGTCTAAAGTCCTAGGGCGCGCTTGCGCGCCGTGCCAAAATGCTGGGTTCAACTGGACTCAGATGAGAAAAGGGTGCGCGAGGAGGGACTTGAACCCCCACGAGTTACCCCGCCGGAACCTAAATCCGGTGCGTCTGCCAATTCCGCCACTCGCGCCTGTCAGGGGAGTGCTCCCTAGCGCGAGTTCGCCCCTCGCGGAAGGCATTCTGTCGATGGGCCGCTAGCGCGGCCATCCGGCCCTCTGGGGGGCGGCCACCTCTTGCTCGAAATTCGAGCTGCTTCCCATTTCCGACGAGCAGGAGCGAAGAATCTGTGATGAGCTTGAGGCGCGTGTCCGCATTCTTCCGCCGTTCCTCGTGGCCCTTCGTTCTTGTCTTCGGTGCCTGCTCTCTCGGTCGCCTTTGGTACGAGCGAGAGGCCGCTGCCCGGAGCGATCTCCCGCCCCCAACCGAATCGGGTGCGGCCTCCGGTTCTCTCGAGTCCGCGGCACCGAGCCCTTCGGGGAGCCCGTCCTCTGGTGGTCCGCGCGTGGTGCCCAAAGAGGTCAAACCCACTTCCGCGCCGGGCAACGACGCGTCACATCACGAAACCTTGCGCGTATGCGCCTGGAACGTCCAGAAGCTCGGACACAATAATGGGAAGGATTTCCCCGTCGTAAAAAGGGTCATCGAAGACCATTGTGACGTGACGGTGCTCACGGAGGTGATGCAAAAAAAAGGCGCGGCTCCTGGTTACGACAAGCTGCGCTCTGAGCTCGGAGACGCTTGGACAGGGCTTCGAACTCTGACGCCCCGGCCGAACACGAACTCCGGGAACTCCGAGTTCTACGCGATCGTCTATCGAAAGACGCTCCTCGAACTGTGTGACGGGTGGTCCGAGCTCGTCTACGCGGCGGACGGCGACGGTTCTGTGCAGGCGAGAGGTCCTGATGTTTTTGTTCGTGAGCCGGCGTTCGGTTGTTTCCGCATGCGTCGGCAGGCGGGCGAGTTCGACTTCCTGCTTGGCGCATTTCACGCCAAGGCGCATCGCGGCGCCCAGGACCGCGAGCGGACGGAGGCGGAGGTCCGGGCTCTGCAGGAAGCGATCGAGTCGGTGCGCAAACTGCGGCCCGGAGAAAATGACGTGCTCATCGCGGGCGACTTCAATCTCACGCCCGACGAGCTTGCCAGCGTGACCCACCTGGCCGTCCTACAAAAGGGAAGCGGTTCGACACTCAGCGCGAGCGGCGGAAGGAGCGCGAACCTGCTTGATGGGTTTCTCCTCGAGAGCCTCGCGCTCTCCCCTGAGGTCGCGAGCAGCGCGGAGGTCTTGGACGTCAGAAAACACGCGGGAAGCGCTCGAACGTTTGCCCGAACGGTGAGCGACCATTTGCCCGTTCGCCTCGTGCTTCGCGTCGTAGGGCCGGACGACGACTGAGACAATTCTTCTCATGCTGTAGTATTCTTGCCGAATCGCAGGGGCGCTCGAGATCCAAGCAGAGAATGAGACCGGTGCGGAAGCCCACTAGGGCCTTCTGGTATCCTGATCCAATCCTTGGCCGGTCACTCGGCACTCTCCCGGACCATTCCCCATGATTCGACCCATCCACACCGTTTCCCTTGGCCTCTTTTTGGGCGCAGCTCTAGCGCTCGGTCCCTCTTGCTCTTCCGGAGGATCGGGGGGGAGCGGGCCCGGAGTCGGGGGCTCATCAGCTCCGGGCGGCGGCGCAACGGGCACGGGGGGAACGTCCAGTGGGACCGGTGGTGAGGGCGAGGATGGTGATGACTTCGTCATCGGCTCCGGGGGCGGCGAAAATCCAGGCGGCTTCCAGTGTGACTCCTTTGATGAAATTGCCTGTGATGGGTCGGCTCTCACCGCGACTCCCATCGAAACGAGCATCCTGCTCGTGCTCGATAAGAGTGGGAGCATGAACCTTCAACCTGACGCGAACTCGACGGTGTCGCTCTGGGAGTCAGTCAAGGCCGCCCTTGCGACCTCCCTTGAGGAAGCGCCCGAGGGCATCGCCTTCGGCCTCGAACTCTACCCGATGAACGACGAGTTCATCATCCCGGAGAACTGCGGTGACATCTGTTGTTCGATGCCGAGCGGCGATCGAATGGATGTGAAGGTTGCACCCGGAAAACGCGCCCGGGACGCCATCCTCAAGGTCATTGGGGAAAATCAGCCAGGCGGTGGCACGCCCACCGCTGCGGCGCTGAAACGAGCTCTTGACTATTTCACGGTGGGCGAGGGCAAAGACCTGGGCGGGCAGCGGTTCATCTTGCTTGCTACGGACGGCGGGCCGAACTGTAACGCCGACACCTCGTGCACTATCGACGCTTGCACGCGGAACATCGATGGCGGATGCCCTGATGAGAGTGTGAACTGCTGTGCATCGAGTCCAGAGGCCTGCCTCGACAAAGATGGTGTTCTCGAGCAGGTCGAAGCGCTTTCGGCCGCAGGTATCGATACCTTCATCATCGGGCTCGATGGAACTCAGGCCTATGCGGACTCTCTGAATGCCTTCGCTGAAGCGGGCGGCCGACCGCGCAAAGGCGCTCCGGAGAAGTTTTACAAGGTTGACGCTGCGACGGGCACAGCTGCAGGGCTGGCCGCCGTATTCCGCGAAATCACGACACAGCTTGTCAAGGATTGTGATGTGGCGCTGAAGGACACCGTCGACGTCAAGAAGCTCAACGTCGCGGTGGATTGTGAGATCATTCCTTTCGCAGAAGGCGCAGCTGGCGAGGGCGGAGCCCCCTCAAGCGAGAAGAGCAGTTGGTGGGTGGATACTTCCACGTCGCCGCGCATGGTCCGTCTCCAAGGGCCCATCTGTGACAAGATCGAGACCGATGGGGTCCAGCGAATCGACCTCCTTGAAGGTTGCGACACGATTTATTGACCCAGGCTTGGTGCCGTCCTCCCTCTCCCTGATTTTTCTTTCACCGAAACGAGGTTCTCATGGCGAATCATCTGCACCGCTTCCGACACTTGCTCGTAGGTTCTGGGCTGGCTCTCGCTTTAGGTCTGGCCTGCAGCAGTCCAGACTCCGGCGATGGTGGGAGTGACGGCGGTTCTGATTCTGGGAAAGGCAGCGGCGGGCGCAGCTCATCGGGAACCGGCGCGGCGGGGAACTCCGACGACGGCGATAGCGGCTCCGGTTCTGGGAGCACTGGCTCTGGAAGCGGAGGAAAGTTGTCTGGGACAGGTGGAGCCTCCGGCGACTCGAGCTGCGGTATCTCCTCGGAGGGCCTCGGGGGGCGCCAAGAGATCACGCCGGCTTTCGAGTCGTGCGCTGAGTCGTCGAACCAGGCTGAGGTGGTCCCCGCGGACGTTTTTATCCTCGTCGATCAGTCGATTTCGATGGAGGACAATCGAGTCAATCCGGCTGACCCGTCTTCGCCCACCAGGTGGGAAGCGCTGACGACTGCGATCAAGGCATTCATTGAGAGCCCGCGCTCCGAAGGGCTGCGCGTGGGCCTGCAGTACTTCGGTCTGACGAAGAATGGGGCGGTTCTCTGCGACCCCGAGGACTATAACAGCGCTGACGTAGAGATCGGAGAGCTCCCTGGCAATGCCGAGGCGCTGCTCGACTCACTCGACGCTCACTTCCCTTCGAGCAGCACCCCGTCAGTGCCGGCGCTCGAAGGTGCGCTCAGGCACGCGAAAGCCTGGGCTCTGGAACACCCCGATCGCCCTGTGGTTGTCGTGTTTGCGACGGATGGCTATCCGACGGAGTGTGAGCGGAACTCGATCCCCGAACTGCAAGCGGTGGCGGCCGAATACGCGCAGGGCACCCCTCGCATCCCCACATTTGTGGTCGGGATTGGCCAGGTGTCGAACCTGAAGCTCGTAGCGCAAGCCGGAGGAACCCAGAAAGCGTTCTTTGTGGCTGATTGCCCGACGGCGGTCGAAGATCTGACTGTCATGCTTGAGCGCATCGCGAGCAGTCCGGCGATCTGTGAGTATCAGCTGCCGGAGCTTCAGGAAGGTGAGTTCTTAGACAAGTCGAAGATCAATCTGGCCTATTATCCGGATAAGGGAGTCGGCGGAGAAGCGCTTCGGCAGGTGAGCGGTGAGGCTGCTTGCGGAGACGGTTGGTACTTCGACGACAACGCCCGGCCGACGAAGGTCATTGCCTGTCCGGAGACCTGTCGCCGACTCGGAGGCGGGACGGTCGATCTCGTCGTCGGGTGTGAGACGCTAACACTCAAGTGATCTACCTGTCGGAGGTCGAAACGCCCCTCGGGGTGCTCGCGATCGCTGAGTGCAAAGAGCGGTTTTTGGCCGTCGTTCCCGGCGGCCTCAATGGCTCACCTTTGATCTCCTTGCGTCCTCGTCTTGAGCCGTGGGGCGCCCTCACGCTCGCCGTTCGTCGTCCCTTGGCGCAAAGGTTCGCCGGGTTCTTGGGCGGCGGAGAGCGAGGCCGATGGAGCGTTGATCTTTCCCTGGCTGAGGGGGCGCTCGCGCGATCTGTCTATCAAACGCTCTTCCGGACCCGCCCAGGCGACCTTCTGACCCCTGTCGAGCTGGCGGAAAGAATCGGGCGCTCCACTGAGGTCGAGGCGGTCGAGGCAGCTCTTCTCAAGAGTCCGCTCCTCGGCGTCGTTCCTTCCCATCGTGTGCGAAAAGATGGCGCTCCGCTCGGGTCGCCAGAAGAACAGGTTTGGGCTGAATTTTTTGCGGGTCTGCCCGACGAGCTCGAGGCTCGCGCGCCCTGTCTCAGATGAACTTACTTTGAGCGACACATCTTCAATGTCTCTTTCGCGGTTTTTTGTTCTCCCCCTCCTTGGACTCCTTCTTGTTTCTTGCGGCGGCGCAAAGGCGCAGCCAGAAAGTCCTTCTGACCCGGCGCCGACCCATGCGCCCTCGAGCTTGACCGCACGCGGGGTCCTCGAGCCCCGCCAGGTTGTCTACGCGCTGGGCGGCAGCGAGAACGACTACCGGAAGTGCTTCATGCGCGCGGTGGGGTCGCGGGGCTACGTTCGCACGCGCTTTCACATCTCGCCTCGAGGGGAAGTCGAGAGTGTCGTGATCGCCGAGTCGACCATCGACCGACCGGAAATCAATGAGTGCATCGCCGAGCGCTTGAAGAGTCAGCTCTTCGGCAGTCTCGACGAGCCGAAGCAGGCGGAGTGGACCTTCGTGTTTCGGCTCACGGACCCGGTCCCTGAGAGGGTGTTTCGCAGCAAGCTGAGGAGCGCTCGCCAGAAGCGGGAGGACGGCATCTCCCTGTTGAAGTCGTCGTCCGGTACGCTGGACCTCGACCATGTTGCACAGCGGGTGGCGGTCAATTATCCGCTCGTGGCCCGCTGCTATCGGGCCTCCCTAGAGCGTGAGAAGGCCCCGGGAGGCATCTTGAAGCTCAAGCTCAGCATCGCAGAAGACGGAAGGGTCGTACGGGTCGATGACGCGGGGTCGGTCATGGCGGATGCCTTTGCTGTGGACTGCGCGGCCGAAGGGTTTTTTGCCATGGAGTTCCAGAGGCCTATGGGGGGGCCTGCGGATCTGATCTACCGGATCGAGCTCGAGTGAGAGGGCAGCGCAGGTCCTGTGGCTCCTGAGAGTTGCGGACGAGGTTATTGAAGGAGAGGTCCTCGGCCTCTCTCGTGGAGTGGGTCCACGTGGTCGAGCGCGCCTGAACAGGTGAGATAACAGGCGACAAAACGAGAAATTTCTTCAAATGTCATGGGGAGTTTCGGCTGAGGGCTGAATCAGGCGTACGCTTGTCCGTTGATAGGAGGAGCGCGATGCCACCGGCCCATTCACTGCCGCCCATGCGGAAGCCGTTCTCACTCTCGGTGAGCGCGAGGGTCATCTTGTTGACCGTTGTCGTGTGGATCGGCCTCCTTGCGGGAGCGCACGTGATGCAGGACCGGATCTTCCGTCCGACCTTCGTCGCGATCGAGTCGGATCTTGTGATCAAGGACCTCGAGCGGGTCGAAGCCGCGGTCGCGCGCGAAGTGGAGCAGCTCAGTCGCGTCGTGGATGACTACGCCTCCTGGGAGGACATGCGCGCGTTCATTGGCGCGGAAGAGGGCGCGCCCCTTTCTCGGGCTTTTAAGCCCGAGATCCTGACCTCGCTCGATCTGGACGCCATCTTTGTCTTCAACGCTATCGGTCGCGTACGGCACTCGCTCACACGGAAAGACGACAGCGTCCTCGCCGGAAGCCCCGAGTACACGCCGACTGGGTTTGCTAACCAGTTTCCAGTGATCGCCTCTGTGCGTACGCAGGGAGGGGGGGGCCGGTCGTCCCAGGGGCTGGTTCGCTTTCGGAGCGGACGACTCGTGTTTGCTGTCGCGGCGCCGGTGCCGGGAGCAACGCCCCAAGATCCCGCGCTGGGGACCGTGGTGATGCTGAGGGAGCTCGATGACCGCGGCGCTCGGCGACTGGCCGATCAGGTGCGCTTGCCGGTCGTCATCGCGGCCAAGGAGCCGACCGGCGGCGTCAGTCCCTCCGCACGAGAGGCGACTCCTGTCCTTGAGAACAATCAAATCGGCGCGAGCGCTTGGCTGCGCGATCCGTTTGGGCTCCCTATCGCCGAGTATTCCATCACGCGCCCCGCGACTATCCTGACCCAGGGCGAAGGAACTCTGCTCAGCGGAGAAGTCGCGTCCGTTGTTGTTCTTTCGATCGTATTGCTTTGCCTGATCTTGCTCCTGCAATGGTCAGTGATCCGTCCCCTCGCGCGCCTGACGAGGATCGTCGAGAGCGTCCGGCGGACGGGCGATCTGTCGGTCCGAATTCACGAGAAGCGTAGTGACGAGATTGGCCTGCTGGCGCACAACTTCGATCGCATGCTCGCGCTCTTGGATGAGCGCACACGGACATTGGAAGAGCTCGCCACGACCGATGGTCTGACCCGTCTCGCCAATCGCCGCACGATCATGGAGCACGTGACCCAGCTCGTGAACGCGGCGAACGACGGCACCTTGCTCTCCGTCCTCGTCATCGACGTCGACCACTTCAAGCGCATCAACGACACCGTCGGACATTCTGTGGGCGATCGCGTCCTTCGTCATGTGGCCGCCGTGATCCGCAAAGCGATCGGTCCGAACGCCATGGGCGGGCGCCTGGGCGGCGAGGAGTTCTTGGTTGTGGTGACCGGGCTCGTGAAGGGCGACGTCGTGCGGCTCGCTGAGACGGTGCGCGCGGCGATCGCAGAGTCGCCGGTGCAGGGCGTAGATTGGCCAGTGACGGCGAGCATCGGGGTGGGCCACTACGCTGGGCATACGGTGCACGGCCTCTTGGCGACCGCGGATTTGAACCTTTACCGGGCGAAAGGCGCCGGCCGGAACCGCGTGGTGGCGGACGAGGTGGCCGCTTCACTCTTGCCGGCGGCATCGGTCCCCCCGCCTCCGGGCGGCGGCGTTCTCATCATCTGACGAAAGATCCCCGAGTGCGGCTCGGCTCGCTAGCGGGCAGTCGCTCCGACAGGGCGGCTACCCATGAAGTGGTTCACATCGCGCACATCTGCTCCGTCGAGCCGACAGCCCGAGTCCAGGGGAGCTCGATGTGGGAGAAGCGGCCGCAATGAGCGCCGGTGCAAGCGTGCACCTGCACTGGTGTTGCGGCTGCTCACATGCGCATACCATACTTCTCACAATCGGNTCGCGCCCCTGACGAACTATCTATTTTGTCCTAGACTTGAGAGACATGCCTCTTGCGTCCGCTCCTCGCCGCTTCTTAGATAAGAGACCTTTGCTCTTGGCCGCTCTGATCGTGGGCGTGGGCTGCGCTTACCCCTTGGATTTTCCAATGGACGACGAGGGAAGCGGCGGGAAAAGCAATGCTTCTGGCGGTCAGCCGAGCGGTGACGGCGGAAGTGCCAACCCGGAAAGTGGTGGGCAGCCCACGAGCGGTGGGAGCGCGAGCGGCGGCGCCGAGAGCGGTGGAGCGCCGTCGAGCGGCGGGGCGGCACCGAGCGGCGGCTCAGCGACCGGCGGCGGAAGCTCAGGGGGCGCGCCCACGAGCGGTGGTGCGCCGAGCGGCGGCGCACTTGCGGTGGGCGGAGCAGCTCCGAGTGGTGGAGCGGGCAGCGGTGGAGGAGCGACCGGTGGCGCACCTGCGGTGGGAGGCGCTCCTGCAGGCGGCGCTCCGGGCGCAGGTGGAGGACCCTCCGATCCTTCGTGCACCTGCTCGCTGACCTGGGTCTCGGCGATGAACATCCCAGCGCTCGATACCGGAGATTGCATCGGCTACATGGGCACGCTCTATCGTTACGAGCCGGAGAACCCGACGTCCCAGATGAGCTACTGTGATCCGAATTGCCCGCCCAACATGTCGAGCGGGGACAATTGTAAGTGGCACGCGAAGCTCGTCGCCCAGGGGCCATGCCCCTGAGCTCGGGAGAGCTCAACGCAGCTGTTCATTGCGCCGCGAAGGCGGCACGAGCCAGGTCGAAGAGGCTTCCCGCCTGGACCTGCTCGCCGGTGAGGCCAAAACGTCGCTCCGTGCCCGCGTAGATGCGGAGGGCCTTTAGTAGGTGCTGTTCGGTGAAGTCGGGCCACATGACCGGCAGGAACACGAGCTCCGCGTACGCCGCTTCAATCAAGAGGAAGTCGCTCACACGAGACTCACCACCCGTACGAATCAAAAGGTCGACGTCGGGCAAATCGTGCGTCGTCATCGCCCCGCGAATGAGCTCTTCGGTCACCTGATCCGGGCGGAGCTCCCCGCTCGCGGCTTTTTCGACGAGGGAGCGTACCGCGCGGGTCACGTCGTCACGCGCGCCGTAAGAGAGAGCCAGGCTGAGCGTGGTGCCCGTACAATGGGCTGTTGCTTCCATGAGCTCGTCGAGGGCATTGCGCGCCGCGTCGGGGAGATCTTCTTCGCGCCCGATGAGCTGGACACGGATGTTCTGGCGAATGAGCTCGGCCCGCTCCTTGCGTGCGAAGTGGGTCAGAAGGCGCATGAGCGCTTCCACCTCGAGCCGCGGTCGCTTCCAGTTGTTCACGCTGAACGCGTAGAGCGTCAGATATTCGATCCCGAGCCGAGCGGCGCTCTCAAGGGTCCGCCGCACAGCGGACGCACCGGCCGAGTGGCCTTCCCAGCGCACCTGACCGCGCGCCTTCGCCCATCGCCCGTTGCCGTCCATGATGATCGCGACGTGCCGGGGCAACCTGTCGGGGATGCTTTCCGGGGATACGCCGGGGAGTACGGGCTTTTGAACCATGTGCGATTCGGGGAGAGTGCCAGAGGCCGCCCCCCGCGTCGCCCCGTTTCTCGTGGAAATTTCGTGGAGATAGCGTTGACCGGGTTTTTTCAGCGCCACGGCAGCGGCTCTCGGTCGCCTTCTGGCGGGCAAAAGCCGCTTGCCCTCGGGGCGGGGAGGCGTCTGTCAGGCACTCGGCAGCGAAAGCTCAATGACCACCCGTGGGGGGCCGTAGGAGAGGACCTCGACCTGGCCACCGTGGGCTTCGGCGACGGCTCGCACGATGGAAAGACCGAGCCCTGTTCCCCCTTCGCTCCGCCTGGTGGTCACGAAGCGGCGGAATAGATCGTCGCGGATGTGGGGGGCGATGGTCCCTTCATTTTCGACGCGGAGCTTCAGTCTCCCCGCGGCGCTCGAGAGCTCGAGCTCGGCCTGGCTCCCCGCGGGGGAGTGGGCCAGGGCGTTCGAGAGCAGGTTCGATACGGCTCGACCAAGCCAGGCGCGATCTCCGCGCAGCGCGGCTCCTGAAGGCAGGCGGACCTGAACGCGGGTTCGTTCGTCGCCGAGAGCATCGACCGCGTCCTGAACGACCTGTGAGAGGTCCAATCGGGGACGTCCCTCGAGGCTTCGCGTCTCGAGCTCCGCCAAGTCCAAGAGCTCTTCGAGCAGCTGTTCGATCCGCTCCGCGGCTTCTCGCATGCGTCGCACGAAGCGACGTGCCTGCTCCGGTTCATCGATCGCGCCGTCTTCGAGGACCTCCGCGCTCGCGAGCAACGCGGCGACGGGGTTCTTGAGCTCATGGGACAAATCGGCGGCGAAGGCCTCGACGAAGGGGCGCCCTTCGAGCTTCCGCCTCATGGTGTCGATGGCACGGACGAGCCGCGCGACCTCGCGCCCCGAGGTGCTCCGGGGCAAAGGGGGACGCCGCCCTTCGCTGACCTGTTCTCCAAAGTCGCTCAGCGTCTCGATCGGCTCTGCGATGGTGCGCCCAATCCAAGCTGCGGCGATGGCGGCGGCGGCTCCCAGTACGAGCACGATGACGAGCACGGTCGGCGCGATATCGGCGAGAAGCGCGCGGACGACGATGGTCGGTTTGACGACGCGAACGACTCCGAGTCGCTCTCCATCTGAAGCGATCTCAACGTCAACGAACACCGCGCCCTTTTCGAACGCCCGCGACTGAGCTCCTTGCGGGTAGAGCATTTTCCCGTCCCGATCGAGCAGCTCGAGCCCGGCGGGTTCCTTGGGAGAGAGGGCACTTTCGGGTCTCCGGGGACGGTAGACGTCGAGCCCCGCAGCGAGCCTCTCGAGGCTCGCGTCTGTGCGCGCCAGCTCACTTTGGATCAAAGAAGCAACTGTTGTGGCTTCGTCGGTCGCTGCTGCGAGGGCGAGCTTCGAGGCCCGAGCCTCGACTCGGTCGATCACCATGAGCCCTACGCCCAAGGAGAAGGCTCCGACAATGCTCGCGAGGGCGAGGAAGATCTGCATGCGCACCGAGAGACCGCGGGTCCGCGAGCGTGCCAATCGACCCACGATGAACGTGAGGAAGGCGATGAGTCCGATCGATGCGAACGCGACGACGATGACCCGCGTCATGAGCGCTCGACGCTTTGCTCCAGGCGATAGCCCACGCCCCGCACGGTCTCGATCCAGTTGGGATCTCCGCCAGCGTCGCCGAGCTTGCGGCGTAAAGCTTTGACGTGGGAGTCGATCGTGCGATCGCTGAGCGCAAAGCCATCGCCCCAGTTGGCGGCGATGATGCGGCTGCGTGAAAAGACGTGTCCCGGCTCCGAGGAGAGCAGCGCGAGGATGTCGAATTCGGCGCGGGTGAGCTCGAGCGGCTGGCCTTGAACCGTGACCCGTCGAGCTTTGGTGTCCAGAGCGAGCGGCGCGGGGCGCCCAGCGGAAGGCGCGTCTTCTCCGCTTGTCCGACGCAAGACCGCCCGGATGCGTGCGACCATTTCTCGGGGGGAGAAGGGCTTCACGACATAGTCGTCGGCGCCTGACTCGAGAGCGCGCACCCGATCCGCTTCCCCCGACCGGCTCGAGAGCACGATCAGCGGAGGCCGGGGGCCCGAAGCTCGTCGAGCTTCGAGGAGCGAGAAACCGTCGCCGTCGGGGAGCATGAGGTCGAGCACGATGAGGTCGACGGCGCCGGTGTCGAGGTGCGCTTGGGCGGCGGCGAGCGTGGTCGCCGGCAACGGAGAGAAGCCGTTCTTCTCGAGGGAGTAGGACAATGACTCCAGGAGCGCTGGTTCATCATCGATGAGAAGGACGCGGGTCACGCATGGTCGAGTCTGCGTCCGTTTGGCCCGATTTTCCACAGCAGCGCCATGGATTTCCGGCGCAGGGCTCGCGGCTTTTCCTGCATTTTGGCGCGCTTACGCGGGCGATCGCGCTTCGCATCTCGTCGATCTCTGCTAGCCTCCGGCCCCCGGTGAAGACCTTACTCCTCATGCGGCACGCGAAATCGAGTTGGCGCGATGCCGGACTCGAAGATCACGAGCGGCCGCTGAATGGACGGGGGCGCCGGGCCGCGCCCTACATGGGAAAGCTGCTCGCGGAACGGGGGCTCACCCCGGACCATATTCTGACCTCTTCAGCGCTCCGGGCCCAGGACACTGCCCGCACCGTGGCCCAGGAACTCGCCTATGCCGGGCCCTTCGAGGTGACTCGCCGGCTTTACCTGGCCGATCCAAAGACATACCTCGCGGCTCTCGCGGATCTTCCCCCGTCCGTGCAGCGCCCCCTCATCGTCGGGCACAATCCGGGAATCTCCGAGCTCGTATTTGAGCTCACCGGAACGGAGCTGGACATGCCGACCGCCGCTGTCGCCCTGATCGAGGTTCCCACGCAGGATTGGAGCTCATTTCCCGAGCGTGGAGCCGCGAAGTTGGCGGGATATTTCCGGCCCCCGAAGGAAGACAAAAAATCGAAAGGATAGCGGGGTTTCCACGTAGCCTGGCTCCCGGATCGCGGGTATTCAAAGAGAGAAGATGGAAGGCCCGGCACAGCTTCCCCCGAAACCGGACGTAGCGCTTCTCCTGCTCCAGTCGCAGTCCTCGGTCTATGTCCATTTAGATCCGCGCGGCCCGGACGTGTTTGTTCCTGCATGGTTCAAGAACCAACCGCAGCTCGTCCTTCAGGTGGGGATGAACATGGCGGTGCCAATCCCGGATTTGAATGTGGGGCAAACAGCGCTCTCCTGCACGCTCAGCTTCAACCGCCGACCCGAGTTCTGCAAGATCCCTTGGGACGCGGTGTATGGGCTCGTTGGTGAGGATGGTCGCGGCATGATTTGGCCCGACTCGATCCCGCCTGAGGTGGCGAGCGCAGCGAAGGCCGCTGAAGCCAAGAGCAAGGAGAGCAAGAGGCCCAAAGGGCATCTGCGCCTCGCACACTCGGAGCCGCCGGGGCCCGTATCCGAGCGTGAGACAGAGCGCCCGTCCCTCTCCGAGCAGAAGGAGCAGAAGGGCGCGGCCGACGATGAGCTGCCGCCGAGCTTGGCTGCTGAGCCCAGTCCCGAACCCGCGGATCGACCTGAAGCTCAAAGCGAGCGGGATGGAGCGGACGAGAACACTTCTGGCTCTTCTGAGCCGCCCCGGCCCTCGGCGAAGAAGCTGCCTTCGTACCTGCGCGTCATTAAGTAACTGCAGGGCTTTTTCAGATGGAGGTTACCTGCGGTCGGTGCAAAGCGAACTATGAGTTTGACGACGCACTTTTGTCGGCGGAAGGCACGACGGTGCGCTGCACTCGCTGTGGGTACGAATTTGACGTTTTTCCCCGTGAAGAGCTCGCTGACGAGTGGTCCGTTTGGTTGAGCGGCGCGAGTGAACCGCTCAAGTACGATGCCCTCGCCGATCTGGAACGGGACATCATTGCCGGGAAGATCGGACCCGACGACCGGCTCGCGAAGGGGGGCGAAGAACCCCGACGCCTCTCTTCGATTTCAGAGCTGGGCCCGCTCCTCCGTCAACACGCGCTCTCGCGAGTGCCCCCGCCGCGAGACCTCGACCGCTCTTTGACGCGGACCCGGCTCGGGCTGCCCGCCCTCGGGGACAAGCTTCCCCCCGGGGCTCCTCGCCGAGGATCGGCCTTCTCCGCCGCCAGCGGGACGACCGCATCGTTCTTCGGACACCTCGAAGCGCGTGCGCTCGGCCCTCTCGGGCACCTATCCCGGCACACGCCCCCTTCCTGAGTCATCCCCGAGGACTCTGTCGTCGGGAACACCTCCGGCCCTCGCGGGGAGGGCGAGACCCCCGCTTTTGTCTCAGACGCTGCCGAGTGCCGTTCCGCTGTCGGAGAGCGCTCCCGCTACCAGCACTTCCGGACTCACCTCCTCCGCCCCGGGTAGCTCGAAGGTCCCGTCATCGTACCCCACGAGAGTGCCGCCCTCGCCGCGGGTCCCGCGGGATTTTGGCCTTGCGACTGCGACGGATGGGACGCGCGTGCCAGCTGCGCTCGCGGAGCTTCCTCCGCTCCGCGTTGCTCGGGAGTCCAAGGAGGACACCCGCGCGCCCGCGCGAGCAGTGTCGACGGGAGCGATCCGCTCCGCGCCTCAAAGCCTGCCGCGCAAGAGAGGTGCCCGAGCAGCATTGCTCGTGGTCTTGGTGTTCGGCGGTGCGCTCGTGTTCGGTCTGACGGTGGGCCGTGAGTCCTTCCAAAGAAGGCTTGCCTCTGCGGGCTTTGCGCCTTCTCCTTCGGCGTCTGAAGGCAGCGTCGGTCCCGAGGCGAACGCTCCTTCCCCTCAGGCGACTCTGGCTCAAGCTCACCGCGACGTCCGCTCTCTCGATCTGCTCTGGTTCCGCACTCGATGGATGCCCGCAGATGACCCGAAGCGCGAAGGGCTCGAGCGAGAGCTTTTCGAGCGTCTCGGTTCGCTCGAGAAGGTCCTGCCTTCGGCGCCTGCCTCAAAGGAGCGAATTTGGGATGAGATTGATGTGCTTCGGATGCGGGGCCGCGTCTCGCTGGCGCGGGAAAAATTGAAAGAGCTGGAGGAGGACGCGATGGCCCGGCCTTATTCCGTGGCGCTCTTGGATCTCGCCGAGGCTCGGGGTGACGTTCCGTTTCGAGCAGTCGTGTCGCAGCTCTCCCGGGCGAGGACCGACGACGACGCGGAGCTCCTCGCAAAAGTCGCCCTCGTCGAGGCACTGAGTCGCTCTGGCGCTCACGATCGAGCCCAGACCCAATACGACGAGCTCGCCGCCGATCCGGGCGATCTTCCCGCCGACCTGCTCGCGGAACTCTCCGCCTTCGTAGCTCGCAGTCGAACTTTCGTGCCCGCTCCGGAGACCGCGTCCAAGCAGGAGGAGCCGCGTCCCGCCGAGCCCCAGACGGCCCAAGTTGCGCACGCCGCGAGCACAGCTTCGACTTCCGAGAACGAAGCGCGCGAGGTGACTGCGCCTGCTTCCAAGGAAGAAGCTCAGAAAGAGACCGCCGTCGGCTCTCGCACTCAGACGGCTCGCCCGGTCTCTCCTGAGATCCAGGGACTCGTGACGCGTGCAGACGCTCTTTGGAGCGGCGGAGATCAAGCGGCGGCGGTGACCCTCTATCAAGAGGTCCTGCGCGCAGTCGGCAAACAACACTATCTGGGACAGAGAGCGTCCGCTCGCATCGCTCAAGCAGAGCGTGAGAAAGCCGGTAAACCATGATCTCGAATCGTTTCGCCCGCGCCTTTGTCAGTGTCCTCCTGCTCGGTGTGGCATGCCTTGGATGCGAGCCGCCGAAGCGAAAGACCGTCAGTGGACCTCGCATCGCCGTCATCGATCTGCGTGGTGGCTTACCGGAGACGATGGTCGCGGATGGGCTCATGCCGATCCCGGCGGATCAGACCTACGTCGGGCTGATCCGGAAGCTTTCGGCCACGAAGGTGGGGGATGATGTCCGGGGGATTTTCGTGCGCGCCTCCGATCAGATCCCGCTGCACGCCGCCATGGAGCTCGGGGACGCTCTTTATGCGCTCCGCAAGAACGGCATGCCCGTCGTTTGTCATTCCCACGAAGTCGGCAACGCTGGAGTCGCCTTCCTCTTGGCCGCTTGTGATGAGCGGTGGGTGAGCGCGGCGGGTGATGTGTCGACCGTAGGGATCGCCGCAGAGGTGGTCTACCTGAAAGGCCTGTTCGACAAGTTCGGGATCACCGCGGATATGCTCTCCATGGGGCAATACAAGAGCGCCGTGGAGACCTTCACGAGGGAAGGTCCGAGCGAAGCCACCGCCCGTAACATGAATGAACTTTTGGCCGGGCTCCGGGCAGCGTGGCTCGGCTACGCGGCGCGAGCTCTCGCGCCAGCGGATTCGGCTGCGGTCCTTGCGGCGCTCGAGGATGGACCTTGGGCTCCCCCGGCCGCGCTCCGTCAGGGCCTCGTGACCCATGTTGGGTTTGAAGACCAGGCCCTCGACTCGGCGCGGACGCGCGCTTCGACGGACGAAACGGAGCACATTTTCGGCGGTGCTCGTCGGGACGGCGCAGGTCCCGATGTGGCGGAGCTGGTTCGTTTCCTGAGCGGCAAGAAGGCGATCAGCCCCCGCGGCCGGGTCGCGGTGCTGCCGGCGATCGGCGCTATCTCGATGAACCCCGGGGGACCGCTCGGGGAAGCGGGGATTTACGCGGCGAGCACGGTGCGCTCGCTCCGCCGGCTCCGGGAGGATGAGGGAGTAAAAGCCATCGTCCTCCGTCTCGATTCCCCCGGTGGATCACCGCTTGCCAGCGACTTGATTTGGCGTGAGGTGATGCTGACCCGTCAGCGCAAGCCGATCATCGTCTCCATTGGAGGGATGGCAGCGAGCGGCGGCTATTACATCGCGAGCGCCGGCACCAAGATTGTGGCGTCTCAAACCGCGATCGTTGGATCGATCGGTGTCTTCGGTGGAAAGATTGTGTTCGGTGAAGCCCTCGAGAACTTCGGCGTCACCTCCCACGCCTTTCCTGCGAACCCTGATCCGAAACTGAAGGGCCGGGCGCTCCACATGTCGCCGCTTTCGACCTGGGACGAGGCGACGAGGGGCCGTGTTCGCGACAACATGAAGCACATCTATGACCTCTTCGTGTCACGGGTCGCGGAGGGCCGGCGTATGGATCCCGGCGCAGTCTACGCGACGGCAGAAGGGGCCGTTTTCCTCGCCGAGGTCGGGAAGGCCCGAGGATTGGTCGACGAGATCGGCGGAGTGAGTCGCGCTCTGGCGCTCGCCTTTGAGCTCGCTGATCTGCCGGAGGACGCGCCGGTGACGGTCGAAGGGGGCGGCGAGACCCTTCTCGAGATGTTGTTCCTGAATGACGAGCCCGCAGCGGCGGACGTCCGCGCAGCGCTGCAGAGGTACGCGGTGGAGCAGGGCCGGGGCATGAGTCTGTTCGGGGAAAAAGGGCCCATGATGAGGGAGGCGCTCTCTGACCTTTCGGGCGCCGTTACGCCGCTCGTTCAAGGAGAGACGGTGGTGGCCGCTCTCCCTTACGCGATTCGCATTCAATAGCGCGGGCCGCGCGCGGCTTACGGCGACCCTATCATCCTCTCACAAGTGCGGGTTCTTCTTGCGGAAGAGCACGTGCGCTGAGAGCGGATGATCGAGGGGCAGGGACGGATGCCGGAAGGAACCACCCAGGTCTTCGCTCATCCCGACCCGCCGCATGACCGCCTGGGAGCGGGTATTGGCGGGGACTGTACAGGCGCAGACCTCTCCGAAACCGAGTCCGAACGCATAGTCGAGCGCGGCCTGGGCCGCCTCGGTGGCGATACCTAGGCCAAAATGGGCACGGGCGAGGCGGTACGCAAGCTCAGGGGCGGGCGCGAAGGGGAGGCGCGGATTCAGCTTGATCCCGGTGAAGCCGACGAACTCACCCGTGTCCCCCTTCTCAACGGCCCAAATACCGAAGCCGTCCTTCATGAGTGACCTATGAAATGTCTCGACTTGTTCGAGGCATTGTTCGGCCGTCTGCGGCGGAAGAAACTGCATGACCTCCGGGTCCTGACAGAGGCGGACGTAAGGCTCGACGTCGCTCGGCTGCCAGTCCCGGAGACGGAGCCGGGCAGTGGAGAGGGAGGCGACGGCTCCGTCGACCTGAAGGCGCGACAGCACGCGCTCGGAAGGGAGCGAGCGGACAATGACGGCTCCGGCGGCGGTGAGGCTGGCGAGGGACTCGACGCGTCCTTGGGCGTAGAGGGCGATCTTGCCGCGGGCCCGGAGGGCACCGATGAGATGCTCGACGAGGCGTTCCCCGATGCGGCGGCCTTGCCCGGTCGGCAGAGCCGCGAGCATCCTGAGCTCCGCATCCTGTGCCGTGAGACCCGAGGAGACCGGCGGACCGGAAACCGCGACCCCCAGGATCTCTCCTTCGCCTCGCGCTACGAGCGCACACCAAGGCGAGCGCCCCGCCTCTCGAGTCGCTTCGAGGAGCGTGCGCTCGACCTCAGTCACGCTCGAGAACGCGGCGGCGGAGCCTTGCACCGCCCGGAAGAGGAGGGGCGAGACAATCGGGATGTCACCCGGTCCGCACTCCGTGATTTCCATGGGCGTTTTGACTCAGAGACGGCCGGTGCGCAGAGCATTCTGGACGACGGTCACCGCTTCGCTCACGCGGATTCGCTCCTGGCGCTTGTCGTCGCGGTAGCGGATCGTGATGGTTTCGTCTTCGAGCGTCTGAGCATCGATCGTGAGGCAGTAGGGCGTTCCGATTTCGTCGTGGCGGGCGTACCGCTTTCCGATCGTATGCTGCTCGTCGTACTTGGCGGCAATACCCGCCGACAAGAACTCTGAGGTGACTTGGCGTGCGCGCTCGACGAGAGCGTCGTCCTTCTTGACGAGCGGCAAGATCGCGACCTTGTAGGGGGCGAGGCGCGGGTGCAGACGGAGCACGGTGCGTGCGACCTGTCCCGATTCGTCGAGCTCCTCGTCGTACGCGTCACACAGGACGGCGAGCACACCACGCGTGGCACCGGCTGCAGGCTCGACCACGTGAGGGACGAAGCGGTACCCCTGCTTGCCTGTGGCCGGATCCGTGGCCTCGGCGTCGAAGTAATCGAGCTTCTTCCCTGAACCGGTGCTGTGCGCCTTCAGGTCGTAATCGGTGCGCGAGGCGATGCCTTCGAGCTCGTCCCAGCCCCAGGGGAACTCGTATTCGACGTCGAAGCAGCCGTCCGAATAGTGAGCGAGCTCGTCCTCGCCGTGCTGACGGAAGCGGAGCTTCTCGGGCTTCAATCCGAGCCCCTTCCACCACAGGAGCCGCTGCTCCTTCCAGTACTCGAGGTACTTCGGACCCTCGCCCGGGAAACAGAAGAACTCCATCTCCATCTGCTCAAACTCACAGGAGCGGAAGATGAAGTGCTCGACGGTGATCTCGTTGCGGAAGCTCTTGCCCATCTGGGCGATCCCGAAGGGAACCTTCATGGACTGGGATTGTTGGACGTTCATGAACTGAACGAACATGCCCTGCGCCGTCTCCGGGCGGAGATAAACCGCGCTCGGACTGAGAGCCTCTTCTGCGAGCTCGCGGAGCTCTTTGTCGCTCTTTCCAGCGAGCGCACCTTCTTTGACCGCCGTAACCAAGCCGAGGATCGGATCGACCGGTCCGAGGCTGGTCCGGAACATGCCGGAGAAGTCCTTCTCCTTGCTGAGCAAGGGACTGCCGCAATTCGGACAAACGTAGCCGCGGTCGCCTGCGACGAGCCCGTGGATCGTGAGCCCATCTCGCTTGAGCTGCGCGCCGGAGGTGCCTGCGGCTTCGAGGAGCTGCTTCACCTTCTCCTCGCCGAGCTTGGCGCGACCCTTGTCGCTGAACGTCAGGGGAGCCGGAGCGCCCTCGGCGAGCTTGGGCGCCTTGTCTGCGCGGAAGCGCTCCTGGCACACCAGGCAGTCAACGAGCGGATCTTTGAAGTTGGCGAGGTGCCCACTCGACTTCCAGACGCTCGGGTGCATGACGATGCTCGACTCGAGGCCGACAACATCTTCACGACTGTGAACCATGAAGGTCCACCACTCGTTCATGAGGTTCCGCTTGAGCTCAATGCCCATGGGGCCGTAGTCGTACGCGCTCTTGAGACCACCGTAGATCTCAGAGCTCTGGAAGACGAAACCCCGGCGTTTGCACAGGGATACGATCTTCTGCATCAACTCGGGTTCTCTGGAGTCATTCGCCATGGGGCCTCGGTCCTAGCACTGTCGCGCCAGCTGGAAAACGGGATCTAAGGGTCCGCCCCCGCGCCAAAGAGCGCCGCTTGGGCGCTTCGAGCGCGAACCTTCGCAAGGAAGAGGTGCGCCCGCGCGCCGAAGGGCGGGCGCTGAGCGACGGTCGTCGCTCTGTCTCCCGGAGCGGAAGGCGAGAGTGAGTGTGTTTCAGTTCGTCGGGAGCTCGATGCTGCCGAAGAGCTCGCCGAGCTGCTGAGAGAGGTCTGTCCCGATCACGTTGCCTCCGAGGTCAGCTTGGAACGAGAGCAGCTTCCCGAGGAGGCAGGTCTGCATGGCTTCACAGCCCTTATCGAAACACTCGCCAATGTCCTCAAGGGCCTCATCGGAGAGGAGGGACACCGAGTCACTGCAGGCAGCTCGGTCCGCGTCGCTCGGTTCGACTTCAGCGCCCTCGCCACCACATTTCGCCGGAAGCTCGAGAGCCTTGTTGCAAAACTTCTTCCCCGTCTCGCTCGTGGGGAGGTCCTTCAGTCCATCGACCAAACACTCGACCACGTCGTTGCCCGCGGCGCCGCAGGTGCGCCCGGCGGTACAGTCCGCGAGGAGTTCTTGGCCGCCTTTGCTGGTCAGCTGGCTTTCAGAACAAGACTTGGCGCAGGCTTTGACGTCGACCGTCTTGTCGCAGCGAGCGAGCTCGTCGCACTGGTCCTGACAAGCCGCGTCCTTCCCTTTGTAGCTTGAGCCTGAAGCGTTTCCTCCACAGGCCGCCGCAACAAGGGCAAGGGAGACGAACCAAGAGCGGGCGAGGAAAGTGTTCATAATATCCGACAGCTTAGAGCATGTCAGCGACACTGCAATATGGGCGCGGGCTGGCCGAGCGTTCGATGGGTGCGAAGAGGACCACGCGCCCACATTTGCCGGTGATTTCGCGGAAGAGTTCGAAAAGTCACGGGGCCCGTCCTCGGTGGGTGGACTAGCCACGGGGTCCTCCCCTAAAAGCCGGTCGCGCCTTCCAACATGAGACGCTGGCGCGCGACCTCGAGCCCCCAGGCGTTCTATCTGTTACCCGGGGCTTTTCCAGAAAGTTGATGACATGACTGCGAACGTAACTGATTTCCTGACCTTCGATGATGCCTCTTTGAAACAGAAGTGGTCGGGCAAGAAGGTGCCCATGTCGGATGTGTACGAGGCGTACATCGAGGGTCGCGTCGACATCCCCAAGGAGAAGTGGGAGGAGTTTTTCAACACCCGCCACCAAACGCTCACCTTCCGACTCACCGAGTCGCATGTGAAGTGGGGCATCACGCACTTCCTCCCGCACGTCGCGATCCACTCGCTGGGTCAGGACAAGCGCATCGTCAGCGAGCACTATGACCGGGGTAACGACTTCTTCGGCTGGTGCCTCGGCGAGGCCATGGTCTACACCTCGGCTTACTACAAGACCGGCACCGAGGGTCTCGAGGAAGCTCAGTACGCGAAGATCGACCACGTTTCGCGCAAGCTGCACCTGGAACCGGGCGAGCGTCTCCTCGACATCGGCTGTGGCTGGGGCACGTTCGTCGCCCGTTCGGCGCGCGAGTTCGGCGTGAAGAGCTACGGCGTCACTTTGGCGCAGGAGCAGGTCAACTTCGGCATGGATCGTATTCGCGCCTACGGCGTTGAGGATCGCGCCAAGGTTGAGGTCTGCGACTACCGCAAGATTCAGGGCCGTTTCGACAAGATCGTCTCCTTGGAGATGGTCGAGCACGTCGGCATCAAGAACCTCACCGGCTACTACCAGAAGGTCAACTCACTGCTGGAGGACGAGGGCCTGTTCCTCGTCTCTTGGACGGGTATCCGGGGCCTCTATAACCCCCAGAACCCGCTCAGCGCGATGACGATGCGCGGCGAAGACCTGATCTGGGGTCTGTTCATGAACCGCTACATCTTCGAAGGCGCCGACGCCAGCTTGACCCTCTCGGGCATGATCCGCGCAGCTGAAGACGGCGGCTTCGAGGTCGCTGACGTCGAGAACGTCTCCCAGCACTACGTCATCACGCTCCGCCAGTGGCGTGACCTCTGGGTCCAGAACCGTGAGGCAGTTGTGAAGGCGTACGGTGAGCGTTGGTACCGCCTCTGGTACTTCTTCTTGCACTGGTCGGCGCTCATCGGCGAGCAGGGTTCGGCATTCAACTATCATCTCCTCCTGCACAAGAATCACGACAGCTACAACCGCAAGAAGCTCTTCTTCGGTAAGCCCTGGCGCTGATTTCGGTCAGGCGAAGAAGAGGCGAGGGTGGACCTTCTGGGGCCGCCCTCGCTTTCGTTTTGTGAGCAGCTTACGGCCAGGCCCCTCTGTGCGTCGCCCGAGCGCCAAAGAGCGCGGCGCGGTTTTTTGGCCCCGGCCCATCACATCCGAGGTGACTCGGCCGAGCCTTCGCCAGAGTCCGGCCACTCGAGTCAACTCAGGTGTCCAAGCGGGCATTCGGCTCGAACGCGCGAGCGAGGATCTCCCGCCTGGGGAGCCGAGGGAACTCGGGACTGGGTCACCGGTGCGAAGCCAGCTCGCCTCGCCCTGCCGGCGGGTGGGTGGGGGCCGGCGGTGAGCGGTTTTTGTCCTGCGGAGAGGGCGGGATTCGAACCCGCGGTGGGCTTGTGGCCCACGCCCGCTTAGCAAGCGGGTACCTTCGGCCACTCGGTCACCTCTCCTCGTGGGGGCCCGGAAACTAGCGGGCTCGCTATGGATTGCAAGACTTCCTCGACGGACTTTTTTTCTTTGGGAGCCGGCGGCTCTTCCTTTCGGAGCCGCCGACGCGGAGGGACGGGGTGGCTCGTTCGGAGCTCTTTTGGCGCGGGGAGCGGACAGCCCCCAGGCCCAAGGTCGGAAGGGGGCTTGCGGGCCCCCGGGGACGCCGCCATCGTCCGAGAGATGAAGCCCGCGGCGCGAGCCGCGCGTTTGCCTCCCGAAGCGAAACGAACATGGTGAAGAGAGCTCTTGTCCTGCAGCACGTCCCGTTCGAGGGACCGGCGGCGATCGGTGAGGTCTGCCGGGAGGTGGGCCTTGAGGTCGAGGTCCGGCGCCTCGATCTTGGGGATGCCGTTCCCGAGGCCGTCTCGCCCGAGGAGTTACTCGTGGTCATGGGCGGGCCGATGGGCATCGGGGACATTGGCAGCCCTGAGTTTCCTTTCCTCGAGCGGGAAGTGGAACTGGTTCGCCGTTGCCTGACCGATGAGGCGCCGATCTTGGGTGTGTGCCTGGGAGCGCAGCTCATCGCCCACGTTGCTTCCGCCCCGGTGCAACCGATGAAGGCTCCCGACGGGGCGCGGGTCTTCGAACTGGGCTGGGCGCCCGTGAAGCTGCACAAGGTGGGGCCGGGCGATCCGATCTTAGGCGGGCTGGAAGGGGAGCTCTCGGTGTTTCATTGGCACGGCGATCACTTCGCGCTGCCCTCTGGAGCGCGCTTGCTTGCATCCACTGAGGTTTGTCCGGCGCAAGGCTTCCTGCTCGGCGCTCGCGCCGTAGGCCTCCAGTTCCATATCGAGGTCGGGCTCTCTGAGATCGAAACTGTCATGGAGGCAGACCGGAGTTTTCTTGTGCGCGCTCGCGGCGAACGGGGTCCCGAGGCGATCCGAGAAGAAACGAAGCTCCACGAAGCTCCCTCGCTCGGAGGCCGACAGCGCCTCCTCCGAAACATCGTCGAATTTTTGGCTCGGGGCTAAGGGGAGTATATCGAGATTCGACCTTGTCGACTCTCGATATGTTTCTTCCTCGAGCGGTTCTCAGATACCGAAGCGAAACGGATTGTTGTGCACCCTTCTCTCATGACTGCGGTATCCGGACTCAACGTTGGCCTCGCGGCGAGGGCCAGAAAGACAGAGCGTCGTTCTGTGAAAAAGGCTAGCCTGCCGAACGCTCAACGGCAGGACCCAATGAAGGCGCCGAAAAGCGCGGATGAACAAGACCGGCTGACGACGGCTGGCTACCGGTTGCTCGCGGGATTTCGCTACGAGGTGCGGCGGTTCTTGGCATTCAGTGAGCAAGCGGCTCGTGGGGCGGGCCTCGAACCCCAACAACATCAGCTCCTCTTAGCGCTCCGTGGTCTCCCTGAAGGAAAGCGGCCGACAGTCGGCACGCTGGCGGAGCGTCTCTGCATTCAGCCCCACACGGCGGTGCCCCTCGTCGACAAGCTCGAGGAACGGGGGCTCCTCCGGAGGGAGCGAGGAATGGGTGACCGTCGAGAGGTTCTCGTGAGGATCACCGCGCGCGGTGAGACCATTTTGCGCAAGCTCTCGAGTGTGCACCGAGAACAGATCGCAAGTATGGGCCCCGCGCTTGTGGAAGCTCTCGATGCGCTGCTCACCGGTCGTGCGCCGGACGGAGAGAACGGACTGATGCTGGGGGCGCTGACGGACCCCAGGGCTCATTTGACTCCCGTCCGCCCCTATGGTGCCCGCACCGCTCGACCCCGCGGGGCCAAGCGGCGCACCTCGAAGTAACATCGCCGATTAGGTGGCAGATTCCACCGAGTGCTTCAGCTCGTCGTAGCGCTTTTCAACCTCACCCTTCACCCGGTCCCAGGTTGTAGCGTTCGCCTGCTCGAGCTCGCGGAAGGCCTCCGTCACGCGACTGCGGCGCTCCTCGATGATCGGGAGGTTGGCGTTGATTTTCTCCCGCTTCTGTCCGGTTTGCGTCACCGACTGGGTGCGGAGCTCAGCGATATCTTTGTCGAGCTCGACCAGCTTGGTCTGAAGGTCGTGGCGGAATTCCTCGCGCATCTTCGAGAACTTCTCCTGAGCTTTGGCGATCTCCCGGTTTGCGTCGGCCTGCGCTCGCGCAGCAGTTTCGTCCGCGTCCCGTTGGGCGCGGAGGGCGCGTTCGTTCGCCTCTGCCTGCGCCTCGTTGGCCTTTCGCTGCTGGTCGGCTGCGGTTTCGCAGCCCGTAGCGACGAGAAGAGCCGTAGTGCCGATGGTGATGGCCTGAGTAAAAGAGATCATCATACTGGTTCCTTTCTTCACGCCACAAGAGGCGCTTGGTTTCGGGACGAAGCATCGATCGTGCCGTTTGGCGGCTGAAAACCATAAGCCTGGAACAAACTTGACGAATCCGCGCAGAACAGCGCCCTTCGTAGGGAAATGGATAGCGCGTCCACGCTCGCGCCGTTGGGCGGCGTGCTCGCCACACTGTGTCGCCGCTGCACGGTCGCTTCGCAGCAAGCAGCAAGCAGAGCGCCGAAAGAGTCAGTTCCCATTCGGCCCGCGGCCCAAGGAGGGAAATCGAAGTGTGATTGAAAATGTTCCGAAATGTCGAGAGTGGTTTGATACTGTAGACCGGCCCCCTTTTGCCCCAAGAGCATGAACGCGCACTCGTTTCTCGTAGCGATGACTACTGTGCTCGCAGTTGCTGCGATCACGACCATCGTATTTCAGTGGCTGAAACAGCCTGTGGTGCTCGGTTACATCCTCGCGGGGTTCATCGTCGGACCCAATGTACCGATCCCACTCGTCGCGGATCGTGACGTTGTCCATACGCTCTCCGAGCTCGGCGTCATATTGCTCATGTTCTCGCTGGGCCTTGAGTTCAGCTTGGGGAAGCTGCTCAAGGTGGGGGCCACCGCAGGTCTCACCGCGCTTCTGCAGTCGAGCCTGATGGTCTGGCTCGGGTTTCTTACCGGCCAGCTCTTCGGCTGGACGACGATAGAGAGCCTGTTCGCCGGAGCCATCATCGCCATCTCCAGCACGACGATCATTGCCAAAGCCTTCGAAGAACAGAGGATCCGAGGCTCTCTCAAGCAGCTCGTGGTCGGCGTGCTCATCGTGGAAGACCTCGTCGCGATCTTGCTCATGGCGACGCTGACCGCGGTCGTGACCGGTGCTGGTCTTTCGGCTCGTTCGATGGTCTTTACGGTCGGCAAGCTCGCGCTCTTCTTGATCTTGCTGGTGAGCGTTGGCTTGTTCATCGTGCCGCGTTTCATGCGCCTTGTGCGCCGTCTCGGGCGCCCGGAGACGACGCTCGTCGCGAGCATTGGCCTCTGCTTCGCGATCTCTCTGTTGGCTGAAAAGATGGGATATTCGGTGGCGCTCGGAGCGTTCATCGCCGGATCCCTCATCGCAGAGTCCGGGCAGCAGCACGAAATTCAACATCTCGTCGAGCCGGTCCGTGACGTCTTCGCGGCGATCTTCTTCGTCTCTGTCGGGATTTTGATCGACCCGCGTCTCATCCTCACGCACTACCAGGCTATTTTGGTTTTGACCGGCGTCGTCATCGTCGGAAAGATCTTGAGCGTCAGCTTTGGCGCATTCCTGACGGGAAACGGGGTCCCGACGTCGGTTCGAGCGGGGATGAGCCTCGCGCAAATTGGTGAAAATTTTTTGTCCCTGGGAGCCACGCGTTCTTTCCTTTACCCCGTCGCTGTGGCTGTCTCAGCCATCACCACGCTCACGACTCCCCACTTGATCCGCGTCTCGGGGCCCGTGGCGAGTTTCGTCGATCGAAAGTTGCCAGGCCCCTTACAAACGTTCGTGTCGCTCTACGCGAGTTGGATCGAGAAAGGCCGACACGCGCGCGCGACGCGAGGGGCCTTGATCCGTCGTCTGATCCGACACGTCGTCGTCGACACGGCTCTCTTTGTCATCGTGGTGGTGGGCGCGACGGTCGGCTTCGGCGCTACCACCAGCTATTTCGTGGAGAAGTTCGGGCTCGAGGAAGACCTGGCGCGCGGGGCAGTCGCGCTCCTTGCTGTGATTTTCGCTGTGCCTCTGGGGGCGGGAATGGTGCGCGTATCACAGCGCCTGGGGTTCGTGATCGCCGAAGGATCGCTCCCGAGCGCGGGGGAAGGGAAGCTCGACCTTGCGGCCGCTCCTCGTCGTGCTCTCGTCTTGACGCTCCAGCTGGGGATCGTGGTTCTGACGGGGCTACCGGTCCTGGCTGTGACGCAGCCCCTGATCGGAGGGTACTACGCCCCCGCTATTTTCGTTGGTTTGCTCGTCTTGGTGGGCATCGCCTTCTGGCGTGGCGCCTCGAACCTCCATGAGCATGTCCGGGCTGGCGCTGAGACGATCGTGGAGACCCTTCTGGCGCAAGCTCGCACCGCCGAGGGCCAGAAGGAGAAGCCCAAAGAGAGCCTCGCAGAGGTGCACATGTTGCTTCCTGGCCTCGGTGAGCCGACACCAATTCGGCTCGAGGAGGACTCGGACGCCGTCGGCCAATCGCTCCAATCGCTGAACCTCAGGGGAGTTACGGGCGCCACAGTCCTCGCGCTCATCCGCGACGGAGAGGGCCTCCTCGTTCCCACGGCCACCGAGACCCTCCGGGTAGGCGATGTGCTCGCTTTGGCCGGAAGCCAGGAGGCGATCGGACGCGCGCGCCGGCTTCTCGAGCACGGCCTCATGGACGAGCCCAGTATCAAGATGCCAATCTTGCCTGCGAACGTCGATCAAGGATAGCGCGTCGTTCGTGCGCTGGGGTCGCGCGGAACGTGGCCGGTGAGACGCCCACGAGCCGTTTGAACGCGCGACTGAGAGCCGATTCAGAGCCATAGCCGACGTAGAGCGCGATCTCCGCAATCGTGTCGCTTGAGTTCTGCAATCGCTCAGCGGCGAGCTGCATGCGCCATTCCGTGAGGTATTGGATCGGAGGACAGCCGACGAACTCGATAAAACGTTCGTGCAAGATCGTCTTCGACAGACCCACTTCGCGGGCCAGTTCATCGAGGGACCAAGGTTGTGCCGGTCGCGAGTGCATGAGCGCGAGAGCATGGCCGACGTGGGTCTCGCGGAGACCCGGTAACCAGCCTCGCGTCTCCTCAGGAAGAGCAGCGAGATGGGCGCGGACGGCCTCGAGGAAGAGAAGCTCGCTCAGATGAGAGAGGGCGCGCTCACTGCCGGTTCGGCGCTCTTTCGATTCGGCAACGGCGAGCTGAATCAGGGGCCAAAGAGCGCGCTCGGTGAGCTCACGGTTTCGAACGAGGAGAACGCGCGGAAGAGCTTTGAGGAGGGGGTTAAAGGGGCGCCCCTGGCACCCCGAACCAATCCTCGACTTTGCCCCTCGACCTCGAGGCTCTCAAAGCGCGCCAGCGCGTAATGTGGGGTTCTGGCGATTTTTCCATCATTGGCACCACGCTGCAGCTGGTCGGCGAGCAGCTGTGTGAGGCTGCGGACGTCGCCGCGGGCAGTCGAGTCCTCGACGTTGCTTGCGGGAACGGCAACGCCACCCTGGCGGCAGCGCGCCGGTTTTGCGAGGTGACAGGGGTCGACTACGTCGCTTCGCTCCTCGCGCGAGGCCGGGACCGCGCGGCGGCGGAGCGGCTCCCGATCCGTTTCGTCGAAGGAGACGCAGAGGCTCTGCCGTTCGAAGAGGGCGCCTTTGACACGGTCCTCTCGACCTTCGGCGTGATGTTTGCGGCGAACCAAGCGCGCGCGGCCAGTGAAATGGTACGAGTGTGCAAGCGAGGCGGGACCATTGCGGTCGCGAGTTGGACTCCGGAGGGGTTCCTCGGCGACATGCTCCGGACCATCTCCGCCTACGTGCCACCGCCGCCGTCCTCTCCGTCGCCGCTCCTCTGGGGCACGGAGCGAGGCATCTCCGAGCTCTTCGGTACGCGAACCCGTACGATTGCCCTTAACCGCAAGGAGTTCGTCTTCCGCTATCGGACCCCCGAGCACTTCGTGCAGATTTTCCGGGACTACTACGGACCGACCTTCACGGCATTTCGGGGCCTTTCACCGGAGAAGGCGAGCCAGCTTCAGACCGATCTCTTGAATCTGCTCGCCCGCTCTCATCGCAAGGGCTCGCTCGCCCTCGCCGTCCCAGGACAATACCTGGAAGTTGTCCTTGAAAAGAAGTGAAGGTCGCTTCAGGCATCGGTCGCCCGCGCTGCGGGCGACCGACTCGCCGTTCCTTCAGTTCCCGCGCGCTTGCGGCTCCAGGCGGGAGATGTCCCGCACTGCGCCTTGGTCAGCGCTCGTCGTCATGGCTGCGTAGGCCTTGAGGGCCGCGCTCACCTTTCGATCCCGGGGTCCCGGTCGGAACGCGGCGGGGCCTCGCGCGAGCATCTCCTGGCGGCGGGCCTCCAGCTCTTCCGCGCTGATCTCGAGCTGAATCGAGCGGGCGGGAATGTCGATGGCAATACGGTCGCCGTCGCGCACCAGGGCGATCTCGCCGCCCTCGGCTGCTTCGGGGGAGACGTGCCCGATGGAGAGTCCGCTGGTTCCTCCGGAGAAGCGCCCGTCGGTGAGCAGCGCGCACTTTTTCCCGAGGCCCCGGCTCTTCAAATAGGACGTCGGGTAGAGCATCTCCTGCATGCCCGGGCCTCCGCGCGGTCCTTCGTAAACGATGACGACGACATCCCCCTCCTGAATCTCTCCGCCCAGAATCGCCGCACAGGCTGCGTCCTGGGATTCGTAGACGCGGGCGCGCCCGGTGAACTTCCAAATGGATTCGTCGACGCCGGCCGTTTTCACGATGCAGCCGCGGGTCGCGATGTTGCCGTAGAGAACCGCGAGGCCGCCTTCTCTCGAGTAGGCGAACTCGACTTCACGGATGCAGCCGGCCTGGCCGTCGTCGTCTCGCTCCTTGAAGTACTTGTCCTGGCTAAAGGCGACCGTTGTCCTCACGCCTCCTGGGGCAGCCAGCGCTCGCGACTTGGCGACTTCGGTGGCCGTCGGGCGGCGAACGTCCCACTTGGCGAGAGCATCGGCGAGCGTCTTGTCGTGGACGGTGCCGACGCCCGTGTGGATCAGTCCCGCGCGATCGAGCGAGCCCAAGATCGTGAAAATTCCGCCAGCGCGATGCACATCTTCGATGTGGTACTTCTCCGTCGCTGGCGCGACCTTACAGACGCAGGGCACCCGGCGACTCAACCGATCGATGTCCTGCATCGTGAAGTTCACCTCGGCTTCGCGGGCGATGGCGAGGAGATGGAGGATGGTGTTGGTCGAGCCGCCCATCGCGATGTCGAGGGTCATCGCGTTCTCGAAGGCCTCGAAGGTCGCGATGCTGCGCGGGAGAACCGACGTGTCCCCCTCGAGGTAACGCGCCTTGGCCATCTCGACGATGCGCTTGCCGGCCTCCTCGAAGAGGCTCCAGCGCAGAGCGTGGGTCGCGAGGATCGTGCCGTTCCCAGGGAGCGCCAGCCCCAGCGCCTCGTTCAAACAGTTCATGCTGTTCGCAGTGAACATGCCCGAGCAGCTGCCACAGGTCGGGCAGGCGCTCCGCTCAAGCTCGTCGACCTCCGCGTCAGAAACTCGGCTATCGCCAGCGGCGACCATCGCATCAACGAGGTCCAACTTGCGCACGAGTTGCTTCCCGTCGCGGTCATGGGTTCCCTGCGCGACGCCCGCCTCCATAGGACCGCCGGACACGAAGATAGTCGGAATGTTGAGCCGCATAGCGGCCAAGAGCATTCCGGGCGTGATCTTGTCGCAGTTCGAAATGCAGATGAGCGCGTCGGCGGAGTGGGCGTTGACCATGTACTCGACGCTGTCGGCGATCAGCTCTCGGCTCGGGAGCGAGTAGAGCATTCCGTCATGACCCATCGCGATACCGTCATCGACTGCGATGGTGTTGAACTCGACGCCCCAGCCGCCTGCCTCATCGATCACCTTCTTCACGCGCTGCCCGATCTCGTAGAGGTGCACGTGTCCGGGGACGAACTGCGTGAAGCTGTTGGCGATGGCGATGATGGGCTTGCCGAAATCCTCGGTCTTCATGCCGGTCGCACGCCAGAGCGCGCGAGCGCCCGCCATGTTCCGTCCCCCGGTGGAAGTCTTACTGCGGTATCCAGGTCCGTCGGTCATCGTGACGAAGATCTAGCCCAAAACCTCGGCTTTCGCGCGCAGAAGTTGCGGAGCGCCGGACGAACTCGAGAAATACAGCCTTTCGAGTTTTCGTACGCGGAGCGGAGGCCCGCTTTGGGGCGCAGCTAGCCATTTTGAGCCGCGCCCGCCACACTCCCCCTCATGGCGCCCGAGGGTCCAAAGGGAGAAGAGTCTCCCGAACTCGTCGCGGTGCGTCTCGCTGAGGCGCTCATCGACGCTGGCGAAGGTATCTCTCTCGATCGCATTGCGGAGGCCCTCGGTCCGCTGGCCATCAGCCCGCCGCATATCAGCGCGCTCATCGATCGCCTCGAAGAGAAAGGCGTCGCGGTACAAACCGGGGAAATCCCTGATCTCGGGGACCTTCTTGGGAGAGTCCTTCGGGCAGCGCGCGAGAGGCGGCGACAGGGCCTCACGGTTTCGACCGTGGCCCTCGGCGCGGAGCTCAATCTCGAGCCCCGCCTTGTCCGAGTGGCGCTGCTCTACGCGGAGGTCCTGATGCGCGGGCGCCCGCTGATCCCGGGTCAGAAGTGACCAGGCGCGGCCTCTCGCTGGAAGAACCAGCTAGGGCTCGCAGCCTGACCATCAAGCGGATTTCTTTTGGGCCATGATGTACTGAGCGAGAGCGCGCACGGACTCGAAGGCGGCCTTGTTCTTCTCGTCGTCGGGGTCAAGCTTCACGCCAAAGCGCTGGGAAAGGGCCATCGCGAGCTCCAGGGCGTCGATCGAGGTGAGACCTAGGCCCTTCGCAAAGAGGGGCTGCTCAGAGTCAATTTGCTCCGGCTTCATGTCTTCCAGAAGCAGGACTTCGACGATCATATTTTTTAGCTCGTTTTCCAGCTCGTCCATTTTGGCGGAGTCTACCGTGCTATGGGGGGCCCGTGCCAGAAGTAGTTCTGCGTTCAGGGCATGTGCAGCCGGTTTGGGCCGGGCATCCGTGGGTTTTTGCACAGGCAATCGAGCGGATCGTCGGCGATCCGAAGCCCGGAGACGAGGTCGACGTCATCGACGCTCGTCAGAACTTTCTCGGGCGCGGCCTTTTTTCCCCGAAGTCGGCGATTCGGGTGCGCCTTTTTACTCGCGACGACGAGAGGTTCGATCGCGATCTCCTCGTGCAACGATTGCGCGCAGCAGAAGACAAGAGGGTTCTCTTGGGCATCCGGAGCGATGAGCCGGGACGCGTGACCGACAGCTATCGGTCTCTCTACGGAGAGGGCGACGACTTGCCCGGCTTGATCGTCGACAGACTCGGTTCCGCCCTCTCGGTGCAATTCACGACCGTTGGGATGGCGCTTCGCCGGGAGCTCGTTCTCGACGCGCTCGAGGAGGTCTACGCGCCGAGCGCCATCGTCGATCGCACCGCCGTGAAAGCGGCTCAGGCGGAGGGGTTTCAGGCGCAAGGTGGCGTGGCCCGTGGGCAGCTTTCTGGCTTCGAAGTCCGAGAGCGGGGGCTGTATTTCGCGCTGCCCCTCGAGCTCGGCCAAAAGACAGGGTTCTATTTTGATCAGCGCCCGCTTCGCGATGTCGTCGAACGACTGAGCCGCGGACGAGAGGTGCTTGATGCTTATTCGTTTGTGGGAGCAGGGGGACTGTCGGCTGCCCGGGGTGGGGCTTCTCGTGTGCTGAGTGTGGACTCGAGTGAAGTCGCTGTGCGTGTTGGCCGCGAGGCGGCGCGGGCGAACGAGCTCAACGTGGAGTTCTTGGAAGAGGACGCCGAGCAGGTCCTGGAGCAGTCGTCCGATCGCTTCGACCTGGTCCTCGTTGATCCGCCTAAGTTTGCGCACGGCCGCGCCCAGAAAGAGAAAGCGGCTCGGGCCTTTCGTCGTCTGATCGGCCTCGCCGTGCGCGCGGCGCGCCGGGGTGGCCTTGTCTGTGTGAGCTCCTGCTCCCAGGCGATTGACGCCTCGGATCTGACGCGGGCGCTCGCGCTCGGTGCGCGGGACCAAGGGCGACGGGCTCAAGTGATCGAGCGTGTCTTTCAGGGCGCCGATCACCCGGTTCCCGCGGCTTTTCCTGAGGGGTTGTACTTGAGCTCGATCATCGCGGTCTTGTCCTGAACCGGACTAGCATCTCAGAAACACCATGTTAGCCTCCGAGCCGATGAGCCGAACGCCGGGAGGGAAGTGCGGGAGTCATTTCGTCCCCCACTAGCGCTTCGGGGAATCACCTCTTCATATTTCGCGCAACGGTCCACCAGGACCGNCCGAGAAGCGCCACACCCTTAGGCGCCTTCAGCCGAGGGGCGGTCCTTCGGCCTCACTCTTGGAGCTCGCTATGCACATGAAAAGTCCTTCTCTCGGAATCATTCGCCGCCTTCCGCCGCTCCTCTTGAGCGCTCTGCTCGTATCAGCGCTTGCAACGGCTGCCTGTGAAGACAGTCAGTTTTGCTCTGGAGCCTCCTGCTCAGACGATAGCGGCGGCGACCCAGGGAGCGGGGGCAAGAAGACCGGCGGTTCGGGCGGAAAGGGCTCGGGAGGGAAGGGCTCGGGAGGGAAGGGGTCCGGCAAGGGCTCCGGGGGACTCGGCGGTGCCATGGGAAGCGGCGGCAAAGAAGGGAAGGCCGGGAGCGACGCGGGAAGCGGCGGGAAAGGCAACGGAACCGGCGGGGAAGAGGCGGACTTTGGCGCGCTCGACGCGAGTGTGAAGGGCGACCTGTTTGACGTGCTTCCGGGGGACTCCGTGGACATTGCCGTAACTCTGAAGAGAAGCGGCGGCTTCGAAGGAACCGTCCTCGTCGATCTGAAGCCGTCGGACGAGTTCGAGACAGCGCTCGTATTTGCCGCGCCGACCGACAAGGAAGTCTCACTCAGGCTAAAGGCCGATGCGGAGCTGGAGCAGGGGTACTACCAGACCACCATCACGGCCCGGAGCACCGACGGCGTCCTCAGCGTCGAACTCCCGATCACCGTCCGGGTCCGCGGCGCGCCGGGAACTCTCGACCTCACGTTCGGGGATCTGGAAGAGCCGTGGTTCGCCGACGGTACAGAAGCCAGTGTCGCGGTGGACGACGCGGGGTATATCTACCTGAGGAACGAATCCACAATTTACCGCTTCGATCGGCATGGGGTGCTTGACGAAGAGTTCGCTCCCAAGGGCCTAGGAACAGAGCTCGGGCCCATGGTGGGGGTGGAAGACGGGGTTGTCCTCGGATGCATTCAAGGAGGAGAGCCCCGAATCGTCCATTACCGGGGGGACGGCTCAAGGAATTCTGAATGGAGCGGCAACTTCTCCCGCGCCAGTGAGACGTTCTCCCTCCTGGCGTTGCCCACATTCTTGCACCGAATGGACAAGTGGGTCCTCGTGGGCGCGAAGTATGGCAGCCTCAATAGCCGGCTTCATCTCTTCTTCACGGATGGGCCGATCGATTCGACATTCAAGACCAACGAGTTCCTCGACGTAGGGGTGGACGGTTCCCTCTTTGCTCGGCTTGATTCGCAGCGTCGAGTCATCGCTTCGACCAAGCACTTGGCCAATTCGAGCATGTCCATTCGACGACTCCTCCCGGATGGCTCTCGTGACACTCGCTTCGGCGAGAATGGAGAGCTCTTTGCTAGTGATGGCGACGATATCCTCGACATCGACATTCTGAGCGACGACAATCTCGTGGCGGTCGTACGAACGTCCTACCCGTCCGTAACGAGATTGATGGTCTGGACCCAGGGGGCTGACAGTGAGAGTGATTCCGTTCGCTATCACGAACTCATCTCGGGCGTGTACGGAATCCAGACTCTTGCAGGAGATCGCCTCCTTACGACGGGACAGGAAGGATCGCGCTGGCCGCCCACGGTCATTCGCATGTACAGGCGCGACGGCCAGCCGGTCGCCTCGTTCGGAAGTTCAGGCGCTGTTGATCTGGGAACGATGAGTGGCGAGTATTATACGAATGCCCCGGATTTTGACCGGCTAGGTTGGAGAGAGCCTGTGTTCGACAAGAAGGGGAATAGACTGATTGCCTTTGGGACAGATTTAGGAAAAGTCTACCTTTTCAGCATCTGGCTCTAACGAGCGCTCACTTGGCCCGCACCTGACAGCGCGCCTCCTGGAAGGAGGCGCGCTTCGCCTTTTGTCGCCCGCATCCGAGTAATCCTTCAGTCGCGGGAGACTGAGCGCTCCTCGAGCTTCAGAGCTTGTACTCGAGGCCGAGGCTGCCCTGGACGTTGACCTGAATCCGGATGACCTCGTCTTCCACGCTCAGATCGACGAAGGAGACGTCTCCCAGGCTTCCCTTGATCTCGAGCTCGCCAGGGAGCGCTCCGTCGAGAGCGCTGCCGACCCCTCGACGCAGGACCTTCGAGCTTTGGGTGAGGCTGACGCGCGCGGCGTTTTCGATCTTTTCGATGAGAGCCTTCTGGTCGAGAGCCTTGAGCTCTTGGTCAAGGAGCTTCTTGGTTTCGTCGTCGAGGGCGACCTTCTCGAGGCGGACCTCGCCCTTCTTCTGATCGAGGACGACGCGTCCTTGGGCCTTGAGGGTTCCGCTCAGGGCGCCCTTGGTCTTGATGGTGAGCGTGAGCTTTCCGTCGGATTTTCCGGAGAGGGTGATCTCACGGATTTCGAGCTCGCGGTCCTTGAGGCTTGCCTTGATCGCCGAACGAACCTCATCCGCGAGGAGCTTCTGCGGCACTTCCAGGTGGGTGCTGAGCTGGAAACTCGTCGCGCCCGGCAGAGGTGCAGCGTTCGGAAGGGACTCGACTTTGACCTTCGGCTTCTTACCTGTGGCGATGCTCAACTTGCCTTCGAGGGCGACATCGACGCCAAGGTCTCCGTCAACGATCGCGAGCTCCGAGAGGCCGACGCGGGTCGGTGCGAACACGAGCCAAGCGTCTTCGCTGCACGTGGCGACGGGCGAAGTCGCGCATGCCTTCGCGCCCTTCTTCTGGAGCTGGAGGGGCTGCTGGAGGGCGGCCCAGAGTTGGCGGGCATGGGAGCGAAGGTCGAAGCTCTTGGCCACCGCGCGGTCGGCGCGCTCGAGTTCCTTGACGATCTGGGGCAAGAGGAACTTCTCGATGTTGGCGCGCACGTCCCCGGCGACATTCGACTTCGGTGTGCAGACGTCGATGCCCACCTTGGCGCAGAAGTTTCCTTTCGGGGCCGAGCCGTGCTCGATCTTGCCCACCTTCGACTTGGTCGTGACCTTCCAATCGTCCGAGATGTTGAGTTCGAGCTCGATCGGGATGCGCATGCGCTGTGGGCTCGAGCTTGTGCCCCAGGTCTGACCGTCTGCGAGCGGGAAGTAGTCGTTTCCGAACGGGCTCTTCACCTTGCCGCGAATGGTCGCCGCGTAGCGCACGGGGACCACCACGGTGAGCGTGCGTCCTACGAACTTCGCCTCAATCGGATCGCGCCAGGCCTTGTATTTCACGTCGAGGACGAGGCTCTCCCCGTCTTTGGTCACGCGCTTGTAATCTTGCGATTGAGTCTTCGGGAGCAGAGCGTCGATGTGCTCGACGATTTGCTCGAAGGGAGCCCTCACGGGGATCGAGAGTCGCGATACGCCGGGAGGCAGAGAAGGATCGGTCGGCGTGCTGGGCGACGACGTGTCGGGCTTGGGCTTGTCGACGGGTTTGTCGACGGGTTTTTCGTCCTTGGGCTTGTCGACGGGTTTGTCGACGGGTTTTTCGTCCTTGGGCTTGTCGGTCTTCGGCTTGTCCTCTTTGGGCTTGTCCTCTTTGGGCTTGTCCTCTTTGGGCTTGTCCGTGGCCGGCTTGTCAGTCTTCGGCTTCTCGTCCTTGGGCTTATCGGTCTTCGGCTTGTCCTCTTTGGGCTTGTCGGTCTTTGGCTTGTCCTCTTTGGAGTTATCTTCAGTCGACCCGTCTCGATCGTCAGCAGCGCCCCCGCCCCCCTTGGGGGTAGTCGAGCCGCCGTGGTTGTGGACGGTGACGTTACAGGCGAGCAGGGAACTCGCGAGGAGGGGGACGGTCAGGGCTCGGAGCAAACGGTGCTCAAGGGGCTTGGACATGATGCTTTTCTTCAACGTTGAGGGGCTGAGGGCCCAGACAAAAGACAGACGGCAGACAATACGTTATTTTCGTCCGAACCAAACCGAACCTTCCCTCGGAGAGGACGGCTTTTTATCCGAACGTGGGGGACGGACGTTCAGCATCATCATGAGGAGCGTTTGTACGCTCTTGGCGGAATAGAGGCCGACAAGGGCTCTCGCAATCCTAGAAGGACGAGCCGTCCTTTCGGGTGACCTTCCACGCGCCGTCGACCATGGTGAGGGCGAGATCGTCGTCGGGATACGTGACAGCGTCGCCGGGGGTTCGGTCGCCGACCTCAAGATACACCACGTCGCTCTGGGAGCGATTGATGAGATGATGAGCGTCGCCACTTCCCGCGCGAAATCCTGCGCACATTCCCGGGGTCAGCTCCTGTTCCCCTGAATTGGTGACGAGGGTGGGGGTGCCCTCGAGAATGAAGATAAATTCGTCCTGCTTCTCGTGGGAGTGGCGGAGCGACGACTCAGAGCCGGGAGCCAGGCGGGTCAGGTTCACTCCGAAATTCTTCAGACCAAAGGGGTCCCCCAGGGCGCGTTTCTCACGGCCCGCGACGCGTCCAGCGAAGATCGCCGGATAAAGGGTCTTCTTGAGGCGTGGAGGAACTTCGCTCGCGACGAGAGCTTTCGGAGAGTCCGGAGGCGACATGGAGGAATTCTATACAACTTCCCCCTTTTGAGGGACCAACCTATCGTCCGCATGTGGCCCGAAGTCGTTCCCGACACACATCGTCCGCGCTCGTATCCTTCGTGGAAGAGGCGCTCGGAGCTCCGCTCACGCATCCGCCGGAGACCGTGACGACTCTCTGGGCCGGGTACGGGAGAATTCTTCGCTATCACACGCGAGAAGCCACACCCCGGTCGGTGATCGTCAAGCAGATTCGCTTCCCAGAAGCGCGCGCGCTCGACCTCGGGCATCAGCGCAAGGTTCGATCCTACGCCGTCGAGAGAACATTCTACGAGAAGTTCGCTCAGTTTTCGCGGGAGCGGGCCCGTGTCCCAGAGCTCCTGGCCGCGTCCCGACAGGGCGAGGAGCTGTGGCTTGTCCTGGAGGACATCGACGCTGCGGGGTTCCCTGGACGTCCGCGCGCGGGGCGCGCGGACGTCACTCGAGCTGGGCTCGAGTGGCTGGCTGCGTTTCACGCGGCGCACCTCGGGCGTACCCCCAGTGGGCTTTGGGAGGAGGGGAGCTATTGGCACCTCGGGACGCGACCGGACGAACACCGCTCCATCAACGGCCATCCACTCCATGAACTCGCTCCCGAACTGGATCGGCGCTTGCGCCGCGCTCGGCATCGCACCCTCGTCCACGGGGACCCGAAGCTTGAGAACTTCTGCTCCGAAGTAGGGCCCAGCCCCCGCTTCGCCGCAGTGGATTTCCAGTACGTGGGCGGAGGAGTGGGCGTTCGGGATGTCGTCTACTTCATCGGCTCGGCTATTTCGCCCGCCCGAGTCGAGGCCGACCTGCCGCGACTCCTTTGCGACTACTTCCGAGCCCTTGAGCGCGAACTTCGCGCGCAGGGAGCTACGAACGCGGAGATGTCGGAAGTAGAAGCCGAGTGGCGCGAACTCGCCCCCGTCGCTTGGCTCGACTTCTACAGGTTTACGCTCGGGTGGTCCCCCGCTTGGGCCCAGAGCGATCTCTACGCGCAGAAACTTCTGCGGCAGTTTTCACTCTGAAGGGAGCTCGTCGTCTCAGCTCGCGCGAGCGACTTGCAGTGCCTGCGGTTTCTTCCAGACCGCGATCAGGTTGATCGTCATGAGTTCATCATCGGAGTACTCCGTGAGCTCACCGGCGGCCCGAAGCTCCGGGATGGCGGCTTCGAGCCAATCGTCGTGGCGATCGCGGTAGAACCTCGTCCCCGGCATGATGTTTTCGAAGAGCGTCTCCCAGTCCTTGATGCGAAGCTTGTTCAAATAGGCGTTCGAGCGGACCTGACCGGCGTACTTTGGACGGAGGTGAGGCCAGAAGGGTGGCTCAGGGTACTCTTCGGCGAGGAGCTTCGGGTCGTGGCAGCCGGAGTGGCACGTGTAGAGGTGAATGCCGATGTACGCCGCACCGCCTGGCTTGAGCACGCGGGTTACCTCGCGAAGAGCGGCTTCCGGGTCATCAATGTGCTCGAAGACCGAGTGCGAATAGACGAAGTCGAAGTTCGCATCCGGAAAGGTCATGCGGCCAGCGTTCATGTTGAGCACGGGCACCTTGGGCAGTCTGTCGACACCGAGGCGATCCGCGAGCCCTCGCTCGAAGCGGGCGTCGACTCCGAGGGCTTTGCGTCCGAGCGTCTTGATCACACGCATCGCACTATTCTTGCGGAGCATGCGCAGGTACTCGCGCGGATCGAACCCTTGCGGGATGACGTCGGTGTCGATGCCCACCATGTCGCTGTCGACGGCGAAACTGCGCAAACAGCCGAGCTTTTGGCCGGGGCCGATGTCGAGTCCTTTTTTCCCCCGCGTCTCGAGCCCAGCGACCTCTCGCATCCGCTGCCTCGTAACGGCTCGCAAGTTCATGACCCAGTCCACACCCGCTTCAGGGGAGCGCCGGCTCATCCTTAATAGATTCCGGATTTCGCTGATCCTGTTGATGGTCCCTTTGGTTTGTGACGAATATGTGTATCGATCCATGACTCCCTCCCGAAAATGGGTCCGCCCTAGCCCCCCCCCCGAAGCCGGAGGGCAAGGTGCCGTCCGGGCTCGGGGGGAGGCCCCCCAGGGCATGAAGATCGTGCTGAAAACGACAGATAGTCCGCGTCGCCCGGTGCGCTCCCTGAGCTTCGTCCTATCGCTCAGGCCCCAGTTCCGAACCGCGTAACCCCTCTCCCGAATTCATCACGCACCTCCACCAATCCCATGGACTAGGATAGCGGACTTCGAGCGTCAAGATTGCTCCCAACAGGGAGCGGGACCGCTGCTCGGGATTTGTCTACACATTTCCTGAATTTCGCAGCGCTTGTCTTGCTCGAAAAAAATTTTCAGGGGTCGTGTTTTGAGCGGCGATTATTTGCGATTTCTCTACGTTGCGCGCCGAGCTTCTGCGGTCGCAGATAGGCACGACGAAAGTTCCACACGGTGACNCCCGCCGCATGGATCGTCGTCGGGCCCGCTGGGCTCGGCCCTGAGGGGCGCTTCCTACTTGAGGTAATGGCGCAGCGGTTCGCTGCTCGCTGCGATCTCAGCGGCGACGAATCCTGCGAGCTTGCGCGCGCCATTTTCCTGAAAATGGGTTCCGTCGACGGTGCCGTCGCCGCGCAGGAGGAAGAAGTCTTCAGGCGTGGGCGCTGGGCAAATCGCTTTCAAGTGCGAGACGGTGCGCTCATTGAGATCGAGGACCGTTACCTGGCGAGCCTGGCCCAGCTGTCGCATCGCCTCCGCATGGGCGCCCGTTCCATTGCCGCCAGTGCAGTAAGCCGAGTTGCGAGGAGGGGGCGTCACGAGAACAGGTACGATGCCCCGGTCGCGGGCCCCGTCGATGTACATGTTGAGGTATTCTTTGAAAGCGGTGTCGGGATCTAAGTAGTAGGGGATCGTCTGCCCGTTGATCTCGTAGGTCGCCGTCTTGTGGCCATCGTTCGTGCCGAACTGGACGAGGAGGTAGTCTCCCTCCTTTGCGTCGCTCCAAATCTTCGCGAGATGTCCTTCGTCGATGAATCGGCGCGAGGTGCGGCCGCCGAGCGCTCGATTGTCGACGGTGATGCGAGCGTCAAAGAGCGCATCGAACATCTGACCCCAGCCGGCTTGGTCCGTGGGGCTCGGCGTGTCGTTATAGGTTTGAACCGTTGAGTCGCCCGCGAGAAAAACTGTCAGTGGCGGGAGGTCGCCGGGCGGCTGTCCTCCCGACGCAGGAGCACCACCCGACGAACTAGGCGCTCCACCGCTCGAGGCCATGGCGCCCCCGGACGACAATGCCCCCCCGTCGCCCGCGCCACCGCTCGAGGTCTCAGCCCCGCCGGTTCCACTGGACGTTCCGCCCGAAGGCATCTGTTCGGCGCCACCGCTGGCAGCAGGGAGACTACCGCCGCTGCCCCCAACGCTCGTGAGCGGCGCGCCGCCCGCCGAGCTTCCACCGCTCGCGCTGACATCGCCACTGCCGCCCGTTGCCTCAGCGGGGCCAGTGTCTTCCGCTCCGCACGCGGCCGCGGCAAGACCCAGGACGAGAGCCAAAACCGGGCGCGCTGCGCGCAGACTTCTCATGATCTTCATCGCAGGTACTCCGCGAGGGCGACGCCCTCTTCCCTGAGCCCCTCTGCGACGAGTTTGCCGATTTCGATGGCCCCGGGGGTGTCGAAGTGCGTGTGGTCGTCGCAGAAGAAAGCTCCGACCGGACCGCCGGTGGAGGCTGAAACGCCTCCGGCCGCCGCTGGGCAGAAGCCGAGTTTGTTGTAGAGGTCGATGCTTCTCTGGTGCAGATCAATGACCGCGACTCCCAGGGCAGCTCCTTCGGCCTGTACTGCGTCGAGGAAGCCGCGAGTGGCGATCGCTGTCGACCCGTTACACTTGATTGCGCTCACTGGTGTAATGAAGACAGGAGTGGTGCCGCGCTCGCGTGCGGCCTCGGCCATCATCCGGTAACTCTCACGGAAGGCATCGACGCCGACGTGCCGGGGGCAAGTCCGATCGCCGTCGTTGATGCCGAACTGAATCAGGAGGAAGTCCCCCTCCTTCATCTCAGCGAGCATGTTCTTCCAGCGGTCCTGAATGGTCAGTTGCCCGTTGGTTTGACCGAGCACACATTCCCCCGAGGGGTCCATGGTGTCCTTCACGTCGTACAGCCAGGTACGGACGCTCCGGCCACCCACCGCTGAGTTCACGACAGTGATGCGCTCGTCAAAGAGCGAAGCGAACATCTTGCCCCAACCGACGGGGCAAGGGGTGTTGCCGCTAGCGACTGTCGAGTCCCCGGCGAGCCAGATCTTTGCGGGGCCGAGACCCACACCTCCACCGCTCCCGTCGCTTCCGCCGCTCGGCGCCCCTCCGGCTGCCGTGTCTCCCCCGGAAGCCATGGCGCCCCCGCCTGCCTGAGGCGCGGCGCCACCCGTGGTCAGCGCGCCGCCGCTCGCAAGGGCGCCGCCAGAGGAAAGAGGAGCTCCTCCTGAGGGGAGGTTCGAGCCCCCGATGGCGGAAGCTCCCCCGCTCGCTGCCCCTCCCGAAGAAAGGCCGCCGCTCCCTGACCCTCCTGCGGACGAGGACGAGCCTCCCGTCGACTCTTCAGAAGGACCTGGGTCTCCTGGCTCGGACGAACAGGCGATGCCCCCGAGAATCAGGCCGAGGGAGAGCGTGGAGAGGAGAGAAGNGAGGCGCATGAAGGAGGAGATCTGAGCATCAGCAGAAAATTACGCCGATGTTGCAGAATGAGAGGAGAAAGGGTGAGCTCAGTCTAATGCTCTCAGAGCGTCGAGCGATCTCGATTCTGCAGTGAANTCCTCGAGCGCGCCTCTTTTTTCGTCANGCTCCCTCGTTTGCGCTCCCGTGTTCTTAGGTTCCCGCGAGCCCGTGCTCGATCAGGTAGTTATCCGTGAAATGCTTCCCGATATCGTAGGACTTGATGAGATCCTGCACGATGCGCTTCTCGATGAGACCGCCGACCCCGAAAATTTTCACCTCAACGTCGGCGAGGAAGATGCGCTTGCAGCGGCCCGGACCGAGTGACTCGGTGAGCTGAACGCCGGAGACCAAGATCTTGTCGGCCATGCGATTCGGCACGACCTTGACGTGATACTTGCGCTCGCGCTTGTCGTAGTAGGCCTCTTCCCGGTAGCGGAGGTTGTTGCCGACGACCTTTTGGATCGCGGCGGGGAGGTCCGCGACGAAGGGTTCGACCTCGATCGTGCGGGTGATGCGTTCGGGGGTCTCTTCTTCGGAGGAGACACGCCACATGGGGAATTTGAGATGCCCCTCGAAGAGCGCCTTATTGTAGGCTTCCTTGAGGAAGAGGCCGAGGAAGACCTCTTCGGAGCAATGAAACTCGTGTTCGATGCGCGCCCGTTCCGTCATGGGACCGCCAGCTAGAACACATTTTGCCCTGAAGAAAGTCTCGTTCTATGAAAAGAAGTCCGTGAGTCAGCGCCCCCCGCCTCCGTCCTGGCCGCGCCAAGTTGCCCTGGTGCTCCAGAAGGACTGGGCCATCGAGCTCTCGAGCGGCGAGGTCCTCATCACGAGCGGCTTTTTTGCGCTCCTCGTCGTGGTCCTCTCCTCGATGGCGTATTTTGGAGGGCCAAGGACCACCCAGACTGTTGCGGCTGGCGCCCTATGGCTCTCGGTTTCGTTTGCACTGGTCCTCTCCCTCGGCAAGAGCTGGGCCCGGGAGCGCCAGGGGCATGCGCTCGAAGGCCTCCTCTTGACCCCCCTTTCCCCGAGCGCTCTGTTTGCGGGGAAAACTCTGGGTCTCATCGTATTTCTGTTCCTCGTGGAGGCGGTTGTTACTCCGCTCACGATGCTTTTTTTCTCGATCGATCTGTTTGAGGTTGCGCCGGGACTTTCGCTCATCGCCCTCTTGCTCACTCCGGGTATTGCGGCCTTTGGAACGCTGTTCGGGGCGCTGCTCGTGCGGACGCGGGCGCGTGACCTCGCTCTGTCGATCGTGATCTTCCCGCTGCTCGCTCCGGCCCTCCTGACGGCGATCGCGGCCACCCGGGCGCTCTTGACCAAGGCACCGCTCTCGGACCTTTCGGGATACCTGACGCTCCTCGCGCTCTTCGACGGCATCGCCTGGGGTGGGGGCCTCGGGATGTTCGGGAAGCTGATCGAGGACTAGAATTGGCATCGCCATGAAGCTCGGACTCCTGGGACCAGCCGCAGACTCCGCGAGTTTGAAGGCGGCCGCGCTTGGACTCCGGCAAAAGGCTGGCGCCGAGCGCATCGTGTATCTCGGCACGGACCAGAAGCTCGAAGAGATCGTGCTCGAATGGGCGCGCGCGCTGGTCGGCGAGGAGGCGAGCGAGGACGGCCTCCTCGCACGGGCAACGAAGCGGTGCCTCAGTGCTTCGCCCTACCAAATCGATCAATTCATTCGCAAAGAGCGCGAACTCGCGCACCTTCGCATGTACGAGTCGCTCCCGAACGGCCGAGCGCGTTCGGTTGACATTCTCGGTGGCAAGGTCGCTGTGCTCATCCACGACAAGGCCTTGCTCGAAGAAGACGATATCCTTCCGGCGGCCCTCTTGATCTTCGGAAAGAACCCGGGGCCTCTGATCAAGCAGATTGGCCGGCGATGGTTTCTCTCACCAGGCCTGGGAGGGATCATGACCGTGAGTGACGTCGACGATGAGCTCACCGCCACGGTTTTTGGCGCGGATTTCTCGGTGTTACAGAGTGAGGTCTTGAGCTCCGACTCTGCACTCAAGATGCGCGTTCAAGGCAGCGCATGACACGGATTGCCTTTTTCGGCGGGACATTTGACCCGCCTCATCGCGGACACACCGAGGCGGCGTCCTGGGTCGCTCGGTCAGGTGAAGTCGACGAAGTCCTCGTGGTGCCCGTGTACGGGCACGCTTTCGATAAGAAGCCGTGGCTCGATTTCGAGGTGCGTTGTGAACTGTGTCGATTGGCTTTCGGGGGGCTCGACCACGTGTCCGTGAGCGATATCGAGGCCACCCTGCCGAGGCCGAGCTACACCATCGAGACCATCCGAGCCCTCAAGAGGAAGTACCCGGATGCGAGCTTCCGGCTCGTCGTGGGGACCGACATCGTTTCGGACTTGCCCCGCTGGCGGGAAGCGGAAGAGCTGCTTCGCATTGCTCCTCCCCTCGTGCTTGCCCGCAAGGGGTACGACGGGCCGGGAATTGCCGCGGATTTGCCGGAGATTTCGTCCTCGGAGCTCCGCGCCATGCTCGTCGAGAGGCGCGCTTCGCCCTCGCCGGAGCTGGAAGCCCGGCTGCTCCGCTTCCTTGAGCCGCAGGTCCTCGCGCGCATCTGGGAGCGGGGCTATGACCGGAACCTTCCGCGCTCCTCCGCTCGAGGTACGCCCTCGACGTGACGAAATGAGCCTTCGCGGCTCGCCCGACGAAAAGCCATGGACCTCCGGACCAGAACCTCCCTTTTCTGTGGCGCTCTCGCCATCGCCATTGCGATCTCGATGCTGCTCCGGAAGCGCCCTCGCGCGACCCAGCTTTGGTTCGCGGCCTTCGCGGCCAACATTGGCCTCTGGTACCTGGCCCAGTGGCTCTATCTCTTCGTGCAAGCGAACGTGTGGGCTCGCTCGACGGCGATCTTGGCCGTGCTCTTGCCGCAGTTTGCGTTGCGTTTGTTCGAGGCGCTCATGCCAGAGACAGAGCGGCGCTCCACGCTCTTGAGCGTCGCCGGAATCTTGCTCGGCCCGGTCGCGCTGCTCGCGGTGATCGGTCCTGTGGAGCACTGGTGGGTGCGTGGACTCACGTTCCTCTACGTGTTCGGACTGCTCGCGTTCGGTCTTGGCTCGCTCTGGGCGCGCAATCGCAGTTCGAAATCTCGCGGCACCAAACGCAGAGTGCGTTTCATGGTCCTGGTGGGCGCGCTGGCCGTCACCGCGAGTCTTGCTGACTTTCTTTGGTTCATCGACATCAGCGTGCCCCCGATCGGAGCAGCGTTTTCGATCCTGTTCCTGTTCGTGATCAGCGAATCGCTCATCCGCCAGCGCTTCGTCGACATCTATGACGTGCTCGCGCAGGTCCTCTTATCGGCCGCGCTCGCCAGCCTGCTCGCGGCGATTTTCTACGTTTTCGTCGACCTTTTTGGCGGCTTCGACACGATGTACCTCGCGGCCTTTCTCGCCACGATCGTCATCCTCGTCGTCTTCGAGCCCCTGCGTGAAAAGGCGAGCCTCGCGATCCACCGAGTCCTGTTCCGAGAAAGAGCCGACCTGGAGCGGGCGATCGAGCGAGTGCGGGGCCAGTTGGTCCACGTCCTCGATGTGGGACAGCTCGGCAGTGTGGTGATGGGGGCGCTTGAGAACTCTCGGCGCGCGACGGCTGCCGCGCTTTATGTGCGGGAGCCCGTCGAGGCAAACTTCAAGAAGCTCGCCGACTTTGGTCCGGGCGTCCCCGAGCGCATCGAGGCCGCCAAGATTCAGCCGATCCTCGAGTATCTCGCGACGGTTCCGTCCGTGCTGCTCGAGGACGAAGCGCACCAAGCGTCAGAAGCGCGGCGGGCCGGACACCGGGAAGAGGCCGAGCAGAAGAGCCGAATGCTCCTTTCGGCAGAGGTCCTCGACGCATTCCGCCGCGGCGCCATCGTCGCGGTTCGGACGAAGACCACGGGACTCTCCGGGCTGCTGATGCTCGCGGACGATCGGGCCTCGGACGTCTTCTCTTTAGATGACCAACCGATCCTCGAAGAGCTCGGGCTGCAGATCGGCGTCGTTCTCGAGAACTCGAGGCAGTTCCGCCAGATGCAGGTGCGCGATCGTCTGGCTGTTTTGGGACAGATGGCCGCGGGTTTGGCTCACGAAGTGAAAAATCCCCTCGGCGCGATCAAAGGCGCGGCGCAGCTTCTCGAAGACCACAGGGAGGGGACGCTCGACGAGAGCGCTCGCGAATTCGTTTCGATCATCCTCGAAGAGGTGGACCGGCTCGATCGAGTGGTCGGCTCGGTGCTCGATTACGCGCGCCCGGCGCCGATCACGATGCGTGACTTCAACGTCGGAGATGTCCTCGAGAGGACCTGCAAGATGCTCGGGACCGAGGCCCACGAAGCGACCATCACCGTCGCTGTCGAACCGGATTTGCCGCCCCTGCGCGCGGACGCGGAACAGCTCAGGCAGGTTGTGATCAACCTGGTGCGCAATGCTCTCCAAGCCATGGGCGGACGCGGCAACGTCCACGTCGGAGCGCGCCTCACCTACCGGAGCGGTCGAGAGGGGCTCGAACCTTGGCTCGAGGTAAGCGTGCGCGACGAAGGGCCGGGCATTGCAGCTGAGGTCATGCAGAATCTCTTCGTTCCCTTCGTGACGACCAAGGAGCGAGGGACCGGGCTCGGCCTCGCGATCAGTCAGCGCATCGTCCAAGAGATGAGCGGGCGTATCGACGTGGCGTCGAGTCCTGGAGTCGGCACGACCTTCTCGGTGCTCCTGCCCTTCGGCGCCGAGGTGGCTCGTCCCGGACGTCCCACGAGCGAAACAGCGCCCGCGTCCACGGGACTGTCGCGCGTTCCGTCGGCCCCGTGAGCCTGGCCGCCCGTGGGCCTCACGGTGGCGCCTCGCTGGGTCGGCCGCGGCTCTCCGGAAGGCCAAAAAGCCTAAACCCTTGCATTAGCTTTGCTTTTATTGACCTGCCCAGGGCGGGCCGCCTATTGTGGTCGGGTCGGCCCTCGCGGTAAGGCGTGGTCCTGGACTCGGGTAATGGCATAATCTCGAGAATCGAGGTGCCGCCAAGGCCCCTGGCACTCCGTCGAGATGGACTATCAGAATCCGGCTTCACCCAAGAAAGTGCATAGCACTGAGCTCGCGTTGCGCTTCATCTCGGGAAAGTACCAGGGGGGCGAGTTTCCGCTCACCGAGGGCGTGCCGGTGGTGGTCGGGCGTTCGAGCGATCTCGACATGGTTTTGGTCGAGGAGATGGTCTCGCGACGTCACGCTCGCATCGAGCTCGTGCGCGGCTCAGTGATCGTCGAAGACCTCGGGTCCACGAACGGGACGTTCGTGAACGGCGAGCGCGTCGAGAAGGCCTACCTGAGTGAAGGCGATCGCCTCCTCATCGGCACCAGTATTCTCAAGCTCGTCGCGGTCGAAGAGCCTTCGGGAGCGAGCCGTCGAAGCTCTCAGAAAGGGCCCTTTGGAAGGGAAACGACGCGTCAGGCCCCGGCCCAGGTCGGCAGCGCCGCGCGCATGACAGGGAGCCTCGACGAAATCCCGCTGCCCGATTTGATGCAGCTCTTCGGCACCTCGAAGAAGACCGGCACGCTCCTTCTGCACGGTGAACAGGTCGGCCAGATCCACCTGCGCGACGGCCAGATCATCCACGCCTCCATCGAAGGGACGAACTTGGCGCCGCTCAAGGCCGCCTACCGCATGCTGCAGTGGACAAGTGGGAGCTTCTCGCTCGAGCCGGCCGATCCGAACGTCGGCGCGGGCCTCTCCTTGAGCGCTCAGGCCTATCTCATGGAAGGCATCCGCCAAATCGATGAGTACGGAGCGCTCGAGCCGAGTCTTCCCCCGAAACATGCGCGCCTCGCGCTGAAGACGCCCCTGACGGCGCCCCTCAGCACCCTCGAACAACCCCAGCTCGAGGTGCTCCAGGCTTGCTTGAACTCGGCGGATTTCCAGGCTGCCCTCGATCGGTCGGCCCGTCCGGATATCGATGTCGCCCGCGACGTCATCGATCTGATGCGGCGCGGCTACATCGAAGTGGCTGGCTGAGTCGGCCGGCGGAGTCGGCCGGCTGAGTCGACCGGCTGAGTCGGCCGGCTGAGTCGGCCGGACGTGGCTGGACGACATCCCCGAGAGCTGGGCTCGCGCGTCCGAGCCCCGGGGGACCAGGCGACTGTTCAGATGCGTTAGCGCGTGCGCACCGAGACGGCTCGCGCGTGAGCTTCGAGACCTTCCGCCCGGGCGAGGACCTCGATGGCCGGACCCTGCTTCTTGAGAGCGCTCGGCTCATAGCGGATGAGGCTGGAGCGGGCGACGAAGTCGTAGACGCCGAGGGGCGAACCGTAGCGGGCAGCGCCGCCGGTCGGGAGCACGTGGGAAGGGCCCGCGAGGTAATCGCCCGCGGCTTCCGGAGTGTAGTGACCGATGAAAATAGCCCCGGCTTTGGTCACGCGGGCCGCAACCTCACTCGCGCTTTCCATTTGGACCGAGACGTGTTCGGCCGCGAGCCGATTCGCCAGTTCGAGCAAGCGATCGACCGAGTTGACGATGAATACGGTGCCGTGGCGCGACACGGAAGCTTCGGCGATCTCGCGGCGCTTGCGTCCTCGGGCGTCGAACTCCGGAAGCTCCGCGAGCTGCCGCAGCGTGGCGCTGACGACGCGCTCGGCAAAAGCGCGGCTCGTGCAAATCAGCAGCGGATAGGCGTCCTCGTCGTGCTCCGCTTGGGACAGGAGGTCCGCTGCCACGAAGTCCGGATTCGCGCTTTCGTCCGCCAGAACCAAGATCTCGCTCGGTCCGGCGATGCTGTCGATCGAAACTTGCCCGAAGACGAGCCTCTTGGCCGCGGCGACGTAAATATTGCCGGGGCCCACAATTTTATCACAGGAGGGGATACTCTCGGTTCCGTATGCGAGGGCGGCGATCGCCTGCGCTCCGCCCGCCTCGACGATCGCGGTCACGCCGGAGAGGTAGGCCGCCGCGCGCACTTCGACGCTCGTGTCTGGACTCGCGAGCAAGATCTCGGGCACCCCCGCGACCTTGGCCGGGATGGCGCTCATGAGCACGCTCGAGGGGTAACAGGCCTTGCCCCCCGGAGCGTAGATGCCCGCGCGGTCGACAGGGCTCACGCGGCTCGAGAGGAAGACTTCGTCCTCCTCGTATCCGAAGGTGGTGAGCTGCGCCTTCTGGTGTTGGTGGTAGGCGTCGATCCGCTGGGCGGCCGTCTCCAGGGCGCCGCGGAGGCCCTGGGGCAGACTCTCGAGGGCGGCCTTTCCGCCGTAGTCTCGAACGAGGAAGGTGTCCGGGCTTCGACCTTCGAACTTCTGCACGTAGCGGCGAAGAGCCGCGTCCCCTTCCCGACGTACGTCGGACAGGATCTCGCGCACGACGGGCTCGACTCGATCGAGGTCCGTGTCGCCTCGAGAAGCGAGGGCCCGGAGCTCGACGGAAAATTCAGGGGAGGACTCTTCGAGCAGACGCAGGGTGGTCATTCTCAGGCCCGGTTTTGTCGCGTTCGGTGCCGCCCGGCAAGGAGTTTATAGTTCGCGTCAAAACGCCTGACTTCACGCCCGAAAGGCTCGACCTTGAGCAATTCCTCGATCTCATCGACCCAATCTGGGCGCGCCGACGTGTCCTTGAGCGCCTCGAGGGAGCGAGCGGTGACGAGCCCCCGGCGTGCCAAGTCCCAGTAGGAGCGAGAGAGCGCGGAGTCGTCAAAGCGATGTAACTGAGTCAAAGACCGGGTGACCCGGAGCGTGGCAGCTACGTCCAACACCCCTCGCTCGAGGAGAATGAAGGCCGCCTGCGCATAGTTGAAGAAGGCGAACAGGCGAGGGCCGAACATCGCGAACTCGGAGGGGGCACTTTGGTTCGCGAGATGGATCAAGATCAGCGCCGCTTGAGGTTTACCCGCGCCGTACCTCTGGGCGGCGAGCTCTAGGATCTGCTCGCGCTCGTCAGGGTAGAGCTCTCCTGCCTCGAGGATGTCCCGGAGTCCATCCAGCGCGATCGTGCCCTCGAGGATGTCTGCGTAGAGAGAATAGATGAACGCATCGGACTCCGAGTCGTCGCCAACGAGGAGTTCGAGATCCGGCGCCTGTCTGCCGGCTCTTGCTTCTTCGTCGCTGGCCGACAAGAGCGCCAGGAGCTTGTAGCCGAGCTGGCCGCGGAGCGATCGAAATCGAAGCCGGACGAGATTCTTGAGATTCGGCTTGAGTGTGAGGCGATCGGGCGACACGCCGTCGAGCATCAGGCGCAGCCGGATGCTGGTGCGCAGCTGTTTCGGGCTACCGGAGAGGACGTGGACGTAGGCGCGACTCCTTGTGAGCTCGAGCAAGAGCTCAGTGGCGCCCGGCACGGCGCGCTTCTGATCGGCGCGCTCAGTGGCGCTCTTCCAGAGGTCGCGGACTGTCGCGAATTCACTCCGAAGGTATGTTTTATCCAGGTCGAAGCGTGCGACCAGGTTCATGTCGACCAAGCCCGACGGGTGTCTTCGAGCGTCTCGACCATCTCATGGGAATGAGCGGAGCGCGCTGCGTAGAGCGCGGCCTCGAGACGACTCTGAGCTTCTTCGTAACGCCGGCGGCCGTAGGAGACGTGCGCGAGCGCCCCCAGGATCTTGGCGCGGTCTGCACTCGCGGGAGGAGCGAGATCGAGCGCCTCGGACAGCACACCGTCGGCGTCTGAATAGTCGCCCGCTCGGATCAAAGAGGCTCCGAGTTTCCGACTGAAGATCAGCACTGCCCGCATGGGATCGTCGATCTCTCCGCGAGAGATTTCTCGCCTTGCTAGGTCGAGCCCGCGCCGAAGGGCGAGCACTTCAGCGCCCGCGTCTCCAATGGCCGTCGCGCGATCCGCCACTTTTTCAAGGAGCAAGAGCGCCTGGAAGGCCTCGTCCGCATAGTAAGCGTGAGCGGCGCGCACCTCGAGGGGCCCCCGTCTCTTGTCTTCGATGCGCAAGGCGAGTCGGTGCAGCTGGCGGCGGGCTTCGATCGGGATCGTGGCCAGCGTGACTTTGCGCCAGAGCGGGTGAGAGAAGGATGCGATACCGCTCGCGACCTCGATGATGCCGCGGCCGAGGAGCTGTGCGATCGGTGCGTCGACTCCGTCCATGCGAGCGAGCTCCGCGATCGTCGAGATCGGTGAGGCGAAGCCAAGAATCGCGAGTCCTTGCAGGACGCGGCGCGCATCCGCGTCGAGCAGATCGAGGCGGCTCGCGATGACGTCGACCAATTTCTCGGGGATTTCGGTGGCGCCTTCCAAGGAGTAACGGATCGCCTGGTCGAGATAGAGGGGCAGGACCTTCGAGGGGATCGGGATGTTCAGGCCCCTGGTCGCCGGCCGCGTCAAACTCGCGTCGAGAGGGCCGAGGGTTCGGTGCGAGGTGCGCTCAACGGACCAACCCGGGTCGAAGTCCGGACTGTGGGTGCCGACGATGAGGGCGGCGACGCCGGGGGGATCGTTGAGGAGATCTTGGATCGCTGTGAGCGAGGCGCCGTCCATCTGATCGAGATCGTCGAGGAGGATGACAGGGGTGCCGCACTGCTTCTTGGACGAGCTGGCGAGGGCGTAGCGCAGCGCGCTGGAGAGGCAGTGTTGGCGATCCATGGGGGATCGCGAGTCGCCCGGCTGTGGTCCGCTGAAGATTTCAATCAAACCTCTGCGCACATCGAGGGAGGCGTCGCTGAAGCTGTCGGGATCGATGCCCTCTTGGGGCAGGCGCAAGAGGCCGCGGATCAGAGTGGCGAGCCCGGAATAGGCGACCTTGGCGCCATAGGGATCGGGCGTGACGCCGACCACACGGTCCCCTTGTTCCGTCGCGATCCGCGCGAACTCCTCGAGCAGGCGGGTCTTGCCCGCGCCAGGTTCGCCGGAAATACGAGCCCCTTGGATGGTGGCGGTGACGGGTCTGCGCGCGGACAAGAACGCGAGCTCTTCACGCCGGCCAATGAAGGGAAGCGGATAGTTTTCGGCGCGGGACTGAGGCAGCGGGGCCGCGCATTCGCAGCAATAGCGAGCGAGCGGGACGCTATAACCACAGGCCTCACAATCGATCATCTCGCCGAGCGAGAGACTCGGTGCGAGGCGTTCGGAGGCATCCATCCTCCGCATCTCGCTCTCTGCGCTCACCGCGCTGCGCAGCGCCTCGGAGAACTCCTGAGCATCTTCGAAGCGATCGCTGGGCAGCTTCGCCAAGGCGCGCTTCACCACGTCAGCGATCGCGGCGGGAATGTCGCGGCGGGGCGCGACCTGACGTGGATCGGGCGCGGGCACCGAGAGGTGCATCATCACGACCTGCGTGGGTGACTCCCCTTCGAAGGGGAGCTTGCCGGTCAAGAGCTGGAATAAGATGACGCCGACTGCGTAGAGATCACTTCGACCATCGATTTCGTCGCCGCGGCCCTGTTCCGGGGCCATGTAGTCCGGCGTTCCGCAGACGATGCCCGGGCTCGTGACATTCGTGGGCTGGTCCGCGCGCACCTTGGCGAGGCCAAAGTCGACCACTTTGACGAGATCTCCGCCCCGCCGCTGCGGCTGGAGAATGATGTTCTCGGGCTTCAGATCTCGGTGGACGATGCCGAGCTCATGGGCCTCCGAGAGCGCGGCGAGCACCTGGTGGATGATGTCGACCACTCGGGGCAAGGGCAGCGGCCCGTCCTGTTGGATGACCTGGGCCAAGTCCTTGCCTCGCAGGAACTCCATGACGAGGTAGGGCTCGCCATCCTCGGTGCGCCCAAAATCGAAAACGGAGATGCTGTTCGGATGGTTGAGCTGGCTCGCGGCCCGCGCCTCCGTCAAAAAGCGAGCGACCGAGCCCTCGTCCGCCAAGAGGTACGGGTGAACGATCTTCACGGCGACTGTACGGCCGAGCACGCTCTGCTCCGCTCGGTACACTCGACCCATGCCGCCGACCCCGACCAACTCGAGGATGTGATAACCGGGCGCCAGCGTGGTCCCGATGAACTTGTCGTCGCCTTTTGAGCTCACTGCGCCGAGCGGGAAGCCGCAACCCGAACAATAGGGGCTGTTCGTCTCGACTCGTTTGCCGCACTGGGGGCATGGGCGGAAGTCCCCCTGCAACGTGCCGCTGGGTGTGGAGCTCATGTGTGTCTTTGGAACCTTCGACGGCGCCCAAGGGAGCCGAGTCAAGGAATGAGGGCAAGTCTTACGAACTTCCGTTCCCGCCGCAACAACGAGGCGCGCCCACGATTTCCCCGGCTTCCAGGGGAACACGGACCCTAGAGCCTCTTCGGGCGGCGGGCCAGTGTCCGCCGCCCCCGGATTTGAGGGACGCCCCCGAACAGTTGTAGGCTGCTGATCTATGGCCGATCGCTTGAGGTTGGGCGAGCTGCTCGTCGAGGCGGGGTTGGTCTCGAGCGAAGCGCTCGAGGCGGCGCTCGAGAAGCAGAAGACCGAGGGGAGGAGACTGGGCGAGTTGCTGGTGGAGGCGGGAGCTCTCTCGGAGGTGCGCCTGACGCAGGTGCTGAGTCAGCAGCTCAGCGTGCCCTGGGTCTCGTTGTCCCATATCGACTTCTCGCGGCAGCTCTTGAACCTGGTCCCCGCTGAGACCGCTCAGAAGTACTCGGTCGTTCCGATCTACGTGCGGCGGGCGAAGAACCGGCAGCAGACCCTTTATGTAGCGATGGTCGATCCGAGCGACCAGGCAGCGCTGGACGAGATTGCTAACTTCTCCGGCCTCCCGGTGCGTCCGATGATCGCACCGGCATCGGATATCCTCGGCGCGATTCGCGTCTATTACCTGGGGTTGCCTGCGCAATCGGAGCCTGTGCCCGAGTCCGTGGAAGCGGAGTCGGTGGAGCTCCCCGACCCGCGCGCGTCCGACCCGCCCCCGCAGATGGTCACCCTGACGCTGCTCGATGGGACCGTTGTGAAGTTGCCCGCCCTGGAGAAGGGGCCACTTTCAAACCGCGAACCTCAGAAGCTGACGGCCCGCGATCTCATTGACGCTCTCCGTGTCCGAGCGCACGGTGGCGACGCGTCCCAAGTCGTCGACGACAGCATCAATTGGGAGCTCATGTTCACGTCGCTCCTCTCGATCTTGATCAAGAAGCGCTTGATCCACGACTGGGAGTTCGTGGACGAAATGAAGAAGTTATGAGCGGGGGCGAGGAACCGCGCATCTTCCGCGTCGCGGAGGTGTCGCGCGGGCTCAAGCAGATCCTCGAACAGCGGACGGCAGGCCTCTGGGTTGAGGGTGAGATCGGCGGCGTCCAGCGGCCGGGGAGCGGTCACGTCTATTTCACGATCAAGGACGAGCTCGAAGAGGCGGCCCTCGATTGTGTCCTCTACAAGCGGGAGGCGATGCGTTTTGGCCGTGCGATCGAGGAGGGCGCGCGAGTGGTCCTGCGAGGTCGGGCGACCCTCTACGCTCCGCGAGGCCGACTGCAGTGGGTTTGTGACGTCGTTCGGCCCAGCGGGCGGGGCGCCCTGCTCGTCAAGTTGGAAGAGCTGAAGCGCCGTCTTGCCGAAGAGGGGCTCTTCGATCCGAGCCGGAAGCGTCGCCTGCCGACCACGCCGCGAGTGATTGGCGTCGTGACGAGCCGAACCGGCGCCGCCTTCCACGATATTTGCACGGTGGCGCTCAGGCGTGCCCACGTTCGCATCGTCCTGTCGGCTGCGACGGTTCAGGGCGAAGGAGCTCCCCTCAGCATCATCCAGGCGCTCGATCGGCTCGAAGCACTACCGGAGCTCGACGTTCTGATCGTGGGACGAGGCGGCGGCGCCCAAGAGGACCTGCTCGCCTTCAGCGATGAGCGAGTCGTGAGAAGGCTGGCAGCGACACGCGTTCCGGTGGTCAGTGCCGTCGGACACGAGATCGATCACTCGCTGGCGGACCTGGTCGCGGACGCCCGAGCTGCGACGCCTTCCCAGGCGGCCGAGATGGTTGTGTACGACGCGTCCGAACGCATCCAGACTCTGCGTTCTCTCGAGCGACGGGTCGCCCTGGCGCTCACAGCCCGCGTGCGCGAGAGCGCCGTGAAGCTGACGCGGCTCGAGAAACGACTTGGCGATCCGCGCTTTGTGGTCGCGACTCACAGGCAGCACCTCGACGAACTCTCTGCGGACATGGAGCGCTGGATGCGCTCGATCCTCACCGAGGCAAAGAAAAATGAGCGCGAGCTTACGACCCGCCTCGAAAGGCGCCATCCGCGGGCCGTCGTGCTCCATGCCCGCTCGCGCTTGCTTCCGCTCTATGGGCGTTTACGGAGCCAGGGGGAGCGCCTCGTCGAACAGAAGAGCGCCCCGCTCGGTGAGCTCGCTGCGCGTCTCGATGCTCTGTCTCCGCTCAAGGTGCTCGGCCGCGGCTACGCGGTCGTGCTCAATCGGCACGGCAAAGCGGTCCGTTCTGCGAGCGAGGTTTTCCCGGGGGAGCGCCTCTCGATTCGCCTCAAATCCGGGGAAATTGCCGCGGACGTCGTTGAACCAAACGAGTCCTGAGCCGCCGTTCCTTGTGGCCCGGTGAGACCTGAGCGGCCATTCCTTTTGGCCCGTGGCTCAGAGGGTTGTGCGCAAATGGAGGAGCGAAATCGGAGTTATCGCGATTTTGAGATAGCTTCCTGTTGAATCGCGTCGAAAGTTCTGGCTCAGTGTCGCCCCTCGGAGGTGAGGGGCCTCGGTGTCTCTCGGGAAATCACTCGTGACTCAGTTCTTGCTTGTTGGCCATCCAGTAGGTCACTCGGTCTCACCCAGCATCCATTCAGCGGCTTATCAGGCCCTGGGGCGCTCGGACGCGCATTATTCAGTGCTCGATTGTCCGACCGAAGCTGACGTGCGTCGGGTTTTTGAGCGGCTCAGGAGCGGGGAGCTTGCGGGCGCGAACGTGACGGTGCCCCACAAGACGCTCGCTCTCTCTTTGGCGGATCGAGTGGACTCCTCGGCTCGCGACGTCGGAGCCGCCAACGTGCTCGCATGTGTGCAAGGTGAGATCGTTGCCTACAATACCGATGCGCCGGCCCTCGCCGAGGAGCTCCTCGAGCTCGTTCCGAACCCTTCATCGGGAGCGCTGATCGTGGGCAGTGGTGGCGCGGCCCTGGCGGCCGCGGTGAGCGCAAAACTGGCGGGATTTGCGCCGATCTTGGTCACAGCGCGTCGCTTTTCGACGGGAGAGGACCCGCGCAGCTGGCCGCTCTTTGACGTCTTGTCGCAACGAGGAGTCGAGGCGTGCCCGTGGCCGCTCGATGGGCGCGGCCCGTCTCCCGAAGCGCTGCTCGAGCGCGTCGAAATGGTCATTCAGGCCACGAGCGCGGGCATGAAAGGGACAGACTCGGGAGAAATGCTCGCCGCGTTCGTTGGAACTGGTGGCGACCGAGCCTACTATGATCTTGTGTATAACCCTCCGCTCACGCCTTTCTTGCGAGCTGCAGAAGAGCGCGGCGCGCGCGCGCGCGGAGGTCTAGGAATGTTGGTTCGGCAAGCAGCCCGTGCGATCGAGATCTGGCTCGGTGAAAGGCCAGCCCTTGAGCCGCTGTTCGCCGCGGCTGAGCAGGCGCTTGGCCTTTCTGCGCGGGCGGCGAAATCATGAGGAGCGATCGGAAGCGGGGCCCGGCTTGGCGGGGTCCCGCTGACGGGCCTTGGCCTTGGGTTTCAGTGCAAGGAGACCTCACGAAAGCGGAGGGGGAGTGGATCACGACGAACGACTACGGGGCCTACGCCTCGAGCACCGTCGCGCTCATGCACACCCGTCGCCATCACGCGCTTCTGGTCGTTCCTTGGCAAAAGCGGGGCCCCCGTTACGTCATCTTGAGTCACGTCGAGACCGCCCTGGAGGTGCGCGGCCGCTACTACCAGATGTCGACGCACCAGTTCCCGGGCGTCGCTCCCACGCCGGGCTATCGTTTCCTCGAGTCGTTCCACCAAGATCCCCTGCCTCGCTGGGTTTTCCGGGTCGCGGGCGGGACCCTCGAACGAACCGTGAGCCTAGTTCGCGGTTCTCCCGCGGTGATCCTCTCGTTCCACTGGTCGGGGCCCGATCCGGCGCGGCTGCTCTTGCGCCCGCTGATGCCGATGCGCCCGGAGCATCAGCTCTGTCGCGAATACGGCAGCGTGCGTCAGGAGGTCATCCTGCGCTCGGGTGAGGTGGAAGTTCAGCCTGATCCAGCTTTGCCGGCGGTGCGCTTCCGTCACCGAGGCGTGTTTATGGGATCACCGGATTGGTGGCGTCAGTTCGAATATCTCGACGATCGCGGCCGCTACTTAGATTTCCGTGAGGACATGTGGACTCCTGGGGTCTTCGAGGTCCAGCTTCAGCCCCAGGGACGCACCGAGCTCATGGCTTTCGTCGGCGATCCGCCGGAAGGTGATCCGATGCGGCTTGTGCTCGAGGCCGCTGAACATCGCATCGCGGAAGATCCCGGCCAGGACAGCGCTCCAGCGGTTCGACTGCTCCGAATCGCTGTCGATAGTTTCCGCGTCGGCGCTCAGAACGAGATCGTCGCTGGTTATCCTTGGCACGACGTCTGGACCCGGGATCACCTGCTCGCGCTCCCGGGCATTTTCCTAGCTGCTGGTCGCCCTCACGAGGCCGCGATCGCGCTTCGCACAGTGATTCAGACCATGGAAGGCGGTCTGATTCCCGAGCGACCGAAGGGCGCTTTGGGCTCGAGGCCTTGTGTCGACGCGTCTCTTTGGGCCTTCCTGGTGAGCGAGCGCGTCCTCACTGCGCTACCCGACGGAGCGGCCAAAGATGAGCTCGCCCGCCTCCTCCTGCCCGCGCTCCGCACGATCCATCAGACGATCAAAGGCGGGACCGATTTCGCCTGGCTCTCCACAGAGGGCCTGCTCATTCTGAATGGCTTTGGTCCTCATACGTGGATGGATGCCATCGTGGAGGGAGTACCGGTCACTCCTCGTGACGGCGCCTGCATCGAGATCCAAGCGCTTTGGGTTGAAGCTTGTCGGCTCTTGGCGAAGCTCGCGGCCGAGTTGGGCGACGCCGAGACGAGCGCGGAAGCGACCCGTGACACGGCGCGCGGGACAACTGCTTTCCGCGATAGCTTCGTGCTGGGGCAGTGGAACTATCCTCCGGACCGCGTGTCCGAGGGCCGGGATTTCACCTCTGCCTGGGTCGACAAGTCGATTCGCCCGAACGCGCTGATCGCGCTTGCCGTCTGTCCTGCGCTTTTCGAGGCCACGGAGCGGCGCGAGATTTTGGCTTGTGTCGAGGCCTTCCTTCTGACGCCCCGGGGTATCCGGACGCTCGATCCGCGAGATCCAAACTTTATCGCGAGCGCAGGTGGGACGATCGCTGACCGCCTCCGAGCAGCACATCAAGGCTCCGCCTGGCCGCATCTGCTTCTATTCTACGTGCGCGCGAAGCTGCACGAATACCCTGAGGCGCGGGATGAGCTGGTCACGCTCGTGAGCGATGTGCTTCAGGTGGGCATCGCCTTTGGCTACGTGGGGCAAATGGTGGATGGCGATCCTCCGCACACCTGGCGTGGGAGCCCCGCTTACGCCGTCGCAAACGCGATGCTGCTCGAGGCGCTGCGGCTCGAGCTCGACGTTCCGTAACTCTCTCTTGTCGCGCGCCACAAAGAACAAAGAAAGAGCCCACCCGCCGACGCGAGTGGGCTCTCCTTTTCGCTCAAGAGAACCGGTGATTACTTCGACAGCGGCGAGAGCAGCTCGCTCTTCGTCGAAAGGACGAGCTCCGTGTCGGCGTCGATGGCGTCATAAGCCTCCAGCGTGCGCAAAAAGGCGAAGAACTCCGGATCTTTCCCGTAGGACTGGGCGTAGATCTGGACGCTTTGCGCTTCACCTTCGCCGCGGGTGGTCTCGGCGACCTCATAGGCCTTTGCCAAGATGATGGCTTTCTCCTTGTCGGTCTCGGCCATGATCTTCTGGGCCTCTTCGGCGCCTTCGGAGCGATAACGCTTGGCCATGCGCTCACGCTCGGCGCGCATGCGCTGGAACACGCTCTCTTGGACCTCGGCTGGAAGGTCGGCGCGCACGATACGCACGTCGAGCAGCTCGATGCCGAGCTGAGCGAGAGGTGCCCGGGCGTGCTCGGTGACACGATCGGTGAGCAGCTGACGCTTGCTGCCGACAATGTCACCGAAGTTATGGCTAGCGATTTCGCGGCGGAGCTCGCTGTTCACGATATCGCCGAGTCGCGCCTTGGCTTCGACCTCGTGCTGGACGGTCTTGAAGAAGAGGATCGGGTCCTTGATGCGCCAGCGGCTGATCGGATCGGCGACGAGGCGCTTCTTGTCGAGGGTCAGATACTCGGCGGGTGGGGTGTCGCTGCCCAAAATCCGCTTGTCCATGCGGTGCACCGTCTCCATGAACGGCACTTTCCACTTCGGTCCCGGGGTGGTGACGCTGTAGCGGTATTCACCGAACTTGGTCACGATGCCCTGTTCCCCTTCGCCGATGACGTAGAAGGAGTCGAGTCCGAGCCACAGCAAAGCTGCGATCAAGATGACGAGGGAGCTACGGTTCATTGTGCGTCTCCTGACTGCTCGAGGGTCGCGGGGCGACGGTTACCGCCGATCGGCAAGAAGGGGAGCGTGCTGCCGCTCAAGCTGCCGTCGATGATGGTTTTCTTTTGGACGCGGGTGAGAACCTGCTCGAGGGTTTCAATCGACAGGCGCTTACGGGTGACCCCTTCTGCCTTCTTGTACTCGGCGTACACAGCGTCAAAGCGCCGCGCGTCACCCTGTGCCTTGAGTACCCGTTCCTCGCGGAACGCTTCTGCCTCGCGCATCTGCTTCTCGGCTTCGCCTCGTGCGCGCGGGATCACGTCTTCCTGATACCCTCGGGCCTGGTTGATGAGCTCTTCTTTCTTTTCGCGAGCCCGAACGACCTCGTGGAACGCATCGCGCACCTGGGCGGGAGGATCGACGCTCTGCAGCTTGACCTCCGTGATGGTGATGCCGCTCTGGTAGTCGTCCATGAGCTTCTGCAGCAGGGCCCGGGTGTCTTCCTGAACGAGGCCACGACCCTTGGTGATGGCGTCGTCGATCGTTGTCTGGCCAATGATGCCGCGCAGGGCGACCTCGGCGCTGGAGCGGAGCGCGTCTTCAGGGGCCGCGAGGCGGAACAAATACTTGCTCGGCTCCGAGACCCGGTACTGCACGATCATGTGCGCTTCGACCATGTTCTCGTCGCCTGTGAGCATGAGAGCTTCGGTGGGCTTCGGTTGGTCGCCGCGGAAGCCGACTTCGATGCGACGGATCCGCGAGACGTTCACGATATCGACCTTCTGGGCGAGCGGGATGCGGAAATGGAGACCGGGATCTGCCCGCCCCGACTCTCGCCCGAGCGTCCGGATCACCGCGATTTCACCCGCTTCCACCTGGTAGAAGCTGCTCGTCAGAGCGAGCAGGATCGCGAGGATGAGCACGATGGGCCCGAGACGAAACGCGCGGCGGCTCGTCTGCCCCATGAAACTTGAGAAGAGATCTACCGGATCTCTCGGCGATCTACCGTTTCTGCCAGCCATTGCCCGGACCCTAGCATCCCCGGCCCCGCAAGGAAGGGCGGGCGTAAGTAGGCGGAGAGCCTCTCAGCGTCGGTGCTCACTGTCGCTCAAGGCGGACAGGCCTCGCGCGGCGTCTTATTGGCGGACTCGGAAGAAACCGGGGAATGAGGTGCCGATTTCGTCGCAGGTCGGATCGGTGACGATCAGTTCAGGCCGGCCTTCCTCGCTGTAGATGATCGAGTTTTGCCGGAATGTCCGCCCAAAGTGGATCGCCTCGTCGCGATCAATGCCGTGGACGAGCCAAGAGGGCTCACGCCAGGACCCTTCGGGATCGTCTTCGAACCCAACACAGGCGTCGACCCGATAGCAGCCAAGGATCAAGAGCTCACGCATCACCTGGTGGCGTTGCTCGTTCACCTTGCGCGGCAGGAGCATCGAACGCGGGTTATAGGCGGTGATGATCGCGAGCTTGCCCTTGAGCAGCTTGGGGAGCTCGTCCGTCGGGCCAGGTTTCTGACCGTCGAGAGAGACGCGGAGGGTTCCCTCGGCCGAGGGCAGTTCGTAAATCGTGCCGAAGTAGGCTCGGAGTAGCGTCTGATCCATCTTACGAGCCGAATCGGTAGCCCACGCCCCGGACGGTGAGCAAGTGGGTGGGATTGGTGGGGTCTGGCTCCAGTTTCGAGCGCAGCTGCAGGACGAAGTTGTCGATGGTGCGCAGCGTCCCATGGTGTTTCGGGCCCCAAACCCGGGTCTGAATGTCCTCCCGGGACAGGGCCGTGCCCGGGTTCGCGGCGAGGCACCAGAGCACGTCGAACTCGGTCGCCGTCAGCTCGACGGGGGTGCCGCCGCGCGTGACCTCGCGCTTCTTCGGATCGATGACGAGATCTCCGACGCGCACAGGGCGCTCGGCAGCGGCGCGGGCCTCATTGGATTCTCGGCTTCGGCGGAGCACCGCGTTGATGCGCGCGAGTAGCTCCGCGAGCCCGAAGGGCTTCGTGATGTAGTCTTCGGCGCCGAGATTCAGACCCATGACTTTGTCTGTCTCGGTGCCGAGAGCGCTCAGCATGATCACCGGTACCCGGGAGCCGGAGCTGCGGATACCTTGGATGACTTCGAAGCCATTCTGCTTCGGGAGCATGATGTCCAAGATCACGAGATCGGGCTCGCGGGTGCGAAACTCCTCGAGCCCAGCATCTCCGTCGCTCACCGTCGTTACAGAGAACCCCTCCGCTTCGAGGTTTAGCTTGAGCCCGAGCGAGATGCTCTCGTCGTCTTCGATGATGAGGATGTGGGTGCGGTCGTTCATCGGGCTGGGGGCGCAGGCGGGGCAGAGTCGCCTTGTCCTTTGGAGGTATGGGACGATTTCGCTGAGGACTCAAACTTCGGAATCACCAGGGAAAAAGTGGTGCCTTGGCCCGGGCGGCTCGAGAGTTCAACGCGCCCGCCGTGCGCTTTCAAGACGTGATGCACGATGGCGAGGCCGAGTCCCGAGCCTTCTTGTTCGCGAGAGAGCCGATCGTCCACGCGGTAGAATTTCTGGAAGATGCGCTTGTGCTCGGCGAGCGGAATGCCCTCGCCATTGTCGGTCACCGAGACGTACACCGAACGCGCAGATTCTGCACAGCGGAGCGTAACGCGGCAGGGCTGCCCTCCGTACTTCGCGGCGTTGGTGAGGAGGTTCAAAATGGCGTCCGAGAGGGCGCCGCGATCGGCAAAGATTTGGATCGACTCAGGAGGGTAGGCGACGTCGAACTCGACGTGCCTCCGCTTGCGCGTCGTCTCAAATGCCTCGACCGCCATCTGCACGACCGAGCGCAGATCTGTTTTTACTTTGTGAAACTCACGATGCCCGCTCTCCATGCGACCCCAGTCGAGGAGTCGATCGATGAGCTCAGCGAGGCGCGTGCTCTCGCGTTCGAGGGCTTCGATGCACTGGGCCTCGGTCTCGGGATTGCCCCGGCGGCGCGAGAGCGTCTCGGTGAAGAGCCGGATCGAGGTCAGCGGCGTGCGCAGCTCGTGGCTCACTTTTGAGACGAAATCGCTCTGCAATCTTGAAATATTCGCTTCCCGGCGCACAAAAACCCAGACCAAGATGACGCCGGTGATGGTGGCGCCCGACAGGGCGAGCACTAAGATCCCCATCAAGACGTTGGCCTCGATCCCGCCCAAGAACAGGAGTACCACTCCAAGCGCGAGCAGGAGCGCGGTCGGCACGACCCCGAGCAATAAGAGCAGCACGACGATACGGCGGTAGCCGAGATCGGGAAGCTCTCTCGAACGCATGGAAACGAGTTTACCAGAGACCCCGGCCAAAGCCTCTCCGAGCGCGCGAACGCGCCTCGGGACCGGCCTTGTTGTGGTTCTGCTCGGCGCGATGGGCGTTTGGGGCGCGCGCGAGGTTCAGGCCGCGCTCATTCAGGAGGTGAGCGCTCGTGCGTCCGCTACCCTGCTTTTCTTGGACAGGTGGCTTGCGGAGGCGCAAGCGTCCGGGGAAGAACAAGAGCTCCCAGGTGGAGCCGAGACCGGCGCGCCGCCCCTCGAGGTCCTCTCGGAGAGCGCTCCGAGCGCGTCGGGCACGCGGCGTGCTCGCACCCCGGACGTCATCTCGGTGCCCTCCGCGCGGGTGCTTGACTGGGTACGTGCGAAGAAGATCCCGAAGGGGCGGATGGCGCTCGCTTCGCCCTGGCTCCCGGCGGGGATCTCGATCGGGGGCATTTCGCGCTTTGGTCTCGGCCTCGTCGAGAGCGACCGTCTGGTGCGCGTGGAGGGAGCGCCGGTGACGGACGCGAGCCAGGTCATCAGCGCGGTGCTCTCGGCCCTCGGCCGGGGAGCGTCGCAGATCAGCGGTGAGTTCGTGCGAGCGACCGAGAGAGGGCCGCGGACGATCCGACTGATTGTTCAGCTGCCATCGTCGCGGGAGGTCGAAGCGGTGCTCGTGGAGGCGGAAAAGGCCTCGCCTTAGCCGCTGCGGCCCTTTCGTGCGGACCGGAGCGGCGATCGAAGCGGAGCTTCGAAGAGCCCCGGGCGTGCAGCGAAGCACGAGGTTTGCGCTTCCTCGCCGGACGCGCTAGCCGCGATAGCGATGTCGCGCATGGTGCACTGTGTGAAGTTAGGCCGGGAGGCCCCCGGTCTCGAGAAACCTCCCCTCAAAGGCCCGATTGGCCAGCGCGTGTTCGAGAACGTGTCCGCTGAGGCGTGGCGCAAGTGGCTCGAGCACTCCAAAATGCTCATCAACGAGTTCCGCCTCGATCTGACGAGCGAACAGGGCCAAAATATCTGGTTCACCGAGCTCGAGAAGTATTTCTGGGGCGA
>NASX01000140.1 GCA_002085155.1 Sorangiineae bacterium NIC37A_2
CGCGCCCCGTCGTCAAGCCGATGACCCAAGAAACGAAGGAGCCTGAGAAGAAGGAGGTTCCGAAGGAATTCGCGCCTCCGCCCGAAGGAAAGCCCAAAGCCCCCTCTGCGAAGTGGCCCGTCGTGATTTCGACCGCTGCTGTGGGAGCCGTTGGTGTTGGATTGGGAGTGGGGTTCTTCGTGGCGAGCGAAGGGAAGAAGGATGAAGCGGTGGGGTTGAAGGATGACCTCAAGGCAGAGGGACTGACTTGCGGCGGATCAGGAGAAGAGCTCTGTGATGAGTACAGGAACGCGAAGCAGAGCTTCTATGACCTTCAAACAGCCTCGACCGTTGGGTTCATCGCGGGGGGAGCGCTTGTCGGCGGCGCGGTTGTGATGGCGATCGTCTGGCCCGAGGCGACGAGGCCGAGTGCACTTAGAGAGTTGCGACCCGTAGTCGCAACGAGCCCGCAAGGTACCTATTTCGGCATTTCGGGAAGTTTCTGAAGCATCGGAGCGCTTAAGGATGAATCGTTCATTGAAGACCATCGGATTTCTCGGGATTGGTTTGAGCTTCGTCTTTGGTGGAGCCACAGGCTGCGACGATCCCTTCGCCAAGTGTGAGGAAGGCTTCGATTGCCCAGGGGACGACGAAGGGTACAAATCCGGCGGCACCTCCAACTCCGGCGGCAAGAGCAATGGCACCGGCGCCTCTGACGGCTCCGGCGGCCTCGCCGGTGGCACCTCCAACTCCGGCGGCGCCGGCAACGCTGGCGGCGGCAGTAACCCTTCAGGCGGTAGCGGCAGCGGCGGAGAAAACCTCGGCGGCTCCTGCGGGGACAACTGCACCGATGAGAAACCGCACTGCATCGAAGACGAAGCGACCTGCGTCGAGTGCACCAAACACGCTCATTGTGACAACCCCGCAAAACCCGTTTGCGGCCTCAAGAATACCTGTGACCCCTGCCGGACAAACGCCGATTGCAAGGACGTGCTCGGACTCACCGACACTCCCGTCTGCGTGAATGACCTCGGTCTCGAGGATTTCGGGAGCTGTGTAGGCTGCCTGAGTGAAGCAGATTGCGGCGGCAACATCTGCGACCCGACAACGAAGACCTGCCTGGAGCTGCCTTTCCGGAAGAAGAGTCTCTGCGCACCGTGCGAGCACGACCTCGAGTGCAAGGTCGGGCAAATGTGCGTCGAGCAGGTATTTAACGATCCCGTAAGCCTCAACGATGTGACGATCGGAAGCTTCTGTACGTGGACTAAAGCAGCAGTCGTAGGACCATCCAATGATTGCGCCGATATCGCGGCGGGGCAAAACGAGGATAGGCCCTTCGTCCGTGAACTCTCCGCCCAGAACGCCGCCGGCGAGACGATGGACTTCTGCGTGCTCCGGACGACGACGTGTCCCGCTTACTCTGACCACAGTA
>NASX01000029.1 GCA_002085155.1 Sorangiineae bacterium NIC37A_2
TCCGGCGAGCTCGATCCTGCGAGCCGCTTCATCTTCAAGGAGCTCCTCGCGAAATACGAGGGCAACTGGCAGAAGGTGATTGACAATCACATCCGCGTCCGTCGCTTGCTCCTGAGCGAAAAGGACCGCGTCGGTATCGGCACATTCCAGCCGAAAGACGAGAAGAACCAAGACTCCACCGAGCTCACCGGCGACATCAACTACCGCAAGATCGCCGAATACGGCTCGGATTCGGACCCCCGCGCGTTCAACTTCGACGGCGAGTTCAATATCGCCAACCGTGGCGTGGTCGAGTTCGTCGAAGTTCTCAAGCTCGATGTTGCGTTCCTCTACGACCTGCTCGGCGCGTCTCAGGAACATCGCATCAAGCCGAAGAAGTTCGCCCAGACGGACATCGACGAGGTCATCATCGGCCACACGAACGAGGCCGAGTACAAGCGCCTCTTGAACAACGAGTTCATGGAGGCGCTCCGCGACCGAACCATCAAGATCGACATCCCCTACATCACGCGCCTCTCCGACGAGAAGAAGATCTACGAAAAAGACTTCGATCAGCGCAAGGTGCGCGGGAAACACGTCGCTCCGCACACCCTCGAGGTCGCCGCGATGTGGGCTGTTCTGACGCGCCTCGAAGAGCCGAAGAAGCACAACCTCGAGCTGATCCAGAAGCTCCGCCTCTACGACGGGAAGGTTCTCCCCGGCTACACTCAGGATACGGTCAAAGAACTCCGCAAGGAGACGAAGCGCGAAGGCATGGAGGGCATCAGCCCCCGCTACGTGCAGGACAAGATCTCCAACGCCCTCGTGCGCGACGAAGAAGGCACCATCAACCCGTTCATGGTCATGAACGAGCTCGAGAAGGGCCTCCGGAATCATTCGCTCATCACGAACGAAGAAGACCGCAAGCGGTACAGGGAGCTCATCAGCGTCGTTAAGCAAGAGTACGAGCAGATCGTCAAGAACGAGGTCCAGAGGGCGATCAGCGCCGACGAAGACGCCATCGCCAAGCTGGCCGCGAATTACATCGACAACATCAAGGCCTACACGCTCAAAGAGCGCGTCAAGAACAAGTACACCGGCCAGGATGAAGAGCCCGATGAGCGCCTCATGCGGTCGATCGAAGAGAAGATCGACATCCCTGACAATCGCAAGGACGACTTCCGTCGCGAGATCATGAACTTCATCGGCGCCAAGGCTGTCGAAGGTCAGCGCTTCGATTGGCAGTCGAACGATCGCCTCAGGCGCGCCCTCGAGATGAAGCTCTTCGAAGACCAGAAGGACAGCATCAAGCTGAAGACTCTGGTGAGCGCGGTGGTCGATCGCGAAACTCAGGAGAAGATCGACATCATCAAGGGCCGCCTCATCAAGTACTTCGGCTACAACGAAGTCTCCGCCACCGACGTCCTGAACTACGTAGCGAGCATCTACGCCCGCGGCGACTGAAGAAGAGCGTCCCCCTCCGCCGCCCAGAGCGGCTCGAATGGCTCGCGCACCCCGCGGGCCGTTCTTTTTTGTTTTGGCCCCGGTCCATCACAAAAGCCTGAGTCCAAACGAGCCTTCAGCTCCCCTCACCGCCGATCGCTGCGCTGCGCTCGAACCCGTTTGCGGAACGATTGCGATGCCCTGCCCCCGGAAACGCGGAGCGGCTCCCCGGCAGGCGCGGCTCGCGGAGAAGTGGGCAGCAGCCGCTCCATAGCCGTCCCGGGTAGCTTGCATCTCAGCGAGAGAACTTCCGCCAGAGCAAACTTGAGCGCCCCTGAGCCAAGAGCGGGCACCGAAACGCTCTCTCAGCGCTCGCACCGCGAGCGATCTTGATTCACAATGGACTGATGGTGCAGCGAAAGGGGGCTCGCCGCGCGCTCGTGGCGCGTGCGCTCCTCGGACATATCTATCTCCTTATTTTTGCCGGGACGGCTCTCGGCGCCTGCGGCCTGACGACGCGGGACCCGAACGACCCTCAGGATTCATCAGGCGGCGGCTCCTCGGTCGCCACGGGCGGCTCCTCTGCGGGGGGGGGCGTCTCCACCGGAGGCGCCCCGTCCTCCGGCGGATCCGGAGATTTCGAAGACGGCGGTACCGTTGGGCACGGGGATTGGCTCGGTCGCGACTGCGATCCGCCCCCCTCCGACCAGCTCTCACTCGAAGCTCACGTCGTCCAGCCGTACAAATCGCGCATCTTCTACACCTGGACCACCGAGGACCAGGAGAAGGGGCTCCGCGAAGGTGACCCTCTCTACAGCGTCGGGGAAGTACCAGGCAAAGGCCGCGGTCGCGCCGCTGACGTCCTCTTCGATCGCGCCAAAGCCGACCCCGACTCTCTCTCCGGCCTCGTTGCTCCGTTCTTCGACACCTGCCGCTACGGCTGGCCGCATCCCTGGCCCACACGCTTCGGCGTCGGAGGGGAACAATACGGGGACAAGCTCATCCGCATCACGCTCAAGCCCCAGGCCTGGGTCGCAAGGCTCGACCCATCCGGCGAAATCTCCTCGGTCTACGATCAACAAGGGGCCCCTGTGCCGTTCGCCGAAGCAATGGCGCATCCCGAGCGCATCGGGGCCCTCTACTTCGTCTATTTCGGCGATCCGACGGTAGACGATTGGTGCGGATCTTTCGGCCCCGTCGGACCCGAGTCGTACAGGGAGTTCGTGCTCGGGAACGCAGACATGGTCGAGCGCTACGAAGTTGGTACGGAGGCGATCCTTTCCGAGCTGGACGACAGCGTCCGTTTCCTGAAAGAGTACCGCCGCTCACTCCGCGGCTGCACTGAGCCGAGCGCAGCCCGTTTCTTTGAGCTTACGGCCTGCGGCCTGTTGCACATTCCTTGGTACGCGGACGCCTATATTCGCTCCCTCGCGCTCCCAGGACCTGCTTATCTCCCGACCGACGAGAATCTCGCCGCGCTCATTGACTCGCTCGAGTCCGTGCGCTTCGAGCCAGAGCCGTTTGTCCTCGAAGAGGAGCCGTGACGGTTCTGCTGAAGAAAGACGCGGCGCTCGCTGAGCTCGCGAGGATGCGAGCCGAGCTCGGTGCAAACGAGGACACCTGCCTCATGTGCCGACTCGCCGCGGGAGCAGCGGTCCCTGAGCCGATCTTCGAGACCCGCGAGCTCTCCGTTGTACTCGACCGATTTGGCTCCCGGGAGGGACATCTCCTCGTCATCAGCAAGCGCCACGTCGAAGATCTGAGCGACCTCGGCGCCGAGGAATACCTGCGCGCGCAGCGGCTCGCCTTCGACGCTTCCCAGGTGCTCACGCGCGCCCTCGCTCCAAAACGCACGTTCATCGCCGCCCTCGGCGCGCCGCGTCAGGTGCCGATGAGCTTTCCCCATTTTCACCTGCACGTGATCCCGATCTACGAGGACGACGAGCGCGCTCGGCCGGCCCGCGTGTTCTCCTGGACCGAAGGGGTCGTCGTGTACTCAGACGACGAGGCGCGCGCTCTTTCGAAGAAACTGCGAGAGACCTGGCTCCGCGTCTTTTGACCCGCGGGCACCCGGAACCACTCAGCCAGGCGCATCTCAGTCGGGCTGCGCTCAACCGAGCGCGGCTCGACCGATTGCGGCTCAACCGAGCGCCGCTTCGTAGCTCTCGCTCTTGAAGCCGACGAGGGCGACGTCTCTTCCGAGCAGGAGCGGTCGCTTGATGAGCTTTCCGTGTCGAGAGAGCTCCAAAATGGCCTCTCTCTCGCTCATCGTCTTGAGGCGCTCCTTGTAATTCCCTTCGCGATAGAGCTGACCCGAGACGTTGAAGAGCTTTTGGACGTTGCCGTCGACAGCGTCGAGGGCCTTCTTGAGCTCCGCTTGGCTCGGCGGGTTCTTCGTGATGTCGACGAGCTTGACGCCAATATTTCGGTCCATGAGAAAGCTCAGGGCTTTCTTACAGGTGCTGCAGTTCGGATAGTGGTAAAATGTGAGATCGGACATAGAGCAGGGTCAAAGAAGGGCTGCCGCGAGTCGGAAAGGGGAGCGGCGAGCGCTCAAGACTCAGACGCGGGCTCAAACTCGAGAGCGACCGAGTTGATGCAATAGCGAAGACCGGTCGGCTCAGGTCCGTCTTCGAAGACGTGCCCGAGGTGCGCGTCACATTTCTGGCAGCGCACCTCCGTCCGTCGCATGCCGAAGCTCGTGTCGACGAGCTCCTTGATCACGCCGGGGACGGCCATGTTCCAGAAGCTCGGCCAGCCGCTCCCCGACTCGTACTTCTCTCCCGATCGAAACAGGGTCGTCTTGCAGCAAACGCAGCGATAGACGCCTTCTCGCTTCTCCCGGTACAGAGCGCCGGAGAAGGGCGGCTCCGTTCCGCAGAGCCGGGTGACGCGGTACGCCTCTTCGGAGAGCTCCGCGCGCCATTGTTCGTCCGCCGCAGGATCCGGAAGTTTTTCGGCCATGCCCCTAGCTTCTCACCGGGAACGAGCCGGGCAAAGCTAGCGTTCCCACGACTGGGCCACGGCACACTCAGCGGCACACTTGAGCCAGGACAACACTTCGGCGCATCTCGGCACACTTCTGGCCGCTCCCTAGCCAGGCGCGTCCGGGGGTGAATTCGGACGAAGATCCTCTCCTCGAGCCGAACCCCAGTCGAAGCTAAAAAGGCGGGGGCTTTCGCGTCTGACGCCAAAAGCTCTCACTTTCGCTCACTTTTGGGTTCCCCGAAGCTCCCCCCCCTGGCACACTTGGGCCACTTCCAATGGCACGCCTTCGCTTCATTGTCCCCTTGCTTCCCGCTCTGACTCTCTCCCTCGGCCTGGTGCGCCCCGCCGTGGCGGCCGACATCGATGCGAGCGACTTGGACGACGACCAGGCAGACGAGGAGAGCGCCCCGAGCGCGGTGGCGGAGCCGTCCGACGCGAGCGCTTCTGTTTCTCCGGTCACGACTTCACCAGTCGACCAGTGGGATCCGAATGACCTTCAATTCGAGCTCGGCGTGCGCGCCCGCATGCTCGTCGTTCCGAAGTTTCTGATCAACGCCTTCCAGGTCGAAGGCGGCCAGGACGTCGTCGTCGGGGGCATCGGCGCCGAAGGCGGCATCGCCAAGGGGAACTTCGAGGGCCTATTAGGCATCTGGTATGCCGGGTACAACGCTGGTCCGATGCCCTTCAAGGGCCCGACGGATCCACCCCAGGCTTGGGAGCTCATCAAGAGCAATCTGGGTATGCTCTATCTCACCGCAGATCTGATGCTGCGCGGGGAGATCACTCGCGGCTGGCATTGGTACTTCGGCGGCGGCGCCGGCATCGGCATCCTGACCGGAACTCTCCAGCGCAATGAAGCCCTTTGGGTGACGTCGCCGGACGGGCAGACCACGCTGGTTCCGTGCTCCGGGCCCATTCCCTTCCCGACCCAGGGTTGGGATCAGTGCCCCGACCCCATGAACGAAGATAACCGGTACGATCTGGCGTACGGCCTGAGCTCACCGTACTGGCCTGTCTACCCCTGGCTGACGATGCAGACCGGTGTCCGCTACCAGCCCACGCAGCATTTGATCACGCGCCTCGACCTCGGCATCGGCTCGAGCGGCTTCTGGTTCGGTCTCGCCGTGGACTATGGTCTGTGAGCGAGAACGGGGGGAGCGATTTCTGAGTGAGCGAGCGAATCGAAGAGGCTAGCGCGCGAGGTTCACCTCTCCCGGAGCGCTACCAATTGCTCCGAGAGCTCGGAGCGGGAGGGGGCGGCCGCGTGCTCTCCGCGCTCGACCGCGGCACAGGGCGTGAAGTCGCGCTCAAGGTCCTGAAAGCGAGCGCCGGACCTGAAGAGTCGAGCGCCCTGATCCGCGAGATTTCGGCTCTTTCAGGTCTCGAAGGCCTCGGTTTTCCGCGGGTGCTCATGGTCGGGCAGAGCTCCCAAGGACAGCCTTACCTCGTCCGCGAGCTGGTCCACGGCCGCACCTTTGATGAAGTCATCGAAGAGGCCCCCGAAGAGGCTCTCGCGCTCCTCCCCGCCGTCGCTGACGCGCTCACCGTCGTCCACCGCGCGTCCCTTCTCCACGGGGACATCAAGCCAGGCAACGTCATCGCCCGCGACGATGGCGGCGTCGCGCTCCTCGACCTCGGCCTCTCCACTCAATTCAAAGATGGCGGAGCTTCCGCTCGCGGCTGGACGCCCCGCTACGCAGCCCCTGAGCTCTTCCGCGGCGCGCCGCTCACCGCCGAGGCCGAGGTCTACTCCCTCGGGGCCATGCTGCGCGAAATCCTCCAGCGCATCCCCGAGGACGCCGCGCGCGGGCTTCAACCGATCGCCGACCGCGCTCTCTCCGCGCTCCCGAGCGCCCGCTACCCTTCGGCCGACGAGTTCTCCGAAGCTCTCAAGCTGCTCCTCGCCGGACGCACCAAAGCTCAGCCGCGCGCGCTGCCCGCGCCGGTCCTCGGGCTCGACGACACCGCCTCCTCCCTCAAACAACTCATCGTCAGCTCCCGACCCGGTTCGGTCATTCGCCTCGTCGGCCCCGAGGGTTCCGGACGCTCTACCTTACTCCGGCGCGTCGGTTGGGAGCTTGCACTCGAACAGCCTCGCGTTCGCTTCCTCGACTCCGAACTCCTCGAGACTGAAGCTGGGCGCGCGATCGCGCTCCTTCTCCTCGCGTCCACCCCCGGCGAAGGTAGCGTCGCGCTCGTCGATGGAGAACCGACAGAATCCGAGGCGCTCGACGGCGCGCTTCAGGCGGCGACAGAGAGCGGCGCTCGTGTGGTCCTGGTCGCAGATCGACCGAGCTCTGCCAAACACGCGCGGGACTTCATCGTGCCGCCCCTCGAACCGCGTATCGTGCGCGACTTGGTGCGGATGGGCCTGCCTGCGTTGCCCGAAGCGCTCCTGCCCGAGGTCATCGCGCTCACCGAAGCCAGGCCGCGCGCCCTCCGCACCCTCCTCCAAAAGAGCCAAGGACAGGCCCTCGCGAACGTGGAGGACCTGCGCGAGCTTTGGGAAGCGACTCCAGGCCCGCCCTCGAACGCCGCTGCCGAAGATCTCGAAGCCACAGTTCGAAGGGAGCTCGATCGCGGCCGTTTCGGCCGCCTTGAGCCGCTGCTCCGGGCTCTCGATGAGCACTCCCCTTCCGCCGCCTGGCTCCGCGCGCGCTACGAGCTCGCCGCGGGCTCAGCAAGCCGGGCCGTACAGCTTTGCGATGAGGGCCTCTCCGCCCGCGGGCTCAGCAAAGAAGAGCAAGCGCGCCTTCGCGTGACCAAGGGGCGCGCCCTGCTCGGCATCAATCGCCTGGCCGAGGCAGAGAAGGAGCTCGAAGGAGAAAGCGCCTATCCGCCCGATCTCCGCGCAGAAGCCCTCTCCTACCGCGCGCTCGCGCAAAGCCTCGCAGGGAATCATGAGCGCGCAGAGGAGCTGATGAACCAGGCGCTGGCGCTTCTGGACCAGGTGAGTCCCCGCTGCGCCGCGATCGCTCACTCTTCCGCCGCGACCCTCTCCTGGCGACGAGGGCGCCCCGACCTCGCGGCTGACGCCTACGAAAAGGCCGTCGCCTTCGCCTGTGAAGCGGGAGACGCCGGCGCGCTCGCCTCCGCTCAGGCCAATCTCGCCAGCCTCCGCAAGGAACAGGGAGCGATTGCCCCCTCGATCGAACTGTTCGAAGGCGCCATCGACGCTGGCCTTCGCTCGGGACGAACCGTCTCCGTCCAGCAAGCCCTCCTCAACCTCACAAACCTCGACATCTACCTCGGACGCCTCGAGCGGGCCAAATCGAACCTGGCGCGGCTCGATGAGCTCGGCGAGCTCACAGAAAGCCAACATGCGCAGCGTCTCGGCCTGACCGCCGATCTTTGGGCGAGGATGGGCCGCTTACCCGAAGCGCTCGCGGCCTATGAGCTATGCGAAGAGGCCTTCCGTCGTCTCGGTCGTAGTGCGGAAGCGGCCGAAGCAGCGCTCGAGTCCATTTTGGTCTGTCTCGCGCCGGTGACCGACCAGGAGAACGCTCTGCGGTTTACGCCCAGCGAACAAGAACTGGACAAGAAGCTCGAACGGGCCCGAGCCGATCTGGGAGGCCGAGAAACGCCCCTGCTCCGACTCGCCGAGGCTCGAACCCTGGCTCATTCAGGCGCAGAGGAGCGCGCGGAGCGCCGCGCCGAAGAGGCGCTCGAGCTCTCGCGCAGTCTCGGCCAAAGAGAGTGGGCCTGGCGTTCACTCAGCCTGCTCGCGGAGCTGCTCGCGGCGGCGGGAAGGCACACCCGGGCGGAGCGCGTCCGGGCGGAGGCGATCGAAATCCTAGAAGAGATCGGCGCGCGGCTCCCGCCCGATCTGCGGCAAGTGTATTGGAGCGATCCGCGCCGACGCGGACTGCGTGCCGCCCCCGAGCGAGCGCACGCACCTCGTTTCGTCACCGAGAACAAGAGCGCCGCCTCCTCCATCTCGAGCCATCTGACGGGCGTCGACGCCGTCTCCCGCATGAGCCAGACACCGCTCGAACGGCGCCTGGCCAAGATCTTGGCGATCAACAGCGATCTCGCCGCCGAGACGCGCTTCGATTTGCTCGCCACAAAGATCGTTCTCCACGCGACCGAGCTCCTCGAAGCCGAGAGCGGCTATCTCTTGCTCGGAACCAACGCAGACGACCTGACGGTCGCCGCCAGCCGCGCACCCCAAGGCAAGAGCCACAGAGAGTTCTCTCGCTCCATCGCCGCCCAAGTCCTCTCCCAAGGGACGCCCTTCTTCAGCGTCGACGCGAGCGCCGACCAAAGGCTCGTCAAGATTGAGTCGGTGCACCAAGCGGCGCTCGCCGCGGTCGCCTGCGTGCCGATCTTGTCTCCGAGCCGAGTTCCCCTCGGCGCCTTGTACGTGGAGTCGCGCGCGCGTGTGCAGGCGACCTTCGGCGAAGAAATCCCGACCCTGCTCGCCTTCGCCGACCAGGCAGCGATCGCCCTCGAGTCTGCTCGTCTCGTCCGAGAGCTCTCCGAGAAGAGCTCCGCCCTCGAGGAGAAAAACGCCCGCCTCCTCGAGGCTCAAGCCGCGCTCAAGTCCCTCCTCGCCGAACGCACCGAGCGACTTCAATCTGTCAGGAGCGAACTCAAGCGCACCCGCGACGAGCTCAGCCGTGGCGCCGCCTTCGCGGGGTTGGTCGGCGGCAGCGCCGCCATGCGGCGCGTTTATTCGCTCATCGAGCGCGTTCAGAAGACGGACGTGCCAGTGCTCATCACGGGAGAAAGCGGGACCGGCAAAGAGGTCGTCGCCCGCGCCATCCACGAAGGGTCCCGGCGCGCCAAGGCGAAAATGCTCGCTGTGAACTGCGGCGCGATCCCCGAGAGCATCCTCGAGAGCGAGCTCTTCGGTCACGTCCGGGGCGCCTTCACCGGCGCCGACCGCGACCGCAAGGGTCTCTTCCAAGAGGCGCGGGGCGGAACTCTCTTCCTCGACGAGATCGGCGAGACTCCTCTCAAGATGCAGGCGGGGCTGCTTCGCGTGCTCCAGGAGAGCAAGGTGCGCGCCGTGGGCTCCGCCGAGGAGGTCCCCGTCGACGTCCGCGTCATTTTCGCGACGAACCGTGAGCTCTCCGAAGCGGTCGCCGCCGGGAAGTTCCGCGATGATCTGCTCTACCGAATCCAGGTCGTCGAGGTCCATCTCCCGCCGCTCCGGGAGCGCACCGAAGACATCCCGCTCCTCGTGGACCACTTCCTCGCCCGCGCCGCCGCCAAGTTTGGGGGAGAAAAGCGACACCTCGCCCGTGACGCCATGGCGGCGCTGCTCGCGTTCCACTGGCCCGGAAACGTCCGCCAGCTCGAAAATGTCCTGACCAACGCGTGGATTTTATCGGACGGCGCCGTCATCCACGCAGAGGACCTGAATCTGCCGACGGTGCGCCCGAGCGCCCCTCGCGCTCCCCGAAAGCCAGCTCCCAAACAACGGGTGAGCAGCGAGCATTTTACCGAGCGCGACCGAGACGAGCGCGCACGCATCCTCGAGGCCCTCGATCGCACGGGCTGGAACCGCGCCCGCGCGGCCCAAGTGCTCGGGATGCCCCGGCGCACCTTCTATCGCCGCCTCCAGCACTACGGCCTTCAGTAAGGAACCCACCTCTCAGGTACCGCAGAGGGACGTCTCAGGTACGGCAGAGGGACATCTCAGGTACGGCAGAGGGCGCGCCTATCCCGTCCTCTCCTACTGGTAGCGCTGCCTCGGATACACGCGCCCCTCCTACTACGCATCTCACGATCGCGCGTTCTCTGAAAGAGCTCCCGGAACAGCGAACCCCTTTCGAAAAGCCGCTACCGGAAGAGCATCGAGCTCTTCTCGCGGACACGATCGCGCGCACTGAACACTCACTCTCTATCGCGGCGCGCTCCTCACCCCTGACCACAAAGGAAAAAGATCCTGACGCTCGATCCGACGCGAAATCGACGTGTTGTGATATACTCCGATGTTCAAGGGGATTTTCGCCCTGGCCCCCTCATCGTCCTGACCAAGGACACAAAAAACAACCACCTTTCCTGAGCCGTTTTCGGCCGGACGCTTTCATCGTTTCATCCCTGACCGTAAGGCTCTTCGAACACCATGATGACCAAAAAGCCCTGGACTCGCATTCTTCTGACTGCGCTCCTCGTTTCCTTTCCCTTCGCATGCGGCGGAAGTGGGAGCGACGGAGGGAACGACGACGGAGACGACAAGACCGCGAGCGGCGGCTCGAAGGACGATGGCTCTGGTGGGAAGTCGAATGAGCCGGACGACTGCGTCGAGCCGTTCGCCGACGAGTGTAACCGCGCGTGCAGTACCCACTCGCCGTGCCCGGACGGGATGCATTGCTCATCCAAGGGCGTCTGTAAGGCCTACTGCGCCGAGGGTTTTGAGTGTCCCGAAGGCGAGAAGTGTTCGTTCGAGGGCCGCTGCGAAAGAGACAGCGACTTCGTTCCGACCAAACCTTGTGAGCCGCTCAGTTGCGAGGAGCTCGGCCATGAATGCGGTCAGGTGATCGACAACTGCGGCGAGCCCCGCGATTGCGAAAAGGAAGAAGACCTCTCCTGTGGCAAGAGTCGGCGCTGCCAGGCGGTCCCGGTCGAAGACGACGACGGGGAAGAGATCCTGCTGAACAAGTGCGTGGAGGGGGTCGCCGACTGTGAAGTGTGCGACGCCATCCCAGTGTGCGAAGACGAGGACTCTCCGACAACGCTCACCGGCCGCGTGATCACGCCCGGACGCGACGACGACGACACGGCGAACCAGGTCGGCGTCCCGAACGCCATCGTGTACATCCTCAGGGACGAAAACACCGACGATCTGCCCGACATCGTGAGCGGTCTGCCTGGTGATGGAAGTCCCGCTTGTGATCGTTGCGACGAGCAGGACCTCGGAGCCGTCCTCTCGGGCGCCGTGACCGATTCCTCCGGCTACTTCGAGCTCTCGTCGAATCTACCGGTCGGCCGTGACGTCATTCTCGTCGTCAAGGCGGGCAAGTTCCGCCGCGCCCAGAAGATCAAGATCGAAAAAGAATGCGACGACAACGCGCTCCCCGAGGAAGCTGCTGAAAACCCGGCGCGCCTCCCCCGTCACTCAAAAGATGGTCTCGCCGTGAACATTCCGCGCGTCGCTGTCGCGACTGGGTCCATCGACGCGATGGAGTGCGTCTTCCTCAAGATGGGTATTGAAGAGGACGAGTTCACGGATCCGTCCGGCGACGGCAAGATCCATCTCTACCGCGCCAATGGCGCCTGGCCCCCCGGCGGCCCTGCCGACAATTGCCTCGAGTGCGCCGCATGCACCAGGGGCACCTGCCGGAGTCAGTACTGCACGGAGAACGGAACGGACACCTGCGATCAGGCCTGCCAGCAAGCCTTCCTCGCCGCGTGCCAAGAGGACTTCGACATCACCCGTCTCGTGGGCGATCCTGAGAGGATCTCCAGCTATGATCTGACTGTCCTCGATTGCGAGGGATCAGGCTGGAGCATCAACGCGGGCGGCACGAGCGAACACCTCCGCCGCTACGTAAACCGCGGCGGACGCCTCTTCGCGAGCCACCTCAGCTTCAAGTGGTTGCGGAGCGCGAAGGACCCTGACGCGAACCTCGAGTACGATCCCGAAGAGCCCCTCGAGACGAGCCTCGATCCCGCGGCCACCTGGAATACTTCCTCCAGCACCAACGCCAACATCAACGCTGGCAAGGGCTGGATCTCCCTCGACCGCCCGAACGCGAGCCCGCGCATCGAGAACTTCGCCGAGTGGATGGAGGCTGAAGGCGTAACTTCTGAGGAAGAAGACTACTCCTTCGAGATCATCCAGCCTCGCTCGCAGGCGCTCGAACTCGGTCCCGCCACGGAAGAGTTCGTGCATTGCGACGACACCGGCGGCGTCACGCAAAACCGCTGCGCGAACCTCCGGACCCAGCAGTTCTCCTTCAATACGCCCTACGCGGCGCCCGAAGAGGAAGCCTGCGGGCGCGTCGCCTACAGCGGGTTCCACGTCGCCGCGACTTCCGGAACGCTCGACCTCGGCGACGCAGTCTTCCCGAGCTATTGTACAAACGCAGACGCGAACAATGGCGTTCTCACGAACCAAGAGAAGGTCCTTCTCTACATGCTGTTCGATCTCGGAGCTTGTGTCGGCAGCCCCCCGCCGCCGCCGCCCTGTGTGCCGCTCACGTGTAAGCCGAGCGACTGCGGCTTCCATTCCGACGGCTGCGGCGGCCTCCTCGATTGCGGCGAGTGCTCCATCCCGAAGTGATGCGACTGAAAACGGGCGTCTCGGAGTTCCGAGGCGCCCGTTCGGCATCGGAGGACGCCCGCCGCCGATCGAGCAAGGCGCGTCGCAAACGCGCCTCAGCCCCGCGACTCGAGATAGCGGCGCAGGTGCGCGGGAGCAGCGAGCGCCGCATTTTGGACCGGGCGATCGAAGATCGCTCGCATCCAAGACCCTCCGAGATCGAAGGCCACCGCGACCGTAACCAGACAGTAGTCTTCGCTGAAAGGACGCGCCGTCAGGTAGCCACGCACGTCACGAATCCCGTGGGGCCGCGTCGGGTCGAGCGCGAAGCGAAGCGCGTGCGAGCTCGTTCGATCGAGCCGCAGGGTATAGCGGGTCAAGACGGGAGCTTTGCCCTGGAGGAGCTCGACATCGAGCCTGTGCGTCGCGTCCGTATCCAGGGGCTCCGCTTCATGCGTCAGCGGGAGCGCCTCACGCAGATGATTCGCGTCGAGCAGCGTCGAGATCACCTGCTCCGCGGGGGCACGCACGATTTGGTAGGCGACGCCTCCCGTGTAGGTTCGACCATGGAAGCGAAATGAGAGATCGCGCCGTACGGTCCATCCCTCGCGCACCCGCTGCAGTTCCTCCTCTGAAAGCGGCTCGGGCTCAGGTAACTCAGCGGCCGGAAGCTCGGCCCACTCACTCGCCGCCAGGGTCCACGCGTCGTGCCCTCGGCCCTCCGCTTCGCTCCTCTGCGCGCTGAAGCTCGGCGCCCTCTCGTCAAAACTCGGCGCGAGCGACGCCGCTCGGTACTCCGCCGGCGAGACAGCCCTCGGCGCTCCGCCTTGGATCGTAGCTCCCCCACAGCCGGCCCCGAGAAGAGCCAGGACGAGAAGTGCGGAAAGGGGCCCTCGAAACACCACAGGTCAACATAGGTCCCTGAAAGTGCGTCACCAGCTCGAAACAAAAATGAATACGACCGCCGACAATCGGTGACAATTGCGGCGGTCTCTCTCGCTGCGCTCTGACTCGACGCAGGTTCAGCGCCCGCGCGTTCAGTGAAGTCTCAGCCGTTCGACAGGCGGCTTAAGCGGTCTCGGCCCAGTCGATGTCGAGGAGGTGACCCGAGCGGCGCGCCTTGGTCGCGAGATAACGGCGATTGTAGGCGTTCGGCGGGATGGCCAAGGGGAGACGCTCGCTCACGACAATGCCCTCGGCGGTCAGCTTCTGGACCTTGTCGGGGTTGTTCGTGAGCAGACGGATGCTCTCAACGCCCAATTTCTCGAGCATTGCCGCGGCGATGCCGTATTGGCGCAGATCGTCTGCAAAGCCGAGGGCGAGATTCGCCTCGACGGTGTCGAGACCGCTTTCCTGAAGTCCGTAAGCCTTGATCTTATTGGTCAGGCCGATGCCGCGCCCTTCTTGGCGCATGTAGAGCACGAGCCCGCGCTTGAGCCCTCCGACCATCGTCAGCGACTGCTCGAGCTGCTCGCGGCAATCACAACGCAAAGATCCGAGAACGTCGCCCGTGAGACATTCCGAATGCACCCGGGTGACGAGGTCCCGCGACTCAGCGACGTCTCCGCGCACCATGGCCAGGTGCTCCTTGTCGTCCTGGTTGTTCGAGAACACGTAGACCTTGAAGTGCCCAAAACGTGAGGGCAGGTCCGCGACGCTGGCGATTTCTACGATGGGGCGCTCCGGAGTCACTGTTTCCGTGGGCGATACTTTCAGGTTCATAGCCTCTCTCCGGACTCTCCACCGAGAAACCCGTGCATATCCGGGTGTGTTCCCGAGGATGGACCTTCTAGCGTATGCGAGCCGGATTTGCCCGAATTCGGCCAGACAAAGGCGAGCCTCTTCGAGCCGGCAGAATTTTTATCCGTAATTCTCGACACTTCAAGAACTCGGTCTCTCCCCCTCGGCCGGGCCCTCGCCCCCCGAAAGGCTCCCGCGGGCCCCGTTTCCTGGCTCTCCGCCTACCGGCGGCCCAGCCCGCCCATCGCGCGCCCGCCCGGGGCTCACTCGGTCGACGGAGCGCTCAGCTGGGGCGTGTCGCCGATCATGGCGGCCAGCCGCTTCTCGATCGTCTTCCTTCCGTAGCGCGCCGCCGCAAACTCGAGCCCGCGCTGGGAGAGCGCCTCCCAGCGCTCCGGATCGTCATGAAGCTCGACGATCGCCGCCGCGATCCCCTCCGGGTCGTCGCGCACGATGATGTTCTCGCCGTCGACGAGTCCGCTGCCCTCGACGCCGACCGAGGTCGTGATGCAGGGGACGCCGTAACCGAGACTCGCCGCGACTTTCCCCTTGAGCCCGGCGCCATATCGAAGAGGCGCAACGGTGGCGCAAACCTGCCCGTGGAGGTCCGTGAGGTCAGGAATGTAACCGAGCGGGTGCACCGTATCGCTGGCCCAGGCGAGGACCTCCGCGGGCATCGAGCTGCCAGCGATCCAAAAGGGTAAATCCGGGCGCTTTTCGAGCACCTTCGGCCAAACCTCTGCGAGGAAATAGCGCACCGCGTCGATGTTCGGGCGATGGCGAAACCCGCCCACAAAGAGCACACCACTGCGCCCCTCGAAGCCTCGCGTGCGGCCCGGAATGTCGCGGATCAGCGGAAGAATCTCGATTTTGGCCTCGGGGACCTCCTTCGCCAAAATCTCCCTCTCGACTTCGCTCAAGACGAGCGTCGTGTCCGCTCCGCGCACCGCGAGAAGTTCACGCCACTTCGTGTCCTTCGCCTTCCACTTGTAAAAGACGTTCGACAGAAGCTCCGCCTCCCGCTCTTCGCGCAGGTAGTGCAGATCTACCGTGTTGAAGATCAGCTTCGCTTGGGGCGCAAACTTGCGGATCGCGCGCAAGAACCGGGCGAGAACGCGACCGCGGTGCACGACGATGACGTCGAACTTGCGCCCGTGCTTTCGGAGATAGCTCCCGAGGCTCAAGTTCCGCGGCGCATGCAAACATTCGATCCCTTGGCGCTCGAGGTCCTCGGTGTAAAGACCGTCCCGCTGGGCGATGTTCGGAAGCGGAACACCGCGCGGAATGAGCTTGACCGGCACGAAGGTCACTTCGTGACCGAGCCCTCGAAAGATCGAGAGCATGTTCGCCAAATCAAGGGAGCCGGAATCCTGATCCGGGCGTGGCGTGCCGCGGTTGACGACCAAGATCCGCTTCGGACGCTCTCCGTCCAGAGCCTGCGTGCCTGTAGCGGCAAGGGCTCTCTCCGTGGCTGGACCTGACGTCATCGGCCCAGCCGTATAGCGGGGCCTTTCCTCCTGTCCATAGAATCATCGCACCGCCGAGCCTCTCTGCGCGAGGAGCGTTACGCCCGCTCCGCCAGGCTCAAATTTCGCCATCCGACAGCACGAACTCCCCGAGCAAAACCTCCACTGGCCCGCTGGCTCCCGCGCGCTTCACCACAAAACGCGCGCCTTCGAGCGCCGCTTCACCATCGTGGAAAAAAACGAACTCGTACCTGCGCCCGAGGGTGCCACGCGCAGGCTCAACCAACGCCGCAATGTGCATCCCATCCGCGAGCACCAGCTCACAGCTCTCAGCGCGACTCTCCGCCGTTTCCTCCAGCGTCACGACGACGCGGTAAAGATGCGAAAAGTGCTCTCCGCCGAGCGCATCGAGCTCCCGAGTGTCCGTCTTGTCGGCGACCTCGATTGTCACAAGATCACCAAACCAAGTTCCACGGCGCCCGAGGAGCTCTTCCAGCACCTCGCGCTGCCCGTCCATCGCTCGAGGCTCGTCCCCCACGTCCTCTTCTTCGTTTTCCGTCGCCGCGACGTCCTCGGCGTTGTCCGTCTGCCCTGCGCTCCCGTCGCTCTCGATCGGCTCTCCCGCCGCGTCCCGCGACGGATCGTCTGGGTCCGCCTCCCCTCGCGTTTCCGCGACGTTCATTCCATCTCCCGCCGGATCCGCCTCGGATGAGTCCGAAACTTCGTCAGGCTCTTCGACCGGCGCAAACATATCAGAAGCTTGATAGCCACCGATGGCGCAGCCACTCACCGAAGCGATCACCCAGGTTGCGCTGAGTGCGCAAGAAATCCGACGGAGCATGAGCTTGAAAGAAGAGCGTCGAGTCATGCCCCCTGTGTCGGCCGGCCCATCGCCCCGTTGCCCACCTTCCCGCTTTTTCTTTTGGCCCCGGCCCGCGACCCTCAGCTTCCCTCAACAGAGCCTTCGTCTTCCCTCGACTCCTCGAGCTTCCTCAAGCGCCGCGCGCGCTCGACCAAAAAGCTCGAGACCTTCCTCCACATCCCCACAAGCTTTCGAGCGCGCGCCTCCGTCCCGCTCGCTCCAAAAAACCCAACGCCTCCTCTCCGAAAGTTTTTTCGAGCGCGCGCCTCCGTCCCGCTCGCTCCAAAAAGCCCAACGCTCCTCGTGAACGCGCTTCTCCCCGAAAATGCGACCGGGGCGGAGGTCCGAATTCCTTCGGACCTCCGCCCCTCCCGTTTGTTGCGACTCTCTCACTCTCACTCAACTGAATGATCTCAACCGAGCTCCGCCCGGTCTCCATCTTTGCAGTCGCGCCTGAGCGCTGTGTCGGACGGCCGCCGCGCTCGTTGCCGACAAAACTTCTCCTGTCCCGACTTTTTTCTGTGGGGGAAGGGACGCCGATGTCTCGTTGACACCACTCGGCCCCCGGGAGCGACAGTTTGGCAAAGGCTCGTCGCGTCGGGGCGCGCGAGTCCTCGGAACTTTCCGGGATTTCGAGGAGCTCCGGTAAGGGCGTGTCTCGGCACGATCGGTGCTTAGGGGACCCCGATGGTTCGGCGCTGGCGCGCTTTTTCGGTACTCTTTGTCGGCTGTGTGAGCGCTCCCATGGGCTGCGCGCTCAGTCCTGCTGCCGGCGAGCTCAGTGAGGAGGACCTCCGACGGGCTGGCGCGTCACTTCAGGCAGCGCCGGCGAAAGAACTCTGGGTCGTGGTGGTCGACGACGCGCCCACTTCAGAAGGCGACGCGCTTCGAGCCGCGCTCGCGGCCGAGCTCGGCGGCTCTCTCGACCGAGCGCGGAGCTGCTCTGATGCACCGACGGCAGCCGCGCCGGTGGACATCCAGGTCCTCTTGATTCCCTCTTCGCACCCCGAGCGGGCTCTCCATGGCCGGAGTCACCGTGAGCTCCGTCTGAGGCAGGAGGCTCTCTCGAGCGCTACGGGGCGTCTTTGGGAGGAAGGGGTCGCGCGGGCCATCTTGAGCCTACGTGCGGATGCCCTCGCACCGAATGGAATGGTCGCTGCTGCGAACCATTGGGACGATCTCTTGCTCGGCCGAAGAGCACCGCGGGACGAGGCCGACCTGACGCTTCGTTCGGACGTCGAGCCCGATCGCCTCGTGCGCATGCTCTTTGCGACGACTCGGGACGATGCAGAGATGAACTTCGAACGGCTGCCGACGTTCGGGTCCACGCTTCCGATCAATTGGGAGCTCCTCGTGTACGAAGCCGTCTCCTGCGAAGAGAGTGACCCGGAACAGAAAGCGCCGGCGCTCGCCGCCTTCGTCGTCCCCACGAGCACAGCTTGTGGTTCTCGGCTCTTCTTTCGGAGCGCCGGCTGCGACGAGACTGAGCCCTGTGAAAAGGCCTTCTGAGGCGAAGCTCCGGATGCGCGCGGAGCCTCGCTCCGGTCTTCCAAGGAGGCGTCGAGCTCACTCAAAGGCTCGGCTGGACCCACTCGGAGGTCGCGCGCCGGGGCAATATGGAGCTCATCGCGGCGCCGTGGTGGGCTGACTCGATATGGTGAGCTCACTCAAAGGCTCGGCTGGGCGAAGGCGGAAGTGATGGACCGGGGCCCCAAAAGAGCACCGAGTCGAATGGGAGCTCCCGGGAGCGCTCCCCGAGGCGCGTGAGGCGACGACCCATCGGGGCGCACTTCAGCGCGCGAGCTCAACGAGCGGAACGTACCTTTCGAGGTCCGAGCGATAATGGAGCCAAAGGCCACCTCGGGTTTCGCGCTGGAGCCTCTCCCAATCGGTCGGGCTCTCGATGTCATGAGCCACGAGGCGCAAATTGCGCCCGGGGAGCATCGATAACAGGGTCCAATCTGACGCGGCCGCGTGGCGCTCAGGGACCTGATACACGGAGTAGCCCGGCCGTTTCGACATCTCGGCGTCGAAGACGACGTGCACTTCGGTGTCCCGCACGTCTTCGGGAATCGCTTCGCGCATGAGACGCACGTGTTTCGCGGCCAGCTCACCGCTTTCGACCATGAGCGCCACCTTCGACCAAACACTGCTCAGCAAGAGGAGGGTTGTCGTCCCGCCGAACGTCGCGAGCACGCGTCTCCCCGGCGCTTTCAGTCGCTCGGCGAGCGCTTCATAACAAGCCCCCCAAGCGAGCCCAAAAGGCAGAAGCGCCATCGCCAGGTACATCTCGCTCAGCCTTGTGACGAGCAGTTCAGGAGTCAGCGAGAGCGGCACACAGACGAGCGAAGCCCCCAAGAGGCGCGCCGCGCGCGTGTCGGATGCTCCGCGGTAGAGAGTCCAGCCGCCCCACTGCGCGCCGAGTAAGATCACCGCGGACCAGCCCAGCTCGAAGAGACTCAGGCTCGGATTGGCCCGCGTGAAGAGAGTCGCCGTGTTCCCAAAAAAGCCGAGACCCGCCGCCGTCAGGCCGAGGTTCTTCGCGATCAGCAGGGGAGAGATCACGCTGCCTCTCGAAGCCGCGGCGTCGTCACCCAACCCGCCGAGCGACGCCGGGTAGAGCGCGTAACGGAGCGCGAGGAGACAAATGGCCCATGTGAGAAGCGCGGCTCCAACCGCGAGCGCATTCTTTCGCTGCGATGCCGGGTCCCGATCGAGAGGCAGCGCCCAGAGAGCAAAAGGCAGAACCGCTGTCATGCAGAGGATGTATTCCTTCTGCAGGAAGGAGAGGGTGAGTGCGCCGAGCGCGAGGGTGAGGATTCTGCGCGGCCGATCCGGGAAGTGGACCGCGTAGGCAACCGGACCCCAAAGAGCCACCGCAGAGAGGACCGTACTGAGTCCATCAACACTCGCGACTCCTGCCACGCCGGCGGGGTGCAGCGCCACAACGAGCGCTGTCAGCGTAGAGCCGCTCCACCCCAGGAAGCGCCGCGCAATCACGATGGCGAGCGTGAAGTGAGCGATGTGAGCGAGAAGGCTCGCGCCGTGGATGACGGCGTGGAGTCGCGGCTGCAGTAAGTCGTCACCGGTTCCGGCGAGCGCCGCCGCGAGCCAATAGCAGAGGGACTGCAGCGGGCGGATCCTCAGTGTCTGGCGCGTCTCAGTGATGAGTTCGGTGAAGGACTGACGCCCGATCCAGATGTCGTAGAGCGGGGGGCCAAAGTCATCCGCCGCGGGCAGCACTCCCCACACCTTCGCGTAGGCGAGGAGCGCAAGGAAAGTGACGCCGAGGGCGATCCAGAACGACGCGCGCAGGCTGGTTCGGCACGCCGGAACCGTCGCCGGGCCCGGGTCACGCTCGCCTCTCGACGGTTTTCGGAGGGACGGTTGCACGCTCTTTTGCCCCAAGGGTTGCCCGCGTACCATAGGTCCTTTCGGGGCAGAAGGAGGCTCTGCGCTCACGGGTCGGATCGAGGAGACGACCGACGAGCGCGTGGGGAGAGGAGGCAAGCGGTGGCGACGGAGCGAGAGAAGATGTTAGCGGGGGAGCTCTACGACGCGCTCGATGAACCAGGGCGGCGCGCGCTCTTGGAGGAGCTTCTCGGCCGCGGAGGCGACNCCGCTTGGATCGAGCCGCCATTTTTCTGCGACTACGGCTCGAACATCGAGCTCGGCGAGCGGGTCTTCTTCAACTTCAACTGCGTGGTGCTGGACGTTTGCCTCGTCGAAATCGGAAGCTTCACGCTGTTTGGCCCCGCCGTGCAGATCTACACCGCGACGCATCCCATGAGCGCCGCCGAACGCCGACGCGGTCTCGAGAGCGGGCGGCCCGTGATCATTGGCAGCGACGTCTGGGTCGGCGGCGGCGCCATCATCCTGCCCGGTGTGACCATCGGCGATCGCGCCGTGATTGGCGCGGGAAGCGTCGTCACGAAGGACATTCCCGCGGGCGTCTTCGCCGCCGGAAGCCCATGCCAAGTCCTTCGAACGATCGACGAGTGACGTGCGCTCCGCCGAAATGGACGGGATTTTCCCTCTGGGCGGCGCGGCGATGGTGCGGTCCCCCGAGGCGGCGCGTGGAGGTGAAGGCTCGGCTGGGCCCGAGGTGGAGGTGATGGGCCGGGGCCAAAACCTCACGCTTTGGGAGGAGGCGGTTTCTACGCTGCCGCGCTCGCAGAAGGCGGGGAAATTTGGCTCGGGATCAAGGGCCCTCTGGTCCGGTCGGACGGGCGTGCTATTCGGCTCGCCCCGTGGCCCGTTTTATCGACGAACTCAAGCGTACTCATTCCTGTGGCGCGCTCCGCGCTTCGCATGCCGATCAAGAGGTCGTGCTCTTTGGCTGGGTGGCGAATCGCCGCGATCACGGGAACCTCGTCTTCGTCGATCTCCGCGACCGCGAAGGCGTGACTCAGATCGTCTTTGACCCCGAGGCTTCGAAAGAGGCCCACGCGCTGGCTCAGGCCCTGCGCAGTGAGTGGGTCATTGGTATCCGCGGCAAGGTCAAGCTGCGCGGCGAACAGTTCAGCCAGAAGGAGGGCAAAATGGTCAGCGCGCGGAACCCGAACCTCCCGACAGGCGAGATCGAAGTCGAGGTGCTCGAGCTCGGTGTCTTCAACAAGTCGGAGACCCCGCCCTTCGAGATCACCGATCGCTGCGATACCGGCGAAGAGGTCCGCCTCACCTATCGCTACCTCGATCTGCGGCGCGGGCCGCTCCAGGCCGCGCTCAAGGCTCGCCACACCATCGCCCAAGCGACGCGCAACTTCCTCTCGGATAACGGCTGCCTCGAGGTCGAGACGCCTTTCCTCGTGAAGTACACGCCCGGCGGCGCCCGAAACTTCCTCGTGCCAAGCCGCGTGCACTCGGGGAAATTCTACGCGCTCGCGGAGAGCCCCCAGCTCTTCAAGCAGCTCCTCATGTGCGCCGGTTACGAGCGTTATTTCCAGATCGTTCGCTGCTTCCGCGACGAGGACAGCCGCCTCGATCGACAGCCCGAGTTCACCCAGATCGATATCGAGATGAGCTTCATCAACCAAGATGATCTCTTCACGGTCATCGAAGGGCTCGTCGGCGCCATCTGGAAGGCGACCCTCGGGATCGATCTCGCGGAGCAGTATCCGGGTGGTCCCGATCATCCCGCCGGCTTCCCGAAGTTCCCGCGCATGCGCTTCGAGGATTCGATGCGCTACTACGGAAACGACAAGCCCGACCTGCGCTTCGACATGAAGCACACGGACATCACCGAGCTCGTCGTCGAGCACAAGGGCGGCGGCGTCCCCTTCTGGGAGCCGATCGCTCAGAAGTTCGCAGACGGAACGTATCGCGCTGATCTGCCGGCGGAGATCGTCAAGGTGCTCGTCGTTCCGGCGAGCGCGAACCTGAGCCGGAAGGACGGCGACGAGCTCGAGAAGCTGGCGAAGAGCATGGGCGCGGGCGGACTGGCTCGGGCGAAGGTCGGAGCGGGTGGCGAGTGGACCCAGTCGCCGCTCAACAAGATGATGACCGTGGAGCTCCGCGACGCGATCAACCGCGCTTCAGGGGCCCAGGAAGGCGACCTCATCATCTTCCAGAGCGGGAAGGCGCAGCTCGTCCACACCGTAATGGCAAATTTGCGGGTTTATCTCGGCAAGCGCCTCGGGCTCATCCCGGAGGTCGGCCACGGCGGCAACTTCAACTTCCTCTGGGTCGTCGATCCGCCCCTCTTCGAGTACGACGAGGAGACGAAGAGCTGGGCCGCGGCGCACCACGCCTTCACCCGGCCCCACGATGACTGCGTCGATCTGATCGACAAAGATCCAGGCAAGGTCCTCTGTTACCGTTACGATCTCGTGCTCAACGGCTTCGAGATCGGCGGCGGCTCGATCCGTCTCCACGATCCGGCTGTCCAGGCGAAGGTCTTCGCCGCGCTCGGAATCGACGGCGACGAGGCTCGTCAGAAGTTCGGGTTCTTGCTCGATGCTCTGAAGTTCGGTGCCCCGCCCCACGGCGGCATCGCCCTCGGCATGGATCGGCTCGTCATGTTGCTCACCGGCCGCGAGAGCTTGCGCGACGTGATCGCCTTCCCGAAGACACAAAAGGCTGTGGACTTGATGAGTGACGCGCCGACCGCCGTCACCAATCAACAGCTGCGCGACCTTCACATTCGCACCGTCGAAGAGAGCTGAGAGGCTCCCGGAAGTAATTTTCCGGCAGCTTTGGAAGAAAGGGCTTTCAGACAACCCATCGCAGCTTTTGCGATGGGTTGTGGTTCGCCTGGGCCAAGTCGTGAGTTAGGCTCGCGTGCAGTATGGCTGAACCTAACAAGCCGACGCGCGGCGGGCGCGCGTCGCGCTCGAAGAACGCGAAGACGAAGCAAAACGCGGACAAGCGTCCCGAGACGACGTCCCTCGCTGATCTCGAGTCAGCTCCTCATCAAGGGGAGCTCCGCGGCGTTCCTAAGTCGAGCCCGCCCCCGCGCCTCGGCCCCGGCGCCCCGACGCGCGCTTCGTCTGCGCCGCCCCCTCCGCCTCACCGAGTCTCCCCGTCGAGCCCTCCGCCCGCCGAGTCCGTCGTGGCGCGGTCTTCGTCGAGCCCTCCGCCGCCGCCTCGCGCGAGTGAGAGCAGGGCGATCCAAGGTGGCGCTCCCGACAGTGAGCCTTCTGTGAACGGCGCGCCGAACCGGCCGGCCCCGATACAGGTCAAGCTGACCCCTCCGCCTCCGCCGACCCGCGTCTCGGCCGGCCCTCCCCCGCCCCCGAAGCGCCCGACGGCCGGCCCCTCCGCGCGCCCCTCGGCCCTCGTTCCTCCGCCCCCGCCCAGCGGAAAAGGCGGCCTTTCGGTGCCGGTTCCTCCGCCTGCTCGCGTTCCCCCGCCGCCGCCTCTGCCTTCGATGCAGGCGCGCGCCGCTTCCGATACCGAACCGGCGCCTGTGCCCCCCGCGCCGCCTGCACCTCCCGCGCCCCTCGCCGCGCGAGCGGAGCCGCCTGCACCTCCCGCGCCGCCCGCGCCCCCCGCCGCGCGAGCGGAGCCGCCTGCACCTCCCGCGCCGCCCGCCGCGGCACAGGCGCTCGCGCGCCCCGAGCCTCCGCCGCTCCCCTCGACCAGTGCGCCCGTCCCACGCTCCGAACCCCCTCCGTCCAAGAGCGGCTCGGCCTTCGTCCGCCCTTCAGCGCCCACACCACCGCCCGAAGGTGTGCAGGCCTTCGTGCGCCCCTCAGCGCCCACGCCCTCTCCGGCTGACGTGCAGGAGTTCCTGCACTCGGCGACTCCGCCCCCCGCCGAAGCGCAGCCTCTCGCACGTCCCGCTCCGCCTCCACTGCCCGAGGTACAGAACGTCGCGCGACCGGAGCCCCTCGCGCGGCCCGCCGCCGCCCTCGACTCGGGAGGAGTCGCTCCCGGCGCGACGCCCTCAGTCACCGACATCGACCTCATCACCGCCGTCCAGAACCCGATTCCGGTTCCGCCTCCCGCGCCCCGAGGCGCCACTCTCGATGCCCCGCCGCCGCCGAAGGCCCGCGTCTCGACGCACCCGAGAGCTCCAGAGCTCGAACGAGCCGAGGCGGCCGCTCGCGATCTCCTCACGCACATCGAAGCCCAGGTCGCCGTGGAGAAAGATCCTTTGCGGCTCGGGCGACTGCACTTTGAGTGGGGCCGGCTCCTCGAGGTTCCGCTCTTCGATTTTGTCGGCGCGCGCTCTCACTATCAAAAAGCCTTCGAGCTCATTCCAGCCCACGACGGAGTCATCGAGGCACTCGTCCGCGTGGCCTCACTCGGGGGCGATCCCGCTCTCACCCTTCGCTACCTCGAAAGCGCCATCAAAAATACGAGGCTCCCGGCCGAGCGCGCCGCGAAGCTCCTCGAAAAGGGTCAGCTGCTCGAGGATCGGATGGGCAGGGCCGAGGAGGCGCGCCGCGCCTACGAGCTCGCAAGCGAGCTCGCGCCGCACGACGCCGGAGTCCTGCGCGCTCTCGCGCGCCGTTTGCGCTCTGAAAAGGCCTGGGAAGAGCTCGATGGGCTCCTCTCGAGTCAGGTCGAGCTCGCCGGAGCAGATCCGTTCCTGCGCGCCGCTCGGCTCGCGCGCCGCGCTCGCCTCGCTGAGGTGAAGCGACAGAACCGAAGCCTCGCTGCCGAGCTCTACGAGCTCTCCTTCCAAGCAGCGCCCGACGCCTCCGCCGCTCTCGCGCACCTCGAGCGGCTCCACGCGATCGAAGACCACCCCGCGGCCCTTGCTCAGACCCTGTCGCGCAAGACAGGCCTGATTGGCGATCCTGCGGCGCGCGCCGCCGCTCTCGAGTGGCGCGCGTCGATCGAAGGAGACGACCTCGGCGATCCGGAGGCCGCGCTGCAGAGCCTCGAGCTCGCGATCCAGGTCGCGCCCGGTGATCGGGAGCTCTTGCGCCGGCTCGCCGACCAGTATCTCCGCGCCGGCCGCGTCACTGAGGCTCTTTCGGCGCTCGAGCGTCTCGACGCTCTTCTTACGGATCCGAGGGAGCAGTGCGCGGTTCGGCTCCGCGCCGCGCGGCTCGTCGAACAAGAGCTCAAAGATCAGCGCCTCGCCGTCACCTGGTACGAACGCGCTCGCAGCGCGCAGCCCGAGAGCGCTGCAGCCAATCTTCCGCTCGTTCGTCTCTACAAGCAGGTCGGCGCTTATGGCCCCCTCGTCGAAGTCTTGCTCGGCGAAGAGAACGTCTCGACGGATCCGGCGCGGCGCGCCGCGCTCCTCCACGAAGTCGCCGAGATCTACGAGACGCGCCTCGGCTCCGCTCAAGAAGCGCGCACCTACCACGCGCGCGCTCTCGCGGTTCTTCCGGGCTACGCCCCGAGCGAACGCGCCCTCGCGCGGCTCTACGCCGACGCGCGCATGACACCTGAGCTCATCGAGCTCTACGAGCGCGCCGCCGAACAGACGAGCGACCAGGGCATCCGCCACCGCTATCTCTTCAAGATCGCCTCGCTCTACGAAGATTGGCTCGGCGAACATCAGAAGGCCCTGCTCACCTACAAGCGCATCTTGTCCGACGCGCCGACGAACTCCGGAGCTCTCTTCGGAGCCCAGACGGCGGCCGAGCGAGCAGGCGACTACCCCGCGCTCATTCTGCTGCTCCAAACGGAGGCAGAGCAGTCGGGCGAGCTCGCCCAGAAGACAGCCCTGCTCCTGCGCGCCGCTGACACGGCGCGGGACAAACTCGGCGACCTCGGTCAGGCTCAAGTCCTCTACGAGCGCGTGCTCGCGGTCGACTCGAGATCGCGTCCGGCCATCTCAGGTCTCGTGCGGGTGTTCGAGGCGGGCGGGCGAACGGAGGAGATGCTCGAAGCGCGCAGGCGCGAGGTCGAGCTCGTCACGGATAGCGCCATCAAGGCTCAGATCCTGTTCGAGATCGCGGACGTCTTCGAAACTCAGGTCGGCTCGCTCGATCGCGCCGTCGCGCACCTCAAGCGCGCCGTCGCCGCCGATCGGAATCATTTCGCGGCCCGCGAGCGGCTCGCCGAGCTCTTGTCGCGCACCGGACAGTTCGAAGATCTCGCGAAACACCTCGCAGACGACGCCGCGCGCGTCACCGAACCGGACCTCAAGGCGAGCCTCCTCTCGCGGCTCGGTCGACTCTACGAAAATGTCCTCAATCGCCCCGAGGAAGCGCTCGCTTCTTACACAGAAGCAGCTCGCCTCAAGCCCACCTTGCGCACGGCGGTCGACGGTGAGCTTCGGCTGCTCGCCAAACTCGGCAAGCTCAAGGAGTTCGCGGAAGGGCTCGCGCGCGACGCGAAACTGACCGTCGAGCCGCGCATCACCCTCTGGGAGTCGCTGATGGCCGGTGAGGTCTTGTGTGACGAGCTCGGGGACGCTTCGAAGGCCGTCGAACCCGTCGAACAGCTGCTCGAGCGCTTCCCGCGTCATCCGCTCGCTCTCTTGATGCTCGAAGAGGCCTACGCCGAGCTCGGTCAGACGGACTCTTTGCGCCGCGTCCTCCACGAACAGATCGCTCAGTTCGGGCCTGCTGAACAAGTCGGCGCGCTCCGTGAGCTCCTGCGCCTCGCCCCCGAGGAGCAGAAGATGCACTACGTGAGCGCTCTGCTCGATCGTCAGCCCGCCGATCGCTCAGGGCTCCTCCACAAGGAGCGCGCGGCTCTGCTCGATCGCGACCTGTCAGCCCTGGCTCAGGCGGACTCGGTTCTCGCTGACGGCAGCGGTCAGCCTCTCGCAGCCGCACAACATCGAGTCCGGCTCGGCGAGTTCCTCGAACACCACGATCCGGCTCAAGCGCTCGCCGCCTTCCGCTCCGCTCTCGAGCTCGATCCGGAGAGCTTCGGTGCGGCGCGCGGTTACGGTCGCGTCGCGGAAAGACTCGGCGACGCCGGTCTCCTCACCGAGGCAGCCGACCTCGAAGCCCGGGTCACCGGTGACAAGAAGCGCGCCTCCTGGCTGCTCGTGCGAGCGGCGAAGGCGCTCGAGGAGCGCGGCCAGGTCACCCAAAGCGTCGCGTTGCTCGAGCGCGCCCTCGAACAGAACCCGAACGATCGGGACGCGGCGGATCATCTCGGCTATTTCCTCGCGCGCATCGGCGATCCGGGACGCCTCGTCACGAGCCTCTCCGCCGCGGCTCAGGCGGCGACGGACCCCGAGGCGATTGTCTCCCACTGGATGACCGTCGCTCGCGTCTACGAGGAACATCACCAAAACCGCGGTGCAGCCATCGCGGCGCTCACTCGCATCGAGAAGCTCATGCCCGATCATCTGGGCGGAGTCATTGCGCTCGGTGAGCTCTACCTGCGCGATCGTCAGTTTGCGCCCGCCGCTCAAAAGCTCGAGCGGGCCATCGCGCTCACCACCGATCGCGAAGATCGCATCCGCCTCGAGGTCGAGCTCGCTGGACTTTACCTCGAACACCTCGGAAGAAAGGCGGACGCACGCAGACTGCTCGACGCCGTCCTCAAGCGCGACCCGCACCATCGCGGAGCGCTGCAGCGCCTGCTGGCGCTCCAGATCGAGAGTCGCGATCCCGGGGCCTACGATACGGCGCAGAAATGGGTCGAAATCGCAGAAGGCAACGAGCGTGTGGTGGCGCTCACGCAGTTCGGTCGCCTCGAGCGCGACCGAGGTCGCCCCGCCGAAGCGCGCGACGTGTTCTTGTCGGCGCTCGCCCTCGCAGGCGCGAGCCCCGAAGGTCCTCTCGGCGATCTCTATGGCCTCATCACCAGCCGCGACGAAGGGGAACTCCGGCGTATGGCGAGCGCTCTCTCGGCGCACGCTCGTTCCCCCCAGTTCGCACCCAAAGACCGGGCGGAGAGCGCCTACCAGGCTGGCTTGATTTGGCTCGACCGCGTCGGCGACCTCGTGAGCGCGGAGCGGTCCTTCGAAGAGTGTCTCGCCCTCGATCGAGGACACGTCCTCGCCCGAGAGGCCCTCGTGACGACATCTGAACGAGCTCACAACCTCCCGAGCGCGACGCTCCGCTGCCAAGAACTCGTCCAAACGGACAGCTTGCGCAAAGAGAGCTGGCTCCTTTTGCGGAGGCTCTTTTTGGAGACCGGTCGCTCCTCCGAGAGTGTCCTCACCCAAGGCCCGCTCGCTCTCCTCGGAGCCGCAAGTGAGGCAGACATGGCCGAGTGGTCCCGGCGTATTGCCCGCCCCGCGCTCGTCGCGCCGGGCTCCGCTCGCGATGCTCTCACCACGGTCATGGATCCGATTGTCGAGCAGGGCGGCGAAGCCCTCTGGCTCCTCAATCAGCTCTCCGGACTCGGCCCGAAGGTGTTCCGCGGCGGACTCGAGGCCGCCGGTCTCTCGAGCCGCGACCGCATCGGACCGAAGACGGGTCATCCCCTGCGAGCGCCTCTCGACAAGGTGATGCGCGCGTTTGGTTTGACCGAGCTCGACCTCTACCCCGAACAGAGCAACTCGATCACGCCGCGCCTGGTACTGACCGATCCTCTCGGCATCATCGTTCCGATGGGACTATTGAACCTCCGCGACGCCGATCAGGTGTTTTTGCTCGGAGAGCTCGTCGCTGGCGTCTCTCTCGGCATCCCGCTCGCCTTTGCGCTCTCGGAGGACGAAGTGCTCCGGACCTTGGTCGCTGCGGCGCGCCAGCTCGATCCGTCCTATCTCCTGCCGGGCGTCACTCCAGGACCGGAGCTCGACGAACTCACGCGGCGCGTGAAAAAAGCTCCCTCTTGGCTCTCCAAAGGACGCTTCGAGGATCGGGTGCGCTCCTTCTTGCGCGAGCCGGGTCCGGACGCGCGGCTCCTGCTGCGGTCGGTGAGGCGCAGCGCGCGCCTGGCGGCGCTCCTGCTCGCCGACGATCTCTCGCCGATTGAGTTGCTCCACCAGAGCGGCGGAGCAGCCCTCCGCGTAGCGAGCTCCGATGTCGAAGCTGTCACTCGGGACCTTCTCGCCGACTGGGTGAGCGCCCGCGCCAGTGACGCGCGTCGCCGCATGGGTCTCATCTGATCGGGGGCGGGCACCGGGTACGCTCGGGAGCGCGCGCGTTCCCGAGCGGGAGCGGGCACGACCGGGAGCGGGGCGGGCGCGTTCGGGCGAGCGGCGGGCGCGTTCGGGAGTGGGGCGGGCGCGTTCGGGCGCGCGGCGGGCGCGTTCGGGCGAGCGCGGCGGGCGAGCGCGGCGGCGAAACGATTGCGGCGCGTCCGATCAGTCGGTCGGCGCGCGCCGCATCTTCTTGATCTCGCTTCGCCGATCTTTGGCCGCGAGGCGTCTCTCTCGAGAGGCGCGCGTCGGCTTCGTCTCTACGCGCCGGCGAGGAGGAAAACGGATCTCGGCGAGGAGGGCGCCCAGCCGCACGAGGACGCGCTCGCGATTCATTTCCTGAGAGCGCGTCTCGTCCGCTGAGAGCACGAGCTCTCCGCTCTTCGTCACATAGCCGGAGAACTTCTCCCGGAGCCGGTTCTTCTGGCCCACGGTCAGAGCCTGACTCGTCTCGAACGCAAAGCGCAGGACAACCTTCGTCGAGACCTTGTTGACGTTCTGGCCGCCGGGACCGCTCGAGCGCACTGCGCTGAGCTCAATCTCCGACTCAGGGATCGAGATGCCTCCTAGCAAATAGCTCGCGCCGACCATCGCGGGCGGAGGTCTAGCGCACCTTATTCCGAGACGCCCTCCGGCAGCATCACCTCGAGATGATCACCCGTTTTATCGGGAGCCATCTTCACGACAAACAGCCGACGCACCGGCAGGGTCTCGTCAGGGTCTTCCCCGAATCCCCAGAGCCCGATGCGGATCTCGAGCTGGTCTCCGGGGCGAAGCGGCTTGATCGAACCGGCGGGGAAACGGCGCTTGTAGATCTCGGTCTTGTGGGGCGTGAGCGTGATCACCTTGCTGTCACCGCGCTCATCGACGCGCAGCTCTTCCTCCGGCCGGCGCACCCGACCCGAAAGCGCCATCGGCCCGTTTTCTCCGGCGATGAGCACGTAGGGTTCAGGACTCTCGACCTCGAGCTCGACCTCGACGACGCGCCCGCCGGGGACCTTGAGGACCTTCGCTGTGGGGCGAAACCTCGCCTTCAAGATCTCCACCCAAATCCCTTCAGGGCTCACATGGTAGACGAGATCGTGACTCTTCGGCGGAGGACCGAGGTCCGCTCCTGGAGCACTCGCGCTCGCTCCCGGCGCAGGCGGGGGGCGCACGGGCTGGGGAGCCGGACGCGGGCCGTCTTCTGCTTCTGGACGCGGCGCCTCGGCGACCGGCCGAGCTTCGCTCTGCGCATAGCTGTCCCCAGCGCTCGGAATCTTCGTCTCCTCAGAGGCGGAACCTTTTCCGCAGCCGAGAGCGACTAAAGAGAGACCAAACGCCAAGCCCGCGAGCGCTCTCGGTCCTCTGCTTGTCCGGAGAGAGACGGGCACGCGTTCTGAAGATTCTAACATCGCAAGCGAGAGGGTACCGGATCTCTCGCCCCCAACGAAGATGGAGCGCTCCGTGATCGTGGGACCGGCCGCGCGCCCCAGGGAGAACGGCCGCGTGCCCCAGGGAGAACGGCCGCGTGCCCCAGGGAGAAGCGGCCGCACCGTGAAGCGGCCGCGGCCCAGGGAGAACGGCCGCGCCCCAGAAACAGCGGCGGCCGCACGAAAGCGGCCGCCCGCCAGAACAAAAACGCCCACCGCTAGAACAAAAGCGCCAGCCCTAGAAAATGAAAGATGGGGACAATGTCACCCTCCCACGGTAACTCTGCGCCCCTGTGCTCCGCCTTCGGGAGCCAGTCGAGCGCTTCCTCTCCCCCCGCCTCCCGGGCTCATCCTGTCGACTTGATGGCGGAATCGTTGGACGATGCCCAGCGCTCATGGGAGCCCGTATTTTGGTTGTCGATGACAGCCTGACCATCCGCAACATCGTCCGCGCGATCCTCGAACGAAATGGCTACGAGCCGGTACTCGCCGAGGATGGCGTCGATGCGCTCGAGAAGCTCGCAGAGGCCCCCGTCGAGCTCGCTCTCGTGGACTTCGTGATGCCCCGCATGAACGGGTATCAGTTCTGTATGTCGCTCCGAAAGGACGAGCGACTCAAAGATTTGCCCGTCGTCTTGATGAGCGCGAAGAGCGATCGCATCCGAGGCAAGTTCGTTCAGCAGACCGGCGCCCTCGACGCGATCACAAAACCCTTCGACGCGCGTGGTCTGCTGGCAGTGGTCCAGAGCGCGATCGAGAAGAAGGAACGCCGGGACGCGGGCCTCGAAGGACCGGAGCGCATCGAGGAGTTCGCCTCAGCTCCCGAGAGCATGAGCTCCGACCCGAACGCGAGTGTTTCCTCCGCTCGCGTCGCCGAACACCTGACGAAGATCTTCTTGCCTGGACTCTCCCGAGAGTTGGGAAACGTCGATCCAAACGCGCTGACCCAAGTCTTCACCCAGTCGCTCACGCCCGAAGCGGGCGCCGAGCTCCTCACGCTGCTCGAAGACACCGATTTCGCGCAGTCGCGTCGCCACGAGCTCCTCACCGGCGCCCTCGAGAGCGTCTCCTTCGCAGACGTTCTCCAGCTGCTCGATCTGCAGAGAAAAACCGGCGCGCTCACCGTCTCGCGGAGCCGCTCCCGCGTGACCTTCTTTATGCACGGTGGGGCCCTCGATTTGGCCACCTACGCTGGGCTCCCCGAAGAGTTCCTGCTCGGGCGCTATCTCCTCAAGGCAGGAGTTGTTTCGCGTCCGGACCTCGAACGCGCGGTCGTGAGCGCTCGCGAGAAAGGCGAGCTGATCGGAGAGCACCTGGTCGCCCTCGAGCTGATCAGCGAGGCCGATCTGCGCGCTGCGCTCATCGCCCAAACTTCCGAGCTCGTCTACGAAGTGGTCCGCTGGACCGAAGGCCGCTTCCGCTTCGTCGCGCCGTTGAGTGATCCGCTCGCCGAACGGGCGCGCCTCGGGCTCCCGAGCGCGGGCCTGGTCATGGAAGGCTTCCGTCGCGTCGACGAGTGGCGCTTGATCGAAGGCACTTTCGACTTCGACGATGTGCTTGCGGTCGATCCGCTCGCTCTCGAAAAACTCGGTCCCTCCGATCTCGAAGGCCACGAGCGAAACGTCTTGGCCGCTCTCGACGGGGTCCGCACCATCGGTGAGGTGATCGATAGTCTCGAGTTTGGCTCCTTCGAGTCCTGTAAGATCTTGTACCGGCTCATGAACGCCCGCATCGTGAAGAGAAAATGACCAAGGTGCGCCCGGCCACCCCCGCCGACGCGCCCTGGGTCGATGCTCTCGCTCGCGCGGAGGGTCTCTCCGTTGAGCTCACCGCCGAGCTCGAAAGGCCTCAGGCTCGAGCCTGGGTCATCGATCCGGAGATCGGCTTCCTTACGGCGTGGCTCGTCGCCGATGAGCTTCAGATCCAGGACCTCTCGGTGCGCGCCTCCGAAAGGCGGAGAGGTCACGGGCGTCGTCTGCTCAGCGCCGCCGAGCTCTCCGCTCGCGCCGAAGGAGCCACCTCGATCACTCTCGAGCTCCGTGAGGGCAATCACGGGGCCCTTGCCCTCTACCTCGCCGCCGGCTTTGAGCAGGTCGGCAGTCGCCCTCGCTATTACGACAACGGCGAGACGGCCCTGCTCTTGACGCGCGTCCTCAAAGGCGCGCCCGTTCCCTGACCCGCCTCCTCAGAAGCGCGCCCGCTCTCTCCCGCGCACTCTCACAGCTTCGCTCTCATCCCCGAGGGGCTCGTCCGCTGCCTCACGCGCATTCTCTGCTCCCTCCTCGCAGGCGAGGCGCTCTGGGCCCGTTTGCGCTAAGACCCTGGGCCGAGATGCGGCGCGCGCTCCTGCTCACGGCAATCCTCAGTGGTCTCGGCTGCGACGACGATCCGAGGCCGCCCGAGTCTCCCGAGCCGAGCCCGAACGCCGCGCTCCTGCCCGCTCCACTCACCGGGAAGAGTCGCCCCGACAAGGACGAAGACGAAGGGCCCATTCCCGCGGTTCCCCTACCCCCCGACGAGGCGCTGCCCCTCGACACGACGACCCCGATCGTCGCGCTCCCGAGCTCGGGCGTCTCCTTCACTCTCCGCTTCTCTCCTCAGAACTGGCCGATCACGGCGCGTCTGCCGTCCGGTGAACATGAAAAACTCGACCTCACCCTCGACTTTGAGGTCTTGAGCTTTCCGAGCGGACTCGAGCGCATGCGCGTGAAGTTTCCGAAGGGCGGCTGGCTGCTCCCCGAAGGAACGGAGCTGCGCGCTCGGAGCGATCGGCTCGGACACATCCTCGTTTGGCCCGACGACCGCAGCTATCGCGTGGTCCCCGTGGGTGGCCTTCTCACGCTCCTCGTCGAGCGTCGCGTCGATGTGATGCCGCGCTTCGCGGTGCCCGAGGGCAGCGAAATCACGCCCAAGTCAACGAGCAAGCGCAAGGGTGAGCTCACGACCCCCGTCGGACAGCTCCACCTCGAGCCGCGCCCCGCTCCGGGCGCCGGTGAGCCTTCCGGCGAGCTCGTCTGCCGCTTCATGGCGGAGCTCGTGCGCGCCCGTGTGAGCGACCTCTGCCTGAAAGCGCCGCTCCCGAGCGCCGGCTGGTTCCGCTTCGCTCAGGGCTCTCGGGTTGCGCTCTCCCTCGAACACTACAGCTCGCGCTCCGATCTCGCCGAGAAGCGCATGCTCTTACCCCCTGAGCTCCCGATCTGGAAACCCGGCGAATATCCGCCCGGGGGCTTTGGTCCCTTCACCTTCGCGGCAGAACAGGGGCTCGAGAAAGAGCTCGGCTTCAGTCCCGACGACGGCAAGTCCCCCGATCGCATCGCCTTCGACAATGCCTGGGACCTGCCGCTCCTGCTCGTGATCGGTGACCGACCTTTCAAGTACCTCGCCCCCGGTGAGCGCTTCGTGAGAAGGAGTCGTGGTTCTTTCAGTTACCGTGCGCTCGGTCTGCTCGGCATCGCCGAAAACACGGGACAGCTCGCGCCGGGCTTCGAGGTGCGTCTTTCGGCGCAGCCGGAGACTTACGCGTTCGGTAAGGGCAAACCGGACGAAAGCGAGTAGTAGTCCTCGAGATCGTAGACCATCTCTGAGTACCCGCGGGCCTCGGCCTGAGCGCGGATGCACTCGATCGCGATTTCTAAGGCCTCAAAGCGCGTTCCGAGGCTGTAATAAGACTCCTCACGCTCCGGCGGTAGCGATTCCAAGCGCGCCGCGACGAGCTCACGATCTTCCTTCGCCATCTTCAGCTCCGGGGACGGCCCATCGTGGTTCCCGCGCGTGAGTAAATCGTAACCCACGCCGATCGGGTTGATCGCGAAGTAGGCCGCCTGGCCATAGAGCTGCCAGTCGTGGAAGTTCGGAGAGGGGACGCTCCACATGCCCGTGAAGTGCCGTCGCACAACCTCACCGAAGTACGCGCCGATCGCTTGGGCGGTCAGATCGAGGATGGCGGGTTTTGCTTCGACCTGACTCCGCGCGATCGCGAGGTAGTGATCGACGATGGGCAGAGTATCCGACGTGTAGTCGGGGCGAATGCCGATCGCGCGGTCCACAAAATCGGTGAGCGACTGGCAAAGGTCGACAATCTGTTCGGGGACGCCGTCGAAAGGGTGGGACTCTGTCACGCCGTCCTTATAGCGAAAGCTCCGGTCCGCGCCCCCGTGAGCCGCTCGTGACCGGGCCCGGGGGACTCGACCTCCTTTCTCCTTGGCCACGAAATGGCGCTTTTTGGAGTTTGAGCGAGCATAACTTGCGCTTCCGGGGGAGGAGCCGCACTCTACCCGTCCGTCCCCTTGCTGGCGCCCGGAGTGTACGGCCGCCGCCCGACCCTTCATGCGTATCGCAGTCCTGAGCGACATCCACGCCAACTACGAGGCGCTGAGCGCCGTCCTCCAGGTCCTCGACGGGGAGGCGATCGATGTTTATTACTGTCTCGGGGACACGGTCGGCTACGGGGGCTCGCCGAACGAGTGCTGTGACATCATCCGCGGCCTCGCCAAACACACCATTCTCGGCAACCACGACGCCGCCGTCGCCGGGCGCATGGACTACTCGTACTACTACGAGGCCGCGCGCAACGCCCTCGACACTCATGCGTCGATGATCTCGCCGACCAACATGGCCTGGCTGAAGAGCCTTCCCTACAAGATCGAGCTGAACGACCAAGGGCTCCACCTCTGCCACGGCAGCCCGATCCGCCTGGAGGAGTTCGAGTACATCTTCGCCCCCGAGCAGGCCCGGGAGTGTCTCTCGATTTACAACGAGCTCGGCCATCTCACCCTGATCGGCCATTCGCACCTCTGTAAGGTTTTTGCCCTCACGCGCGACACCGTCGAGGAGCTCGCGCCGAACGACTTCACCCTGAGCCCCGACCGCAAGTACATCGTGAGCATCGGGTCCGTCGGTCAGCCCCGCGACTACGACAACCGCGCCAGCTTCGTCATCTTCGACTCCGAGTCGAAGCGCTTCGAGTTCCGCCGCGTCGAATACGACATCGAGACCGCCGCGGACAAAGTGCTCCGCATCCGGCTCGAGCGGAACTTCGCCCATCGCCTCTTCATCGGCGTCTAATCTCATCGCGCAAGAGCGCGCCACCGAAGCGCCCTCCCACGAACACGTCCGCCGTGGGGTCCCGGCCCGTTGTCCCTCGCGGATGCCGGCAGACCAGCCGTTCAGCGGACCAGCCGTTCAGCGGACCAGCCGTGCGCCCGCAGCTGTTCCCCCGCCGCCAAGCGCTCGAGAACACCAAAGACAAACTGATTTCTACGGTCCACCGCCCCCAGAGCTTCCTTTCTTCGCCGCCTTTTGGTCCCCCTTTTTCTTTTGGCCCCGGCCCATCACATCCCCCTTCCACTCAGCCGAGCCTTCGCCTGCCCTCACCTCCGCCACCTCGCGCGCGCCCCACCCCAGCCCCACCGCCCCCGCCCCTCCCAGAGGTTTGCCCCGCTGTCCGCGCCCCGCGCGCGCCCTCCGAGAGCTGGCTTTGCTCTCCGTGCCGCGCGCGCTCCGCGCCTCGCCTATCCCCGAGCGCACTACAAACTCCCGCTCCCGGACCCTCCGCGCGCCCCGAGTGACGCGCCTGTGACGAAACTGTGACCATCGCGCGCTCCCCGCGCGCGCTCCGCTGACGAAAGCTACACTCCCCCGCGCGCCCCATGGACGACACCTGGCCCTCTCGGCGCGCTCATGCGCTCTCCGCGCTCCCCGCGCGCTCATGCGCGCCCCGCGCGCCCCCCACCAGAACCCTTCCGTCCCCCACCAGAGACATCATGAGCTCTCCGTGAGCTCTGGCGCGCGCCTCCGGCCGCCGCCTTCAAGTAAAGTCCATCTTTCCCCCTGACCCGGCAGCATCCCTACCAAATACGCACCGGCGCTCCCGCGCCCCCCGGGCAGCCTGCGGCTGCCCTCCTCGAACCCACCGTGCTAGAATCCCTCCGCATCAGGCGGCGGCCTCCCCCTCGCTCGTCCTTCCGGACGGGCGACCGAAGATTTCGTCCCCTGTTCGAGATCGGTTCGATGGTCCCCGTGTGTTACTTTGATGCGCAGCTCCTCGGCGAGATGCGCTTCGGGAGCCTCTCTCCTCGATGAGGATCTTTGTCGCCCTTGGCGCCTTCTTGGGTTTGCTCGCCTCGACGCGCGTCGCGCAAGCGGGAAACCTCGACGCCTTCTATCTGTCCGGCGACGCGGCCCTGATCGGCGGCGCGATCACCGCCACGGCTCGCGGCGGCGGCTCCGCTTGGTACAACCCCGCTGGCCTCGGGCACCTCCGGGGCCTCCGGCTCGACGCTTCGGTGAACGGCTACACGCTGGATTTCGGCTCTTCGCCCGAGATCGTGAACTCCGACCCGAACGCGAAGCTCGAGAAGCTGAGCTCCCTCGACCTGACGGTCGTGCCGGCGGCCCTGACCTTGACGGGGCGCTTCGGGAACGTCGGCGTCGCGCTCGGCGTCTTCGTCCCGTCCCAGTCGACGACGATCCTGCGCTCGAAGGTGTCCGTCTCCGATGAAGATGGAGATCTGGCCTTCGCTTACGATCTCTACTCTCGCTACCAAGAGTATCACGTCGGCCCTTCTTTCGGCTGGGCTCCCACGGACGACCTGACGCTCGGCGCGTCCGCCCTCGTCACCTATCGAACCCTGCAACACATCGAGGACGCCTTCGTCTCCCTCGAGCCGGGCAATATCGCGGTCCTGAGCCACTACACGCGCGACTGGATCCAGGTCGGCCTGGAGCTCATCGTCGGCATGCAGTGGCGGGTCTCGTCGCGTCTGCGGATGGGCGCGGTTGTCCGAACGCCGGCGATCCGCCTGGGCCAAGATCTGCAAGAAGTCGAGGCCGAGGTGACCGCCGTGCGCGGCCTCCTTGACTCCGCTGTGAACTTCTCCGGAAACCTCGGGATCGAGGCCGCGGTCGTCGCCCCCGCCCGTCTCCACGCGGGGTTCGCCTACGACCTCGACAAATGGCGCTTCGCCATCGACGGCAGCCTGCAGGTGCCGATGAAAAACGACTCGCTGAGCCTCGATCTGCGCCCGGTCTTGAACATGAGGCTCGGAGCGACTCGCCAAATCAATGACCGTTTCGGCGTCGGCGGCGGAATCTTCACCGATCGAAGCCCTTCTCGGACGCCGACGACCTTCGGTCAGTCCCAGCTCGACTTTTATGGGCTGACCGCCGGGGTCACGACGGGTAAACTCTACAAGGTCATTTCACGGGGCGCGGAGGACTTGAAAGAGCCCCATGGCCTTTTGTTCCAAACTACGGTTGCGCTCAGTTATGCGCTCGGCGTCGGCACCATCGTGAGCGCCGAGGTCGCGGCAGGCCCAGGGGGGCTGCTGACCTATCGAGACGTCCCAGCCAACATCGTGGCCCACGAGATCAGCGTGCATCTCGCGTCAACCATCGCAGAGTGACGTCCCAAGAGCGCGCCTCGATTCCTAATCAGTAAAGAAAACGAATTTATGAGAAAAAAATGGGGTCCGAAGGATCCTTCGCCCAAAGACCAAATCCTCGAGGCGCTCGCGACGTTGAAGCGCCCCGCGCACCCGCGCGAGCTCGCTACGCGCCTCGCGCTCGATGAAGAAGAGCTCCCTGGTTTCCTCGAGCTGATCGATACGCTCCTCGAAACCGACCATCTTGAAATGCTCCCGGGCGGCCGCGTCCGGCTCGGACGCCGCGTCCCCGACGCCCCTCCTGCCGACAAAAAGCGGAGCAGCAGCGACCGATCGTGGGAGGGCACGATCTCGGTGAACCCGCGTGGGTTCGCCTTCGTGACCGCTCCTGGCCAAGATGACGTGTTCATCCCGCCGGACGGAATCTACGAAGCTGTCCACGGCGACACGGTCCTCGTCCAGATCGTTCGACGCACCGACAAAGGCCTGGAAGGCCGCGTCGAGCGCGTCACTGAACGCAGGAACCGCCGCGTCGCCGGCACCGTGCGCCTGCAGCGCAAGGGCGCCTGGTTTGAGCCCGACGACGGGCGCATCCGCAGTCCCATTGTCGTGCGCGGCGATCTCCAAGGAGCCCGCGACGGCGACGCTGTGGTGCTCGAGATCACGCGCTTCCCGAAGTTCGCGGAGGAGCTCTGTGAAGGCCAGCTCATCGCCGTGCTCGGCCCTCAAGGCGACGTGCGCACCGAGGTCCAGAAAATCCTGCTCGGCGCCGAGGTGAACGAACAACACAGCCCGGCCACCCTGGCGAACGCCGAAGAGATGGCGACGCGCCTCGCCAAGATCTCCCTCCACGGGCGGCGCGACCTCCGCCATGTCCCCCTTCCGACCATCGATCCCGAAGACGCCCGCGACCACGACGACGCGATCTGGGTCGAACGAAACGGCAAGGGATACCGCGTCTACGTGGCGATCGCCGACGTGAGCGAATACGTACAGCCCGGCTCGCCCCTCGACGACGAAGCGCGCACCCGCGGCTGCACGATCTACCTCCCGGATCGCGCGATCCCGATGCTGCCGCGGGCCCTCGCCGCTGACCTCTGTTCGCTCTTGCCCGCGGTGGATCGCTATTGTCTCGCCGTGATCGCCGAGCTCAATGAGCAGGGGCGCGTCGAGAGTTACGAGCTCACGGAAGCCGTGATGCGCTCCGCCGCGCGCCTGACCTATGACGGCGTCGCGCGCGCTCTCGGCTTCGACGATGAGTCGCCCTCCTCTCCCGTCGCCGAAGCGATGAAGTCGGACCTGATGGTGCTCGCGGAGCTCGCCACGAAGCTCCGCAAGCGCCGCATCGAGCGAGGAGCCCTCGATCTCGACCTCCCCGAACCCCGCGTCCGCCTCGACGACAAAACGGGAATGCCCGTGAGCGTCACGAAGCGCGCGACGCGCCCCGGCCTGAAGCGCGCCTATTCGCTCGTCGAAGAGATGATGCTCCTCGCGAACGATCTCGTCGCCGAGTGGCTCACGAAGCGTAAAGTCCCGACCATCTACCGCATCCACGCCGCGCCCGACCCCGCGAAGCTCGAGCGCCTCGCCGACGTAGGCGAAAAGCTCGGCATCAAGATCGACGTGAGCGCCCTCTCCGAGCCGAAGGCTCTCTCGGAGCTGCTCGCGAGCTTGAACGGCCACCCGCGCGCGGACGTGCTCTCGATGCTCCTTTTGCGCTCGCTCAAACAGGCCCAATACGACATCGACAACGTCGGACACTTCGGGCTCGCTTCGCCTTGTTATACGCACTTCACGAGCCCGATCCGCCGCTATCCCGATCTCTGCGTCCACCGCCAAGTGAAGGAGATCTTGCGCGGCGAGCCGATCGATCGGAGCGGCCCGGCCATCGAGCTGCTCCGCGCATCCGCTCGCGAGTCGAGCACCCGCGAGCGGGCCGCGATGGAAGTCGAGCGGGAGGTCACCGACCTCTACCGCGCGATGTACATGAAACAGTTCATCGGTGAGACCTTCGAGGGACGCGTGACGGGCGTCACGGGTTCGGGCGTCTACGTCCAGCTCGACGATCCTTTCGTTGATGTGCTCGTGAAGTTCGAACAGCTCGGACCGGACCGCTACGAGATCAGCGACGACGAGCTGTCTTTGGTCGGAGCTCGCTCGGGCGACACCGTGACCCTCGGCGATCGGCTGCGGGTGACGATCGAAGAGTCGCTAGTGCTGCGTCGAACCGTCTACGGACGCCGCGAACTTCGACCCGAAGAGATCGCGGAGATCGAAGAGAAGACCGAAGCGCGCCCCGGCCGGCCCATCGGACGCAGCCGGCCCCGCGGTGAGCTCTCGCCGCGCACCCCCGCCGCCCCGACGAGCCGCAGGCCGCGCGCTCCCTCGGAGTCCCGCACCTTCAAGCCCAGCCGCGCCAAGACAGAACCGAAGGCGAAGACTCGCTCCAAGTCCGAGAAGCTCCTCGCCCGCGGCAAAACGACGCCCGGAACTCCCTCGGAGAAGACCCTCGGTCGACGCACGAAGAAGGCCGCGACCACCCGCAGCACCACCAAGCGCCGCAAGTGAGACGCTTCTCTGAAGGCGCGGCCCGCCTCTCCCAGGTGGGCCACGCTGAGCTCGCGCGAGTTGGAGCTCCGCTCCTCAGAGCTTCAGGGCGCGCGCCGCGAGCACCCAGCCGAGCGAAATCTTGTCGATCTTGAGCTCGGCTGCGCCCGCTTCGGAGAGCACCGAGCGGAGGCGCGCGGGCGTCATCTTGTTCGGGTGGATGTGCTTGCGACTGAAGCCCTGAAGACGCGCCACCACCTCGAGCGCGGTCGCTTCCAGCACGCGGAGGCTTGTGGAATCGTAGTTCGGCGTCGTGAGGAAGAGCGCGCCCCCGGGACGGATCACCCGGAGGACTTCCTGGGTCCACGCGACCGGGTCCGAGGTGTGCTCGATGACTTCCATCGACACCACGAGATCGAACTCTCCGTCACCGTAGGGAAGCGGCCCCTCTGGCTCGACCACGTCGGCCCGCTCGATGCGCGCACCGTGGAGCTCCCGAGCGAGGGCGATGGCCCTCGGCTCGATGTCACAGATCGTGATCGCGCGGCCCTCCGTTGTGATGGAGCTGAGCTCAAAAAACGGACCCGAGCCGACGTTCAGGATGCGAGGACCGGGGCTCGCCTGAAGAGATGCCTCGAGCTCTCGCACGATCGGGCCGTGATAGAGGCTCCAGGGGAAGCGCATCTTCAGCGCGTGATTCGAGAAATAGTCCGAGTCCTCCACGTAGCAGAGCTCGAGTATGCGCTCGGGTCCTCCTTTTCACCATGAGCCGCTCAGGGAGCCTTCACCCGCGCGCCATTTCCTCGCGCTCGCCGTACAATCAGACAGCGCGCACCGAGCTTCCACCTCAACCGCGCCCCGTTTCCGCCTCTCATGTCGCGCAAGCTCAAACGTTCCTTCTACGCTCGAGACACCCTCGTCGTGGCGCGCGAGCTGATCGGTCATCACCTCGTCTACGTCCACGAAGGCCACAAGATGGTCGGGCGCATCGTCGAGACCGAAGCGTACCAGGGCCCTGAAGATCTTGCCGCGCACTCCGCCGGGGGCCATCGCAGTCCCCGCAACGAGGTCATGTTTGGACCTCCTGGATACGCCTATGTCTACTTCATCTATGGCGTGTGGCATTGTTTGAACTTCGTGACCCGGGAGCACGGCGTCCCTCACGCCGTCCTGCTCCGCGCTCTCGAGCCGGTCACGGAGCTCCCAGGAAAGACGAACGGCCCCGGCCTCCTCTGTCGAACGCTCGGCCTCGACAGGCGCCACAACGGCCTCGATCTGACCGGAGATGTCCTCTACGTCGAAGCGCCGAAAAACAAGCCACAGCCGCTGATCCAAACGAGCCCACGCGTCGGCATCGGCGACAAGGGCGAAGCGACCGTCCTCCCCTGGCGCTTCTTCGACACCCGCTCTCCTTTCGTCTCCGGCCGTCGCACGCGCCCGAGCGAACCCTGAGGAGACTCTTTTCGCGCCGACCGCGTTCACGCGCTCACAATTGAACGAATATGTCCGCGATCTCCGCCCGCGGAAAGCTCACCGGATCGGTGCCGTCCATCGTGATCGTCAGCGTTTCGCCCTCGAGCGAAACCTCGAACGGAGGATAGAACTGATGCACCTTCCCGCTCGCATCTTCGACGTAAACGACGGTGGTCGGTCGGACCTTGAGGACGCGGCCGTCCGTACGGGTCAGGAGAATCTCCTGACCGACGCTCGTGCTCGACTGGATCCCGAGCCGCTGTCCGAGCCGCGCCGCGATCGCCGCGTCGTTGTACGCGAGGAGCGACGAAGGCTCGATGGGCTGGCGAGTCTTCCCACAGCCCACAAGCAAGAGCGCCCCCAAAAGCAGCGTCCAGCCTATCCTCCCGCGACGTCGACTCAAAAGAACTCCCGCTTCACGGCCCCGGCTCATCCTAAGTGAGCATCCTCTCCCAGCGCTCCAGCGTGGCCAAGAGATACATTCTAGCACCGCTCCTTCGGCGTCGCACGAAGCGAGCTCCGCCAAAGAAAAACGCCGACCAGCTCGCGCGGGGAGCGAAGCGGTCGGCGCCGGGTTCAGTCGAAGGCTCGGCCGGACTCAGCCTCTCATTCGTTCCAGTTCTTGAACCCGTCCCAGTTCTTGAACTTCGTCTCCCAGATCCCGGTGTTGTTGAAGCGGCCGCCTTGTCCGAGGAAGTCGTTCTTTCGCGAGTTCTCGCCGCCGATATGCCAGCGCATCCAGGCGACGTTGGCGCTCGCGCCGTCCCAGGGTCCGGAACCGTGACCGCCGCCCTTCATCTTCGAGATCCAAACGGGCCCCTTATTGCCCGGGTTATTGTAGTCGCCCTCGGCGTTCGGAGCTTCTTGGCCCGTCTCACCGTAGATGATGCCGACGGGCATCGTGATGTTCACAAGCGCATCATGAGAGAACGACCCGCTGTTGTCCAAGAGCGCGGTCGTGACTCGCTTGTCGACGAGCGCCGTTGCCTCCGAGGAGAGCCCGCCCATGGAGTGACCAAACACGCCCACTCGATTCAGGATGAGGCGATCGTACATGGGGCTGTTCGGATCTTCGTTCTGATCTTCGAGCCAATCGATCGCCGCGGACATCAGCACCGCATCGCCCGTCGACTCGCGAATACCGACGATCACAAAGCCCTGCGAGGCCATGCGCGTGAGGAGCTGCAGATAATCGCGCGGAGGCGTACCGCCGCCCGGACCCCAGATCGCCACCGGATGTTTCGCGTTCGGCTCGTTCGTGATGTTGGTCGGGCGCACGAGAATGTGACCGCCGCCCGAGAAACTCAGGTCTTCCACCGTCGTGGCGAGGGGGCCGTTCTGGTCGATGTTGTCGCCAGCGAGCACGACCTTGATATCGCTCACACCGCCACCACTGCCGCCGCCGGAACCCGGCTCAGTCTCCGCACCACCAGCACCCGGCTGCGTCTCGCTTCCGCCGCTGCCGCCGCTCGCCTCTTCGCCGCCGCTCCCGGTGGGCTCACTGCCACCGGCACCCGGCTGTTCGATCGTCCCGCCCGCTCCCGGTGCACCACCTTGAGCCGGCTGTCCGCCCGCGCTCGCAATGACACCGCCCGCTCCCGGCTGCCCGACGGTCCCGCCCGCGCTGACCGCACCTCCAGAACCTCCACCGCCCGGCAGACCCGAAGTCTCAGCGCTCGAGCACGCGACCAGGAACGCCAAAATCAGAGATCCGCCGATGACTCGCTTCGCCCGCGCACGATGTGGTTTCGAGTCTTCCATGTCGCTGAGGGTAGCGTCGCGGGATTCAGCAACAGGAGGCGAAAAACCAACACTGGGCACCTGGATAAATCTGCCGAAAGCCGATTTTCGGCTGTCAAAGCGCTACCATTCCGCGAGGAACTGCTTCCACGCTCCCCTCGGAACGGAATCCAACTTCATCAGACTGCCCGAGCCCCCACTCATTTCGAGAGAGCCCCACCGGGCCTCTCCTTTGTTTTTTTGGCCCCGGCCCATCACATCCAGCTCAGCCCGACCGAGCCTTCACCTCTGCCCGCCTCGACCGATGAGCCCAACGCTTCGCCCGCCTCACGTGCAACTCCTCTCACCGCACGCAAACGAGAGACTCATCCCTCAGACGCGCGGCGCTCGCTTCGCCCTCTGCTCACTCGAAGCACGTCCGCGCGCCCGCTCGGCCCCCCATTGTTCGCACACCCGCCGCGCGCGCGCTCGCATTCGCTGCCTGCCCGCTCTCCATTGTTCTCATATTCTGCTGACCACCTGGTGCTTCCACCTCAAGGCGCGCCCCATTTTCTCATATTCTGCTGACTGCGCGACGTTCTCTCCTGAGCCCCGCTCTCCATTGTTCTCATATTCTGCTGACTCCCCGGCGCCGTTCGTCTCCGCTTCTCCCCGCGCGCTTCCTCCGAGCGGTCTCTGTCGTCGTCGCGCTCCTGAGCGCAACGCGACAGCTCCCGCGGCGCTCAGCCGCCTCCAAGCTCCACGCGGGGGTTTCCCCGCCCAGCTCAAATCCCCCCGCCCCCGCCTCACCTTGACCTTCCCCCCAACTTCCGCCATTTCCGCGCGCGGAAGCGTGGCCGAGTGGTCGAAGGCAGCGGTTTTGAAAACCGCCGTAGGGCAACCTACCGGGGGTTCGAATCCCTCCGCTTCCGCCAGCCCTTCGCCGTAGCGAAGCGAAGAAGAAGGGCTGGCGGCCTCGGAGGGGATAGCCCACAGGTTCGACCCGAAGTGGACGGAGTCCAGCCCGCTGGACGGAGTCCACTGAGAACCACGGCCCGAGCACCGCGAGGGAGCGGCGAGCCAAAAAGGCGAGCCGCAGTGCATCCCTCCGCTTCCGCCAGCCCTTCGCCGTAGCGAAGCGAAGAAGAAGGGCTGGCGGCCCCGGAGGGGATAGCCCACAGGTTCGACCCGAAGTGGACAGAGTCCAGCCTGCTGGACGGAGTCCACTGAGGACCACGGCCCGAGCACCGCGAGGGAGCGGCGAGCCCATAGGCGAGCCGCAGTGAATCCCCTCGAGGGAGCTCCCGCTCTTTTTTTTCGTGCGTGTTTCGTCGGGGCAGCTACCTTGGCGGCGATTCCCCTTTTTCGCGGGTACTTTTATGGACGTAGGTTATCGGCATACTCAAGTTGGTTACGTAATCGTAGGCGCGTTTGTGGTCGCGATGGTCGGGCTCGTGGGGGTCTGGCTCTCGTCCCCCGCTCCTGCCTTAGCCCTCATCCCCATCGCGATTCTTGCCCTGTGCACGGCTCTGTTCCCGAGTCTCACGACCGAAGTGAAGGACGGACGAGTCCGCTGTTCCTTCGGCCCGGGGCTGATTCGCCGCACGATCCCGGTGAACGAAATCGTCAGCTCGAACGTCGTTCGAAATCCTTGGTACTACGGCTGGGGCCTGCACTGGATTCCCGGTGGCTCCCTGTGGAACGTCTCCGGCATGTCCGCCGTCGAGCTCAAGCTCAAGAACGGCAGAGTCTTCCGCATCGGCTCTGACGAGCCCGAGACCCTGAATCAGGCGATCCGAAGCGCTCTCCCGGCCGCTGCCTGACCTCTTTCCTTCATCGCCCGTGAAGCCCTCGCGCCGCTCCTGCTGAGCGCCCCGCGAGGGCTTCGCTTTTTTCACTTCCCACCCGAGACGTCGATGAACGCGCCCGTCGTAAACGACGCCTCGTCCGATAGGAGAAAGAGGATGGCCCGCGCGACTTCCTCGGGGCGTCCGCCTCTCTGCATCGGAATCTTCGACTTGAGTCGCTCGACGCGTCTGGGCTCGCCACCGGCGGCGTGAATCTCGGTGTCGATGATGCCCGGGCGCACCGCGTTCACCCGGATCCCTTCGTCGGCGACCTCCTGCGCCAGACCCACCGTGAAAGTGTCGATCGCTCCCTTCGCCGCGGCGTAGTCGACGTACTCGCCCGGCGAGCCCCAACGCGAAGCCGCCGACGATACGTTCACGATCGCACCCCCTTGTCCGCCGCGCTTCGTCGACATGCGCCGCACAGCCTCCCGCGCACAAAGAAACGACCCGATCACGTTCGTCCGAAGAATCCTCTCGAGGCGCGCCGCGTCCACCGACTCGACGCGCATCTGCTTCTCGAGAATGCCCGCGTTGTTGACGAGCCCGACAATCGTTCCAAACGATTCCGCTGCGCGAAAGAGCTCTGCGACCTCTCCCTCTTCCGCCACGTCCGCCTGCACGGCGATCGCCCTCCGACCGAGGGCTTCGATCGTGCGCACCACCTTCTCCGCGGCTTCCTTGTTCTTCCGATAATTGACGCACACGCCGTAGCCGCGCTCCGCGGCGAGCACCGCCGTCGCCGCCCCAATACCCCGGCTTCCGCCCGTCACGATCACAACTCGACTCATCTGCGCCGATTCTGCGCTTCGCTCTCACGCGCGTCCACGCGTCTCTTGCTCGGCCGCGCGATTCACCGCCTTGCAGGGCGACACTGCGTCACCGCATCGTCAAAGTCTCAAGCTCGACAGCGACCACTTCGACGCTCGAGCGAATCGGCCACGCACACTTCTCCCGCATAACGTGCGCGCTCGCCTAAGCCGTGCCGACGTGGCACGGTCCGCTCCCCTTTCGAGAAGCCTAGCGGAGCTGAGTTCAGGCGAAGGCTCGTTTCATCCGCCGCGGAATCTTCCCTCTCCCGCAGGGCGACAAATGATCGCCCGAGATCCGATTCTCTGTAATGTCGCTGCCGCTCGACACCTGACTCTTCATGGGGCCTCGCGCAAAGCCCACCTGGCTCCCGCTCCCCTTCGAAGAATCAGACATGTTACGTTTCAACACTCTCCTCCGTCAGGCTGCCCGCGCGGAGCGCGCCGGCTTCACCATGCTGCGCCTCGGACTCGTCATTGTCCTCGTTTGGATCGGCGCCCTCAAAGCCGCGCCTTATGAGGCCGACGGAATTGTTCCCTTCGTCGCCAACAGCCCCGTGATGAGCTTTTTTTACGTCGAAGACGCACCTGCCTATCGCTCGTACATGAACCCGGAGGGCGTGCTCAACCCCGAAAACCGCGCCTGGCAGGAGGCGAACGGGACCTACACGTTCTCCTACCTCCTGGGCGCGGTGATCGTGACTCTCGGGCTGCTCGTGGCGGCGCACTTTGTCTGGCCCGTCGTCGGCGCCGTGGGGAGCTTTTTGGTGGTGGGCATGTCGCTCGTCACTCTCTCATTTCTCATCACGACTCCCGAGGTCTGGGTGCCCCCGCTCGGCGACGCGCATCACGGCTTCCCCTATCTCAGCGGACGCGGTCGTCTGGTCGTGAAGGATGTCATCATGTTGGGCGCCGCACTCCTGACCATGGCCGATTCCGCGCGCCTCGCCCTCACTCGAAGCGATCAGGCGCGCATCGCTCGCGGCTCTCAGCTTTCCATGCACTCGCGCAGCGCCCGCTTCGCTCGATGTAAGAGCACCGCCACATGACCAGGACTCATTCCCAAGAGATCGGCCACGTGTTCGCCCGCGTGGTCTTCGACCAAGCGGAGTTCGACCACCCGTCGCTGCAGCTCACCGAGGCGGTCGATACACCCGAGGGCCTGCACGTGCTCTTCAGCGAGGGCGACGAGCTCGTCCGCTCCACATTCTTCGCTCTCCAGCTCGTCCAATAGCTCGGCGTCGCTCAGGTGAGGTCGAGCCCGATCGTGCCTGCGTCGCCGATTGCGAGCTTCGTTCCGCACCAAGACCGTCAGAAGCCTCCGGCTGTCTTCGAGTTCGCGAGAAAGCGCTCGTGAGTGGGGAAGCACGAGGAAAGTCGTAAAAGCTTCCTGGACTACATCGAGTGCATCCTCCGCCAAGAGGCCCTCATAGCGAGCGACGGCCACGAGCGCCCCCCTCTGCTCTCGCACCAGGCGTGTCACCCACGACAGAAACCCAGCCTCGACAGCCTCGCTCATACCGCGACCATAACACCTGACGCCGGGGTCGCTACGCGTCCCCTGAGGTCCAGGGATAGTCCATCTGCCGCGCCGTCATCTTCGCCAGCTCTTCTCCCGCGAGACGCCCGACGCCGCCCCGCGCGACGACGGGCGCCGTCTTTGCGATCGTGAGAACCCGAAATGCTCTCGGATTCTCCGCCCGCTCGTTCAAACGCGACGCGGTCGAGAACACGCTTCCCCACCTGCTTGAGCTGCTTCGAGCGCCCACCCGACTACGAAAACGTACCGTGGGACCACTCTAGCTCATCGTTCAGTGTCGTAGGAGGAGTCATCGATCGGAACAGCCAATGACCCGACGAGACGAAATCCCCATTTGTCGCGAGACGCGTGGCGAAGGAGCCGTCACCCTCCCCAGGGGGGCCAGCTTGGAGCGCGCCGGGCCGCAAGAACGGACGCGCGAGAGCCTGACCCAAGCGTCGGGCTAAACCGACAATCTCTCTTTCCGCTCACGGAATTTCGAGAACTCGTCACGGAATGCCTCCTGTGGAAGCGATAACAGCCAAGAGGCGCACTCCATCTCGCCCTTTCGAGCCACTTTCCGCTCGGCGCGCTTGCGCGCGCTTTGGTCGCGCGGCATGGAGAACCTCGAGACCGTCATGAAGCGCCTTCCTTTCCTCTCCTCGGCCCTCTTCCTTCTCCTCGGTTTCGGCCCCCTCGCTTGTGGATCCGAGGGCGGACCTTCGGACCAGGCGGGCTCGGGCGGGGACGCAAGCCCTGGAGTCGGCGGAGACGTTGCGACGGGAGGTGTGAGCGAAAACACAGGAGGCGCTCCGGCGGGCAGCGGTGGCCTAACCTCGAGCGGCGGAAGCGCGGCGGGAGGAGCTTCGAGCGGCGACGGCGGAACCTCGACGGGCGGCGCTCTCACTCCATCAGGGGGCGCGCCGGGCACGGGCGGCGGCGACACAGCCGCGGGCGGTGGCGACACAGCCGCGGGCGGTGGCGACACAGCCGCGGGCGGCGACGGCCCCGTCGACACCTGTGATCCGAACCTTCGTAAGGCGAACCGCGACGCGACACGGAGCGCGATCACCGGCCTCTTCATCGACAAGAACCCCGCCGCGATCGACCAATATTGGGCAGACCCCTACCTGCAGCACAACCCCATCGCTCAGAGCGGCGTCGCGACGTTCAAGAGCCTGATGAGCTCCCTCGTCACCTCACAATCCTTCTCCTACACGCTCCACAGGACTCTCGCGGATTGTGAGCTGAGCGTTGTTCTCGGCACCTACTCACAAACGGGCGTCATCTTCGACATGTTCCGCGTCGAAGACGGAAAGCTCATCGAGCACTGGGACTCGGACTCGGGCCAAGCCTCCGGCGTGATGCCCATGCCGAGCGGAGACGTTCCTCATGATGAGACGGCGAACTCCGCCGAGAGCGAGCTCGTCGTCCGCGGCTTCATTGAAACCGTTCTCATCGGCGGCGACCGCGATGCCGCGGCTGACTACCTCGGCTCCGGGTACTTCGACCACCGCTCCGGCGCCGCCGTCGGCCCCGACTCCATCTTCCCGCACCTCGAAAGCATCACCTACGAGAAGATTCACCACCTGATCGCCGACGGGAACTACGTCTTCGTCCTCTCCGAAGGGAAACGCTCCGGCGCCGGTTATGGCTTCTACGACCTGTTCCGGATCGAAGATGGAAAGATCGTCGAACGCTGGGACTCGCGCCGTCAGGTTCCGAACTCCACGACGAGCGGGTTGCCCATCTTCTGATTTTGGCCCCGGTCCATCACATCCGCCGGGCCGGGGCCGAGCCTTCGTCTGAGCTCACCGCCTCCCGCTCGCTGCGCTCGCTCCCAAAGCAGAAACGCAGACCCGCGCGCGCCTCCCGCTCACCTCGAGCCAATGGCCCCTCAGCTCACCGACAGAGATCCGAGGAGCTCATCCAGCTGCGAGAAGGTCTCGCTCATCGCATCCTCCGCGCCGTGCTCCGCTTCGAGAGCTTCCTTCGAAGGATAGAGCTCGTGGACGACGACCAGCGTCTTGCCATCGCGCTCCTCGAAGGTCACCGTCGTGACCTGCGCATTTTCACTCTCCTCATTCGTCCAAACGAGCCGCGAAGGCGGAGTCACCTCGAGATAACGGCCGAAGAAGGCCGGGCCGTCCTTCTCCCCGAACACCAAGCGATATCCGCCACCGGCCCGCACATCGAGCTCACAGGAGTAGAGCTTCATGCCGAAAGACTTCGGCACCCACCACTTCTCGAAGAGCTCTGCCTTCGTCCACGCCTCGAAGACGAGCCGGGCCGGCGCATCAAAGGTCCGCCGCACCACGAACTCTCGCTCGCTCGTCCGCTCGATCGTCGTCTCGTTCTTTTTTGACATCGCTCGCTCTCCTTCAGTTATCGTTCCCTCTCCCTCCGCTTCATCTCTCCGATCACACAATCAAGCTCGTCGAAGCGCGCCGCCCAGAGCCGGCGATACCTCTCGATCCACTCCACCTCGTCCTCGAGCCGCCCCGGGCCGAGCCGACAGGTCCGCACCCGCCCGACCTTCTCCGTCGTCACGAGCCCAGCCCGCTCGAGGACCCCGACGTGCTTTTTCATGCCCGTCAGGGTCATCTGAAACCTCTCTGCGAGGTCCGTGATCGAGGCGTCCCCGCGGCCCAGCTGCTCCAAAACCCCGCGCCGGGTCGCGTCGGACAGCGCCGAAAACGAGACATCGAGCCGCTCTGCATCCTGAACCATTCGGTTCAGTGTTTATCCCAGTCTCGGACGGCGCGCAAGCGGCGCCTCCCAAGGTGCGCTTCTTCCCCTTATGCCGAGCGCTTCCAGCGCATTTCCTCCGCGCCCCGCGCGATGACGTCGTCGAGCGGCCGCCGGAGCGAGTGAGCCACCGCGGGACCGTAGCCGATGCGCACGACGAGGTCAGGACGACGACTCCCGAGACCCATCTCCGCAGCGAACTTCTTGCGGAGCAGAGGGACCTCGACCGGCTGGTTGATGAACGCTGTTGAAAGCCCGAGGCTCGTGGCGCGGAGCGCGAACCTCTCATAACAACGTCCCACCTCTACCTGAAAGCTGCGGCCTTCTCGAGCGCTCGAGAACACAATGATCCCGGCTGAGCTTCGGATCTGCTCCGCGTCTCGCTGGTTCTGACGCTCCGCGGTCGCCACCACGGGCATCATCGCTCGCCCGAGCCAGGCCGGAATGCTCGGGATTCCGAAGAGGCGACCGTAGAGACCATCACCCGTCCGAAGCGCGTCCCGATCGTTGAACCGGAGCCAATGACGCATCTCCCGCGCCCAAGGTGTGCTCGAGAACTGGGCTTCGTTCCCTGCGGCGACGAACTCGACGATCCTCTCGATCTCTTGGCGCGCGGTGAGGACATGGATGTCCACGCCGAAGCCCCGCGCCACACGCTCGAGCTCGACCCATTGCCCGGGCGTGAGCCCTTGTTTCGCGAAGCGCGCCCGCGTGCAGCGGCGCTCCGGGATCGCGAGAAAGAGATCCGAGGCCGCCGCCGAGACTCGCTCGAGGTCAACGCGGATGGACTCGGTCCTACTGTCGTAGTGCGCGTGGGCCTGAAGTCCCGCGGCGCGCGCCGCTTGTGCCAAGTTCTCCACCGCGCAGCCGAGACTCACGAAGAGATGATGGTCATCGGGATCCACCTCCTGACAGCGCCGCGCGAAATCGGGCCGGACTTTGATCTCTCGAGTGCCGAGCTCGAAGATCCAAGGTTGTGTGTTGTGGCTCGAAGCCGCCAGCGTCGCGTAGTGAACCAAAGGCGCGAAATCCGAGCGCGCTCCTTCTAGGTCGCGATGCCTCCAGATGTCGCGAACCGCCGTTGAATAGCTCATTGTCGTTCCCTCCCCTTCTCAGGAATGCCACTTTCAAGCGGAGCAACAAGCGTGCCCTGCACCCGCGTCACAAACCCCCGAATATCCTTCGATATGCGTCCGCCCGCAGCGAACCCTCCGCGCAGCGGCTGCGGCACCACTCTCCGAACACCGCAGAAGGTGCATTTCACGTCCTGTCAGGGATCAGAGTTGTTGCTCATTTGGCTCGGCGACCAAACGTCAAGTGTATCGACGGAGCACGGAAGCGACCACTTCCCCGCACCCGCACCTCATCCGCAACTGACAACATCCGCATCCCAAACCACGACATCCACTCGCGACGCGAAATGGAGGAGAGGGGGAACGCTCGGAAGTTGGATGTCGAAGGGCGCGAGCATCGAGTTCTCTTTGAGCTCAGCCGTCGCCGGTTGAAGAGGCCAGGGGACGTGGTGCACCTCGTTGCGAAGAAGTTTCCCGCTCGGACTCAGCGCATAGAGGCAGTACCTCTCGGTGAGCCAATGCTCGAGCGTTCCGAGCTTCGCCTCGTACTTGTCGCCGGTCGGACGATAAATGGCCTTGAAGGTGGAAGAGCCCTGAGCGCGGCGCGATTGATAGCGAAACTCGGGACCGACCCGCCGCAGCGAGATGTTCGCTTGGTGGTACGGCAGGTGAAAATAGCGGCGTGCCGCCCAGACAGCGACAGGATTGCTCGCGTCAAGGCTCAAGAACCAGACCCCCGCTTTGCCCTCCGCCTCTACGTAGATTCTCACGTTCAGCTCCGGGAACGCCGAGAGCCACGGCATGTCCACGATGGGTCGGCGCATCACTCCCTCCATCCGAAAGGGAACGACTCCGATCCAAGAGGTCCCGTCGAACTCCTGCACCTTGAGCCCCGGCGGAACCATCGGCTGCAGCAGCTCCACCGGCACCGGCCAATGCATGAAGAGCAAATCACACCAAGACTGCCGCCAGGACCACGCTCGCTCCGGCAATGGCCAAGGGCGATGATCGATGCGCGAAAAGGCAGGGTGCACTCTAAGAAGCTAGCTACGCCTCGTGCTCGGGGAAACTCAGTCGAGATCCTTGGTGCGTGGCGGGATCGCCTCCGACCTCGGAGCACCTCCACGCCGCGCCTGCCACAAACTTCGATCTACGGCCGCTTCGCGGTCGTTCTTCCCTCTAGCCACGCCGAATGATTCCGATAGTTTGCAGGCGATGAAATTCGCCGCTCTCTCCTCGACTCTTCTCCTTCTCTTTGGCGCAACCATCAGCGCCACCTCCCTCGTAGGCTGCGAAAGCGGCGATGACGGCGACGCAGGCCTCGGTGGCCTCGGCGGTAAGGGAGCGAGCCTCGGTGGCGATGGCAGCGGCGGCAAAGGGGACCCCAAGAACACGGGAGGCCTCGGCGGCGTGGGCTCCGGTTCGGGGGGCAAGTCGGGCTCCGGATCCGGTGGCAAAGCGAGCTCTTCGGGCGGCCAAAGTGCCTCGGGCGGCGGCTCCACGGATGAGACCGAAGAGTGCAACCTCCGCTACAACGGCTGCGAAGTGCCCGCGAAGGTGCGCGAACTTGCCGGAACCTATTCGCTCACCGCCGACGTCGTCAACTCCTGCGGGGAGCTCGGCATCATCGTTCCTTCGGGGACCCTGACTGTCACCGGAACACTCACGATCGACGAAACCCCGATCGTACGTCTCGAGCTCGATGACCTCGATGGAACTCTCGCCATCTCTCCCGACGACGAGGGCTTCTTGCCCCGAGACTTCTCGGGCCCGAGCGCCAGCGGACGCTGGTACGCTTACGCCCGAGAAGGGGTAGAAAACGGGCTCGGCTACGCGGAAGGATTCAATCTCCAGCTCAACGACGACCTCGAGTTCACAAACGTCGAGGACGGATCGTCTTCATACGCCGTCCGCGTCTATACGAAGCGCGGCTGCTCGATCGATTTTGCGCTCGTCGAGTGATCTCTCCCGAGAGCGGCGGGGCGACAGGGCTCCGCCGCCTCGCGAACTCTCATTCAGATTCGTTCTCGCGCCTCAAAACCTCAATTTGAGTCCGAATTTCCACTGTTCGCTATGGGCGAGGCCTTTCTCCGGATCCGCGCCATTCGAGTAGTCGAAGCCGAGACCCGCCTCCTCGTCCTCAGTCTTGAGGAGATAATAATTCGCGCTGAGCCTCACGAGGGGGTGAAGCTCCTCGGAGGGATCGAGCTCGTCGTACAGATCGCCACGAAGCGCCAAGTCGCCGATCAGCTCGAAGCGATGTCCGAAGAACCGAGCCGCGGGATACAGCACCGCCTGCACCCGAGCGACACCTCGCGCTGTCGCACCCGTCGGCCCAGAGTCCTCCGCCGTAAGCACTTGCTCATATTCAGCTCCGATCCAGGGAAGGTACTGGAAGTCAGCGAACCAAAGATCGGTGAGACGATCCGGCTTCCAGACGGCCACGATATTCTTCCCAGGAGAGCCGCGAAAGATCGACATCAAGTTCAGAGAAGCCACGAGCCCATTGCCTCCCCTGACCCAATCTCGCTTGTACTGAGCCTTCCCAGCGACAACGAGACCCACGTAGGTTCTCTCGAGCGGAAATGGCAGCCATTCGAGCGCGAGACCCGCCTCGAGGACGCTCCGCTTCGCCGCGTCCGAGGTGTTCAGGTGGTATTCGACGGACGGCCCGAGGGCCATGCGATCCTGGAGGTCGAGTAACCCCGCCAAATCAATCATCAGCGCGGCATCGATGTGTCCGACGAGCGGCTCTCCTGACGTCTGTGAGAGTGAAGCGAAGGCGGGTTGAGGTGTGCGCCGGGTGTCCATCGAGTCCCTGAAGGTGAGCGCGTCGAAGAACGCCCTCAGAGAACTCTCGCGTCCTGCGTCGCTCTCCGCGGGCTCTGAGTCGCGCTCCGCGGCCTCCGGCTCGCTCGCTTCACTCGCCGTTTCGCTCCGAGGCTCCTTGGGCACCGTCGCCTCACTGTCCGACCCGCTCCCGTCCCGCTTCGCTGAGCTCTCCTCAGGCTCCTCGAGGCTTAATCGGCCTGGAGGCGTGCCCTCAAGATCTGCTGCGCTCCGTTCGCCACTCGACGTCTCCGAGGGCTCTGAGTCGCGCGCCTCACGCGCTCTCTCGCTCGGCGGCTCCGAAATCGCTTCCGCTTGCGCCCTCCCAGACACCGCCAGAAAGGCCGCGATCGCTCCGAGACGACACCTCCAGGTCACTTTATCCCCGCCGCCTTCTTCACCAAGAAAACCGCATCGCCGACCTTCTTGAGCCGCTTGCATTCCCTCACGGAGATCTTCGCGTGCGGGTCATACTCCCGCGCGATCTTCTGTAGCCCGCGGGCGAGCGCCGCTTTCATGTAATCACCAAAGCCGAGCTCCTCTTTGAAGAGCTGGCTGTCGCGCACGCTCTCCTTCGGTAGGCCCCCAAGCGCCGCGATATGAGCGCGCACGTCATTCGCCAGCTGCTCTAGGTCTCTCCCACTCGCGACTTCCCCTCGTCGCCCTGCCGAACGCTCCCGAACCATCTCCCCTCCATTGTGCCTTCGGGATTCGCGCGCGATGGTCGGCTACGCGACGCATGCAACGCTCGTCCACTCATACCCAAATCGACTCCGACCACGAGACTACTCGAAAGATGATGCTAAGGTGCACCCCCAAGAGGGTCATGAGAGGCAAGCTGATCGCGCTCGGGGCCGTTTTCATCTGGAGTTTCGTTGCGCCCGCCTGCGGCGGCAATGAGCCCTATTCGTCCGACAAGCCAGACCCCAAGACAGAGAGCGGAGGTACCTCCCCGCGGGGCCCCTGCCCCTCGCCTCTACCGGCCGAGCAATGCAGGTACCGATGGGAATGCCGATCAGGTGCCTCCTGGGCGATGAAGAACCCCTTCGGCGAGAACTGTTATTGCAGGATGGAGCTGGTCGAAGAGTGCACATTCGGATGCAATGAGGAGACAGGTCGATGCCTCGCGGGGGGCGCCGGAGGCGAGGCCGGCTCGACCGGCGTTGACGAAGGCCCCGGCGGAGAAGGCGGTGCGCCGGTAGGTTCATGATCTCACGTCCCTCCGAACGTCTTCTTGTACTCGCTCGGGACGTCGAAGGGCGCGAATGCGCCTGCCATAGAGAGCGTGATGAGCAAAGCGAAGAGCGCACCTACCCCAAGCATCACGCTCAGCGCAGCTCGCGCGCCAAGGGGTTTCGAGCTCTCCAGCTGCCAATACAGCGCGCAGCCGAGGTGCGCGAAGAGAGAGACGACAGCCAGGAAGTAGTAAGGCGCGAAGAACCACTGGAACGGCGCAACGTGAAAGCCCGCCGCGGCGAAGTAGAAGTTCGTGTCGAGGCCGAAGACAGCGCGCCCGAATAAGACCGCGCTCACGTGCACGACGAGAAAGAACGCTAGGTAGAGGCCCGAGGCCGCCTGCAGCCAGGCCACGCGACCCACGCGCTCCGACCAGCCGCGCACCGTGAGCCAGACGCCCGAGGTCGCCTGCAATGTGACGCAGGCGAGGAGCAGAGCTTCCACGACAGGCTGCCGATAGACGCGCCGCAGCGTGCTCATGACCACCATGTGCAGAGGCACGCCCCCGAGCGACGCGAGATGATTCGCGATGTGAAGGAGAGCGTAAACGGTGAGGACCAGAGCGGAAGCTCTGTGAAGCGCGCGGAGCTGCATGAGAACTCGTTTCGAAGGCGCCTATCTCATCCAGGCAAACCGCCCAAACGTGGCGCGGAAGCGGCCACCGCGGTCCGCTTTCACCGCAAGCGCCCCGCGGCGAGCGCGGGGCACTCGATTCCATTCCACAATTCGCCTCAGCGACAGCCCGTCTGCTGACAGCTCGGGGCGTTGAGCTCGGAGTTGATCGCTGTCCGCCGCGAGACCGTGAACTGAGAGCAGGTCACCGAGCGCAGATCGTCGAGGATATCGACTTGCTCCACGCCGCACGACTCAGCCAGCTCAACAGTCGTGTCACAGGTCGAATAGGCATACATCAGCGTGGCCGAGAGAGGATTGTCGCCATTGCACCCAGAGCGCATGGATTCCTTCTTGAGCCGATATTGCTGGTCTTTCGCCGCCAGGCACGCGGCCTCCGCGGAGGCACAGGTCGACTGCACCTCTGCGTCCGTGAGGCCGCCACCTGGTTCCGTGGTCTTGTTCTGAGCTTGCCAACGGCACCACTTCTCAGGCGTGTCGACGACGGAGAAGAAGTAGTCGACGAAGGCGTTGCACATCGCCTTCTTCTCACCGTGTCCGAGAGCAAGCGTGGATTTGCTCTGATCGACATTGGAGTGGCCGGTGGGGCCCTCGGATCCGCAGCCCAGAAAGGCGAGGGACAAGGTCACTTGAGCAGCAAAACGGCGCGAAAAACTCTTCATCTCAGCTTCTCTTTCTCTCAATTTTTTACCAGTTCCGCCGCTCGCCCTTGCTCAAAGGCGTCGCGGCGGGGGCATCCAAGACTCTCGGAAAGGCAACGAGCCTTCGGCAAAAGATTTGTTCCTACTTCTCCACCGTGAGCCCAGTCAGACACATGGTTCCCGTTTGAGCGGCACCGGACGCAATGATGTAGATGCCGACGTGATCGATCGTCGCCGCGGGGGGCAAGGCCTCCCCCAAGTCCCCCCAGCAGTCCGTTCTGAATGCTTCGTAGGACAGCGCTTGACCCGAGGTCACCTCTCTCACGCATTAGTCCGTGGATCCCGTCGATACGTAGGCGCGCATTTCACCGCCGAGTCCCGACGTAGTGAAGGTCGGCGTGATGGACTTGAAGCCGCCTGAATATCCGGTCTTCGTTCCATTCACTCTTTGCGCCACGTTAAAAGCAATGCCCGTCACTGGCTGAACGCCATTGTGAGGCTGCGTCGCGGGCATGGAGACGTCCATGCACAGCGATTCTTCAAAGCAGGGCCCGACTCCCTCGCCTATGCACGCAGGATCCACAGTGGCGTCGAAGTCTCGATTCCAGCCGTAGCCACAGAACATCCCGTTATCGACGTAGCCATCGGAGACAGTGAACTCCGACGCGGTGCAGAAATTCGTGCCGCCGGTCCCTCCACCGCCGCTCCCCGAGCCACCACCGCTACCGCCTTTTCCTCCACTGCCACTCCCAGAACCGCCGGATGGCGCCCCACCCGACGAAGTTCCGCCGGATGGCGCCCCGCCCGACGAGGTTCCGCCGGTCTCCACCGCGCCGCCAGCGCCCTTCCCGCCGTCACCCTCGGGATCGCTACCTCCGGTCTCGCCAGGGTCCCCTCCCGTCTCCGAAGCGACCCCTCCTGACGAAGAGCCTCCAGCGTCCGCGCCGCCCGACGACTTTGCTCCACCTGTCGCCTTCGCGCCGCCCGTTCCTTTGGAGGACTTCTCCCCAGAAGCTGACTTTCCGCCGCTGCCTTCGGGGTCGTCTTCATCGACTTCATCGACTCCGCTCCCGCCCGTCCCATCGCGTCCGTCCGGAGCTAGGCCGGGGCTACACGATGACATGCTGATCAGAGCCGCTGGGACCCAGAGTCGGAGGACGCGACGCGTTTTCAAAGCACCTCACATTACCAGCGGTCCGAGGGGCCCGGCAAACCCTCCTCAATGCAGGCCCGAACGGCCAAACGGGGCCGATCGATGACCGGCCCCGTTTTCATGGTCACTTCCTGCGACGCCGTTACGGCTGCGCGAGACTCACGTAGACATCACCCGCGCTGCCCTTTGTGAAGAGGACAGCGTCTGCGCGGTGATCTGCGTTCACGTCACCGACGAGAGGCTTCTGACCGGAGGGGGAGAAGTTCGAGTGCCAGATGGTGCTGGCGGCGAACGAGCTACCCGTGGAGAGAGCCGCGTAAGCGGCGCCGCCCGGCACGAACGTGATGATGTCGTCGAGGCCATCACCGTTGACGTCAGCGACGTCCACCTGCTCGCCCGGCAACCCGAACCACCCATTCCAGAGCGTCAGCGCACCAAAGCTCGAGCCATTCGAGAGCGCCACGTGCACATCCGCCGTCGAATCCATCGCGAAGACAACGACGTCATCGAAGCCATCCCCGTTGACATCACCGATCAGCGGGACCTTGCTCCCGGATGCGATATTTCCGTGCCAGAGCGCCGCGCCGCCGAACGAGGAGCCGTTCGAGAGCTGCACCAAAGCGTCATTCGTCGACCCCTTGGTGAAGATCACGATGTCGTCCTTCCTGTCGCCATTGAAGTCGCCGGTCAGGAAGATCTCGCCGCTCAGGACGTGCCCGTTCCAGTTCACCGCGTTCCCAAACCCTGCGCCGCTCGAGAGCGCAACGTTCACTTGACCCGCGTTGTTCATGAGCGCCACCACGATGTCGTCCCTACCGTCGGCGTTGAAGTCGCCCACGCGAACCTGCTGCCCCGGGAGACCAAAGTTGCCGTGCCACACGCTCGACGCAGCGAAGGAGCTTCCGGTCGAGAGCGAAACCCAAACGTCCGCGCCGGCATCCATGACGAAGGTGACGATGTCGACCCGACCGTCCGCGTTGAAGTCCCCAAGGAGAGGCGTCTCATTGTAGGGCGCGAACCAGTCATGCCACTTCGTCTTCGCGGACGCGAACTTCGAAGCCTTCGCCTTCGGGTTGCAATTCGAGGAGTTCGCAAAAACAGCGCGGTGCGCCGCGCTGAGCGGACTGATCGGCGGCATGCCTTGAGTCGGGAAGTTCGTCTTCGTCATGATATTGTCGTAAGACCAAAGAGCAACGCCACAATATCCGGCCGAATCCTCAAGGCGCGGGAAACGTCGTCCGGACGCCTTGTTATGGCATGCTGAGCACGGCTGGCCGCCCATCGTCGCCGAATAGGAGCCGAGACGATCGAGCTCCTTGCCAGGCCCCACGTTCTGAGGCCAGCTGGCCGCGACAATTGGTCGGACCCAGTTTTTGGCGGTGGTATTGGCCACGTCCAGCGCGGTGCGGGGATGAATGATGAAGGCGTTTTCGCCCGCGTGGCAGGAGGTGCAAACGCCTTGACCATTGGTCGCCAACGCGGCTCCGCCCACGATCTTGGCTGAAGTCGGGATGGTGACCTGCTCATTGATCCCGATCGCGGCGCCGCTCTTGTTGTCCCAGAAACACGAGCGGCTCGTCGTGGTGCCCTGACAAATAATCCCGTAAAGATAGAAGGTCTGCGAGGCCTTATTGGTCCGACGCGGGAGCGCGATGCAAAGACCAGCCGGAGAAGCGCTCGTATATGTGAAGACCTCCGAGAGGCCGCCGACGTTATTCGGCGCAAGTGAGCACTTCCCGCTCACGCAGGCTCCACCGCCGTAGCATTGGTTGTCGTTAGCGCATGCGGCTCCCTGACGAACCCAGCTATTCGATGCGAGCGGCGGCGGATTCGGAACACCAGCTGCCGCACATTCGTTCCAGTAGGCTTGTCCTGAGTTGCTCGTTGCTAGCTTGAGCATGGGCGCGCCGTCGTCCGAGACCGCCGATGGACCTACACCCGTCTTATTGCGAAAGAACGCGCTCATGTCCTTGAGCACCGCGTTTTCTGGATCGACCGAACCGGCGATCAAGAAGTCGAGCTTGTCAGCCGCGTTGGAGAGGGCGACCTTCTCTGCTTCTACCGATCGAGCGGCGCCCTTTACCGGCGCTGCCGCTGCCTCCATCTCTTCGAAAACCGCCTGAACGTCAGGACCGGCGTCAAACAGGAGCTTCGCCGTGAGCTCCTTTTGGGCCTCGAGAACATTGGCGAGCGTCGCTTCTTTGCGCTGCCCGTCCGAGTAAAAGATCTGATCGTGTCCGATAGCGATAGGATAAGCTTTCGGCGACGCTTTCACCGCCTCTTGAGAGGTCTCTCCTACGTCAATGCTCGAATCCTCGAGATCGAACTCCTCCGGCCCTTCAGAGCAGGCGATGACCGATGCGACGCCTATGCCCGCAATGAGCGCGCACAGACTCTTGTACTGTGATTTTTTCATGATTCCCCTTTTCTCTTAGGCGCTGCTTCTCCCTTGGATCACCTCACGATTGTCATCGTGTGTGCTCCTCATGAGCGCCGGGCCACCGTCCCGTGCGCGCAACTTGGCGGTCAACTGGCTCAGGGGCCTGGCCGTTTTTAGCTCTCAGAAAGAGCTCGCATCAGTCTCAATCAGTCTTGAGAATCCCGCGTGACCCTGGAAGGCCCGACACGCAAACCTCAAGCGCCCTTGAGGTTCATGGACGTGACCCTAGTGACCTCACCCGCCGGGGGCCCGACCTTGAGCGCGCCATTTCGGCATGACGAAATTCTCCCGGTCTCAATCCCTGTTAGCCACTCTATTTCTTCACGCGCTGCTCACCCCCGCCTGCTCTTCAGGCCCTGGCGAAAGCGATGGACCCGCCGAGCAAGACCCTGCCGCTTCCGTTTCCGACCCCCTCGAGAGTCCCGGCAACGACGCCAAACCGAACGACGCGGACCAGGCGAACCAGGCGGACCAAGCGGACCAAGCGGACCAAGCAGGCGCACCGAAATCCCTCTGTCCCCAGCCCACCCGCGTGGAGGAAGACATTGAGGTACCGGGCTTCGTGTCGCCGTCCTTTCGCTACAAGGCGATTGACTACACCCTCGAAAGCGCCATCACGCACCGAACCACTGTCTGCAAAGATGAAAAGATTGATGTCACTGAGGTGCTCGTGCTCCATGGCACCGCGACCAATCGAATTGCGCAAACTCTCGAGCTCGATCTCGATCTGCGGCTGGCACTGTCGGATGGCGCGAGGCTCTCCGGCACCAAAGAAGCAATCAGGTCGTTACCTCCCGAAGGGACAGCCGACTTCACATTCCAATTCAAACTTCCGAGCGAAGTCAGCCTAGCGGGAGCGAAGATCGAACCCAAGAGCTCAAGCGACGCCGGTGAACATCATCGCGTCTCGATCCCTCTCGACACAGTCTTCAATCCCCCGTATCCGATTGTGATCGAGGAGCTGGCAACGCTTGAGGCAAAGACGTTGAGTGAGGATTCCCGCGATCAATGGAGCATTAAAGTGCTCAGCGCGACCGTAACCTTGGACACAGACTACGACGGCGGAGAGCACGCGCCCTACGGAAAGAAGTACATCGAGCTGATCGTCGACGCACACTTGCTCGCTACGAGCGTCAACAGCCTATTTTCGTACAACACCTTTGAGCTGAACGTTGGTGGCTTCTCCGTCTACGCGTCCGTCGAAGGAGGTGTCTTGCAGAAGAACCAACGCGAGACGAATATCATCCTCTTCGAAGTCGATGAAGACGTCACCGAGTTCGACTTCATCTACGACTTGGATAGTATCTATTCAGCTAACGATTCTCCTGACTACGGGACGACTCAAAGGACGATCTCGGTTCGGCTACCGACGCCAGCAACAGGCGAGTAACGGTAGCCCAAGGGGCAGACTGCCGGCGCTCATCTCCCGCAGGGAATGTGAGCGCCGCAGGACTATTCGGACGCGTTCACTGCCTGTCACGTTCGTCCGACGCACTAGCTGACCGGCGGGGCACCCGAACCCCCTCCCAACTTACGCCCAAGGTCGCCTGAGCGCGCTGAGTGACTCCGTCGCGAGTGAGCTCTTACAAACAGTCCTGGAAGCGTCGCCGGCATCGACGGAATCATCGCTCTCGACCGGCTGGGCTTGGAGAAGGTTTACGCCGGTCGACTGGACCTGATCCGATTTTCCGGACAGGTTGTTAAGCACTATGCCGCAAGGCGCGGCTTCTCACAAGTTTCAAATGCCACTGGGCTCAGGTAGCCGAGCGC
>NASX01000077.1 GCA_002085155.1 Sorangiineae bacterium NIC37A_2
CTCGGTGAGAACGACGTCGTGTCGGTTTCCTCCAGCAATAGCGATAGCGAGTGGAAGACCATCACGATCTGCAATTGCCATGATCTTGGTTGCCTTGCCTGCGCGGCAGACGCCGACATCAGACCCCCTTTTTTGGCAGGAACATACGTCCCGTCGATGAATGCCTCCACGTCTTCGATTCCGCCTCGATCTCGGAGGTCACGTCTCAAAGCGATGAGTAATCGCTCGAACGTCCCATCTTCAGTCCATTGCTGGAATCGGCGATAACACGTCTGATAGGGAGGATATCGGTTCGGCAGGTCGTGCCAAGGGGCTCCAGTCCGAAGCACCCACAGAATGCCATTGAGGACTTCACGAAACGGCTGCGGGGGGCGCCCCTTTTTACCTGGGCCAGCCTTTGGCTCGGGCAAAAGCGGTTCGGCGAGAGCCCATTGGGCATCTGTGAGTTTCACTAACTCGGTAGATCAGCAGAGGTTCCGTCTGTCGATCCTTGCCGAAAAGTGATCGGTTTTCGCGAAGTTACCGAGTCCGTCATTTTTGAAACGTGCTCTAGAAAAAAAAGCGCCAGGCTCGAAGCCGCCATGGCGCGCCCCCTGGCCGGCACGAGGTGTCCCCTCACGAACCTCTGACCCTTCTCGGACCGTGCTGTTGGCACAGTGTCTGCTCTCTGGTTCGCTCAAATGGCCCCGCCTGCACCCTCACTCCGTCCACTCAAGAGCTGCCCGCCGTCCCTCGATCTGCTCAGACGGCTTCTTGCGAAAAGTGGCCCTGAGGCGCTCGGCTGGACCGAGCTCGTTGCGCTTCTGATCGAACAGGACACCCCTTGTCCCCTCGAGACTGCAGCGAGCCTCTGTGAACAGGCGGGTCGCCTCGCGACGCTGCGCCCCTTTCGCCCCCGAGCGCTCGCCCGCCTCACAGGCGTACCGGAATCCGCGGCGCTCCGGCTCCTCGTCTGCGCCGAACTCGCGCGCCGCTGGAATGAGGCGCTCGCGAAGGAGCGCCAGACAGTCCTGACTCCCGCGAAGGTCTTCGACTGGGCACATCCGAAGCTGACGTCGCTCGGCCATGAAGAAGTTTGGGCCCTTTGTCTCGACGGAAGCGGGCGACTCACCTCTTCGTTCCAGGTGAGCCGTGGCGGAATCGGCTCCACGAGCATCTTACCTCGAGACATTTTGGGCCCTGTGCTCCGGGAGTCCGCGGCCGGTTTTCTTCTTGTACACAACCATCCGAGCGGCGATCCGACCCCGAGCCGCCAGGACCAGGAGATGACCGATGCACTGGCTCGCGCCGCCGCTGTCTGTGGGACACCTCTCGTCGATCATGTGGTCGTGGCCCGAGATGGATATGTGAGTTTGATGAGCGCCTGAGGTCCCTACTTGGTTGCGCCGAGGACTCGGCGCGCCTCTGGCGTTGCCCCGAACCTCGCCCCGGTCGACTTCGCCTCCCCGGAGGGAACCCGCGCCGACCAGCTCCGAACCCTCCCTTCCCCACGGAAGATTTCGCTGAGCGCGGCGCCGCTGCCCCCGGGGACCGGCCGGACGTATGTCGAACGAGCCTCCGCACTCACATAAGGGTCGGGACGACGAAAAAGCCTCTCGCCCGCGAACCCAGCGAAAAGGAGCGGAGAGGCGCGCTCCCCGAGACCAAAACGGCGGGCCAGTTCGGAGGCCCCGTTTCCAGGAGCTCGGGAAGTCGTGTATCGTTCCGCCAATGTCGACTGACGTCACGTTCTCGGCGCTCACTGACGTGGGGAGGAAGCGCGAGCACAACGAAGACAACTACCTGGTAGACAAGAAGCTCGGACTCTATGTCGTCTGTGACGGCATGGGTGGGCACGCTGCCGGGGAGGTTGCGAGCGCGCTCGCGGTTCGAAGCTTCCACGAGGAGGTCAAACGTGAAGCGGAGATGCTTTCCGACTTCGCCCTCGGCAAGACCGGAGCCGATCGCGTCACGACTCGCGACATTTTGAACATGCTCGAGTTCGCCGCGAACCGCGCCTCTGCGCGGGTGTACGCGGAGGCGGCCGCCGATGAATCTCGCCGCGGCATGGGAACGACGCTGGTGGCCGCGCTCATTTGCGGCAAGCAGCTTTTTGTCACCTGGGTCGGTGACAGCCGGCTCTATTTGCTCCGCGACGGTGTCCTCGAACAGGTGACCGAGGATCACAACGTCCTGAACGAGCTCGTCAAGCGGCGCAAAATGCCGCGCGAGAAGGTCGAACAGCTCGCTCAGAAGAACGCCGTGACTCGCGCGATCGGCGTTTATGAACACGCCGAACCCGAGAGCATCGCGATCGATTGGCTCCCGGGCGATCGGCTCCTGCTCTGTTCCGACGGTCTCTACCAGTACTTCGAGGACGACCTCGATCGCTTGGCGGAGAAGATGTCCCTCGACGACATCGAGCTCGCGGCACGTTTGCTCATCGACGCCGCCAATGAGGCGGGTGGCAGCGACAACATCACGACGGTGCTCGTCGCGCTCGGTTCTGGCGAAGCGCGCGATGACGAGCGCGCCCGCAAGCTCCAGCTCAAGCGCGAGCTTCTGGCGCGGATGCGCCTGTTCCGTCCGCTCTCGGACCGCGAGCTCCTGCGCGTGCTGCAGGTGACGGATGTCCTCTCTTACGAGCCGGACCAAGTCGTCATGGAACAAGGCGCTCCGGGTGAGGAGCTCTATATCGTGCTCGAAGGGTCGGTGAAGGTCTTCCGGGGCGACACGGCGATTGCGACGCTGTCTCCCGGCGATCACGTCGGCGAAATGGCGCTGGTCCGGAATCAGCCGCGGTCTGCGACCGTAAAGAGCGTCGGTAAGAGTGAGCTGATGGTGATTCGCCGTCGCGACTTCTTCGAGCTCCTGCGCACCGAACATGCCCTGGCCGTGAAACTGCTTTGGCAGTTCCTCGGAGTGGTCGCCGATCGCCTCGCCGAAACGAGCCGCGAACTCGGCCAGGTGCGGGAGGAGCTCCTCGCCGAAGATCTGACGGATTCGCTCTTCGATGACGATCCCGACGACTTTGACGACCGCCCGACCCTCCACTTGGGCCGGACGAGTACGAACCACGACGAGAGTCCGCCGTCGCAAAGTGGCGTCGTGATGAGCGAACCGAGCCGCCCGATGACGCCTCCTCCCCCCTCGGTGCGCGGCGTCCCTCCGGTGAAGGGGTCAACCCCTTCTTCTTTACCACCGCAGAACCCGAGCCTCGTTCGCAACGCGCGTCCTCTCCCGGGCAGTCCGCCCCCGAAGAATGAGGAAGAAACGGTGCCGCCGCCGTCGGTGCGCGGACCGGGCCCCGAGCGTCCCTCGGTGCCGCGCCCCCCGCGGCGCAGCTCCGCTACGCCGCTCACGCGCACTCCGTCGCTTCGACCCGTGCCTCCCGCTCCATCGCCCGAGAGCGCCTCGAGCGATGAGGACAAGAGCGACGAGCCCGATCCCGAGGACAAGAGCTGAGCTTGGGCGGCCCTCCGCCCAAGTTGACAGTTTTGCGCCTACGAAAGTAGCGTTCCTCAGGTTTATCGTGCTTCCGCGCTCTTTCGGTCAGCGCCTCCTCACGAGCTTTGCGCTCGTGTTTGCGCTCTCGCGCCAAGCCGCCGCCCTCGAGCCGCTCCGGTCGAGTGAGCCGCGGGTGCTCACGGACAGCGCGATCAACCTGATCCAAGTCGCCGACTCCTTCGATGGGCAGGACGTCTTCGACCTGAACCTGAGCCTGACCTTCGAGCACACCGAGCGTTTCACGCCGATCCGGCGGGAATCCCGGCGCGTCGGCAGCTACCGGGCCACGATGGAGCGCCTTGTGCCTGAGGTCAGCGTGGGCCTCTTCCCGGACTTCGCCCTCACCGTCGGCCTCCCGGTCATCCTCGCCTACGATCAGAAGCTCACCTCCGACGGGCGTCTCTCCCCGGAAGCGACGGAGGGTCTCCCGGGCGAACAGCTGTTTCAGGTTCCGTTCACTTCGCCCACCCGCAGCGGTATCGAAGCGCTCACCATCGCCCTCGACCTCGGGCTCCTGAACCAGTGGCGGAGACCTCATGAACCGAATCTGACGATCGGGATCCTCGGCTCCTTCAACGTCTCCGAACCGATGCACGCCTGTAACCCCGGCGTGAGCTCGGGTCAGCTGCGCTGCGCTCACCCGAGCGATCGCAATCGAAATGGAAAAGCTGAGCCCCTCGGGCCCGCATATAGCTCCCTCGCAGGAGAGCCCGAAGGTTCCTTCACCCAGGGACGCACGCCCGGCGTCAGTCGCGGCACCACTCGCCTCGAGGCGCACGCCTATTTCTCCCGCCGCGTGGGCTACATCGAGCCTTACACAGGCGTGCGCGGGGCCTTCGAATTTGCAGGATCTGGGAGCGACTTTCGGATCGTCGAGCTCGACCCTTCCGTGAATCATCAGCCACCGACGCGCGGCACGCTCTTGCTCGGACTCGGCGTCATCCCTTGGGAAGCTCCCGAGCGCCATCAGAGGCTCGCGCTCGATTTCCGCGCAACAGCGACCTACGTCTCAAGAGGTCGAGACTACTCGGAGCTGTTCGATGCGCTCGGCTCCTCCTCTGCCGACTCCCTCCGCGAGCCCCAGTTCGCCGGCTACACCGAAAACCAGGTCGATGATCCACTGAACCCTTCCGTCGCCGACCCGGACTCCACCCGCGTCCACTTTACCGGTCTCACCACCGTCGAGCAGCACGGCGACTACACCCTGAGCACCCGCTTCACCTGGCAGGCGGGGAACTACGTAAACTTCGACCTGGGAGCCGAATGGCGCATCATTCAGGCGCATCTCATCACCGCAGACGAAGCCTGTAGCCCCGCGCCCTCCCTCGGCGTCGCAGCAGCCGGACCTTGTAGGTACGTCTCCGGATTCGATGGCGACGAGCCGGTCTGGCAAGCCAGCGGCAAACCGAACCCGAACTATCGCGGGACCATCAACGACCCCGGAAACCGTTATCGCGCTGACACTTCCCACGGCCTTCGCGCCTGGATCTCGGCGCGAGTCATGTTTTGATGTGCAAACGCTCACTGTTCCTCCATCGTCCCACGGAGAGCGACTGGATCGCTTCCTCCGCGATAGCCTCGACCTAGGGCGTAAGGAGGCGATGGACCTGATCGCGGCGGGCTCCGTCGAGCTCACGCGGGGGGAGCGACGCCTCAGGCGCCTGAAGAAGTCGGACCTGGTCGAGGAAGGGGACCGCATCGAGGTCCATTGGACGGGGCCGAGCCGCGCCGAGCCGGATCCGGAGGTCGCTCCTGCGATCCTTTTTGAATCCGAGCTAGCGATTGTCTGTGAAAAGCCGGCGGGACTCCCGAGCGGGGCGGTCCGAGGTCAACCCAGGGGGAATCTCGCGGCGGGGCTCCTCGCCTTATACCCCGAGATGGCAGAGGTGGGTCACGGACCGATGGAGCCGGGGCTCGTCCATCGGCTCGACACCTGGACGTCAGGTTTGCTCGCCGCCGCTCGCACAAGAGAAGGCTTTTCGCTCCTGACAGGTTCGCTCCAGAGCGGAGCTCTCGAGAAGAAGTACCTCGCGATCGTGAGCCTCAGGAAGCAAAGTGGCGTGGAGCTTGGCTCGGTGCTCGAGATCGAGAGCGATCTGGAACCCGATCCGGACAAGGCTCGCCGCGTCCGCCTCAAGGACGGTTCACGCTATAGGACTCAGGCGACGCTCCTCGCGGAGAGCGGCGAGCGGGCTTTGCTCGAAGTGCGCGCCGGTCGCGCCTATCGGCATCAAATCCGCGCCCATTTGGCCGCGCTCGGATTTCCCTTGGTGGGAGATGAGCTCTACGGCTCGAGCGATCTCGAGAGCTCACCCCGGCATGCGCTGCACGCCTATTATCTCGCGTCCGCGGAGGTGCCGGTCTTCCGCGTGCGCTCGGCTCTGCCCGACGATCTGCGCGCCTTGATGGGCCCGACCTTCGATACCTCGTCGCTCGGGCTCTTCTGAGCGTCGATCTGAGAAACCTGGGATATTTCGTCGCTCGGTGCCTTTTTCGTGAGGAGGTCCGTGACCTCAACAATGAGCGCCAAGAGCTCCTTCGGCGTGGGCAAGGGCGGCCGCACAATCACAACCCGCTCACTCACGTCACGCCCGCGAATGAATCCGTTCAAAGAAGCGAGCCGAGCCCGCGCCTCCGAGTCATCCAAGACGCGGAGCAACAGACATGGCTGAACAAAGCGCCCAGCCCCCTCTTCAAAAGCCACCTCGAAGGCCTTCAGGCCCTGGACGCGCTCCTTGAGCTCGATGCGCAGGCGGGCTTCGTCGAGGGGGGCATCGATGAAATCGACGGTGTCCGGAGGATAACGGCCCCAGAGGCTCAACTTCAGACCCTTGGGCGCGAGGGCCTTCTTCAGGTAACGCAGCCAAGCGCGCCCTTCTGTGAGCGGGGACACGGGGAAGTCACTCAGACGCCCCGTCAAAAACAGCGGAACGAAAGGCAGAGCCCCGGTCAGCAAGAGCAGAGCTCGGTAAGGAGACATCGGCAGCACGCGGTAGGCCCCGAAGGCGAGCCCTCCGACGACCACACAGAAGACGAGGCTGCCTCGCCAAGAACTCACATCGAACCAGCCCCGCTCCCGAGGCTTGAGGTGTTCCAATGCCTCATTCGGAACGAGGCGCCAATGACCAGGTCCACGGGGCGCCGTAGCGCGGACAGGCGCCAAGTAGGCGCCCGACAGAACGGCTCCGAGCAAGAGCAGCGCCCCGAGCGCCGGCTCTTCGGTTCCCGCCGCATAACCCGCCGCCCCAAAACAAGCCCCCGCGCCGATCGCTCGCAGCCAGATCGGCACCGGAATCAGCGGGCGCGCGATCGCGCCGAGGGCCGACGCACGCTTCTTCAGGTCTCGCGCCTTCCCAAAGGACAACGCCGCGAGCAAGAGACCGAGACCGAGACCGACCCAGAGCTCGATGGGCTGACGGGCCCGCTGAACGACAGGAGCAGCCTTCGGAGCCAGGGCGCGCGGGAGTTCTCCCTCTTTCGCGAGACCGAGCGCCTCGCGGCTGACCTCAATTTCCCAGACCGTCGGTTCGCCTTTCGCGACATGGGCTCGGACGAGATCGACTTCGTCTCGGTCCCCCCGGCGCACCTGCTCCAGAATGGCCACAGCGCCGAACTCCTCGTGTTGATCCGAGAGGACAGGGGCTTCTTCGCCTTTCGGCAGGTCGAAGGTGAGCCGGACCGTGTCGATACCGGTGTCGAGCCTCGGCCCGACCCAGCGCAAAATGGCTTTGTCCCCCTTCACCGAGACCCGAGAAGGATCGTCGAAGCTCGTCCGATAGCTGAGGGTGAAGAGATAGGTGCCGCCGCGCAGGCCCTTGGGAGCGCCGATGTGCAAGTCGAGGGAACCGTCGGGACGCGCCGTGGCCGAGAGCGGCCATTGGTTCCAGGTGTTCTGCGCCATGCGCACGGTCGCGTCCGGTAGAATCTCCGCGTCCGGGTCGACCCCCACGAGCGGCAGGGACTTCACCGGGCCTCCCCGGATCTTCACCAGGAGCTCGTGGCTGACCGTTCCTTCGAGCCCCCCATCGACGCGCACGCGCATGCGGTGGGCGAGCACAGTCGTCTCCTGCCAGGCGAAACTGGGCGCGGGGAGAACAAACAGGCACAGAGTGAGCGCCCACGCCCGCAGGATAAAGACTCGTCCTCGGAGGAAGCTCACCGTCTCCGCCTACCGGAGCCGGACCCGAACGGCCAAGTTCTCGGCCGGTCGAGGTTCAGTCGGCGGCCGCCCCGCCTCTCACTTGGCGTCGGTGAGAGCGAGGGCAATGAGCGCGGCGACATCCCCGGTGAAGGCGGCGGGAATGTCGTAGTTCACCTGGAGCTCCGAGCCTTCCCCGCGCCGCTCTGCGGTCACCGTATAGGTCATCGGAACGTCACCGCCGTTGGGCGTGGCCCGAACCAGCTCGACGAGCTTCTGGCGCATCGTTTCGGGCATCCAGGGCAGGAAGGGCACGACGACCCCTTCGATCCGCGAGAAACCGCGCAAGACCGCGGGCGTCTTGAGGTGCGCGGCGAGGTCCGCTTTCGCGCCGAGACGCCCCTTCGGATTCTGGAGCGCGGCGAGACCGGAGCCGACGGAAGCGAGAGTCCGAGCCTGAACCAGATAGGTCATGTTCCCGACCGTGTGGACCGCGACGCGCCCTTCCGGAGCGAAGCGCTCTTGGTCTTTCGAGAGGTCAAAAACGTCGGGACGCGCCATGAGCAACTTGCTCAGGGACTTTCCGATCTTGTAGCGGTAGACGACCGCCTGGGGAGCGCCGGAAGGACGCTCCGTGGTCCGCTGGAGCTCGAAGAGGTCAGCGAGCTCGGTGGAGCTCTTTTCCAAGATGTTCGAAGTAGCCAAGCGCCCGAGCGCATCGAGGAACGCGGTGATGTCCTGCTTCGAGCGAGAGGTCCCGTAGACCGTCCAAGGATCGGGTTCGGCCCCTTCGAGGGGCCCTGTCGCCTGCACAAACGCTCCTTCTCTCAAAAAGAGCTCACGAAGCACTCGTTCGGCGTCTTTGACGTCGCTCGCCTTCGCCTTCTTCGCCTCGAGGTAACCCGCGCCGAGGTCCGTCAAAATGTCCCTCATCTTCACTTTGCGCGAAGAGGGCAAAGCGACCCCCGCGCCCGCCGCCGACACAGTATCCGGGAGGTCGGTCAAAGCGCTCGGAGCAGGACCCATGCTCCCGGACCAGTCCGCCACGAGCCCTGAAACCCAAGAGGTCATCGAGCGGAAGCGAAGCCCGAGGCGCATTTGCATGTCGCCGCGCTCAGTCTGAAGAAACTCTCCGCGCACCTTGTCGCCGTCGCCGACCAGCTCACCGAGCTCATCCGAAAGGGCAATCGCCGCCTCCGTGAGAGCGCGGTCGAAGCGCGGATGGTCGATGTGGAGCTGACGAGCGCCAACGGACGCGAGCAGTCGGAGCCCCTTGGCGCGCTGTCCGTAGGCTTCGCGGAGCGGCGCCACGTCGAGCTCAAACCAGCCCGTCGGGCCACCCAGCGCTTCCCGGGGCAGGCCCCGGAGCGCATAAGGAAGGAGCGCCGAAAGGGCCTCCGAACTCGCCGCGCACACCACACGCCCCGCCTCGGGTCCAATCGAACGCCCGAGGGCACATTGGCTCGTGGCATCAGCAAAATAGTAGACGCCGCCGGGCCCCTCCATGGCGTCCACGCGGGCTCGTTTGAGGGCGCGCAGGGAGCTCTCCAGGGACTTCACGCTGGCGGAGGCGACAGCCCACGGGTAGCGCTCCGGCACCGGGTTCAGCATCACGATCGACTCGATCGACCCGCCGAGATCCAGCTCCGCGAGGGGAAGCAGGAGGAATCCGTCGTCCGCTTCGCTCAGCAGATCCTTGGTGCGGAGGGGCAAGCCCGCCGCCGCCAGCGCCCGATCGACAGCCAGCTCAGGAGTAGAGAGTCGGGCTCGGAAGAAAACGCCAGCTGGAGCGGGAGCCGGCTCGAGGGGCGGGAGCGGGACCTTCTCCTCGCTCGCTGGTTTCGCCTGGCCGTCAGTGTCCGTGCCACCGCTCGGAGACTTCGCCGCAGATGGCGCGCAACCCCAAAGCCCCGAAAGCGCGAGCCCCAGGTAGACGACACGCGGAAAGCCTCTCCACTTCATAGTGAAGAGCACCATACAAAAGAAACGAGCGGCCTCACAAGGAGAGCCGCTCGTCCGCCTCATGAGAGGCTTCTGCTGCTAGGAAGCTTAGTTCGACTCTTCGAACTCGGCGTCGATCACGTCGCTCTTGGCGCCGGCTCCGTCTGCTGGTGCTGCACCGGCCCCAGCGTCCGCCGGAGCACCCGCGGCGTAGAGCTTGGAGGCGAGCTCGTGAGCCTTCTGCTCGAGGCGAGTCGAGACACTCTCGATCTTCTCGTTGTCCTGCCGCTCGATGGCCTCGCGGCCTTCCTTGATGAGGTCCTCGAGAGCGGAGACGTCAGCCGCGTCGAGCTTGCTCTTGTTCTCGGCGAGCTGCTTCTCGATGCTGTAACAGAGGTTGTCGAGCTTGTTGCGCCGCTCGACCTCCTCGCGCCGCTTCTTGTCCTCGGCCTCGTGCGCCTGGGCTTCCTTGACCATGCGCTCGATGTCCGCCTCGCTGATACCGCTGGAGGCGGTGATGGTGATCTTCTGATCCTTGCCGGTCGCCATGTCCTTGGCGGTGACGTTCAGGATGCCGTTGGCGTCAATGTCGAAGGTGACCTCGACCTTGGGCACGCCGCGAGGAGCGGGCGGGAGACCTTCGAGCTGGAACTTACCGAGAGTGCGGTTGTAGCGAGCCTCGGCGCGCTCACCCTGCAGCACGTGGACCTCGACGGAGGTCTGGTTGTCCGCAGCGGTCGAGTAGACCTCCTTCTTCTGGGTCGGGATCGTCGTGTTGCGCGGGATCATGACCGTCATCACGCCGCCGAGCGTCTCGACACCGAGCGAGAGCGGAGTGACGTCGAGGAGAACCACGTCACGGACGTCGCCGCTGAGCACGCCACCCTGGACCGCCGCACCGATAGCGACGACCTCATCCGGGTTCACGCCCTTATGGGGCTCCTTGCCGAAGAAGTTCTTCACCGTGTCCTGGACGAGCGGGATACGCGTCGAACCACCGACGAGAACGACCTCGTCGATATCCTTGGCGCTCTTCTTGGCGTCGGCGAGGGCCTTCTTGACCGGCTCGATGGTCCGCTCGATGAGCGGGCGGATCATCTGCTCGAGCTTGGAGCGCGAGAGGGTCTTCGTGAGGTGCTTCGGGCCCGTCGCGTCCGCGGTGAGGAACGGCAGGTTGATCGAGGCATCCTGGCGCGAGGAGAGCTCAATCTTCGCCTGCTCCGCCGCGTCCTTGAGGCGCTGGATGACCATCTTGTCTTTGGACACGTCGATGGCCGTGTCGCGCTTAAACTCCTCGATCAGCCACTGCATAATCGCGTCGTCGACGTCGTCACCACCGAGGTGCGTGTCGCCGTTCGTCGCGATCACCTGGACCACGTTGTCGCCGACCTCGAGGATCGAGATATCGAAGGTACCGCCACCGAAGTCGTAGACGGCGATGAGCTCGTTTTCCTTCTTGTCGAGACCGTATGCGAGCGCCGCAGCGGTCGGCTCGTTGATGATGCGCTTGACGTCGAGGCCAGCGATCTTACCCGCGTCCTTGGTCGCCTGACGCTGAGCGTCATTGAAGTAAGCGGGAACCGTAATGACCGCTTCGGTGACAGGCTCGCCGAGGTAGTCCTCTGCGGCCTTCTTGAGCTTCATGAGAACCTTGGCGCTGATCTCCGGCGGGGCCATCTTCTTGCCGCGCACCTCGATCCAAGCGTCGCCGCTCGGCCCTTCCACCAGCTTGTAGGGGACCCGCGAGACCTCATTCTTCACCTCGTCGTAGCGATGTCCGATGAACCGCTTCGACGAGTAGATGGTGTTTTCGGGGTTCGTCACTGCCTGGCGCTTCGCGACAGTTCCGACGAGGACCTCTCCCTTGTCGTCGATAGCCACGACGGACGGCGTCGTTCGCGAGCCTTCCTCGTTGACGATAACTTTCGCTTCCTTGCCTTCCATCACAGCGACGACGCTGTTGGTGGTGCCGAGATCGATTCCGATGATCTTTGCCATGATGCTGCTCTTTTCTTGTCTGGAACTGGACCCGCCAGACTACGGGACGATTTTTTTGCGCGAGTGAGGCGTAGTCGGCCTCCCCTTAGATGACCTTCACGGACCGGCGATGGGGGAAGAAAGAGCAGCAATTTCTGCTACTTATTCCGGTCGGCCAATCCTTGCGGCAACATAATCACCCAAGCCTCTCGGTCAACCCGCGCTCGCCGTTTTCCCCTGCAACTTTCCGAGAAGAGGCCATTTCAAAGCACACTTTGGCTGAAAAGTCGCGAGCTCGATCGCGCTGCCCCTGGTTGACAGGCCCTGCCGACCCATTACCCTCCGGCGCCTCTCGGGGTCGTAGCTCAGCTGGGAGAGCGCCGCGTTCGCAATGCGGAGGTCAGGGGTTCGATCCCCCTCGGCTCCACCCGAAAATCCAAAGAATGGACTGACGAGCTCGCCGCTGCTCAGCGCTTCGCCCTGCGCGCGTGCGGCTCTTCGGCTCTTCACACTCCATGGTGGGTCCTCCGAAAAGGCTAGCCTCCGCAGGCGTTTAGGAGTCTGAGTCGATAGTTGCGGAAGGAGATATAGCCGTAGGCTCGCCGTTTGACGAGCTTGGCCTTGTTGTTGAAGCCCTCGACGCGGGCGTTGGTCTGTCGGCTCGTCCAGTAGTTGACTCGCGTGCCCTGCGGGCACCCGCCTTCGGCGGGCTCGTCGACCTCCGCGGACTCCGTCCAGTACACTGGACTCCGTCCGCTCCGGTTGAGGATGGCAGAGCGCCACTTTTTGAGCGTGGTGCGGAGCGTGCGGAGCTCAGGGACAGGGCTGAGACAGAGCGAGTCGGTGAGCCGGGTGAGCTCCTTGGCGGCCTGGGTGACGCTCCGGATGCGGTAGAAACGGCTCAGACGCTCCTTGGCCCAGTAGACTTCTTCGAGCACCGGGTGCTGCTTGAGCCAATCCCGGAGGCGCGGCTTCCAGTAGTCGAGCACTTGATAGCCGGGTTTGTGCAGGAGGTTTCTGAGATAGGCAGTGTTCCTTCCGCGCTCCGCCTGCTTTCGATACTTCATGAGAGCTGCGCTCGGAAGACGCAGCACGTGAAACTTGTCGGCGACGATGCTGGCGTTCGGGAAGTAGTCTTGGACGAAACGCTTGTACGGGTCACACAGGTCGATGCTGACCCAACGCACGTTCTCCGGATTCGTCAGACGACGCACAGCGTGCTCCACGTCACTGCCCGTGCGCCCCTCAGCGACTTCTAACAGACGCCCACCAGTCTGGTCGACGACCATGGTCACGAATTGGCGCTTTTCAAAGCCCTTGCCGCGCTTGAAGAAGTGCTCATCGAGCCCCACGCGCTCCGGCCAGCCCTTGCGCATCGCGCGCTGCTTGAGCTCCAGATGTCGATAGAGCACGCTGTACAGGTAGCCGCCGGAGCAGCGAAATCTCTGGCGCACCGTCTTGAGGTCGACGTACTCCTCACAAGCCTGCTGGACAGCCCTCGCATAGCGCTCGGTCGTCCGTTTGCCCTTGATGATACCGCTCACGGGCTCGGTGAAGGGACGCCCGCAAGGGCCGCAGGAGAAGCGACGCTTCAGAATCCGAAGTCGCACCTCACCCCGGCGGATGGGCTCGTCCCGAATAGTCACCCAGCGCCGGTCGTACACGCTACTGCTCCGCGTCGCGCAGCGCGGACACACCTCGTACTTGCTCGTCATTTCCACGACGAACTCCAAGCCACCGCTCCCCGCACGTCGCGTCTCGAGCAGTTTCATTTCCGGCAGCAAGTGATGCTGCGCTACGATGTCCTCGGGCATCCTCGGTCCTTTCGGTTTGGTCTAGACACCCAAAGCCTACGGGAACCGGGCGATGCCCTTACTTATTGAAATGACCCACCCTGGGGC
>NASX01000078.1 GCA_002085155.1 Sorangiineae bacterium NIC37A_2
TCGCGCCCGGCGACGAAGGTTCGGATCGCGCGCCGCGTCTCGGGAGGTGTCCGGATCACGGACATGTCTCGAAGACCGCCGATGGCGAGGCTCAGGGTGCGCGGAATGGGCGTGGCGCTCAGGGTGAGCACGTCGACGCTCTTGCGCAGATCTTTGATGCGTTCCTTATGAGCAACTCCGAAACGCTGCTCTTCGTCGATGACGAGCAGGCCGAGCCGCTTGAAATGAACGTCGGAGGAGAGAAGACGATGCGTGCCAATGACGACGTCGATCGCGCCTGATTTCAGGCCTGCGAGGATGCGGGTCGTTTCCTTAGCGGTCGTGAAGCGGCTGAGGGCGGCGACCTGAACTCCGAGGTGTCCGAGGCGACTCTGGAAGGTCCGATAGTGTTGTTCGGCGAGGACCGTGGTCGGGCAGAGAAGCGCCGTTTGGCGTGAGTCGAGCGCCATGCGGTAAGCGGCTCGGAGCGCGACCTCGGTCTTTCCGAAGCCGACGTCACCGGAGACGAGACGATCCATGACACGCGGTCCGCTCAAGTCCGCCTGGACGTCGGCGATGGCCTCCGCTTGATCTGGAGTCTCCTCGAAGGGAACTTCGGCTTCGAAGGCGGCGTAGTCGTCGCCGGGCGGCGGAAGCGGCGGTCGCTCGATGGTGAGGCGCTCGGCGTAGAGTCGGAGCAGCTGGTCCGCCATGTCGCGGGCGCGCTTCTTGGCGCGGGCCTTGGCCTTCTCGAAGGTCTGACCGCCGAGGCGATCGAGCTTCGGCGTCGTGTCTCCGCCCGCGTGTTTTTGGATCTGATTGAGGCGGTAGACGGGGACGTAGAGTTTGTCCTTGCCTTGGTACTCGACGACGAAGAAGTCGACGGTGCTGCCGCCGACGTTTCTATGTTCCAGTCCGAGATACCTCCCGACGCCGTGCTCGCGGTGAATGACGTAGTCGCCGGGCGTGAGACTTCGGAGATCGTCGAGGCTCGCCTTGAGCTTGGTGAGGGACTTGCGGGCGGCGCGCTGGGCGCGCTTGCCGAAGATCTCCTGCTCGGTGATGAGCACGAGGCGGAGGGCAGGCGCGGCGAACCCTGAGCTGACAGGGCCGACGAAGAGGCCCGCGCGCTCGAAATCGGCGCCGCCGGCGCGCGGGATGGACGCGACGTCTTTTAGCTCGACGCCTCTGTGCGAGAGCAAGTTCTTCAGGCGCTCGGCTTGAACCGCGGTCCGCGCGCAGAGGATGACCGTGTAGCCTTCGCTCGTGTATTCGGCGATGGCCTCTTTGAGCGGAGCCAAAGGCGACTCGCCGCGCTCGCTGCGCGAGCGCTCGAGCGCGGCGGCGAGGGAGCGATTGTCCTGAGTCTTGAGGTCGTATTCGGCTCCCCGGGAGAAGGCGAGAGATTCGAGGCTTCCGTCGTCCGATCCGAAGACTGTGACGCGGGAGAGGAAGAGACTTTGACGAGTCCGGAGCTCGGTCCCCATCCACTCGTCCGAGGCAAAATGGGCCTCGACCGGGAAGATGAGATTTCCTTGTTTGTGAAGATGAGCTTTGAACGCCGCATCTTTCACCTCACGCAAGGTCCGAAGCACGCTCGCGGGCTCGACGAGCAAGTAGAGCGGTGCCGGTCCGAGATATTCGGAGAGCGGCACGAGCTCAGCGAAAGCGGGCAGGAGCGCCTCGGAGCCGAGAGAAGATGCAGGGAGCAAGACTTCGTCGAACAGAGCGCGCGCTTTGCGCGTCGGAATGTGGAGCTCGTCGGCGAGCTCTTGCATGCGCGAGCGAGCCCAAGCTTTCGTCTCTCCGGTGAGCGGGACATCGCGCGCGAGCGGGAGCACGAGCTCCTTCAGAGACTCACTATCTCGGCGGCGTTCTTGGGTCTCGGGGTCAAAGGGGATGATGCCGAGGGCCGTGTCGAAGTCGACTTCGATCCGCAGCGGATCGGCGGACGATGCTGGCCAGACGTCGAGCAGACTGCCTCGCACGGCGAAGCTCCCTTCGTCTTCAACGAGGGGCGTGCGTACGTAGCCGATGCGCTCGAGGGCCGTGCTCGCTTCCCGGAGGTCGAGGGGCTCGCCGGTTCGAATCGTCACGCGCGCCTCGTCGAGCAGGGAGCGAGGGATGACTTTGCGGGCGAAGCCGGCCGCCGGAACGATCAACACGCGCACCGCGCCTCGTCCGAGGGCGTCGAGAGCGGCAACGCGCGTCTGGATCAGGTGACGTTCCACCCGAACGCCATCGAACGGCGTGCCGTCGATGGTCGGAAAGACGAGCGTGGGCACGCCGGGCAACAGAGCCGTGACGTTTCCGGCTAGATCGAGCGCCTCGTCACTGGTCGCGGTCAAGAGGACAAGGACGCGCTCCTTCGGCAAGCTCTCATGGAGCTCACGAACGACCAGCGCGCTCACGCTGGGGACCGCCCCGGCTACGTCCAGGCGGAGCTCTCCCGCGAGAGCTCGACTCGCGAGCGCCGCTGGCGTGGTCGGAAGAGGTTCCGTGGTCATAGTTCGTGGTGGAGCGCGCTCGCCGCGAGCAGGGTATTTTGGACGATCCGCGTCCAAGGGCCCGTTTGCTTCGCCGAGGACAGCGCCTGGGCGGCGGCCTCCGGCTGGTTCTGCTCGAGCAGGAGGAGCGCGCGGGTGAGGCCTGCCGGGTAGCTCGGCTCGAGGCGCTCGAGGGCGGCAACGATGTTCAACTTGTAGCTATTTCTTGAGTGTGCGTCCGCGCCGGGCGGGTGCAAGAGAAAGAGCGCGTGGTAGTAGAGGAGCTCGTCCGGGCTCGGCCCAAACTGGCCTTGGCCATGGGTGTCCGTGAGCTTTCCGAAGCGCACGCGAAAGAGCAGGCGAAGATCCTGATCGCTGAAGATGACGCGCCCGTCCTTCATCCAGGAGCCGCGGGCGATGTCGATGAAGTCTCCACCGAGCTCGATGAGCTCGCGGGAGAGTTCTTGGGTTTCCTCATAGCGGCGCACAGCGCGCACGAAGAGCTCCGATTGCAGCGAGCGGAGCCGGATCAAATCCGCCGACTGTCCCTCGGCGCGCAGCGCATTGAACTCCGAGACGAGCTCAACCGATGCGACGCGGGAGCTCTCGATCCTGTAGGGAAATGCCAGCGGCGGCGCACCCGCTCGCTCGGCCCAGAGCGCCGCACCGAGCCTCCGAAAGCGTTCGCCGGCGCGACGGATGTGCACAGGGAAATCTGCCTTCTCCCGGAGGCGCGCATCTTCTGCATCGCGTCGCTTGAGCTCTTGGAAATCTATGCGTGGCAAAGGAACGATGCGCGTGCGGGTCGGTCGCTGAATCGCGAGCAGCCCGAGGGCAAGGGTCGCTCCGAGGGCGAGAGCAAGGACCTGAGGCCGCAGAGTAGAGCGGGGAGGAGACACGTTCCGAAAGGGCAGTCGGGACGACTTCAGCGCACCCCGCAAGGTATTCCTTTTCCCCTTACGTGTCTCGCTGACGAGCCGTTATTCTGGGGGCCGCCGTGCGTGAAAAACGAGAGCATATCCGGGCTCCCTATCAGGTGGATGTTCAGGTCAGCGGAGATTGGATCGGTACGGTCACCTCACGCGATCTGAGCGTCGGGGGGATGTTCTTGGTCACGCCCGAGGGCATGACACCTCCGCCTTTGGGAGCGAACCTCGAACTTCGCTTTGCCGCGGCGGGGAGTGTTGAGCTGCGCGTGCCCGGCGTCGTGCGCTGGCAGAGCGTCGATGGATTCGGCGTGCAGTTTGGCCTGCTCGGTGCGCGCGAGACGAACGCGATCGGCAAGGTCACCCGGGGCAAGTTCTAAGGCCCGCTCCGAGCCCTTCTCGTGAGGAGAGAGGGTCGGGCGGGCCTTTGGTAGAGGCGGCGCTTGGCCTGATTACTTTTTCTTCTTTACCTGCGGCGTGTCGCAGACCTCGCCTGCGTTGACCTTCGCTTCAGCGGGATCTTTGCCCGTCTCGCGCTTCTTCGCGGTCTTCTCGAGGGGCTCCCAGCGCAAGCTCTCTCCGGTCTGACCGAGGATCTTCGTCGTGGTCCAGCGCTTGAGGGAGAGGACGTAGAGACCTTTGTCGCTCTTCGTCTCACGGAAGAAGGCGAGCATGCGACCATCGGGGCTGCAGGCGGGGTAGGGGTTGCTGCCCTGGTTCTGGGTCAGGCGCTGCAGGCCTTGGCCCTTTTCGTTGCTCATGACGAGGTCATGATTGCCGCCGCCGGTCTGGACCGAATAGACGAGGAAGATTCCGTCTTCCGTGGAGCAAAAGGCAGGAGCCGCCGCCGTGAAGCCGTTCGGAGAGACGGGCTTGCCGTCGACGTACACGCGCTGGGTTCCCTGCTCAGAGCCGCCGATCCAAGCGAGCTTGCCGCTCGGGCTGAAGACCGGGTGCGTCGCGAGCTCGGTGTCCGAGACTTTCGTAAAGTCCGTTCCCTTGGCGGAGCCGACGTAGATGGCGCTTCGTCCGAAGTTCGCCACCGAAATTGCCATCTTGGTGCGATCGTGATTGAAGGCGACACCGTAGATCGAACCCTTGAAGGGGAGAGGGAACTCCTTCTCCGAGTCGGGCTTGGCCACGTCCACGCTGAAGAGCCTGTAGGGCAGGTAGTTCATGCTCTGCGTGTAGAAGAGATAGCCGCCGGGGCCGAAGGCAGGGGCGAGCGCAGTAGCCGCCGGATCGGTGTGGGGATTGAGGCCATGGCCGTCGGAGTCGACGGAGAAGATGCGCCGGTTCCGCACCCACGGGCCAGGAGTAGGTGAAGCGGCTCGAGAATCCGCCGGGGCTCCCGGTGAGCGCACCGATCAAGTCGTCGGTGATCTTGTGGGCGGTGCGGCGCGCTTCGTCCTTGGTGACGGTGAGCTTCGTCTCGTAGACGGGCGTTGCGCCGACGCTGGGGAAGTAAGCGATCCCGAGGACCTCAATCTTGTCCTTTCCAGCATCCTGGGCCGCGACCTTGATGATCGCTTCGGCGCCGATCGCTTGCCACGCGGCAACGTTTACGGGAGCGGTGAACCGGTAGTCGCCAGCGGGGGCTTTGTTGTCCGGGATGACATCGAAAAAGCCGCTGATCTCGAAATCGCGGCGCACGACGCCGCGCACGATCACGTCCTCATAGGCAGGAGACGTCGAAGGCAGGATCGCGACCTTGGGAATGTGCTCCGCGGAAGTGCCTGTGACGACGAACTCGCCGAGGACGCTCTCGTCAGCGGTCTTCGGTTCGGCCGCGAGGAGCTGTGTGGTGGTGAAGAAAAGAGCGAGGACGAGCGAGAGCGAGCGCCGCATACCCCTCTCTTAGCGAAGGCGACCTCTCGATGGAACGTTCGAGCCGAACTTCACTTTCGATCGGAGAACAGGTCGGCCGGCGGCTTCGGTGTCGAGGGGGAAGGCGCGGGGGCGGGCGCCGCGGGCGTGGAGCTCGTGGGGCGGGAGGTCGCGGTCGCGGGTTTGGGGGTCGCAGGTTTGGGGGTCGCAGGTTTGGGGGTCGCGGCCGGGGCAGGGGCGCTCGGCGTCGGGTTCGCGGAGGGCCTCTCGGGCTCTTGGGGCTCGGGCTCGGGGACTTTGGCTTCCTCGCTTGCGGGGGCCGCGGGCTCTTGGGGCTCGGCGCTGGCCGGGGAACCCGCGTCAGGGGTTGTCTTTGCAGAGTCGCTCGCGGGGATGGCGGCGACGGGCGCGGGGGCGGTGCTCGAGGGACTCGAGACGAGACCATCCTCGCCGGGGGCTGGCTTGGAGCCGAAGGCGAACATGGCCGCGCCCGCGAGAGCTACGAGGGCCACCGCGAGACCAAGGTAGAGAGGACCACGGCTCTTCGTCGGAAGGCCGGCGGGGATATCGAGCTGGGTCGCGGCGGCGCCACCGAAGGTCGTGACGGAAGCGGGGGCGGGCCGAGCTTCGTCCTGCTGCGCGACGCCGTCGGGGAGCGTCGCGTCAGGGACAACTCCGAGCACCCGAGACACGCGCTGGACCGAGGCGCGAGTGTCGGCGGAGACAAAGGGGGCGAGCGCCAACGCAAATGCCGCGACGTCCGGGTAGCGATCCGTCCGCTCCTTCGCGAGAGCTTTTTCGAGGACACGCTCGAAGCCCGGGGGAAGGTCGACGCGCGACGCGATCGGCGGCATCGGGCTCTGGAGCACCTTGGCGACGATCTCAGGGATTACGTCGCCATCAAAGGGAACCTTCCCTGCGATGAGCTCGTAGAGAATGACCCCGAGGGACCAGATGTCAGTGCGAGCGTCGACTGTCTTCGAGCTCACCATCTGCTCGGGGGACATGTAGTAAGGCGAGCCCATCATCGATGACGTTTGGGTCATCGAGTGGTCGGTGCCGACCTTGGAGATGCCGAAATCGAGCACCTTGATCGAGGGGGTGCCGTCGCTCCGCACGATGCGAAATAGGTTCGCTGGCTTGAGGTCGCGATGGACAATGCCGAGCGCGTGGGCTTCGGCGATCGCCTCCATGGCCTGAACCACGTAATCGACAGCTTCGCTGATGGAGAGAGGGCCGCTGCGCTCGAGGTATTGAGCAAGGTCGACCCCGCTCAAATACTCCATGACCATATAAGGCGAGCCGGTCTCGAGGGTCCCCACGTCGATGACGCGGGCGACGTGCTCGCTCTTGATCTTGACCGCGGCGCGCGCTTCGCGCTCGAAGCGCCGTACGGCTTCGGCGTTCTCGAGCGCTTCAGGCAACAGGAACTTGAGGGCGACTCGCTCGTCGAGCGCGAGGTGAGTCGCCTGAACGACAACACCCATCCCGCCGCGACCGAGGATGCGGTCGATCCGATATTTCCCCGCGAGGATTTGTCCGGGTGCGACCTCGGTGCCGCTCAAGGAAGCCATAGCTCGAAAACCTCGCTGGAGTTTAGCCTCGGAGTAGTCAGAGCGCCAAATGAGGCTCCGGCGCACCTGAAACGCACGCCGTTTTTAGGATTCGTCGACCGGCGTGGTTCGGTAAACCTGCAGCGCGCGGTTCGCGATGGCGCGAAGCGCCACGCTGAGATCGGAATCTTCGACCTCGCTCGCGAGGCTGAGAATCTCAGCAAGCGCTGTGCGCGCGCGGCGAAGCTCGGAGACGAGCCAGAGCACGTCGGCGCTCTCGGGCGCCTGACGCTTCATGTGATGTGCCTCGATGTCTCGGGCGCGCCATTCCACGAGCACACTGGTATCCGGGAGCTCACCTGAGCCGCCGCAATCAGGACAGCTCGCCGCTCCGCTTTCGCTCCCGACCTCGCCTGTCCCGAAGCATGTCTTGCATGTGTTCGCTCTCTTCGTCGCCACAACTTCCATCCCGGTCAAGGTAGCACGAGCCGGAGCCGAGTGGGCAGTCCACCTGGACCTCCCACGGTCTCTCATCGAAGAAGTCGTCCTCGGAGTCGCGCAAGCGAACCTCCGCTGCTCTGCTGCTCGAACACTCAGGCAGCGTTGCGATTGTTTCGTGATGCGAAGGCGAAGCGCGTAACCCGGCGTGCTCTCAGCGATCTTTCAGGAGCGCTTGTTTCGTGATCGCGCGCAGCTCGTCCGGCGTGTAGGGCTTTTCGATGAAGGAGGTTCCGCGCACCAAATTCAGCTCATTGGTCGCGAACTCCTCGGAGTAACCGCTCGTGTAGATGATCGGGATCTGCGCGCCGAGTTTGCGCAGCTGTTCGGTGAGCTCCTTGCCGCTCATGCCATCTGGCATGACGAGGTCCGTCAGCACCAAGTCGATCTTGTCCCGCTCCTTCTCATAGAGCACGAGGGCAGCCTCGCCGGAGCTGGCGACGAGGACCTGGTGCCCGTCGCGCTCGAGGATGCGCGCGGCGGTGCGTTGGATCGCGATCTCGTCATCGACGACCAAGATGGTGGCGCGCACATGGGCGTTCGTCTTGGTCGGTTCACTCGGCTTCGAGCGAGTTCCGCGGGAGCGCACGGGGAAGTAGACGGAGAAGCTTCCGCCCGCGCCCGGTCGAGCCTCGACCTCGATCAGCCCGCCGAGCTCGGAGGCGAGATTGCGCACGGTGGCGAGCCCAAGTCCGGAGCGGCGCTTCTGTGCCTTGGTGGTGAAGAAGGGTTCGAAGATGCGCTCCGCGAGGGCGGGATCGATGCCGCTCCCTTGATCGACGACCCGCAAGCGGAGCGCCCGGGGCGACGGTCCAGAGCTCTCCTTGCCCATTTGCGCTGGCGCGTCGACGAGCTCGGTGCTGAGCGTCACGGTGCCGCCCTGGGGCATGGCGTCTCGAGCATTCAGAATCAGATTCAGAATCAGCTGACGGAGATCGGCTGGGTCCGCCTGGATCGGCGGTAGGTCAGGGGCGAGCTCCGTGGCGAGCTGGATGTCACCGAGGGTCACGGCGAGGAAGCGAGAGAAGTCGCGAATGAGCGAATTGAGGTCGAGCTCTTCGCGGGTCTGCGACTGCTTCTGACTCATCGAGAGCAGCTGGCGCGTGAGCATCGAGCCCCGTTTGACGGCGAACTCGAGCTCTTCGAAGAGCGGGGCTGCGTCTTCCGGACTTGCTCCTTTGAGGAGACCGGAGCTGTTGCCGATGATGGTGAGGAGATTGTTAAAGTCGTGGGCGACGCTCTTCGAGATCTGACCGATGACCTGCAGCCTTTGCGCTTCGAGCACCTGCTCCCAGACGCGGCTGCGCTCGATGGCGTAGCGGAGGGAGCGGGCGAGAGCGGTGCCCCCGAGTTCGCCCTTGACGAGATAGTCTTGAGCTCCGATCTCGAGAGCCCGGGGCCCGACCGCTTCATCTTCGAGTCCCGTGAGGACGACCATGGGCGTCGCGGGATCGAGGCGTCGTAAGAAGCGCAGCGTGTCGAGCCCTTGGCTATCGGGGAGCCCGAGGTCGAGCACGACGGCGTCGTAGCGCCCGCTGCGGAGCTTCTCCGAGGCTTCGGTGAGCGAGGTCGCGCGCTCGAACTTGGGTGAGTTGGCGATGGATTGTTCGAGCGAGCGCTTCAAGATGAGCGTATCGGTCTCACTGTCCTCGACAACGAGCACCTTGAGCGGAGCTTGCTGGAAGGTGGGTGCGCCGGACGACGGTGGGATTTCACGGCCCGTCTCTCGGGGCTGCGGCGGGAGGCGGACTGTCTTGAACCAATATTCGCCGAGCGAGCGCATCATGCTGGCGAACTTGTGCATGTCGATCGGCTTGACGATGTAGCTGCTCGCGTAGCTCGCGTAGGCCCGGTAAGCGTCCTCCTCGGCGTCGGACGTCGAGAGCACGACGACGGGGATGGTGCGGAGGTAGACGTCGCCCTTGATGTGCATGAGCAGCTCGCGCCCGCTCATCTTCGGCAGATGGAGATCGAGCAGGACGAGATCGGGGCGTGGAGCTGTGCTGAAGGGCTCTTCCCTGCGAAGGAAACGGAGCGCGTCCATGCCCGTGTCGACGACGTGGAGGTCGTAAGGGATGCCTGTGTCCTCGAGAGCGGTCATCGTGAGGAGTCGGTCCGACTGACTGTCCTCGACGAGCAGGATCTGGTGACGGGGCCTCGGATCACTCATCTCGCTCCCCCTGGTACCCGGAGGAGTGACCCCACAAGCTCTTTCCCCTTTTCCTCACGCCATCAGGGTTTTCCCGATCCGGCGACTTGTCTAGTGGATCCGGCGACATGGCCATTTCAACGCCGTTTGGGCGTCACCGGAGAAGGCTCCGCTTCATTTCCTTTCTCATTGGCCGTTCGGACTAGGGCGATATGCTGGCCGACGCTGCCATGGACTCAATTTTGCGCGAGGATGAAATGCCAGGGGCGTCGGAGTCGGACTCGACGGAGCTCGTGATGACGGCGATGGATGCGTCTGCGTCCTTTTTGCTCGGAGTCTGTCACGCGGCGGGCTCCCCGCTGGGAGCGCTGCTCTCGAACATCTCCTTGGTTCAGGAGGACCTGGCCGACGCGGAGAAGGCCCTTTCGGGCGAGCCGAGCGAAACGGAGCGCGCGCTGTCCTTGCTTCGAAGGGCGCGCGACGACGTGGCCGACGCGGTCAAGCTGATTGGAAGGCTGAAAGGCCTGCTCGGAGAGGTGCGCGACGTGGAGGCGGCGGGCACCTCGCCCGTCCTGTTCGGTGAGCTGTACGATCGCGCGGCGAAGTACGCGGGCTCGTCGATGTTTCGGGGCGCTCGCGTCACAACGGAGCGAACGCCGGAGATTGATGCGGTGACAGTGAGCGGCGACACGTCGCTCGTGTTCCGTTCGCTGCTGGGGGCCTTCGCGGTCGCGGCTGGGGCGCAGCGAGGTCGTATGGACCGAGCTCAGTTTCACATCAACCTATCAGTCACCACATCTGAGGTTCTTGTAGGTATCGATTGTGGCGCGGAAGCGAAGCCGGTGCCGTCAGCGCCGCTCTTCGCTTTCAGTGATTTATTTCGCAGGCAAGGAGGCTCTCTGAGACTCGAGGACCGCGAAGGGCGCGGAGTGGTCGAGGCCACGTTTTTGCGCTAACTTGAACAGTTGCACTGGGGAAACGCATGGAGGAGCAGGAAGAAGCAGCGAAGCCGAGAGTGAGCGGAGGCACCGTCCTGCTCGTCGATGACGATCTGGATGTGCTGCGCGAGTACGGAAAGATCCTCGAGCGCATGGGTGTTCAGACGATCGTCGCGGAAAATGGCGCGACGGCGCTGCGGTTCTTGGCTGAACAAACGGTCGACGCCGTCATCACGGATTTGAACATGCCGGTCATGAACGGCATGAACTTTCTCCGGGAGGTGCGCGCCGTTCACCTCGACATCCCGGTCATCATGGTGACCGGCTTCCCCCGGCTGCGTTCGGCGATGATCGCCGTCGAATACGGCGCGTTTCACTATCTGACGAAGCCTGTCGAACCCGACAAGCTCAGGGAGACGGTGACGCGGGCGCTCAATATGCACGCCCTCTGTCGCATCCAACGTCAGGCCGCGGCCCTCGCAGAGATCCCCCAGGTCGGCTTGCCGGACCGGGCGGCGCTCGAGGCGCGCTTCAATACCGCGCTCGACCGACTCTGGATGGCCTACCAGCCGATCGTGTCCTGGTCACAAACTCGGGTGTTCGCTTACGAAGCCCTGGTGCGTTCGGGCGAAGAGACCCTCGCGAGCCCGGCGGCCCTCTTCGAGACAGCTGAGCTCCTCGGGCGGACGGCTGAACTAGGAAGGACCATTCGCAGTCGGGTGGGAGAGATCGCGGAACAAACCGACGGCAGTCTCCTGTTCGTGAACTTGAACCCCGTCGACCTGAATGATGACGACCTCTACTCGGAGGACGCGGTGCTCCGTCCTTATGCCCACCGAGTCGTCTTCGAAATCACTGAGCGATCGCAGCTCGCGCACATCAGCGGACTCTCGTCGCGCATCGCTAAGCTCCGGAAGAAGGGCTACCGGATCGCGATTGACGACCTCGGCGCCGGATACTCGAGCCTGACGAGTTTCGTGCACCTGGAGCCGGATTTCGTCAAAATTGACATGTCCTTGGTGCGCGGGGTGGATAGCTCCATGCTCAAGCGCCGGCTCGTTCGTGGCTTGTTTCAGATCTGCAGCGGTGACCTGGGCATTCAGGTCATTTGTGAGGGGGTCGAGACGGAGGCCGAGCGCGAGACCTTGTGTGAGGACGGGATCGATCTGCTGCAGGGCTATTACTTCGCTAAGCCTGAGCGCATCCTCCGCGAGATCAACTTCCTGAAGACGAAGAGCGCCTGAGGCCCCGAGCGCCGCGGGATGATGCTGGTAACCGAGCGCTCTATAGCGCCTGCGGGGCGGAGGGCAGCGAAGTGTTCTTTGATTGCCAATCGCGAGCGCGGTCGGTACTCTAATGAAGACTCTCGGTGTCTTGCTCGGGAGCGCACAGAAGGAGCGGGTGGCTCGATGTAGGCTGCCTCCTCAGGAAACGGCATGGACACATCGACAGCACACGAGGCAGTCCTCCTAGTCGACGACGACCCTGACATCCTTCGCGAATACGGGAAGATCTTTGAGCGTATGGGCCTTGTGACGCTTTCGGCGCAAAACGGCGCTGAGGCTCTCGAGATCATGCAGGAGAAGCGCGTCGACGTCATCGTGAGCGATCTGAATATGCCGGTGATGGGCGGGCTCGCTTTCTTGCGCGAAGTGCGCGGGATCGATCTCGATATCCCCGTTGTGCTCGTGACCGGGGAGCCGGAGCTCGAGACAGCGCTCGCTGCGGTCGAGTTCGGAGCGTTTCACTATTTGAAGAAGCCCGTCGAGCCGGAGAAGCTGCGTCAGACCGTGGCGCGGGCGGTTCGTTTTCACGGTCTCGCGAAGCTCCAGCGTCAAGCGAACGAGTACGATGAGCTCCCGAGCGGCGGGCTCCGCGATCGAGCTTCCCTCGAGGCGCGCCTCGACAGCGCGATCGAAAAGCTCTGGATGGCGGTGCAGCCGATCGTGCGCTGTAGTGCCCGCTCGATCTTCGCCTACGAGGCCCTGGTCCGCTCGCGAGAAGAGACCCTGCCGCATCCGGAGGCGCTCTTTTCGACGGCCGAACGCCTCGGGCGCACCGTGGAGCTCGGGCGGGCGATCCGGAACAAGGTCAGCGAAATCATCGCCAGCGCCCCGGCGGAGCTCTTCTTCGTGAACCTGAACCCGACCGATCTCGCGGACGACGAGCTCTACTCGGAGAGCAGCCTGCTCGCTCCGTTTGCTTCACGGATCGTGTTCGAGATCACTGAGCGTTCGACGCTCGCAGGAGTGAACGGTTTGAGCGGAAGGCTGGACCGTCTGCGCCAAAAAGGTTATCGGATTGCGATCGACGATCTCGGCGCGGGATACTCGAGCCTGACGAGCTTTGTTCACCTGGAGCCCGATTTCGTAAAGCTCGACATGTCGCTCATCCGGGGCATTCACACCTCCCCGCGCAAACGGAGTTTAGTCAGGGGCATCAGCCAAATCTGTTCGCGGGACCTCAGCGTGGAGGTGATCTGTGAGGGCGTCGAGACGAAGGAAGAGCGCGACGTCCTGATCGAGGACGGGCTCGACCTCCTGCAGGGGTACTACTTTGCGCGTCCTTCTGAGCCGTTCCCGAAGGTCGAGTTCCTCGATCCCTGCTGAACGAACGACTTCGGGCATCCGCCTCCGGGGTGGCGCGCATCGCGAGGGCACCCCGAATGTCCTGTGTTTTTGGCTCCGGTCTCTCTTTGGCTTTTTGGCCCCGGTCCATCACACCCGCGGGGGCTCGACCGAGCCTTCGAGTGCACTCGAAAGCTCGATGAGCCCACCTAAGCCTCGAGTGCCCTCACCTGCGCGGAGCGCGTTACCCTCGAGTGCACCTGACCGAGCCTCGGATGCACGAGAGGCGCCGAGGGTGCCAGGCGCGGCGTCGAGTTGGATGAGAGTCGCTGAGCGGGCGCGCGCGGCGCCCTTCACCAATCTGAGTCGTCGGTCTTCCCCCAATCGCGCGCCGGTGCGGGTGCGGGGGTGCTGGGGGCGGGAGCCGGC